>DASTNI010000030.1:0-36205 GCA_035720985.1 Rhodanobacteraceae bacterium | reverse complement strand
CCAAGCTGGGCCTGGTCCACGAGCCCGCGGCGTTCCTCGGGATGCACGCCGTGCTGCTGATACTGGCGCTGGCCGCCATCGTCGGCGGCGTGATCGGCTCGCGCGGGGGATTTTGAGCGCCGCCGCCGGGATACCGTGGTGCGGGTTTGGCTACGGTCCCGTCGCCATAGCGTGTATCGTGGAGGCTGGTTGACGCACGCACGGGGCGGGTTGCGGGTGCGGGTTCAGCCGGCGGTAGCCGGCGCGCCATGATGCAGGTCAGGTGCTCGTCGGGCGCAACCATGTAAAAATTTCCGTATTGCCTGCGCGCGGTGCGACGTGTGCGGGATCTCTCAACGGCCCGAGCCCGCTGGCGCCGACCGTTCCATTCCACAATGGAGCGCCGCGATGGCAGTGACTGCGCAATCTCTCTCCTCTGCGCCCCCGACGGCGTCGGCCACCACCGGCGGCCCGGATGACGACCACGCGCTGGCGGGCGTCTTCAAGGCCTACACCGTCAGCGCGACGTTCTGGTTGATTTTCGGGACCGCCGTCGGCCTGCTGCTGGCGTTCAAATTCGGGGCGCCCGACTTCTGGGCGCAAAAGTACCTTACCTTCGGCCGGCTGCGCCCGATCCACACCAACAGCGTTTTCTACGGGTTTGCCAGCATCGGGCTGGTCGGCTGCGCGTACTACATCGTCGCCCGCAGCTGCGGGACGAAGCTCTACAGCATCCGCATGGCGCACGTCGGGCTGTGGCTGTTCAACATTGCCGCCGTCGCGGGCACGATCGCGCTGGATCTCGGCTACAACTGGGGCGATCTGGAATACCGCGAGTGGCCGTGGCCGATCCGCCTGGTGTTTTTCGCGGCGCTGGTCGTCAACGTGTGGAACATGCTGGCCACCATTGCGCGCCGGCAGTCGCACGACATCTACCTTTCCAACTGGTACATCATCGGCGGGTTCCTGTGGACCTGCATCATCGCGCTGGTCGCGATCCTGCCGTGGTACCAGAAGGGCCTGGGCCAGGTGGCGATCTCGGGCTATTTCATGCACAACGCCGTCGGCATGTGGTTCACGCCGATCGCGCTCGGCATTTTTTACTACGCCATCCCGAAGGTGTTGAGCCGCCCGATCTATTCCTACGCGCTGGGCGTGCTCGCGTTCTGGACCAACCTGTTCTTCTATCCGATGCTGGGCGGGCACCACTTCCTGTTCAGCCCGCTGCCCTGGTGGCTGCAGACGACCGCGATCATCGCCAGCGTCGGCATGCTGGTGCCGGTGTTCGGCGGCAGCGCCAACTATCTCCTGACCATGCGCGGCCGCTATCACGGGCGCATCGAGTCCTACCCGCTGGCGTTCCTGTTCATCGGCGTGCTGGGCTACCTGATCGGCTCGACCCAAGGCACGGTCGAGGCGCTGCGCTCGATGCAGGCCGTGTGGCACTTCACCGATTTCACGGTGGGCCACTCGCACCTCACCATGTACGGGTTCGTGACGTTCGCGGTTTGGGGCGGCATCTATGCGCTGCTGCCGCTCGCGACCGGCAAGAATCCGGGCCGGCTCGGCCTGGCGGTGCACTTCTGGCTGGCGCTGGTCGGGGTGTCGATCTACGTGATCGCGCTGTCGATCGGCGGCACCATCCAGGGGCTCGACTGGATCAACCAGAAGCCGTTCATCCAGTCCGTGGTCGACATGAAGCCGTTCTACCTGGCGCGCGGCGTGGGCGGCGTGCTGATGTTCCTGTCGCACCTCGTGTTTGCGTGGAACGTGTGGCGCATGACCGCCGGCAGGTCGGGTGACGCGCATTCGCCGATCATGGAACCGGAAGGCACCGAGGCGGAGGTCGCGGCATGAAAAAGAAGATGTGGGCCATCTTCGGCGGTGCGCTGCTGCTGTACGTCGTCATCGTGATGTTCATCGCGGTGGGACCGGCGATCGATCTGTCGATGACGCCACCGGGTCCGGGCGTCGAACCGCTGACCCCGTTGCAGGAAGAAGGCCGCCAGGTCTTCGCCAGCAATGGCTGCGGCTATTGCCATACCCAGCAGGTGCGGCCGCTGCCCGAAGACAAGGTGTTCGGGCGGCCGTCGGCGCCGGGCGATTTCGCCTACCAGACTCCCGAGCTGCTGGGGTCGGAGCGTACCGGTCCCGACCTCACCAACGTCGGCAACACCAAGCCCAGCGACGTGTGGCAGTACATCCACCTGTACGACCCGCGCGCGGTGGAGCCCGAGTCGATCATGCCGAACTTCAAGTTCCTGTTCCGCGTGGTCGACAAGGTTCCCGAAGGCGATACCGCGGTGCCGGTGCCGGCGGCGTTTGCGCCGAAGCGTGGCTACGTGATTCCGACCCAGAAGGCCAAGGCGCTGGTCGCCTACCTGCTGTCGCTGAAGCAGCCCGCGATTCCGGGTTACCACATGAATGGTGGCATGGGCGGACCAACGTCGGTCGCCAGCTCCGCTCCGGCGGGGTCGGCGGCAGCCGGCGGCTATGCCTTCGATCCGGCCAAGGGCCAGCAGCTGTTCACCGCCAACTGCTCGGCCTGCCACCAGACGACGGGCGAGGGTATCCCGGGTGCGTTCCCGCCGCTGGTGAACAATCCCGCGGTGGACGCCGCCGATCCCACGTTGCACATCGAGACCATCCTGCACGGTGCGCACGGCAAGACCATTGCCGGCAAGACCTACTCGAGCCAGATGCCGCCGTTCGCCGGCCAGTTGAGCGACGTCGAGATCGCCGACATCGCCAACCACGAGCGCACGTCCTGGGGCAACCACGCCAAGGAAGTGACGCCCGTGGAAGTGGCCGCGATCCGCGCGGGCAAGCCGCTGGGTGCGGCATCGAGTGCTCCGGCGGCCTCCGCACCGACGGGTTCTGCGCCAGCGGCCAGCGCCGCCGCCGGCGGCTACACGTTTGATGCGGCCAAGGGCAAGTCGCTCTTCACCGCCAACTGCTCGGCCTGCCACCAGGCGACCGGCGAAGGCATTCCGGGTGCGTTCCCGCCACTCAAGGGCAACGCCGCGGTCGACAACGCCGATCCGACGTTGCACCTGCACACCATCCTGCACGGCGCGCACGGCGTGGTGGTGGGCGGCGTGAAATACTCGAGCGCCATGCCGCCGTTCGCCGGCCAGTTGAGCGACACCGAGATCGCCGACATCGCCAATTACGAGCGTTCGTCGTGGGGCAACCACGCCCAGCCGGTGACGCCCGCGGACGTCGCCAAGGTGCGCGCGGCAAAGTAGGGACGGGAGGCTGTCATGCACAACATGTTGATGGGGCCCACGTGGGGTATCGTTGCGATCGCGATCGTGGTCGGAGCGGTCACGCTCGCCTGCTTCGTCCTGATGTTCAAGTACCTCGCCCGCCCGGGCGAAACCGATCCGCACCACCCGAAGTACGACATCCTGCGCCGGGACCGCTGAGGAAAGCGCCATGCCCAAGCCACACGTTCGCGTCTATCTCGACAACGATTCCACCCCGGTGGTCGACGAAGAGCTGCCCGCCGCGCTCAACATCGACACGCGCAAGCTGCCGGACGGACCACACCGCCTGATCGTGCGCGCCGCCGACCAGAGCGGCACCGAAGGCGTCGAAGAGATTCCGTTCCACGTCCAGAACGGCCCCGGCATCATGGTCACGGGACTGAGCCCGGGGTCGACCCACCGCGGCAACGTGCACCTCAAGGTCGACGCGTTCAGTTCGGATGACCCGTTCGACCCGCGCTATGCCGAGGCGCGCTCGGCGATCCCGACCTGGGTGTGGGTGCTGTTTTTGGCGGTGATCGCCTGGATCATCTACTACGCGGCCACGATGTACGTGGTGCCCGCGCAGTACCGGAATACGCCAACCTTCGGACCCGAACCCGCGGCTTCCGCGCCGGCCGCGTCCGCACCGGCATCCACGGCCGCGCCGACGACGCCCGCCTCCAGCTCCTGAGCCGCAGCTACAACTGGGCAAACACGCCCAACGGGTTGTGCGCCCGCGCGACGCTGACGATGAAGAGATATACCAGTACGGCCGCGGCAAAGCAGATGCCGCGCGTCGCTGGCGTGCGCCCGCGGCGCAGCGCAAAGGTGCCGAGCACGATGTAGACGACCAGCAGGACGACCTTGACGGTCAGCCAGGCCTGGACGAACGGATACTGGTGGATGATCGTCGTCAGCACGATCGCGGCGGTGAGCAGCAGCGAGTCGATGACCACCGAGATGCGCCGGAGCGCAATGTGGTTCGCCGCCGGCAGGCCCGCCAGCATCATGCAGCCGCGGGTGAAGAAGAGGCTGCCCGAGACGATCACGCAGCCGATGTGGGTCCACAGGATTTGGAGGTACCACGCGGCCATGCCCGGCATCCGGTCCGCAGGAAAGTGCGGCGGGTGCCGCGTGACAAGTGTGCCGGGGCGGCGCGTGCGGCGGCGTGATCCGCGTCAGCGCGCGCTGCGCCATGCCGTTTCCACTTCGTTGGCCACCCGGGTGAGTGCTGCGGAAAGTCACTGGGTCCCCGCCTACGCGGGGACGACGAGCTTGTTGACGTAACGACGTGAAAACGGAATTAGACGCCCAGCACGCAACGCGCGCGCTCGCGCAACTGCGGCAGGTTCAGCAGCTGGACCTTGCGGCCGTCGATGGCGATGAGCTTTTGTTCGCGGAAGCGTCCCAGCACGCGGCTTACCGTTTCCGCAGCCAGGCGCAGGTAATTGGCGATGTCCGCGCGCGCCATGCTCAGGCGGAATTCGGTGCCCGAGAGCCCACGTGCGGCATAGCGGTCGCCCAGGTCCACCAGGAACGCCGCCATGCGCTCGTCCGCCGAGTGGTCGCCCGCGAGCAGGCTGGCCGAGCCCAGTTCCTTGCTGAGCAGGCGGAACAGGTGCTGCTGGATCTTGGGCTGGCGCGCCGCCAGCGCGCTCATCGCCGGAAACGAGAACCGGCAGCACAAGGTGGGTTCCAGCGCGATGGCGTCGCACGGGTAGTGCCCGGGATAGATCGCATCGAGGCCGACGACCTCGCCCGGCAGGTAAAAGCCCAGGACCTGCTCGCGGCCTTCGGCATCGACCACGGTGGTCTTGACCATGCCGCTGCGCACCGCGAACAGCGCACGGAACGGATCGCCGTTGCGGAACACCCGCTGCCCGGCCTCGAACGGCCCGATGTGTTCGACCAGCATGTGCAGGTCGTTGAGCTCGGGCTTGCCGTAGCCGGCCACGGCGCAGGCTTCCGCGAAGGCGCAGGTCGAGCAGAAATGCTCGGCGTCGCCGTCGTTGGCCGGAATGCCGGTGGGGCGTTTCGGTGGGTCAACTTCCCGGATGGCTGGCTGGCGCGTTTCCATGGCATCAGAACGTGGCGCGCGTAAGCGCTGGCAACTGCGTATTTTACCGCACCAGGCCAGGCGGCGGGTTTACCCGCCCGCCGGTGCGATCGCCTGCTCGATGGCGCCGAAAATCGAGTTGCCGTCGACGTCGTGCATGTCGATCTTCACGGTATCGCCGTATTTCAGGAATGGCGTCGAGGCTTCCCCGTCGCGAAGTTTCTCGACGGTGCGCTGCTCGGCCAGGCACGAGGCCCCGCGCGAAGTGTCGCGGTTGGCGATGGTGCCCGAGCCGATGAGCGTCCCCGCCGCCAGCGGACGCGTCTTGGCCGCGTGCGCGATGAGCTGGGCAAAACTGAACTGCATGTCCTCGCCGGCCTCTGCCTCGCCAAACCAGCGGCCGTTGATCCAGGTGCGCATCGGCAGATGCAGCTTGTCGTCCTTCCAGGAGTCGCGCAGTTCGTCGGGCGTGACGAACACCGGCGACAGCGTCGATCGCGGCTTGGATTGCAGGAAGCCGAATCCCTTGGCGAGCTCGGCCGGGATGAGGTTGCGCAGGCTGACGTCGTTGACCAGGCCGATGAGCTGGATGTGCGCGGAGGCCGCGGCGGGCGCGACCGCCATCGGTACGTCATCGGTGATGACCACGACCTCGGCCTCGAGATCGATACCGTAATCCGCGCTGGGGACGCGCACGGGATCACGTGGACCCAGAAAGCCGGCGCTGGTGGCCTGGTACATGAGCGGGTCGGTGTAGAAGCTTTCCGGCACGATCGCGCCGCGCGCCTTGCGTACGCGCTCGACGTGCGGCAGATACGCAGAGCCGTCGAGAAACTCGTACGCGCGCGGCAGCGGCGCCGCCAGCGCGTTGAAGTCGAGCTCGAAGGCGTGCGCGACCGCCTGATGGCGATGCCGGCAGACGGCCTCGTAGAGCGCGTTGAGGCGCGGCGCGCTCTGGTCCCAATCATCCAGCGCAGCCTGCAGCGTCAGGGCGATGCCGGCGGCCGGCACGCCGTACGCGAGGTCGCGGCTGACCACGATGAGGCTGCCGTCGCGACCACCGTTCTTCAAACTGCCTAGCTTCATGGTGCTTCGTCCGGTCTGGGGCGCGCGGTCGGTGTGCGCGGGGCGTGCGCGCGATGCACGGACACGATGCATCCGCCTGTGAAGCTCAACGTCGTGACGGATCGAAGTGCTTCGCGAGATCCTGCCAGCAGCGCTGATAATCGCGCTGGCGCTCGGGCGCGTCCAGCGCCTGGCGCACGGGGTGGATCACGCAGCGCGTCTCGAACATGAAAGCCATGGTGTCGGTGACGTGGTGTGGCTTGCTCGTGTCCTCGGCCAGCGCCTTGGCGTGGCTGGCGGCGTCCGGTCCGTGTCCCGTCATGCAGTTGTGCAGGCTGGCGCCACCCGGCACGAAGCCGCCGCCGGCGCTGGCGTCCTTGGCGTCGTATTCGCCGTGGATGAGGCCCATGAATTCGCTGGCGACGTTGCGGTGGAACCACGGCGGCCGGAAGGTGTGCTCGGCGACCAGCCAGCGCGGCGGAAAGATCGCGAAGTCCATGTTGGCGGTGCCGGCGGTATCCGAGGGTGAAGTCAGCACGGTGAAGATCGACGGATCGGGGTGGTCATGGCTGATCGAGCCAATCGTATTGAACCGCCGCAGGTCATAGCGGTAGGGCACGTCGGTGCCGTGCCAGGCGACCACGTCGAGCGGCGAGTGGTTGATCGGGGCGCGCCAGAGATGGCCCTGGAATTTGGCGATCAGCTCGAAGTCGCCGTCCACGTCCTCGTAGGCCGCGACGGGGGCCTCGAAGTCGCGCGCGTTGGCGCTGCCGTTGGACCCGATCGGGCCAAGCTCGGGCAGGCGCAGCGGCGCGCCGAAGTTTTCACACAGGTACCCACGCGCTGCGCCGTCCGGCAAGGCGACCCGGAAACGTACGCCACGCGGGATCAGCGCGACCTGCTGGGGCTCGATTTCCAGCATTCCAAGCTCGTTGGCGATCGACAGGCGCCCCTGCTGCGGCACAACCAGGAGTTCGCCATCGGCGTCGTAGAAGAAGCGCCCGGACATCGACCGGTTGCAGGCAAAGAGGTGGATGCCGACGCCCACCTGGGTCGCGGCCGAGCCATTTCCGGCCATCGTGAAAACTCCGTCCACGAAGTCGGTGGGTGCATTCGGGAGGGCGAATGGGCTCCAGCGCAACGGGTCGGGGGGCGTCGGCAATTCGTCGAAGCGGTTGTGGAGCCGCGCCTGCGTAAAGGGCGCGAACGCACCGTGCAGCGCCGCCGGGCGGATCCGATACAGCCAGCTGCGGCGGTTGGCGTGGCGTGGCGCGGTGAACGCGGTGCCGGAAAGCTGCTCCGTGTACAGGCCGTAGGGCACCTTTTGCGGCGCGTTCTGACCAATGGGCAGCGCGCCTTCCAGCGCCTCGCTCGAGTGCTCGTTGCCGAAACCGGTCAGGTACTTCACTGCCATGTGTACTTCCTCACAACACCCCGCGCCGCATCTGGTCACGCTCGATGGATTCAAACAGGGCCTGGAAGTTCCCTTCGCCGAAGCCCTCGTTGCCCTTGCGCTGGATGATCTCGAAGAAGATCGGGCCGATGCAGTTCTGGGTGAAAATCTGCAGCAGCAGCTTGGTCTTCGATTCGAGGTCGGCGTCGATCAGGATCTTGTTCTTCGCGAGGCGCGGCACGTCCTCGCCGTGGTGCGGGATGCGCGCGTCGATCACCTCGAAATAGGTATCCGGCGTGTCCAGGAACTCGACCCCCGCCGCGCGCATCTGCTCTACGGTTGCGTAGATGTCGTCGGTGAACAGCGCGATGTGCTGGATGCCTTCGCCCTTGTATTCGTCGAGGTATTCGTTGATCTGGGATTTCGGGTCGTTGGATTCGTTGAGGGGAATGCGCACCATGCCGTCCGGCGCGGTCATGGCCTTGGATACCAGGCCCGTCTTGGCGCCCTTGATGTCGAAATACTTGATCTCGCGGAAGTTGAACAGGCGCTCGTAGTAGTCCGCCCACTTCGCCATCTCGCCGAAATGGAGATTGTGGGTGAGGTGGTCGATGAAGGTGAGCCCGAAGCCCTTGGGCTCGCGCTGGCCTGCGGGCACCAGCCATTCGTAGTCGTCGAACACCGAGCCCTTGCTGCCGTACCGGTCGATGAGATAGAGCATGCAGCCGCCGATGCCTTCGATGACCGGCGCATCTACCGCGCGCGTAGCAGCCTTCAGTCGGACTTCCTTGGCGCCCTTGGCCAGGGTCGCCTTGAACACGTCGGCGGCGGGGTGCGCAAAGCGGATCGCGAACCCGCATGCGCACGGGCCGTGGCTGGCCGCGAATTCCGCCGCGAACGAATCCGGCTCGGCGTTGACCAGCAGGTTGCAGCCCCCCTGGCGGTACAGCGTGATGGCTCTGGATGGGTGGCGCGCGACCGCGGTGAAGCCGAGTTGCTTGAACAGATCGTGCAACAATTGGGGGTCGGGTGCGGCGAACTCCACGAACTCGAAACCGTCCACCCCCATCGGGTTCTTGAACGTGGTCGGATGTATGCCGATGTTGGGTTGTGCGTTCATGGCGGCGATACCTGTGCAACGCGGACTGTAAGCCGCACGTTAGTTTCACGTGAAACCATTTGCAAGGTGCGGTGCAGCATGCCCAGACACGCTCCGATCGAGCTCGAAAAATTCGTTCCCTACCAACTGTCGATCGTGTCCAACACGGTCAGCCAGGCGATCGCCGACGAGTACCAGCAGCGGTTCGATCTGGCCACCACCGAATGGCGCGTGATGGCGGTGCTGGCGCGGCACGATGGCGAAGGCCTGTCGGCCCGACAGGTGGCCCAGTTCACGGCCACCGACAAGGTGGCCATCAGCCGGGCGCTGGCGCGGCTGGTCGAGCGCAAATACGTCCTGCGCCGCGTGCATCAGGGTGACAAGCGGCGCTCGGTGCTGAAACTGTCGGCCGAAGGCTGGCGCATCCACGAAGTGGTGGCGCCATTGGCGCGCCGGCACGAACGCGATTTTCTTGCGCGGCTCGATGCGAGCGAGCGCGCGTGCCTGGCGCGCATCCTCGACAAGCTGATGCCGTCGGCGACGTGAGGGGGCGTCAGCGCACGCCGTGCATCAGTTTCAGGACCCACGGCGCGCTGAGCAGATAGACGAGCGCGATCGCGGCGCCGCCGACCAGCAACCACTCGAACACGTGCTGGTAGGCCAGGATGCCGCCGGCGGTGGTGAATGCCGCGATCTGCCCGGCGAGGTTGTACGACACGGCCACCCCGAAGAACCAGCCACCCATCGCGAGCGAGGCCTCATCCTCGGCTGCCAGCTTGCCGATGACGCCGTAACCGATTGGCGACAGCGCAAGTTCGCCGATGGTGGCGAGGAGGTAGTACAGCGCCAGCGTCCACGCCGCGACCTTGCCGCCCGGGAGCTGCAGGTATTCGATGGCGTACCAGAGCGCGCCGTAGCCGAGCGCCACCAGCAGCAACCCGATGCCGAATTTGCGTGGCGTCGAGGGGTTGATCGCGTGGCGGTCGAGCGCCGGCCACAGCAGGGCCACCGGCACCGCGAACAGCAGGATGTAGAGCGGGTTGGCCGACTGGAACAGCAGATAGCTCCACGGAATCAGGCCGAGCAGGCTGCCGTGCCACAGCGGCGTGACGTAATCCCGCGCGAAGAAATTGATCGCACTGGCGGACAGCAGGCTCAGCGCCCAGAACGCCACGTACGGGACGAACAGCAGCAGCAGCGCGACGTAGCGGTGGCTCTGCGTGCGCTCGCCGCGGCGCACGCTGCTGACGATGAAGTACACGACCAGCACTAGGAACAGCGCATACACGAACCAGTTCATCGCGTCCGGATGCGCGAGCATGAACGCCGCCGGGAACGACAGCACGATGGCGATGACGACCACCGCCGGAGTGGACCACGCGCGCTTGAGGCGGGGCGGCTTCGAAGCACCGATGACCCGTCGATGCTTCCATTCGAAGACGATGGCGGCGATGAGCTCGCCTGCCGCCGCGGCAATGAAGCCCCAGCGGTAGCCGTAGTGAACCGCGACCCAGCCGGCGCAAATGAACGGAGCGATGAACGATCCGAGGTTGATCGCCATGTAGTAGAGGGTGTAGCCGGCTTCGCGCTTCGGATCGTTGAGCGTGTAGTTGCGGCCGATGAGGACCGTCAACGGAATGGTGAGGCCCACCGCCAGGACGTCGAAGGCGAGCCCGAGCAGGAATAGGTGCTCGTTGGGAACAGCCATCGCCACCAGTCCGGCGATGATCAGCCATACCCCCAACCGCAGCGACTGCACCTCGCCCAGCACGTTGTCGGCGACCCAGCCACCGAGGATGGCCAGCGCGTAGTTGAGCGAGCCGAAGCCCGCGAACAGGAAGTCCGCCTGCCTCAGCGCCTCGGCGTGGGGGAGGTCGGTGAAGAACGCATCGGCGACGTACGGCGCGAGAAAGGCGCGAAAGCCGTAGAACGCGAAATTGAATCCGATCGTGATGGCAAACAGCATCCACGCGAGGCGCGGATGACCCAGGATCGTGCCGCCAGGCGGCGGCAGCGGCGCGGCATCCTCGTTCGCGTGCATCGTCAGCTCTCGTGCGGCTGATCGACGCCAGCCGGGCGCGACCTTAGTAGCCGCGGCACGAACTCGGCAAGGTGCGGCGCAGCAGCGCGGAACTCAGGCGCCGTTGAGGCGCGTGCGCACTTCCAGCAGTTCGGGGAAGAACGTGAGGTCCAGCGCCTTCTTCAGGAAGCCGACGCCGGACGAGCCGCCCGTGCCCTTGCGGTACCCGATGATGCGTTCGACGGCCTTCATGTGGCGAAACCGCCACAGCTGGAAGTTTTCCTCGATGTCCACCAACGTTTCGCACAGCTGGTATTCCGGCCAGTACTGCTGCGGCGCCTCGTAGATGCGCTGGAACACCGGCAGCAGGCTGTCCTCGCGTTGCCAGCCGGCGCGCACGTTGCGCGTGAGGATGGCGGCATCGATGGCGTGACCGCGGCGCGCCAGCCAGCGCAGCGCGACGTCGTACAGGCTGGGGGCTTCCAGCACCGCGCGCAGCGCCGATTGTGCCCGCGCGTCGTGCTTGAACACGGCCAGCATGTCGGCGTGCTTGTTGCCGAACAGGAATTCCAGCGTGCGGTACTGCTGCGACTGGAAGCCCGAGGAAGGGCCCAGCGCGTTGCGGAACTTGAGGTAATCGTGCGGCGTCATCGTTTCCAGCACCGCCCATTCGTTGAAGAGCTGGTCCTGGATGCGCTTGACGCGAGTGAGCTTCTTCAACGCCTGGTCGGCATGGTCGGCCGCGAGGTCGGTCATCGCCGCCCGCACCTCGTGGATCATGAGTTTCATCCACAGCTCGGCCACGTGGTGCTGCACGATGAACAACAACTCGTCGTGGTAGGGCGGATCGGACAACGGCTGTTGCGCCGCGAGCAGCGTATCGAGGTGCAGGTAGCTCGCGTACGTCATGCGCCCACCCAGATCGCGTTCGATGCCGGCCTCGAGTTCGCGTTGATTGTGCTCGGTCATGAAAATCGCCTGACGTGAAGCCCGCAAGCGTAGCGCAACCCGCGCGGCATGGGCGCCGCAGCATGCACGCGCCGGCGCCGCGCGTCCCTGATGGACGTCAACGCCACGCCGCGCAGCGGAGTCGGATATTGCGTCGCAGCATGCGCAGATCCGCCGCGAGGCTGCCTCGCGGCGAGGCGGCATGCGATAATGCCGAGCTAACCGGCGCCCAATCGTCGCGCCGCGCATCGTGCAGCGTGCCGCCCCGCCGGCATGCCACGCGGCTTCGCACACCCCCTCACTTTCCGGGAGAACCCCGTGCCTGTCGCAGCCAAGTTTGAAATCGAATACCTGCAATACCTCGATCCCGAGGGCAAGCAGGTCCGCAAGGATCTGCCCGAGTTTGCCCACGACATGGACGAGATGCTCAAGTTGTACAAGTTCATGGTGTCCACGCGCGTGTTCGACACCAAGTCGATCGCGCTGCAGCGCACCGGCAAGCTCGGTACCTACGCGTCCTGCCTGGGTCACGAGGCGACCCACGTCGGCATCGGTGCGTCGCTGAAGCCCGAGGACGTGCTGGCCGTGAGCTACCGCGAATACGGCGCGCAGCTCTACCGCGGCGTGCGCCCGCGCGAGGTGTACCTGTACTGGGGTGGCGACGAGCGCGGCAACGACTACCAGGTGGAGCCCGCCAGGCACGACTTCGCCTGGTCGGTACCGATCGGCACGCAGTGCCTGCACGCGGCCGGCAGCGCGCTGGCCTTCAAGATCCGCAAGGAGAAGCGCGTCGCGGTGTTCACCATCGGCGACGGCGGTTCCAGCAAGGGCGACTTCATGGGCGCGATCAACGTGGCCGGCGCGCGCAACCTGCCGCTGGTCGCCGCCATCGTCAACAACCAGTGGGCGATCTCCGTGCCGCGCCGCATCCAGACCGGCGCCGAGACGCTAGCCCAGAAGGGCATCGCGGCCGGCCTCTACTGCATCCAGGTCGACGGCAACGACATCATCGCGGTGAGGAAAGCGATGACCGACGCGATCGAACGCGCGCGCGCCGGCAAGGGCGGCAGCGTGGTCGAGTGCGTCACCTATCGCCTTGGCGACCACACCACCGCCGATGATGCCCGCCGCTATCGCGGCAAGGAAGAAGTCGAGGAAGCCTGGAAGAAGGATCCGGTAAAGCGCCTGCGGGCGTGGCTGGAAGCCAAGAAGGCCTGGAACAAGAAAAAGGAAGAGGCGCTGCAGGCCGAGTGCGACGAGTGGATGGACAACGAAGTCAACGCCTACCTGGAAACCAGGCCGCAGCCGGTCGGCGCGATCTTCGACTACACGTTTGCCGAATTGCCGGCCGACCTTGCGAAGCAGCGCGCCGAAGCGATCGCGCTGGAACAACCCTGACCCCGTAGGAGGGCCGGAAGGCCCGACGTAGTCGCCGATTCATTGACGTGTAGGAGGGCCGGAAGGCCCGACCAAGTCGCCGATTCATTGACGTTGTAGGAGGGCCGGAAGGCCCGACCAAGTCGCGGCTTCCACCGTTCCTGCGCAGGAGAAACACATGGCAGCAATAACCCTTATCGAAGGCGTGACCCAGGCGCTGGCCTACGAGATGGCGCACGACAAGTCGGTGGTCGTGCTGGGCGAGGACGTGGGCGTCAACGGTGGCGTGTTCCGCGCGACCGTGGGCCTGTCGGAAAAGTTTGGCGAGTGGCGCGTGTTCGACACGCCGCTGGATGAGCTGAGCATCGCGGGCGTGACCGTGGGCCTCGCCGCACAGGGCATGAGACCCGTCGCCGAAGCGCAGTTCGAAGGCTTCATGTACCCGATGGTCGAGCAGATCGTCTGCCACGCCGCGCGCATGCGCAACCGCACGCGCGGGCGCATCACCTGTCCGGCGGTGTTCCGCGCGCCGTGGGGCGGCGGCATCCACGCGCCCGAGCACCATTCCGAAGCCAACGAGCACCTCTTCACCAACGTGCCGGGCCTGCGCGTGGTGTTGCCGTCCTCGCCCGCGCGCGCCTACGGCCTGCTGCTGGCGGCCATCCGCGATCCCGATCCGGTGGTGTTCTTCGAGCCCAAGCGCATCTACCGCCAGTACAAGGAAGAGGTGCCCGACGACGGCGAGGCGCTGCCGCTCGACGTGTGCTTCGTCCTGCGCGACGGCACCGACATCACGCTGGTGACCTGGGGCGCGGAGGTGAAGGAAACGCTGGAAGCCGCGGACCAGCTTGCCAAGGAAGGCGTCAGTGCGGAAGTGATCGACGTCGCCACGCTGACGCCACTCGATTTCGACACCATCGCCGAATCGATCCACAAGACCGGCCGCTGCGTGATCGTGCAGGAGGCCCCGAAGACCGCCGGGTTTGGGGCGGAGATCGCGGCGCGCATCGTCGAGGAGTGCCTGTATGACCTGCTGGCGCCGGTCGCGCGCGTCGCCGGCTACGACGTGCACACGCCGCTGTACCGGCTCGAACAGAAGCAGCTGCCGAGCACCGCGCGCGTGGTGGCTGCTGCCAAACGCGTGCTGGCGGCGGGATAGTGTTTTTCCTTCTCCCGGCGGGAGACGAATCGGCAGGATTTCCGATTTGCACGGCGAAAGCCGCCCGCAGGGTGAGGCACAGGGATGTACCGAATGAATGTGGCGCAAAGCGCCGGATGAGGGTCCGGCGCCATTGCGGACGATTCGATTTCATACCGAACCCTCACCGTTGCTAGGCTCGGAAATCGTTTCCTCGCCAAGCAACCCCGCCGGATGCATCCTTGCATCCGGCGTTCGACGGACGAAGGCGGTGCCTTCGTTTTTCCCGTCTCACCCCCTCTCCTGGTGGGAGATGGGTTTCACGGACAACGGACCCCGATCATGGCTGAGAACAAGACTTTCCACCTTCCCGACCTCGGCGAAGGCCTGCCCGATGCCACCATCGTCGAGTGGCTGGTGAAGGAAGGCGACAGCGTCAAGCTGGACGCGCCGCTGATTTCCATGGAGACCGCCAAGGCAGTGGTCGAGGTGCCCTCGCCGTTCACGGGCAAACTGCTGAAGCAGCACGGCGTGGCGGGCGATGTCATCAACACCGGTGCGCCCCTGGCCGAGTTCGAGCTGGATCCGAAGGGCAAGCAGCGCGCCGAGAACGCGGCGGGCTCGCACCATGTCGAGCCGGTCGCCGCCTCGGCGCCGGCTCCGGCCGCGCCACCCGCAGCCGAGCGGGCGGACGAAGGCACCGTGGTCGGCGCGGTGGCGAGCAGCAACGAGGTGCGCCGCGAGCACGTCGGCAGCGTGGGCGGCGTCAAGGCCGTGCCGGCCGTGCGCGCGATGGCGAGGAAGCTCAAGGTCGACCTGGCGCGCGTGCGCGCGACGGGCGCCGACGGTGTGGTCACGATGCAGGACGTCAAGCACGCGGCCACAGCCGGCACCGCCCCGCTCGCCGCTGCCACCGGGAGAGGAGGTAAGGGTTCAGCGAGTTCCGTACCCTCATCCGTCCTTCGGTCCCCTGTTCCCGGAGGGAGAAGGGAAGAGCAGCGCAGCACGCTGTCGCACGCCGGCCGTCCGATCCGCACGACGCCGCCCAATATCAGCGTCACCGGCCAGCCGGAACAGCTGAAAGGCGTGCGGCGCAACATGGCGCGCGTCATGGCGCAGGCCAACGTCGAAGTCGCGCAGACGACCATCGTCGACGATGCCGACCTGCACCAGTGGCTCGGCAAGCAGGACATCACGGTGCGCACGATCCGCGCGATCGTTGCCGCCTGCAAGGTCGAGCCGTCGTTGAATGCCTGGTTCGACGGCAAGAACCTCACCATCACGCGGCATCCCAACGTCGACCTCGGCATCGCGGTCGATACGCCGGATGGGCTGTTCGTGCCGGCCCTGCGCAACGCCGACGTGCTGGACGCGCGCGGCCTGCGCGAGGGCATCAATCGCCTGCGCGCGCAGGTGGAAGACCGCTCGATCCCGGCGTCGGAGCTCACGGGCTACACCATCAGCCTGTCGAACTTCGGCATGTTCGCCGGGCGCTATGGCACCGTGGTCGTGGTGCCGCCGTGTGTCGCGATCGTCGGCGTCGGCAAACTATCGCACGACGTGGTCGCGGTGATGGGCGGCATCGAGGTGCATCGGCGGCTGCCGATCTCGTTGACGTTCGACCATCGGGCCTGCACGGGCGGCGAGGCCGCGCGGTTCCTCAAGGCGCTGCTCGACGATCTCGCGTTGCCGCAGTAGGTGCGCGCCCTGCGTGCGACCTCACGTCTGTGACGCGCCGGTGTGGCCCTTGCGGCGCAGCAGCCAGCCCGCGATCCAGTGGCGCAGCAGGCCCAGGAACAGCACGATGAAATACGCGGGATAGGCCGCCCACGCCGCGGCCATCTGCTTCCATACGGGATCCACGTTGGCGCGCATGGCCGCGCGCGCGCCGGCGTCGAAGGCCAGCGCGCTGAAGACGATCGTCGACAGCGCCGCCACGATCAGCACGCCCACGTCGAAATGTGCCGGCACGCCGTTGGCCGCGCGCCGGCGCGCGTACAGCCAATACAGGAACCCCAGCACGATGAGCCAGGGTCCGATCAGCAGCAGGCCGATGAAACGCACCATCAGCTTGCCCGATCCCCGGTTGCGCGCAGCGAGGCCAGTGCTGTGCGGGCGCGCGCGAGCGCGGCATCGCGTTGGGCCGCATCGGCGAATGCCGCGGTGCTGGCGGCGAGTTCCGCGCCACCGTCAAGGAACGAAAACCGGGTGGCGCCGACCGCCGCGACGGCAGCCTCGGCGCCGGGCGCGGACAGCGCGCGCGACGCCTGCCCGGCGCTGCGCGGATCCGCGAACGCGCGCGAGAGCAGCAGTTCTTCGCCGTCGGCGCCCAGCAGCCGGAAACGAAAGGCGTTGGCATCGCGGAAGCTCACGATGCGCGCGCGCTTGTCGGATTTTTTCGCCGCCTTGGTTTTGCGCGCCGGAGCGGCCAACGGGCCCAGGCCCACGGCGTGGCGCATCACCGCGAGCCGCGGTTTGGCGATTGCCCGTGCCTTCTTCGCGCCCGCCAGGAGAATGTTCTCGATGTCGTCCGGATGCGCCATGAGCTTGGCGTAGCGCTCGCGCAGCGGGGCGACGTCCTGCTCGATCCGCGCGCAAAGCCGCTGCTTGGCGTCGCCCCAGCCCATGCCGTCCACGAGTTCGGCGCGAAAGGCTGCGCTTTCGGCGTCGCCCGCGAATGCGCGGTAGATGGCGTACAGGCTGGATGAATCCGGATCCTTGGGCTCGCCCGGCGCGCGCGAGTCGGTGACGATGCGCGCCACGGCGTCGCGCATGGCCTTGGCGCCGCCCTCGAACAGCGGGATCGTGTTGTCGTAGCTCTTCGACATCTTGCGGCCATCGAGCCCGGGCAGGGTGGCGACGCTTTCCTCGACCGCGGCTTCCGGGAGCACGAAGGGATCGCCGTCCCCGCCGGCCTTGCGCCACGCCTTGCCATACAGGTGATTGAAGCGCTGCGCGACGTCGCGTGCCATTTCGATGTGCTGCACCTGGTCGCGACCGACCGGGATCTGGTTGGCATTGAAGATCAGGATGTCGGCCGACATCAGCACCGGGTACATGTAGAGGCCGGCCGTCACCGCCGCATCGGGATCCTCGCCGCGGGTCGCGTTCTGCTCGACCGCGGCCTTGTAGGCGTGTGCCCGGTTCAGCAGCCCCTTGGCCGTGACGCAGGTGAGGATCCAGGTGAGCTCGGGGATTTCCGGAATGTCCGACTGCCGGTAGAAGGTGACGCGTTCGGGGTCCAGCCCGCAGGCGAGCCAGGTGGCGGCGATTTCCAGGCGCGAGCGCGCAATGCGTGCCGGATCATCGCACTTGATGAGGGCGTGGTAATCAGCCAGGAAGTAGAACGCGTCGCTGTCGGCGCGCCGGCTGTCGGCGATGGCCGGCCGGATCGCGCCGACGTAATTGCCGAGGTGCGGGGTGCCGGTGGTCGTGATGCCGGTGAGGAAACGGGTGGTCATGGCCTGTCAACGATAGCCGCATCGACGCGGCGGTTGTGAAAAGCGGAGCCGCCGATCGTGGTGCCGGCGAAGGTGGTGCGCAGGGACGCCTGCGCGCGGGGCCGTCCGGATGCGCCGCTGCGGAACGATCGCACCGTCATGCCGCGTGCACGGCCTCGACCAGCACGGCAACGTGCGCGGGGTCGACGTCGGGAGTGATCCCATGGCCGAGATTGAAGATGTGGCCCGGGCGCGGACCGAAATCGGCCTTGACCCGCCGCACTTCGCGGCGGATCACCTCGGGCGATGCCAGCAGCGTTGCCGGATCGAGATTGCCCTGCAGCGCGACGCGCTTGCCGACCCGGCGCCGCGCCTCGTCCAGGGTGATGGTCCAGTCGATCCCGAGCGCGGCGCAGCCGGTATCGGCCAGCGCTTCGAGACAGGCGTTCGCACCCTTCGAGAACAGGATCAGCGGCACGTCGCGGGTGTGCGGATCCGCGCGCAGCAGCGCGGCGATCTCGGCGAGATAACGCTGCGAGAACTCGAGGAACATCGCGGGCGCCAGCATGCCGCCCCAACTGTCGAACACCATCAGGGCCTGCGCGCCGGCGGCCGCCTGGGCGGCGAGATAAGCCACCACGGCGCGCGCGTTGAGGTCCAGCAACTGGTGCATCGCATCCGGTTCGTCCAGGGCAAACGCCTTGACGCGCGCGAAGTCGCGCGAACCCTGGCCCTCCACCATGTAGCACGCGAGCGTCCACGGGCTGCCGGCGAATCCGATCAGCGGCACTCGACCGGCGAGTTCGTGGTGGATGAGGCGCACCGCGTCGGGCACGTAACGCAGCGCGTGCTCGGGATCGGGCACGCCGAGCCGGGCAACGTCGGCGTTGCCGCGAATGGGACGCTGGAATTTCGGGCCTTCGCCTTCGACGAAATGCAGGCCCAGCCCCATGGCGTCGGGGATGGTCAGGATGTCGGAAAACAGGATCGCGGCATCGAGTTCGAAGCGCTGGACGGGCTGCAGCGTGACTTCGCACGCCAGTTCCGGCGTTTGCGCCAGCGCGAGAAAACTGCCCGCGCGTTCGCGCGTCGCGCGGTATTCGGGCAGGTAGCGTCCCGCCTGGCGCATGATCCAGACCGGCGTCGCGTCGACCGGCTGGCGCCGCAGCGCGCGCAGGAAACGCGTGGCACGACCGGCGGCCTCAGCCATGCTGATTCTCGACGCCTTGCGTGATCATCACCTTGAAACCGCGCTTCAACTGGCTGTCGCGCGCGTGTTCGAACGCCGTCAGCGCCGCGTCGCGGTCGACGTACACCTCGCGCTTCAGCGTCGCGCGGCCGCCCTCGGTGCCGGATTCGCGATACAGGGTCCAGGCGCCGAGCAGATCCTGCTCCAGCGCGATGCGGCAGTAACGCGGCGCGTTGCCGGCTGCGGGCCGGATTTGCATGTAGAGATGCATCTGCTGATTGTACGTGAGGTACACGGCGGCATCGCTGCCGCCCGGACCGGCGGGCATTTCGCGCAAGACGCGCGGGCGCTTGCACGCCCGCGTCACGCGCCATCCCGTCGCGCTGCGCGTCATCCCCCCGCGCTGCGCGCGACCCCCTTCCTGCGGAAGAGGGTGAAGGAGGGCGGTCGGCGCGGTCCCTGCCGCGCTTCTCTTCCCCTTCCGCAGGAAGGGGGATCGAGGGGAATGGCTTTTCGTGTTGCAGACGTCGTGGTCAGCCCAGCACCGCGAGTACCGCGTCATCGGCGACGTCAGACGTGATCTCGGCGTGGCCAATGCCGCGCCACAGGATCAGGCGCAGGGCGCCGGCGCGGTTTTTCTTGTCGAGGCGCATGCGGGCGAGCAGGGCGCCGCCGGCAAGCTGCGTCGGTTGCCTGACCGGCAGGCCGATTTTGGTGAGCAGCGCACGCAGGCGTTCGGCGTCGGCGGCGACCGCCATGCCGAGATTCGCGGACAAGCGCGCGGCCAGCAGCATGCCGATGGCGACCGCTTCGCCGTGAAGCAGTGCGTCGTAGCCGGTTTCGGCTTCGATCGCGTGGCCGAAAGTGTGGCCGAAGTTGAGCAGCGCGCGTTCCCCGGCTTCGCGCTCGTCGCGCTCGACCACACCGGCCTTGAAGCGGCAGCAGGTGGCGATGGCGTACGTGAGCGCATCGGCGTCGTGGGTCAGCAGCGCGTTCGCGTGGCTTTCCAGCCAACCGAAGAATTCGGCATCGCCGATGCAGGCGGTCTTCACCACTTCGGCGAGGCCGGCGCGCAGCTCGCGGTCGGGCAGGGTGGCGAGCGTATCGAGATCGGCGACGACCGCGCGCGGCTGATGGAACGCGCCGATCAGGTTCTTGCCGGCCGGGTGGTCGACGCCGGTCTTGCCGCCGACCGAGGAATCGACCATCGCCAGCAGCGTGGTCGGGAATTGGAGAAAGTCGATCCCGCGCATCCAGCATGCGGCGGCAAAACCGGCGATGTCGCCGACCACGCCGCCGCCCAGCGCCAGCACGCAGGCGTCGCGGGTGGCGCCGAGCTCTGCCAGCGCGTCGAGGATGCGCGCGACGGCCTCAAGGTTCTTGTGGGCTTCGCCCGCTTCCAGTACCAGGGTCGCGATTTCGAGCGGCGCGCCCTCCGCGCGTGCCAGTGCTTGGCGCAGTCGGGCGGCATAGAGCGGCGCGACATGGCCGTCGGTGACGATGAGCGCATGGCGGCCGCGGATCGCGCGACGCCAGATGGCCGCATCATCCAGCAGCCCGTGCCCGATCGTGATGGGGTAGCGGCGGGCACCAAGGCCCACTTCAAGCGTGGTCGGCGTCATCGCGCGGCCACCGGTTCGGCCCGGCGCCAGTAGTGTTCCAGGAGTTGCGTGATGCGGCCACAGAACGCCGCGAATGGCTCGCCGTCCGCGTTCGGCACCACGAGATCGGCCAGTGCGCGATAGATCGGGTCGCGCTCGCGCGCCAGTTGCTCCAGCCGCCCACGGCGGTCGGGCGCGTCCAGCAGCGGCCGCTGATGGTCACGCGCGAGCCGGCGCAACTGCTGGGTGACCGAGGTTTCCAGCCAGACCACGAAGCCACGCGCGGTCAGCAGCGCGCGGTTTGCATCCGCCAGCACCGCCCCGCCGCCGGTGGCCAGCACGATGCCATCGCGCGCGGCGAGCTCGGCGAGCAGCTTCGATTCGCGCGCGCGGAATCCCGCCTCGCCTTCCACCTCGAAGATGGTCGTGATCGTGGCGCCCGTGCGCGCCTCGATCGTGGCGTCGAGATCGACGCACGGCAGGCCGAAGTGCCGCGCCAGCCGGCGTCCCAGCGTGGACTTCCCGGCGCCCATCGGGCCAATCAGGAACAGGTTGGGCGACGGGTTCATCCGCTGGCGCTTACAGCTTTTCGAGCCAGTGCCACTTGTCCTTGGTGCGGCCGTCGAACAGGCCGAAGAACAGGTCCTGGATCTTCTTGGTGACGGGACCCGCGTGGCCCGCGCCCACCTGCTTGCCGTCGATCTCGCGGATGGGCGTGACCTCGGCCGCGGTGCCGCACATGAAGATCTCGTCCGCCAGATAGAGGTATTCGCGTGGCAGGTCGCGTTCGACCACGGCGATGCCGTTGTCGTGCGCCAGCGTGATGATCGAGTCACGGGTGATGCCGTTCAGCAGCGAGGCACCAACCGGTGCGGTGTGCAGCGCACCGTCCATCACCAAGAACACGTTCTCGCCAGCGCCTTCGCTGATCTGGCCGCTGGAGGACAGCGCGATGCCCTCGCCGAAGCCGCGGGCGCGGGCCTCGCGCGCGATCAACTGGCCCGACAGGTAGTTGCCGGCCGCCTTCGCGCCCGCGGGAATCGTGTTGGGGGCCACGCGCTGCCAGCTCGATACGCAGGCGGTGATGCCGTGCTCCAGCGCCTCCGGCCCGAGGTACGCGCCCATCGGCCAGCCACAGATGCTGACGCCGATCGGGGTGTCGCCCGAAATGCCGAACCCGCCGAGGCCGCGATACACGCACGGACGGATGTAGGCCTGGTCGTAGCCGTTGCGCTTCAGGATCTCGTGGCTGGCGCGGCTCAGGGTTTCGAGGTCGTAGGGCATCGGCATGTCGTAGATGCGCGCCGAGTTGAACAGGCGCTTCAGGTGCGCATCCAGCCGGAAGATCGCGCCGCCCTGGTGGGTTTTGTAGCAGCGGATGCCTTCGAACACGGCCGAACCGTATTGCAGGCTGTGGCTCATGACGTGCACGGTGGCGTCCTTCCACGCGACGATCTTGCCGTTGTGCCAGACCCACTCCGGATACTTTTGTTCGGCCATCTTGCGGCTCCGCAGCTGTGCTGAAAGCCGGAATGATAGCGGGTCACGTGCATCGAAGCCGCGGTCGACCCCCTCGCGCGCGAAGGGATCCGCGTGGATGCTGCAACGTGGTCCGAGAACCGTCCCCCTCCATCCCCCCTTCCTGCGGAAGGGGAAGAGAATCACCCCCTTCCGCAGGAAGGGGGTCGCGCGCGCAGCGCGCGGGGGGATGCTCCGCAGGAAGGGGGTCGCGTGCGCAGCGCGCGGGGGGATGCTCCGCAGGAAGGGGGTCGCGCGCGCAGCGCGCGGGGGGATGCGCGGCCTAGGCCCGCGGGTGGTGTTGCGCGTGCAGGCGCTTCAGGCCCTCGCGCGCGACCATGGTGTAGATCTGCGTGGTCGAAAGGTTGCTATGCCCCAGCAGCATCTGCAGGGCGCGCAGGTCGGCGCCGTGATTCAAGAGGTGCGTCGCGAACGAATGCCGCAGCACGTGCGGCGAGATGCGCTTGGCCGCGATGCCGACCGTCGCGGCGTGCTTCTTGACGATGGTCCACGCCATCTGCCGGGTCATGCCCGCGGCGCGGTTGGAGAGGAACAGCGCGGGCGTGACGCGGCCCTTGGCGAGCAGGGGGCGGGTTTCGGCGAGGTAGCGCGTCAGCCAGTCGATGCAGGTCTCGCCGATCGGCACCAGGCGCTCCTTGCCGCCCTTGCCGGTGACGCGCAGCACGCCGGCGCGCAGGTTGAGCCCGGACAGCGGCAGGGTCACCAGTTCACTCACGCGCAAGCCGCACGCGTACATCAACTCCAGCATGGCGCGGTCGCGGAGCCCCAGCGGCGTCGCGACGTCCGGCGTCGCCAGCAGTGCGTCGACCTCGCGTTCGCCCAGCGCCTTGGGCAGGGTGCGCGGCAGTTTCGGGGCGTCGAGCAGCAGGGTCGGGTCCTTGAACGCCGCGTCGCCGCGCACCTGCTCGCCGTAGAAGCGCTTGAGCGCGGTCAGTTCCCGCGCGTTGGTGCGCGCGCCGATGCCGGCCTCGCTGCGCGCGGCGAGGTAGTCGAACAGGTCGGCCTGCGTGGCGGCCAGCAGGCCGTGGGCGTGCTGGCCGAGCCACGTGGCGCAGCGCTCGAGGTCGCCGCGATAGTCGGTGAGCGTCAGGTCGGCCAGGCCATCGCGCGACCACGCGCCGTCCAGGAACGCGTCGATCGCGGTCCGGTCGCGCGGGTCGATGTTGGGCGCCGTCTCCGTCATGATGCGATGCTGCCGCGCGGTCGCGCGTCCAGCAAGCCGCTTCCATGACCGTTCCCCGTTCGTCCGCCGTGCCCGTTCCGCGCGTACCGTTGTGGCGCCGCTTCGCGGCGATGGTGTATGACCTGTTGCCGCTGCTTGGCCTGTGGATCATCGGCTCGGCGCTCTGGATGCTGGCGTTCCACCGCAGCGACAGCCCGGCCGAGCTGGCCGGCGCGTTGCGCACGCCGGCCGACCGGATTCTGCGCGATGTCTGGCTGCTGGCGATCACCGGCGCCTACTTCGTGGTGTCGTGGACGCGCGTCGGCGCGACCATCGGCATGCGTGCGTGGAAGTTCAAGCTCACACGCGAGGACGGCGGGCGCATCGGCTGGCTGCTGGCGTGGAAACGCTTCATCCTGGCGCTGGTATCGCTGGTGCTGCTCGGCGCGGGCTTCTGGTACGCGTGGTCCAGCCCCGAGCGCCGCGCCTGGCACGATCGGATGTGCGGCACGCGCGCGGTGCGCTTCTGAGCGCGCGGCTACGGCGAATTCTCATGAGCGCTCATGCGGCGCGCAGTTCGCGGTGGCTGGCGTTCGGGTGACGAAATGCCGGCGGCTACGCCGCGCTGGCCGGTCGCTTGCTAGTCGGTCCGCTTTCGAATGGGGCGGCGTCTCTCGCATCGCGGAGGAACTGCGCACGCCACTGCTCGCTCGTCCCGTCCGCTTGACGCACGATGATGGGCAAAGACAACCTGGCGGAAGGCTCCTTGGGTACACCGATGTACGTCCTGACGGCATCGACGGTTCGCCGCGGGTGAGCGCAAAGCTCCTCATAACACAGGCGCAACGGCGCAACGCCCCACGCGTGAAACAATTTCTCCCAGACGGCCATCTGCCGGCAGATCGAGACGAGGCACGCACGAATGCCCCCGAAATCGTACGTCGGCTCCTGATCTTTTCTGTACCGGATGCCTCCGAACCAGACGTGCGATTGCTGCGCGCGGTAGTACGAAATCGCCTGCCCCAGCAGGTCCCTTCGCGCGAGATAGACCACGTGTGTAGGCAACATCCGAGAGAGGACGGACGG
Source organism: Rhodanobacteraceae bacterium (assembly GCA_035720985.1). Lineage (GTDB taxonomy): Bacteria > Pseudomonadota > Gammaproteobacteria > Xanthomonadales > Rhodanobacteraceae > 66-474. The sequence goes on along the minus strand of DASTNI010000030.1, from coordinate 11,862 downwards.
GTCCTCGCTGGCAAGCCTGGCAAGGTTGCATACGAACAGCTTGCAACCAAACACGCCGTTTGGCGATGTCCGCAGCTTCTGGATGTTGCGCCAGTAGCTCTCGATTTGTGCTTCACTTGGATCGCCGCCGTCGAGATGGTAGCCCAGCCGCTCCCACATGGTGTGTGCCAGCGTAAAATTCATGTATTCAAGCGGTGATCCCAACTGCCCGCATTGCCACAGTCGGATCGAGCACAACGTACTGCCAGCGCGTGGAATGGTTGCCAGAATGTAACGGCGAGGTGGACTCCCGTACCAAGTCGTAAAGTCCGCGTCTTTGTCGTACATCTCTACCGCGACGTGCCGTCGCGCGCGTCCATCACTCATAATCGCGCTCACTTTCCTAACGCACGCCAGAATGTGGTCGTGGCGACTGGGTGGTGGTGACTTGCAAAGGTAGATGCCGTGTAATGCCCGTTGTACAAACTTGGCATAGTTGCGTTACTGTTGCTGGTCGAGGAGCTTGACCTTCCACCGCATCCGGCATCGTTTCGCGATGGCGCGCGGCACTGGCTCGGGTGCGTACATGGCCGTGACACCAGCCCTGCACAGCTTTACCGACGGCTTCGTTGCGTACGCGAGCAGCGCGTCGCGAATCTGCGGGTTGACTGAGAACTTGTTCTTGAAGAACACCGTCACCATCCCAATCGGGGGGTACGTCGACCTTGACTCGCACTGGTGGAAGTTCGCCTGCACCTTCGCGCGGTCCGTCATCGCATGTGCCGACAGGTGCGGGGCCGCGCAGTGCACATGTACGATCATCGCGGCCACGACCTTCGTGCTGTTTATCGGCGTGACGAATGCGCTGATCGGTGCGCCATCGTCCTCTTGCTCATAGGCATAGATCTCCCATTGTCCATTGAGGATCGTTCCCTTTCGTGGGTCGATATGCATTCCTGGAGGACCATAAAACTGGCTTGAAATGAGATGCCATTGCGTATCTTCAGCAAACGCTTTTGCCTGACCCGTAGGCGTATCTGTTGGTTTCGTAAAGTACATGCCGACCGCGTTGCCGAAAAAGTCTATGAGCGACCTGTTTAGTGTCGATGTGAACTCGTGGTTGGAGTACCATGGTGCGATCGGGCTTACAGTATCCCAATTGACCTGATCGCTTGCATGTGCGGCGCCTGTGCCGAGCAGGAGCACTGCCGCCGCAAGTGAAACGAATGTCATGCGCATGATGTATACCTCCGCAACAGCGCTGCCGCAAAGAACAGTTGCGGAGCAAGTCAGCCGTTGCTGCACAGCCCGTGGGTTCCATCCGCAGGCAGGAAATGGTTATTGATATCCTTCAGCACGGCGCCAGCATCCCACACCCAACGGCTCGTTTTGCTCGGGTTCGGGCCCGCAAGAGCGTCGAAATCCGCATGAACCTGCTGCCAGTCTTGTGCTAGCGCTGAGGACCATATATTCCGCACAGTGGCAGGCAATTTGGCGTCGGAAAGGTAGGGACCGTAGATATAGCCGAGATCCATTAGAGCGGTTTGAGCTCCGGATGGAAGATTCTCGTAGCGAAGGCCGAGCGTGCTTTGGCTATCGAACGCGTTGGAGAGCTGGTCGAAGATACCGAAGAACACGTCGGTCGACAGGGTCTGCGCATTGACGAGCGAGAGGCTCAGTGGCTGCACATTGAGGTGGTCTTGAGCCGCCTACCCGACGTATCCCATCGCCGGCGCGATCTGATCGACGATGCCTTTTGGTACCAGATACGGGTACGCTTCAAGGATGCCGGGACTATCGTTTGCGTGCAGATCCACGCCGAACCCAATCGTTACCCCAGAAGTCGAAGATATGGCAGTCCCGCCCCCTTGGACGTTTACCAACGGAACGTAGCCCTTCAGCGCGATGTTGTTTGCGGCCGTGTCCCGATCGCCTGGAGGACCCCATTCATGGTCGTCTACTATGGTTTGCTTAATGCGAAACAAAAGCTTCAACGGTGCGAAGCAGGTTGTCGCGCTGTGGCCTTGTGGCGGACCACTGTCGTGCTCACCCGGAGGCGGTTCGCTGGTGCCGCCGGTCGGGCTCACGCTGGGACCGCCAGGATTGCCCCCCGATCCTGTCCCGCGGTGCCCGACAACTATGCACATTGTTCCGCCGTTCTGCGTCGGTATGCCGCATTCGCCGCTCGTCGAGGTCGCTGTGTGGACCTCACCGGTGTTTTCGCCGAAGACTTGCTGAACGGCTCGCTTTACTGAGTCGGCGGACACGAGATATCCCGGACCGGCGTCCGCAATGGCCTCACTGGGCTCACCGATTACGCTGAGATTCGCACTCGCGCTCGCAGGGGAGGGCTGCGACTGGACACTCGCGGCTTGCGCCGTAACTCCCCAGCCAGCAAAAGCGCATGCGGCGTAACGTACGGTCAGACGATATCGAGACATTCCATCTTCTCCCCCATCGCCGCCAAATGGTTTGAGCGTACTGCCCGCAGCAATTTGTAAACATCGTAAACAGTGTTGACTCTACGCTTTGCAATTTACGGCGGCTGAACATGGCATGAACGGTGTGCGAGATCACGGTCGTCTTGGGGCCCAATCGGAGTCGAACCGCATTCGGAGTGTTCGTGTCGCCGCGGGTGAATTGTCGCGATTGGATCACGCCCGCCGGTAGTACCACGCGGCAATCACGACGAGTCCCAGCGCCGGGATCAGGTTGACCAGGAACGGTGGCAGGCCGAACACGGTGCCGGTGGAGATGATGGCGCGCTGGATGAAGTACCACGCGATCGCCACCAGCACGCCCAGGAACAGGCGTTTGCCGAGGCCGCCGGAGCGCAAGGTGCCAAACGCGAAGGGCAGCGCGCACAGCACCAGCAGCAGCGTGTTCACCGGGTAGAACACGCGCGTCCACCAGGCGGTGGTGTACACCGTCGGGTTTTGCCGGTTGGCGCGCAGGTAGTCGATGTTGCGCGAGAGGTCCCGCAGCGAGAGATACTCGGGATGCACCACCGAGGCTTCCAGCACCTCGGGATCGAGCGAGGTGCTCCAGGGCTGCCGCTTGTGCGTGGTGCTGCGGATGGCCGTGGGCGAGACCTCGGTGTCGCGCACGTCTTGGAGCTGCCACGCCTTGCCCTGCTGGGTGGCGAGCTTGGCCCAGCGGAACGAGGTCAGCGTGCCGCCGTCATCGAAGCCGAAGATGCGCACGTCGGCCAGCTCCACTTCGGGCCGTCCGTGCACGAGGTGCGCCAGCGCGGCCTTGGCGTTGATGATGGTGCTGCCGTCGCGCGCCCACAGGCCGCTGCCCTGGCGCATGCGCAATTGCCCCGAGTTGCGCTGCAGCTGGATTTGTTGCGCGCGCTGCTCGCCCGCGGGCGCCGCGGTTTCGCCCAGCACGAACACGCCGACCATCAACACCGCGACCAGCGCCGTCACCGACAGGCTGATGCGGAGTTTCGACATGCCCGCGGCGCGCAGTGCGGTCAGCTCGCCGGTGGCCGCCAGCGCACCAATGCCGATGAGGCTGCCGATCAGCGCGGCAAACACGAACCATTGGTACGCGCGGCGCGGCACCGTCAGCAGGATGTAGGCCACCGCGGTGCCCAGCGAATAGCCGTTGTGGCCGATGGCGCCGATCTGCTTGGCGAACTCCATGAAGGTGTCGAGCCCGGTCAACACCAGCCAGGTCAGCAACAGGCCACCCAGCACGCTGGTCGCGATCAGGACGTCGGCGCGCTTGACGCGCACGCGCGGCCACGCCACGCCGTTCACGCGCCCGACTCCACGGCCACGCGCGGCTTGCAGGTCGCATACTGGCGCGCGAACGCGACCGCGCCGATGACGAACACCGGCAGCAGCACCCACCACATGCCGAGCGGCGGCGCGAGCTTGCCGCTGGCGATGAAGGTCCGCGCCAGGGTCATGAGGTTCATGATCACGAGATAGGCGAGCACCGCGATGAGGATGCGCCCGACCGGCGACGTGCGCGGGCTTTGGCGCGCCATCGGCAAGGCCAGCATCGCCAGCGCCAACGGGCCGAATGGAATGGCGATCCGCCACTGCAGCTCGGCGCGGGCGTCGAGGCCGTGGTCGCCGATGAGCGAGGCGGTCGAGCGCAGGCTTTCCGGATCGTCGTCGGCATCACTGTCCGTGGAGGGTGGCGACAGGGCGATGTCGTTGCGCTCGAACGCCATCGAGCGCCAGTTCTCCTGGCCCATGCGGATGTCGAAACGGTGGCCGTCGAACAGGGCGATGAAGCGGTTGTCCACCGCGCCTTCGTGGAACAGTTCGCCGTGCTTCGCCGTGGTGACGCTGAGGCTGGTCACGCCGTTCTTGTCGGTGCGTTCGGATTCCACGAACAGGGTGCCGAGCTGCGTGCCATCGGGGCTGACGGTGTTCGCGAACAGCGTGCCACCGCGCCCCGGCAGGCTGGTGAAGCGGCCGGCTTCGAGGCCCGCCGCGATCACCGAGCGGTTGGCGCGGTCGACTTCCGCGTTGGAGGCGCGTGCCGCCAGCGGGCCGAGCCACAGCGCCACCAGCGCCACCACGATCGCCATGCCGCACGCAAAAATCACCGCCGGGCGCAGCAGGCCACCAGGCCCGAAGCCCGACGCCGCGAGCACGTGCATCTCGCTGTCGCGGTACATCCGGCCGAGCGCCAGCAGCATGCCCAGGAACATCGCCATCGGCAGCAGCGCCTGCAGCGTGTTGACGAGGCTCAGCCCCAGCACCGTGAACATGATCCCGCCCGGCAGGCGGCCCGTGGCGACCTTGTTGACGATGTCGGCGAAGGTGCTGCCGGTGAAGATGACCAGCAGCACGATCACGGCGGCCAGCGTCCCGAGCAGGAATTCGCGCAGGACGTAGCGGTCAAGGATGGAAAGGCGCGGCATCGGCGAAACGAAAGCGCATGAGCGCGCCAGTGTAACCGGTGCCCCCGGCGCCAGCCGCGCCGGGCCGCCGCGTGGTACCGCCGGGTTCAGCGCGAGTTCCGCCGGGGCGTCAGGCCGTCTGCAACGCCCCCCGCAACGCCCGGCGCAGCTCGTCCGGCAGCACCGGCTTGCGCAGAAACGCGTTCATGCCGGCGGCCCGCGCGCGATGTTCCTCGTCGCCATGGGCGCTGGCGGTCAGCGCGACCATCGGTACCAGCACGCCACGGTTGCGCAGCAACCGGGCCAGCTCGCAGCCGTCCATGCCGGGCAGGTCGAAGTCGAGCACCATGGCGGCGAAGACCGCTTCGGTCTCGATGGTGGCCAGCGCGGCCAGGGCCTGTGGGGCCAGCGTCACCGCGTAGCCGAGCGTTTCGATGAGCCCCGCGATCGCCTGGCCGGCCACCGCGTCGTCCTCGACCAGCAGCACGCGCGGGCGCGGACCGGTCGTCGGTGCGGCCGGTGCGTCGTCGGTCGTCGTCATCGCGCCGTCGCCCGGCGCTGGCGTTGGCGGCAGGCTGGCCGGCGTCACGGTCGCCAGCGGCAGCGCGACGCTGAAGGTGCTGCCGCGGCCCGGCGTCGACTGCACGTCGATACGGCCGTGCATGAGGTTCACCAGCTCGTGGCTGATCGCAAGGCCCAGCCCGCTGCCGCGCTGCAGGCGGCCGTAGTCGGCCTGCTCGAAGCGCCGGAACACCCGCGCGCATTCCGCGGGCGTCATGCCGGGGCCCTGGTCGGTGATGTGGTAGGTGACGCCGTCGCGGTCGCGTTCGAGGCGCAGCGTCACTTCGCCGTGCGTGGTGAACTTCAGCGCGTTGTGCAGGAGGTTGTGCAGGATCTGTTTCACGCGCAGGGCATCGCCCTGGACCGCGGCGGGGACGTCCGGGCCGAGCGTGATTGCGATGCCCAGCTCTTTTTGTGCGGCGAGCCCGGCATCGGCCGCGGCGACGTCGCGCAGGATCGTGGCCGGATCGAACGGCGCTGGCTTGAGCTCGAGGCGGCCCGCCTCGATGCGGGCCACGTCCAGCGCATCGTTCACCTGGCGCAGCAGCAGCCGGCCCGAACGCCGGATCGCGTCGGCGTATTGCCGCTGGCGCTCGTTGAGCGGCGTGTTCATCAGCAACTCGGTCATGCCGAGCACGCCGGTGAGCGGCGTGCGGATTTCGTGCGCCATGTTGGCCAGGAACCGCGACTTCGCGGCATTGGCCTGCTCGGCCACGTGCTGGCGCTCTTCGCTGAGCGCCAGGCGGTGGCGCGCGGCGAGCCGGTGGTGCAGCGTCCGCAGCGCCAAGGCCACCAGCGCCACCAGCGCCAGCAGGTAGCCGGCAAAGGCCCAGGGCGTGGCCCAGGGCGCGGCGGTCACCCGCAGCGAGAATGCGTCGAACGGGGCGCTCCACGGACCGTCACCCGTGCGCCCGCTGACCAGCAAGCGGTAGGTTCCGGGTTCGAGCACCGAAAATTCCCTTACGTTGCGGTAGCCGGTGTCGACCCAGCCGGGATCGAAACCCTGCAGGCGGAAGCGGTAGCTGTTGTGGGCCGGATCGACGAAGGACAGCACCTGCGCGGTGACCGTGAGTTCGCGGTCGCGCCAGTCCAGCGTGAGCGGCCGGTGGGCGTCGAGCGCCACTAGGCGGCCGCCGCGGCGCACGGTGATCGAGTCCACCGCGATCCTGGGCGTCACCAGCAGGCGCGGCAGGCGATCGGTGCGGATGCCGATGACGCCCGCAAGGCTGCCGGCGAACAGTTGGCCGCGGCCGTTGCCGATCAGTGCATCGCCGGTGAAATCGGTGGTGGCGAGCCCTTCGGCCGTCGCGAAGGCGTGCAGTTGGCGATTGCGCGGGTCGTACACCAGGAGGTGGCGCGCGCCGAGCGCGAAGACGCGTCCGTGATGGCCCACCTGCAGGCCCAGCACGCTGCTGTCGGGCCAGCCCTGCCTGGCGCCGATTTCACCCGCGGGTTCGGCGCGCCCGTCGTGCAGCACGTAGTGCTGCAGGCGGTTGCTGCGTGCGACCCACAGTGCGCCCGCGGCGCCGAATGCGAACGCCGGGGTGTCGCCCGCAGGCACGCCCGGCACCGGCTCGAAGCGCGTGGCGCCAGGCGCGAGGCGCGCGAGCCCGGCGCGGCTCGCGGCCCAGATGGAGCCATCGGGGGCTTCACGCAGCTGGTGGATTTCGCGCGCGGCCTCGCCGGGCACGGCGGGCGCCAGCGGCGTGATCGCCAGCGTCTTTGGGTCAACGCGAAACACCCCGGTGCCGACGGCGGCGAAATACGCGCTGCCGTCGCGCGCCGTGATGAGGCGCCACACCCCGTGCCGCAGCGCGGGATTGCCGGCCGCGACTTCCCGAAGGTGCGCGCCGTCCCAGACGAAGCAGCCCCGGTTGCCACCGATCCACAGCCGGCCCGACGGATCCTCCGCAAGCGCCGCGATCGACATGCGCTCCAGCCCGGGAATGACGAGGTGCTGAACCTTGCCGGTCGCCGGGTCGATGCGATCGAGCAGGTCGGCCCCGCCGGCCCACACGGCGCCGTCCGCGGCCAGCGCCAAGGCGCGCACGCGATCGCGGGTGAGGCTGGCGGGATCGCCCGGAACGTGCCGGTACATGCTGAAGGCGCGCCACTGTGGCGGCAGGTAGCTGAGGCCGCCGTCGACGGTGGCGATCCACAGCCCGCCTTCGTGGTCGCGGAACAGGTCGCTGGGCACGTGGCCGTGCAGGCTGCCGGCGACCCCTGGCGTCGGCTGCTCGACGTGGGACGTGCCGTCGGCATCGATGCGCACGAGGCTGCCGCGCTCGGCGATCCACAGGCTGTGGTCGCGGCCGCGCAGGCTGGCGAGTGCTTCGCGCGCGGGGCCCACCCGTTCGGCGTGGCCGCTCGCGTCGACGTGGAACAGACCGCTGCTGGTCGCCACGTCGATGCCACCCGGCGTCGTCTGGATTTGCCAGACGGTGGGCCGGGCCTGGCCGCCGGCCAGCGCGGTGGCGTGCACCTGGCCATGGACGTCGAGATGGTCGAGGCCGACGTCGGTGCCCACCCACAGCCCGCCGTCGGCGGCCGGGGCGAGCGCGGTGACGTTGTCGGAAGCGAGGCTGGCGGGATCGCCCGCGTGGTGGCTGAAGTGCCGAAAGCCCCGGCCATCGGCGTCGAGCCGATCGAGCCCGCCGGCCCACAACGCTACCCAGATCGCGCCCGCGCGGTCCTGTGCGATCGCCATCACGTCGTTGGCCGCGAGGCTGTCAGGCCGTCTGGGGTCGTGCAGCCAATGCCGAAAGCCGCCCGTCGCGGGTTCGTACACATTGAGGCCGGTGCCTTCGCCGCCGGCCCACACCCGGCCGGCGCGGTCGACGATCACCGCGGACACATCATTGGCCGGCAGGGACGCGCTCTGGCCCGGCTCGTGGCGGAAGGTGCGAAACTCGTGGCCGTCGTAGCGGACCAGCCCGTCGTGCGTGCCGATCCAGAGGTATCCGGCGTGATCCTGCGTCACCGTGTACACGGTGGCCGATGGCAGGCCGTCGGCGACGCCGTAGCTGCGGAAGATGGGCGTCGGTGGAACGTCCGCCGGACCGGGTGCGACGCCCGTGACCAGCGCACTCGCCAGAAACAACGCGGACAGCAGCATGGGGCGTTCCCCTGGAACCAGTCCCGATGATGCCGCAAGTCTGCCATGCCCGCGCGCCCGGCCGCGCGTGCGAGGATGGCGGCGGCGCAAGCGCGCGGCGTCCAGCGGCCGGGTGCCCGGCGTCGTGCGCGGCCCGCAAGGTGGGAAATGATGAAGGCAATGATCAGGGGCTGCTGTCTCGCCGGGCTGCTCGTGCTGGCCGCACCCGTGATCGCGCGTACGTGGCGCGTCGATGCCATGCGCAGCACGCTCGCGTTCACCGCCCTGTGTCAGGGGGCCCGTACCGAGGGGCGTTTCGGGCGCTTCACCGCCGACGTCGCCTACGATCCACGCGACGTGGCCCGCTCGAGGTTCGCGGTCCGCGTCGACGTCGCGAGTCTCGACACCGGCAACGCCCAGCGCGACCAGGCCACGCTGGGCGCACGCGCCCTGGATGCCGGACGCTTCCCGCGCGCGTACTTCACCACGACCGAGTTGCGCGCCGTCGGCGGCGAGGTCACGGCACTGGGCGAGTTGAAGCTGCGCGGCGTCGTGCGGCCCGTAGTGCTGCAGGTACGCTTCGTGCCGCGGGGCGCGGCTGCGACGCTGGAGGTCACGGCGCGCCTCAGCCCGCGGGATTTCGGTGTGGACTGCGGACCCGTGCAGCCCGCCGACGGCGCCACCGTCCATGCGCGGCTGCTGCTCGACCCCGTACCCTGAGCTCGACACCAAAAGGGGCCCGCATGGCGCGGGCCCTGACGCGATGACCCGCTGGAGACCGCCTTGGACCCGCCACTCGTGCGAGCAGCGCGTGGCGGCCGGACCGCCGGGACAAAAAAGCCTCCGGGATCGCTCCCGGAGGCACGTGGTCGGCACCTCGATGCTGTAGGTCAGTTGCCGAGATCCTTGACGAACTCGTTCGTGTATTGCAGCGGTGCGGTGTTGACCGAGTCGCAGGCGTCCCCGCCGCCACCGCCCGAGCACGAGGCGTCGCGGTCGAGCGACCAGTAGTGCACGCCCGCCAGGCCATTCGCCTTCGCCCAGGTCATCACGGTATCGACGTCGGCCAGCGTGAACGTTTCATCCTGCGTGTCGTTCACGCCGATCATCGGCGTCAGCTCGATCTTGTTGGCCGGGATGCCGAACGTATGTTCGAGGTTCTCGGCCGCCTGGATCGCCGACTGCCCCATCTCGCACAGTCCGTTCGAGCCCAGCACACACACGTTCGCCCCCGCGGTACCGTAGTCCATCACCATCAGGTCGATCGTGTAGTTGGTCAGGTTGGCGGCCTTGATCGCATTCACGACCTCGGTGCCCAGCGCGTTCAGGCCCGCGTAGCTGCCGTCCGAGGCGGCCCATGTGGCGAGCGTGAACGAGAAGCGCAGCTGCGGATAGGTGATTTCCGCCGCCGCCACGTCCGCCACGAGGTTGTTGATGTCGGCCTGGGTCTGCCCGCCTTCGATGTCGAAATCCACCCCGATCATGTGCGGCGTCAGGTACTCCTGGATGAAGCTTGCGAACGCCGCCGGGGTGGCGCACGTGAACGTGCCGGCCGCGCCGCCGGTCGAGACGATGTAGTCGACCCCCGCGGTGTCGAGCGCGGAGATATTGGCGCCGATGAATTCGGAGGTCGAAATACCGGCCCAGTTCTCGCTGCCGCACTCACCCGTGGCAAACGCGAGCGTGATCGCCTTGAGATTGGGCTCGACGCTGGTGAAGAAGCCGTTGGTACCGACCAGCGGAATGACCGTGCCGGTGACCCCGGTCTGCGCCTGGCCCGTGTTCCAGTTCGCGTTGATCGTCACGTCCTTGTAGGGGCTCAGCACGAATCCCGAGGGCGGCGGTGAACCGGGTGGCGGTGGGGGAGGGGGCGGCGTCGGGGGCGGTGTTGGCGCGGTGGTGCACGCGCCTTGCGTTACCCACGGCGCGCCCGATCCCGCGGCGCCGCTGTCGGTGGCCGGGTTGCTGCCCTGGCTCCAGAACGCGGCCACGTAGTTCTCGCCGTTCTCGCTGACCGTGGCACCGCCGTTGTACGCGGTGCCGGCGCTCCAGGGTGTGGCGCATGCGCCCGATGGCGGTGGCGTGGTCGGGGGTGGCGGTGCCGGTGGAGGTGGTGCTGGCGGTGGCGCGGGTGGCGCCGGCGGCGGCGGTGGAGGCGGGGACGACGGTGGAGGTGGCGGTGGCGGCGGCGTGCTGCCGCACGCGCCCTGCGAGGTCCAGGGCTGGCCCGAGCCGCCCGGACCGCTGTGGGTCGTCGGATCGTCACCCTGGGTCCACCAGTTGGCGACGTAGTTGGTGCCGTTTTCGCTGGCGGTGGCGCCACCGTTGTAGACGGTGGTGGCGCCCCACGGCGCGGCGCAGGCCGCGTCTGGCGTGGCCGCGAAGACGGCCGAGGTGGGTGCGGCGGTGAGCGCGGCCGCGGCAAACGCCGGGCCAAGGATGCCCACCACCGAGCCCAGGGTCAGTGACTCCCAGAGTCTGGTGTGCTTCATCGAATACCCTCCCAAAGTGGAAGGCTGGCAACGGGCGCTGGACAAGCGTGGTCGGCGTCGGAGCGATCCGTGCGGCGGCGTGCGGCCACGTCCCCTCCGGGCGACGTTGTCAGCCGTTGGTGATCGCCGCGCTGCGTGGCGAATCGCGCCGGGCGGCAGGCGATTCTAGCCAGGAATGACCGTAACGTGTCGAAAAGTGACAACGATGGTCATTCCGCGATTGCCGGCCGGGGACCCGCGTTCGCGCGCCGACCCAAAAAGGGGCCCGCTTGAAGCGGGCCCGAAAGTGCTGCCGATGCGTCGTGGCGGCGACGGCTATTTGCCGCCGAAGTCGCTGATGAACGTCTTGGTGTACTGCAGCACCGTGGTCGAAAGCACCGAATTGCAGGTGTCCGACGCACTCGTGCTGGAACACGGCGCATCGCGGTCGAGCGACCAGAAATGCACGCCCGCGAGGCCGTTGGCCTTGACGTAGTTGTCCATCGTGGCGATGTCGGCGATGGTGAAGGTCTCGTCGGTCGAGTCGTTCATCCCGATCATCGGGGTCAGTTCGATATTGCTGGCCGGGATGCCGTAGGTGTGCTCGAGGTTCTCGACCGCCTGGATGGCGGACTGCCCCATCTCGCACAGGCCGTTGACGACCACGCACACGCTGGAGCTCGGCGAACCGTAGTCCATCACCATGAGGTTGATGGTGTAGTTCGTGAGATTCGCGCTCTTGACCGCCTTGACCACCGCATCGCCCAGCGAGTTGACGCCGCCGAAGCTGCCGTCATTGGCGCCCAGCGTGGCAATGGTGAACGAGAAACGCAGGTTCGGGAATTGCGACTGCACGCCCGCGACCGCCGCGACCAGCTGCTGCGCACTGG
>DASTNI010000029.1:0-2469 GCA_035720985.1 Rhodanobacteraceae bacterium | reverse complement strand
GCCGCGTTTCGCTGCGGGAGATACGTCGTGAACCATGCACTCCGCTTGTCTGTCGCCATCGTCGCGGCACTTCTCGCCCTTCCGCCGGTCGGTGTCGCGCAGTCCGTGCCGGCACCACACGAAACGCCGCTCGTCCCGGTTTCTGCCCCCAAGCCGCTACCGCTCAAGGCGCCGACACGAGGCGTCTATTCGCAACCGATGGCGACGATCACCGGCACCGGCGCGGTGCGGTTCCGCATCACGCTCGGCATGCTGGTCGACAAGACCGGCAAGGCGGTCGGCCTGTACCGCAGCTATCCGTCCAAGGCCAGGAGCAACCTGTCCGAGCAGTACGGCCTCGGCATGCTGCAAACACCAGCCGGCGTGATCCTGTCGAGTGACGGCAACCTGCCGATCCTGGTCCTGCACGGCGGCATTGGCGGCGGTCCTACGCCGACGCGCTTAATGCTTTCCTACCTCACCAGCGCCGCCACACGGCACTACGCGACGAAGTTCCTGCTGGTCCGTCAATTCGGCACGCGGTGGGCGTTCGTCGCTCCGTCCGGTCAGCGACTGTGCGGCTTCCGCGTCGCGTCCTCGCGCTTCGGCGTGCGGGCGGTCGAATCGATCGCTTGCCCGGCGCCGCGCCCGTCGCTGTGACGCCCTCCCCGCCTAAAGGACTGGGCGGTATGAGGTGCTAAACCGTGCCAAATGGCACGGTTTTTCGTTCCCCGGTTGATGGCCTCGCGCGGGCGCGGCCTTTCCGCTTCCGGACGGCGCGTGCGCATGTTGCATATATACGTCATACGTGTAGTATTTGCGGTATCGACCTTGAACACGTCTCGTCATGCTCGATCACAGCCTCCCTCCGCTCTGCGTATTGCTCGCCGCGCGCGACGATCCGCACGGACACCGCGACGTGACTGCCGCCGCCAAAGCTGCCCTCGCCGCCGCCAAGGCCCACAGCGCGCGTCCGCGTTCAACCTTTGTGCTAGCCAAGCGCGTGGTGGTGCGCTCCGCGTCCAGCGGTGCGTGGCGTAACCGGTGGCGCGTGCGCTGGCACGTTATCCAGCGCCGGTGGGCGCTCGTCTGGACTGTCGCCGCGTGTTGCGTGATCGTTGCCTTCCTGGTCTTCCACCGGCGGCCGCCGGCGTTCGTCAATCCCATCCCAGCCACAGCCTTGCCCACGGTGCAGACGGCGCGCCCGGCGCCCGCCGCTCCGGTCGTCGTTCGTCACGTGCAGCCAGTGGCCGACCCAGCTCCGTCCACGCCCGTTTCCGTCTACGACGGCCGGGGCTTTCCACCTGGCGGTGTGCCCGCGTGGCTCGCCAGTCTCACGCCAGCTCAGATCGCCACCTGGTACGCCGTGCCTGGAATCGCTCCCGCGGCTGGTGTTACCCGCAGCGTGCCGTTGATCGCTACGCATGAGGCGCGGGCGCCGTCCACCGTTCCGTCCGTCGCGTCTACTGCCATCCGCCGGCCTGCGCGTCGCGTACAGGCTACCTTGCCCACCAGGCGCGCACCGGCGCTGCCTATCCCGCGCGTTGCCGTGCGTCCATCCTCCGTACCCCCACGCGTCGCCGCGCCCGTTGACGCTTCGCGCCTCACCACCGTATCCATGACGCCGGCGCCCGTGCGCGCCGCGCCAACGCCGGTCCCCGCACGACCTTCGGCGCCCGCCCCGGCGGCGCCCAAGCCAGCGGCCTATCGCGTCGTCACCTTCGTCAGCTCCAGCATGGTGCTGATCCAGTCGACGCGGAACGGCAAAAAGTGGGTGTCCGCCTACAGCGTAGGCCAGCGCTTGCCCGACGGCCGGGTCCTTACTGGCGTCAACCTTGCACGGCACACGATTGAAACGGGTAAATAAGATGTTGCCTTGCCGTCGCTCGTTGCGTAACAATGTATCTTGCATCTATCGAAAAGCCCTCGCGAGCCGGTTTCCACGCGTACGGGCGGCTCGTCATGGAGTTCTGCACGTGCCTCAAAGTGATTCCGCGAAGTGGCTGCTTGAGCAGTTGACCCGCCGCTTCCACCCGGACTTCTGGATCCGACCCGGCAAGGCCCTATCAATCTGCGGCCTGACCAGTGCCGGCAAGCCGAATGCCGCGGCGTACCAAATGATTTCGCGCCACAACTACCCCTTCACCCTGCGCTCGATCAAGGGCCACAAGATGGTCCTGCTGATCGACATCGTGGAAGCCATCGAAGCCGCCCGCGTGGTCAAGTCCGACCCGGATTCGGTGCGCAAGGCCACCCACCTTGCCCAGCAATTGGCGACCGCGCGTGAAACCCTCGATCGTGCCTTTCCCATGCCTGCAACAGTTGCGTGTCGTACTACAACAGATGCGTTACCGGCGCCGGGCCCACAAACTGGCGCACGGGCGTGAACGCAGTCCTTAGCGGACATCTTGCCGGTCGCGTCGACCGCATCCGCGTCCGCAAACCCCCCAGCTCCTGGTCCATCGTAGAGATGACGGCGGCTGACGGCAG
>DASTNI010000028.1:0-6553 GCA_035720985.1 Rhodanobacteraceae bacterium | reverse complement strand
GCGACCGGTTGGCGGGCAGCGGTTTCGCGCGTGGATTGTCCTCGCTGTTTTCGCGCAATCCGGCGCTTTCCGATGATCTGCTGGACCAACTCGAAATCACCCTGCTGACCGCCGATGTCGGCGTTGCCACGACCAGCGAACTGGTCGAAGACCTGCGCCGGCGCATGCACAAGCGCGAGTTCGCCGATGCCGCGGCGCTGCGCGAGGCGCTGCGCGCGCGCCTCGTCGCGCTGCTCGAGCCGGTAGCCGGGCCACTCGACGTCGGCGGCCGCAAACCGTTCGCACTGCTGGTGGTCGGCGTCAACGGCGTCGGCAAGACCACCACGATCGGCAAGCTGGCGCGGCGCTTCCACGACGAGCGTCGCGACGTGCTGCTCGCCGCCGGCGATACCTTTCGCGCCGCGGCCGTCGCGCAATTGCAGGAATGGGGCACCCGACTCGGCATTGCGGTGTGCGCGCAGGGTCAGGGCGCGGATTCGGCGAGCGTGATTTTCGATGCGCTGCAGATGGCCGTCGCTCACGGCAACGACGTGCTGATCGCCGACACCGCGGGGCGCCTGCATACGCGCGCGGGCTTGATGGACGAGCTCGCCAAGGTCAAGCGTGTCATGGGCAAGCTCGATCCCGAGGCGCCGCATGCGGTGCTGATGGTGATCGATGGCACCACCGGCCAGAACGCGATCAGCCAGGTCCGCCAGTTCATCGATGTGGTGGGCGTCACCGGCCTTGCCGTCACCAAGCTCGACGGCACCGCGAAGGGCGGCGTGGTGTTTGCGCTGGCGCGCGAATTCGGACTGCCGATCCGCTACGTGGGCCTGGGCGAACGGGCCGAGGACCTGCGTCCCTTCGATCCGCGCGCGTTCGTCGACGGTCTGCTGCCCGGCTCCGCCTGAGGCCCACGGCCGAGATGACCGCGCTCGCATCCTGGCAACGGCACCGCCTGCGCTGGATCCTCGTCGCAGTCGGCATCGTGGTGCTCGCGCTGCTGGTGGCGCTCGCGGTCCATGTGTACGCGCTGCTGCAGCCACAACGCTTCACCAGCCTGCTCGAACACGATCTCGCGGGGGCCGGGATCCGGCTCGAAATGCAGGCGCCAGCCGAGCCCCGGCTGTTTCCGCGCCCGGGCGTGCGGCTTCAGGCCTTCAGCCTCACCAACATCGGCGCGCGCACGCCGGTCCTGCAGGCGGAGGGAGCGACGATCGTGGTCCCGTGGCGCGCAGTGCTGCACGGCGAGCCGGCCATCGAGCGCGTCGAGGTCGACGCGCCGCGCATCGACCTCGGCCAGTTGCGGGCCCTGGTCGCCCGGCTTCCGCACCACGCGGGGCCGCCGCAGTTGCCAACCATCGCGACCGGCGTCCACATGGGCCAGGGCACCCTCACCGACAATGGCACGCCGCTGCTGTTCCAGGTGACCCTCGATACCGGGGAATTGGTGCCCGGGCACACGTTCCGGATGGACATGTCGGCGCGCACAGCGGCGGGCCGCAGTCTTGACGTCACGCTGTCCACGGTACCCGCGGACGTCAAGAACGGCGCGATCGCGCTGGACCCGATCGAGCTTCGTTTCGCCAAGCAGGGCGGAGTGTCCATGCAACTCGACGGACGCGGAAGCTGGAGCGGCGGCGAAAACGTCGCCCTGCAACTCCACGGCACGCTGCGCCATCCATCGTTTGCGCCGCCCGCGTCGGCCAAGCCGGCCCCCGCGGAAACGGCGGCGGCGCCGCGCGACGACACCAGCGTCGACGACGTCGTGCTCGACATCCAGCCGGCGCGTGGCGGCGCGCCCCTCGACATAGCGCTGCAACTCCAGGGCAGCGACTCGCACGTCGACCTGCACGTGCAGCCCACCGAGTTCGGCAACTGGTGGCAACGCGTACTCGCGGCCTCTCCGGAGCATCCGGCGGGGCCACTTCCCTTCACCGGCACGGCGGCCGTCAAGAAACTCGACATCGGCCCGCTGAAGGCGACCGGCCTGCGCATCGAGGCGGATCCGGATCTTGCACCGGCGTCGAGCGCCGCACCCGCGAGCGCCGCGTCGACCGCGCACTGATGGACGACTTCGCGCATCGCCTGCTCGGCTGGCACCGACGACACGGCCGCCGCGACCTGCCGTGGCAACACCCGCGCACGCCCTACCGCGTGTGGATATCCGAAGTGATGCTGCAGCAGACGCAGGTCGCAACCGTGATTCCATATTTCGAGCGCTTCGTCGCAACCTTCCCCGACGTGGCGGCGCTGGCCACCGCGGATGAAGACCAGGTCATGGCGCTGTGGTCCGGGCTCGGCTACTACCGCCGCGCGCGATTCCTGCAGGCAGCGGCGCGCGAATGCGTCGCGCGGCACGGCGGCGAGCTCCCGCGGCAGTTCGAGGCGGTCGCGGCGCTGCCCGGCATCGGGCGCTCTACCGCCGGCGCGATCCTCGCACTCGGCTGCTGCCAGCGCCACGCGATCCTGGACGGAAACGCCAAACGCGTCCTGGCGCGCGTCCATGGCGTCCGCGGCTGGCCCGGCGAAAGGTCCATCGAAAACGCGCTCTGGACGCATGCGGAAGCGCACACGCCGGCCACGCAGGTCGCCGACTATACGCAGGCGATCATGGATCTCGGCGCGACCGTCTGCACGCGCACCCGCCCGCGCTGCGATGAATGTCCGCTTGCGGATGCGTGCCTCGCACGCCGGGACGCTCTAACCCTCACGATTCCCGCGCCCCGCCCCGCGCGCGTACTGCCGGAAAAACGCACCGTGTGGCTGGTGCTGCGCGACCGGCGCGGCCGCGTGCTGCTGCAGCGCCGGCCGCCGCAAGGCGTATGGCCGGGACTCTGGAGCCTGCCGGAAGCCGCCGACGTTGCGGCCGCGCAGCGGCGTGCCGCGTGCCTTGCCGAGCTGGACGACGCGTCCGGAATCGCACTGGCGGATGTCCGCCATGGGTTCACGCATTTCAGGCTGCTGGCCACGCCGATGCTGTGGCGCAGCGCGCAACGTTCGCGCACGATTGCCGACGATCCGGATTCGCGTTGGTGCTCGCCCAGCGAGATCGCCGCGCTGGGTGTGCCGGCGCCCGTAAGGAAATTGTTGGCGCCTGCGTCTGGGCGCTGACCAGTCGGCCCGCCGCCGCCCTGTAGGAGCCGGCCTCGCCGGCGACCGGGGCGTCATTCACGACGTAGCCGGGTCGCGCGTCGGCGCGCCTGTAGGTCCGTGTCGGCATACGGTGGCGGTGAGAGTAGGAGCGGGCCTGCTCGCGACCCAAACCACGATACACACCCGAACCGCGGTCGCCGCCGAGGGCGGCTCCTACGACGGACGCATTTCGGCGTGTACAGCCGCGCTGCCAGGCCCGGCGCAATCCTTCACGATCGCGGGCCTTGGCCTCCCCCCTGACCCGTCGCTTTGCGCTTGGCTTCGTCCTGCTTCATCTTCAGCTCGTCGACCGGCACGATCTTCACGACCTGGCAGCGCCGGGCGACACCTCCCGGTCCGCCGAAGGTGATGAAATCGAACCGGCTGTAGAACGTGTGCGACTGGGACGTCAGCCCGATCGCGTTGGCGTAGGCGAGATCGACGCACGGCGTCTGCACGGTCACGAGGTACATCTGGTTGACGCCGAACCGGATCGCCACCGTGTCCGGCGAGAGGTACTGGAATCCCGAGATCTGGTAGAAGCGCACATGATCGACGGGTGCTTCGGCGTACTTCTCGTAGCGCTGGAGGTCGGCGCGCTCGGATGCGGTTTGCCGCGCGAACGCCGGCGACGCCACGGCGCCGACCAGGAGCACGCAAGCCACAGTTCGCGCGAGGGTTTTCACGTTCAGTTGGCTCTGCCGAGTCACGCGTTTATGACTATACTTGCGCTCCCGTATCGCGAATGTGCAGGCGCTGATCAGGTCAGGAAGACCACTCCCCGCCCCCAGAGCAGGTTCCGGCCGTGTCCAGCAATCAGAAGCTTTCCGCCGCGCCCCACGGGCTCGACAGGCCGACGACGCACCTGCCTGCACCGCTCGAGTGGATTGCGCGGCCGCTCACGCGCCTGTCGACGAGTCATTTCAACCTGCGCGCGGGGCTCACCAGCGACTCGAGCATCAGCGTGGTGCTGATCGCGGCGGGCTTGTGGTACGGCCCCATGCATCTTCCGGCGGCGGTGCTGATCGTCGTTTGCGGGCTGTTTGCGTTCACCTTCATCGAGTACGCGGCGCACCGCTGGCTGTTCCACGGCAACACCGGGCCGTTCAAGACCGGCCACGACCACCATCACGACAATCCGCTCGGCTACGACGCGCTGCCGTTCTTCATGCCGCCGCTGTTCATGTGCGCGCTCGCCGCGCTGTTCTCGCTTGCGCTTCCGTTCGGCTACGCGCTGCTGCTGGCCGGAGCGATCGCTTCCGGCTACGCCGCATACGGGCTGAGCCACGTCGCCATCCACGTGCACCGTTTCAAGAGCCCACTGATGCGCCGCTGGGTCGGATTCCACAACATCCACCACTATCACCCGGACTACAACTTCGGCGTGACGACGGGATTGTGGGACTACATTTTGGGTACCCGCTACAAGCGCCACCCGCGGCCGGCCATGCGGCATTCTGATTTCGGCCGCGCGCGTGGTTGAAGAGCTTGAAAGGCTTTTGACACGCATAAGAGCGGATCAACCCGGATAAGCAGGAACGTCGATCCACGTTCCTCCGCGTGAATCCGCGTCCAATCCTTCCCCGGGATCTTCCCGCCTGGCATGCGCAATCGCGTATCATTCGCGTTTGCGTTGCCGCCGGAATGCCCATGGATCGCCGCGATTTCCTGAAAACCGCCAGCTTTTCCGCGCTTGCCGCCGGCGTGCTCTCAGGTAGCACGGCCATCGCGCACGGCACGATGCCGGCGAGTGCCGTTTCACCATCGACGCCCGGCGCCGCCGGCAACGCCGACTACACGCTGCGCATCGCGACTGGCGTGCTGGAACTCTCGGACGAAAAGTTCGTCTCGACCACGCTCTACAACGGCGACTTTCCGGGTCCGCTGCTGCGCTTCCGGCAGGGCCGGCAAACGACCGTCGATATCTACAACGACACCGACCACGACGAACAGGTGCACTGGCACGGCCAGTACCTGCCGGATGACGTCGACGGCGCGGACGAGGAACACACGCCGCCGGTGCCCGCGCACGGTTACCGCCGCGAGATATTCACGCCCAGGCCCGCGGGGCTACGGTTCTATCACACCCACGTGCGCGCGGGCGCCGATCTTGGCCTGGGGCTCTACACTGGCCAGGCCGGCCCGGTGTACATCGAGCACGCACACGAACCCGGCGCGTACGACCGCGAGGTGTTCCTGACGCTGAAGGAATTCCTGCCTTATCTCACGCGCATGGACGACGATTCTCCGTTCATGCAACCAGCCGGCATGGAAATGGACCTCGTCACCATCGCCGCCAACGCGGACCCGAACGCCGGAAAGGTGCCGCCGGGCTATGAACTCGCGTACGACGCGTTCGCGATCAACGGCAAGATGCTCGGACACGGCGAACCGATCCGCGTGAAGTGCGGCGAACGCGTGATGCTGCACGTCATCAACGCCAGCGCGACCGAAAACCGCAGCCTCGCCCTGCCCGACCATACGTTCAAGGTGGTCGCGCTGGATGGAAATTCCGTGCCGCATCCGGCCGAGGTGCCGGTGCTGTGGCTCGGCACCGCCGAACGCGTATCCGCGATCGTCGAGATGAACCGACCCGGCGTGTGGGTGCTCGGCGAGACCGCCGATTCCGACCGCGAAGGCGGCATGGGCATCGTGGTCGAATACGCAGGCGCGACCGGCGAACCACGCTGGCAGGCGCCGCCGGCGTTCAAGTGGGACTACCGCCGGTTCGCCGATCCGTCGCGCAAGCCGCAGGCGCCGGACGAAACCATCGACATGTTGATCACCGCGCGCCAAAGCGCCGTCGACGGCTTCGACCAGTACGCGATCAACGGCGTGCCGTACGACTGGAAGACGATGCCGGTGACGCGCAAGCTGAAGCTGGGCCGGCGCTACCGCTTGCGCTTCCGCAACGCGAGCGATGACATCCACCCGCTGCACCTGCACCGCCACAGCTTCGAGATCACCAGCATCCACGGCCAGCCGACTGCCGGCGTGATGAAGGACGTGGTGCTGGTGCCGCCTTTCCAGACCACCGAGATCGACTTCACCGCCGACATGCCCGGCCTCACCCTGTTCCATTGCCACATGCAGCAGCACATGGACTACGGATTCATGGCGCTGTTCGAGACGGTGTGAGGCCGCCGCCAGCGCCGGGCCAGGCGCCACTGAATACACGCTCCGATTACATTCCGGCGCGTACGCTGTCGGTTCGGTTCACGGCAGACGTACACCGCATGGAGGTAGCGATGAAAAAGTTGCTTGCAATGGGTATTGCCGGCGCACTCGCGGCCGGTCTTTCGTTTGGCGCGTTCGCGCAGGCCAACGTCACCAACGAGGTCAACACCGCGCACGCACACGCGCTGATGGCGCAGAGCGCCACCAGCGTCAAGATGGCGCACACCCATCTGCACCACGTCATCAATTGCCTGGTCGG
>DASTNI010000027.1:0-2209 GCA_035720985.1 Rhodanobacteraceae bacterium | reverse complement strand
CGTGTGCAGGATCGCGTTGAGTCGCCACGCCATGTCCGGATGGATTTCAAGGTGCGCCGTACCCTTGTTGTAGACCCGGATGCGGATCGCGCCGCCGTCGAACTCGTGCCACACGCCAATGGCGTGTTGGCATTCGCTGATGTCGGCTGCCGTAACGCCCCAAGCGGGCTCGCTGCGCCCCATGAACTTGGCGATGACACAACGCAGGTCGTGGATAGAGCCCGCGCGGGAGCTGTTTACATAGCCGAAGTCGCTGATGACGCCGGCGAGGATCATGCGCTTGCCGAAGCCTTCCGGTGCGTTGGTCACGTGGGTGTACGACAACGCGCGGAACACGCCGTCGATGCGCTCGGCAAAGAACTTGCTGCGCGAGAGCAGCAGGTCTTCGAGCGTCGCGCGCACGTTGTCAGCGGTGAACGGTGGTGTGGTGTGAGTTCTGATGGCGTCGTCCCAGGTTTCGCGCCGCGGTTGCGGCAGGACGGCGTACACATCCGTCAATCCGATTGCGCGGCGCCAGAAGTCGGCGTCGAGCGCGCGCACCGCGGGCTCAAGGGCGAACAACTCGCTGCGCTCGATCGTGCGGCGGTAGTTGTTGCGGAGCTGGTCGGCATCGAGGAAGTAGCGGACGGCGGACGATGACGGCGCGGCCATGATGGAAGCGATCGAGGCCAGGGCCTCGCGCTTGGCTGCGTAGTCGTCGAGCAGCGCCGTGACCTTCGCGGGATTGGCCGGCGCGAAGAACGGCGCGTGGCAAACCAACGCACCGTCGTTGGCGGCGAGCGGAACGGGGTCAGAAGAAACAAGTGCGGCGACGGCGTTCATGCGGCCGATCCTGATTCGGATTCGGGCTTGAGTTTCCAGCGCCACAGCCGGCGCTTCGGTTCGGCGATGCACTTGGCGGCGTAGGCGTCCTCGAAGTCGCGGTTGAGCGCCAGTGCGGTCCGACCAAGCATGCGTTTGCGTGGACCGAAAGGTACGCCCCCGCGGCACAAGACATAGTCGTGCTCGGTGGACAGGAACGTGGAAGCGGTGGCGGCTCGCCGCCGGATGCGGTCCCATCCGGCCAGCTTTCGCAGGCGATTGAGGTGGCGCCCGTACAGGGCGTTTTCCAGCGCTCGCCGTGGGTCCTCGCTGATGCGTGACATGGCGGTTTCCGGGTCAGAGGTAGCGGTGGCGCATGTACCACCGGCGCCGGAAGAACAGGCCACCGAGGACGTGCAAGGCCGCGACGGCGGCCATGCCCCACATCCAGGGGTCGTGCAGCCCGTGCGCGCGGGCGTAGTGGTAGGCGAAGCCGTAGGCGAAAACGTGCAATAGAAGGCGGATCATGGCGTTTCTCCAGCGTGCGAATTGAATGGGTGGTGGGCGGCTGGCAACCGCGGCCACCAGGTCACGCCACGCGACGTGGCGTGCTGCAGGCAGAGGCGGGCTTCGACCTGCGTTTCGGCGTCGCGCGGCCACGGCAGGTCGAGGTAATCGCACAACACGTGCCCGGCCTCGGTCCACGAGCGGCAGACGGCCGTCTGGTAGCCGCGCGCGTCGAGGCGCGCCATGCGATCGCGCTGCTCTGGCGTCAGGCGACCGGTCGGAGACTTCATCTCGATAAACAGGCCGGGGTGCCCATGGGCGGGCACCGCGCATTCGACGTCGGGGACGCCCTTGCGCTGGCCGGAAGCCTTCATGCGGCCCGCTTCGCCGGCTGGTCGTTTGCCGCCGGACGGCGTGGCCCACACGTCTTCGAGGTCGCCTGCGCGGTCGGGGTGCAGCTGCATCAGCCAGTTGATCAAGACGAACAGGCGGACCTGCGCGTCATACTCGGGCTGCTGGCGACGGCGCTTCGTGGTGGCAGGCCAGGTGACCATCAGCGTGCCGCCTGGTAGGAAGCGTCAAGCGCGCGCGAAACCGTGCCATTTGGCACAGTTTCCGGCGACGACTGGAACGGATCGGGACGATTCACCGCGCGCAGCAGCGGCAGGCCCCACATGCGGGCTTGCAGTTCGACGCTGCGGGCCTGCGCGCGCCCGAGCCAGCCGGTAGCGAACCATTGGTCCGCGGCAGACACCAGCAACTTTGGGCGGCCTGCCAGCTCCTGTTCTTCCAGCGGCCACGGCAGCAGTTCCTCGTAGCAGATGAGGTGCGCGGCAGGGCCGAAGGGTGTCGGGATCAGGCTGCGCTCGGTCGCGTGATCGAGGTGCAGCGGAAAATCCTC
>DASTNI010000026.1:0-25045 GCA_035720985.1 Rhodanobacteraceae bacterium | reverse complement strand
GAAAACAGGCGATCCGGATCGAGATTCAGGCTTGCGGACTGGGGGGTCATGGAAGGGGGGGGTTGGGGAAGGGGCGGTTGGCGTGACAGCCGGGTGCTGGATCGGTGTGGGGCTGGCAGGCCGCGCGCGCCCACTATCGCTGCGCGCAGGGGGGGCATGTGCGGCGCGCCGTTCGGTGTGATGTCGTCTGACGGCCCGTCTGCGTTATGGTAGCGCTATCTAAACCGAGAACGGCACAGGAATGACCGACACGCACTCCGCCGACCATCGTTCCAGCGCGTGGCGTGCGCTCGATGGCAGGATCATGCCGATGCATGCGAAAAACCAAGCTGGCCGAACGCGGCGATTGGGGCGGGCACGCAGAGCATTCTGGCGCGCCTGCGTCGTGCTGGGTGCCGCGCTGCTGTCCGCGTCCGCGTGCGCGCGTCCCGCGGTTCCGCCGGTGCTGTACGACTGGTTTGCCTACGACGGCCACGATGCGGAATTTTCGCCGTCGCTGCCGCCCGGCGACTACCGCAATCCCGTGCTGGCCGGCTTTCATCCCGACCCTTCCGTGGTGCGCGTCGGCGATCGCTTTTATCTTGTCAATTCGAGCTTTGCGTACTTCCCCGGCATCCCGGTATTCGAGAGCCGCGACCTCGTGCACTGGCGCCAGATCGGCGACGTGATCGAGCGCCCGTCGGAGCTTCCCTATGACGGGCTCGGCGTGTCGCAGGGCGTGTTTGCGCCAGACATCAGCTACCACGCTGGTGTGTTCTACGTGGTCAATACCTTCGTGGGCGGTGGTCACGGCGGCGGTGGCAGCTACGTGGTCACGGCCAGGGATCCAGCCGGCCCGTGGTCCGACCCCGTCTGGCTGCCGAGCGTCGATGGCATCGATCCCTCGCTGTTTTTCGATGCCGACGGCAAGGCGTACCTGTTGTACAGCGGCGAGCCGCCGGGCGGGTCACGCTATGCCGGCCAGCGCGCGCTGTGGCTGCAACGCTTCGATCCGGCGACGCTGCGGCTGGTGGGCCCGCGAAAGATGGTGCTGTACGGCGGCGTCGATCCTGCCGCGCGGCCGGTGTGGGCCGAGGGGCCGCACCTCTTCCGGCATGCCGGCTGGTATTTCCTGTCCTTTGCCCAGGGCGGAACCGGCCTGCAGCATTCGCAGATGGTGCTGCGCGGCCGCTCGCCGTGGGGGCCGTTCCAGGCCGACCCCGAAAATCCGATCCTGACCCAGCGCGGTCTGCCCGCCGGCCGGGCGCAGCCGGTCATCAACGCCGGTCACGCCGATCTGGTCGAGGCCGCGGACGGCAGCTGGTGGGCCGTGTTTCTGGCCAGCCGTGCGTATGACGGGGTGCACTACAACACCGGTCGCGAAACCTTCCTGCTGAGGGTGCGCTGGAAGGATGGCTGGCCGGTGATCCTGCCGCACGGCGAGGCCGTGCCGTTCATCGCTGCCGGGCCGGCCTTCATGGAGCGGGAGGTGACCCAGGCGCCGCTCAGCGGCAATTTCGATTGGCGCGACGACTTCGACGAAAGCCGGCTGCGCCGCGCGTGGCTGTACCTGCGTGCGCCGACCCGGGCCTGGGCCAGCTTGGCCGTCAAGCCCGGCTGGCTGGCTATCGATCCGTCGACGGCAGGGCTGGACTCGACGCACAATCCATCGTTCCTCGCACGGCGCCAGCAGCACCTCGTGTTCACCGCCAGTACCGCGCTCGAACCCCCGGCCCAGCCTGGCGTCGATGCGGGCATCGCGCTGTTCCAGGACGACAGCCATTGGTATTTTCTCGGCTTCCGACGCCGCGGCGAAGCACTGGAATTGTTTCTCGAGGAGGATGCCGGTGGTCCACCGCGGGTGGTCGCGCACGCGCGCCTCGCACCGCCACGCGGCGAGCTCCGGCTGAAGATCGCTGGCGATCGCGGCAGCGTTGCGTTTGCCTACGCGAGCGGCCAGGGCGGCTGGCGCTGGCTCAAGCGTGGCGCCGACGCCACGATCCTGAGCACGGATGTCGCCGGCGGCTTCGTGGGCACGGTGGTCGGGCCCTACGCGCGACTGTCGCCGGCGGGTGGCCGCGACTGAAGTGGCGCGCGGCCTGTCGCCGATCGCGGACGCAGACCATCGGAGGGTCGCCCGACGCCGCAGCACGTCGCGGGCGCGGCGGCCGTCCGGTCAGTGCCGGCGGCTTTCCGGCGGTCCCAGGTAGCTTGTGGGCAAAGCGTCGCGCGTGATTTCGACGCGCTGAAACACCAGGCCGGGATCGCGCGGCCAGAGCTTAAGCATGTGCGCGCCCGCCGTGGCAACGGTGGCTCGGGCTATGGCCACGTAGACGCTGTCCTTCACGCTGGACTCCCAGGCCGCGAAGCCGGCGCTGCCGGGGCTGGAATCGGCGACCACGGTCAGCGTTTGCGGCGGCTGGGCGTCGAACGACACTGCGAGGCGGGTTCCGCCGTGGTGCAACAGGTCCAGCACCGGCGACAGCACGACGTGGATGTCGAAGGTGCCCGGCGCGCGCAGCCACACGGCGTAGTCCAGGTGCGGGTGGCCAAGGATCCCGACGGGGCGTGCGGCCGTCGGCGCGCGCAGGATCACCGCCGATAGCGTGCGTCCCAGTCGGGGGACGGTTTGCCAGGTGAGCCCCGGCGCGGCCACCGCGTGCGCGAAGTGTTCGGCCTCGATGACGACCCGGCCTTCGCTTTCGACGAAGCCGTGTGCCGCGTCCGCGTTGGCGGGCCGCAGGACCGTCAGCGCCACGCGCACGCTGGAGCCGTCCCCACCGCGCAGATCGATCCAGGCGTCGTTGCGGCCGGTGGGTACGCGCGGCCAGTCGGCGTCGATGGCCAGGGTCTGGTCGGGTCCGACAAGGCCCGCGTCAGGCGTGACGCGCAGCCATGGCGCCGAGGCGCGCGCGCTGAATCGGACGCGCGCCGTGCCGCGCGCAAACACCACGACGTGGCGTGAGCGCGCGCCCAGCCAGTCCAGGGGCGGCAGCACCGGCGCGGCCGCGGTTCCGGGCCAGGCGCCTCGGTTGCCTTCGATCGCGACGCCCAGCGCCGCGATCGAAGGCACGGTTGGGACGACGGTTGCCGGCATCACGTTGACCGGCGGCTGCTGCCAGCCGGTGTAGCCGATGTGGGTCTGTGCCGCCATGTGAGGCCACTTCCCGCCCGCCAGCTTGCGTTCGTAGGCGCTGGCGAGCCGTGCGTCGCGCGCAAACGCCCGTTGCGCCAACCGGGCGTCGTCGGCTGCCGAGGCGCGCCCTTGCGCCGCATGCAGCCGGTTGCGGGCGACCGCGTGGTAGAGCTGGTCGAGATTCGCGCTGGCGAGGATCGGGTAGCCGATGAGCTCGTACCAGGCATCGCGATGGCCAGGGCCGAGCTGCTTGCCCAGGCGCCGCGCGCGTGCGGCGAGATCGTTCCATTCCGTGCGGATTCGCGCCGCCTCATCGAAATGCTCAAAGCTGTAGGTCCCGGGTACCAGCAACTCCGGCTTGCGCCGCGCGTTGTATTGCGTGTAGCGGCTCAGCAGTTCGCCCGCTTCGCGGGCGTGCTCCGCGCCGAACTGCCTGCCGGCCCAGTGCGCGGTGTAGGTCGCGAGCCGTTCGAGCGGCATGGCTTCGGGGTTCCAGGCCAGCTCGAGGAAAAAGCTGACCGGCAGCTCCAGCGGCTTCAGGTCGCCGACGTTGGCGATCCACAGCTGTCGAACGCCATGCGCGTACGCCAGACGCAGTTCCTCCCACACGCGCTCGACCTGCGTGCTGCCGACCCACTTGTAGTTGCGGGGGCCGCCGACGTAATCGAGGTGATAGTAGATGCCGTAGCCGCCCGCGCGTGACGCGGCCGGTGGCAACCGGCGCAGGTTGCCCCAGTTGTCGTCCGAGAACAGCAGCGTCACGTCATCGGGGACGCGCATGCCGGCGTCAAAATAAGCCTGCACCTCCTTGTACAGCGCCCACATTTGCGGCACGGCCGACGCGGGACGGCCGGTGACGTCGGCGATGATGCGGCGCTGGTCGGCAACGATCCTTTCCAGCAGGCCGATCTCGATGCCGGGGGCCATGGGTTTGTCACCGTCGCCGCGCATGCCGATCGTGACGATGCTTTCGCGCCGGCCCATGCGCTCGATGCCGCCGCGCCAGAACGCGCGCAGCGCCTTGGCGTTGGTCGCGTAGTTCCACGGACCGTGTCCATAGCGCTGCCATTCGGCATGCGCGCGCATCATTGGCTCGACGTGCGAGGTGCCCATGACCACGCCATAGCAGTCGGCCAGTGCCGGGTTCAGCGGATCGTCGACGTCGAAGGCGCGGTTGCCCCACATTGCGGGCCACAACAGGTTGCCTTTGAGCCGCAGGATCAGCTCGAAGAGGTGCACGTAGGCGGCGTGGTTGGGACCACCGAAACGCGCGGTCATCCACTCGCCGAGGCAAGGGTCTTCATCGTTCAAAAAAATGCCGCGCCAGCGCACCGCGGGTGCGTCGATCCAGCGGCCCGGCGCCGCGTACAGGTCATCGTGCCGCGCCACCGGCACGTCTGCCCACCACGTCCAGGGCGATACGCCGATGCGCCGCGAGACCTCGTAGAGACCGTAGATGGTGCCGCGCTGGTCGGCGCCGGCGATCAGCAAGGCACGCGGCACGCCGGGTTCCGGATGTTCGACCACCTGCAGCAGGCAGGCTTCCCAGCGGCCCGCGACGCCATGGGTGTCGATCCCGCGCGCGCGGATGATGCGTTCGACGCGCCGGCTGTGGCCCAGCGTGCCGGCGATGATCGCGGGCGTGCCGGTAGCCGGACCGCAGGTGAAAATCGCGCGCGTTCCGGCCACGCGCGACAGGTCCGATCGGAGGTCGCGCGCGGCGCGCAGCACGCCCGGTAACTCGTCGGGGTCGGCCAGCACCGCGGCCGGCTGGCCACGGCGAATCAAGGGCACGGAACCGGGCGTGGCGTGGGATATCACGTCGGCCCGACCTTCGGCCGCGTCGGTTGTGGCAAGGCCATGTGCCGGCAGCAGCGCGGCGCCCAGCGCATCTGCGCACAGCTCGAGGAATCGCCGCCGCGAGGCCGGGAAGGGTGGTCCGGTCATGCGTGCGGCGTCGCGCCGGCGACGTTCACGGCGTCGGCACGGCAGTGGACTTCACGTACTCGCGCAGCCAGGTGAGCGCCGGCCGGGCGCTGCCGTCGTGGCGGACGAGGTACGCGCGTTCCTTGTCGCGCCATAGTCCGGGACGAAACCCCCACAGGGTGACGCCGCGCACCGCAGGATCCTGCCAGAACAGCGGGAACACGCGCTGGTACTCGGCCAGTTGGGCGGCGTCCGTGGGGCCGTCGATGTCGAGTTCGGTGACGTAGATCGGCAGGCCCGCGGTGGCCAGCCGGCCCAGATTGCGGCGCAGCAGCGTCAGCGGCACGCCGTGGGTGGAAAACGCATGTGCCTGCAGTCCGATGCCGTCGATCAGGTGCTGGCGCTGCAGCAAGTGGACGAGCTCGAGGTAGCGGCGCGTGGCGGCGCTGTCGTTGATGATGCTGTAGTCGTTGATCAGCAGCCGCGCGTGTGGGAAGTAGTACCGCGCGAGCTGGAACGCCTCGATCACCCACTGCCAGCCGCTGGCGCCCGCGCCACCCAGCGCGTTGACGTAGTCCGGCAGGTGGTGCAGCGGTTCGTTGACCACCTGCACGTATTCGAGATCAGGGTAGCGTGCCGCCACGGCCGCGAACCACCGCTCGATCGCGCGACGCTGCTCGGTGGGTGACAGTTGCCGCAGCCACGTGGGCTGCTGCTTGGCCCACACCAGCACGTGCAGTTCGAAGGGGAAGTGATGGGCCCGCGCGAAATCGTACGCGGCGTCCAGCGCCGTCCAATCCATGCGTCCACGGACGGCCTCGACGCTGCCCCACTTGCCGGCGTTCTCGGGCGTGACTTCGTCCCAGTACGCGGCAAAGTCCGGCGCCTGCGCCGCACTGTAGGCGCAGCCGAGGAACTTGGTGGCGCCCGCCGTGCGGGGCGCGGATCGGGCGCGTGCGGGCCAGAGCGCCAGCGCCATGACCAGCGCCAGGGTGATGATGCACACGTGCTTCACAGGTGCTCTCCCAGGGGAGGCGCCGGCGGCGCCGGGGTTGCAAGTACGGCGGGCTCGAGGTGCGGGACCAGCAGGTGGATCACCAGCAGCGCGACGACGTACGCCGATCCCGCCAGCACGAACACTGGCACGTAGCTGTGGCTGAGTTCCAGTACCAGCCCGACCGCGGTCGACACCAGCGCGCCGCTGACCGCACCGCCGAAGCCACCGATGCCGACCACGGACGCCACCGCCTCGCGTGGAAACATGTCCGATACCAGCGTGAAGAGGTTGGCCGACCAGCCCTGGTGAGCCGCGGTGGCAAGGCCGACGACCGCGACGGCGACCCAGAGGTTGCTGGCCTTGGCGGCAAGGATGACCGGCACCACCGCCAGCGCGCAGATCAGCATGGCGGTCTTGCGCGCGCGTGCCGGCGACCAGCCACGGTGCAGCATCCAGCCGGCGGCCCAGCCGCCCGCGACGCTTCCCGCATCCGCGCACAGGAAGATCGCGATCAGCGGCGGCCCCAGCGCGACCAGGTTGAGCCCGTAGGTGCTGTGCAGGAACTTCGGCAACCAGAACAGGTAGAACCACCACACGGGATCGGTGATGAACTTGCCCGCGAGGAAGGCCCAGGTCTGGCGGTAGCGCAACAGTGGCAGCCACGGGATTTTCGTCGCGTGGCGTGGGCCGGAATCCGCCTCGATGTAGGCGCGCTCGGCCGCCGACAGCCTGGGCTGGCGATCGGGCGCACGGTAGCTGTACAGCCAGTGTGCCACCCAGACGAGGCTCAACGCACCCGTCAGCAGGAACGACGCGCGCCAGCCCCAGTGCAGCGTGATCCACGGCACCAGCAGGGGCGCCGCGATGGCGCCGACGCTGGCGCCGGCATTGAAGATGCCGGCGGCGAGCGCGCGTTCGCGCAGCGGAAACCATTCGGCGACGGTCTTGATCGCGGCCGGGAAATTGCCGGCTTCGCCGAGTCCCAGCGCAAAGCGTGCCGCGATGAACGCGGCGACGTTGCCAGCCAGCGCGTGCGCCATGGCGGCGAGGCTCCACACGCCGATGGCCAGCGCGTAACCGATGCGCGTGCCGAACCGATCGATGAGCGCACCCGTACCGACCAACCCCAACGCGTACGCGATCTGGAACGCCGAGACGATGTAGCCGTAGTCCAGGTCGGTCCAGCCCAGGCGCGCCTGCAGGAACGGCGCGAGCACGCCCAGCACCTGGCGGTCGAGATAACTCAGTGTGGTCGCGGCGAAGAGCAGCGCGCAGACGCGCCAGCGATAGCGGCCAACCACTGCAGGCGCGGTCGCCGGAGATGCCGCTGGTGCAGGCCGCTGGAGCGGGTGTCGATCGTGCGTCATGGGGCTGGTTCCGTTGCGATCGGATCAGGTGCGCCGCGGGCGCAATCGCCACCCATCCGTCGCGGCGACGCCTCGAAGTGTAGCGCTCACATTCGCGATCGTGGTCCGTGGATGGCGTGCTGCCGCGCCAACGCGCGGCGCGGGCTGGCGCGCGCCTGCATGTTGCGCCGCAGCGTGCACACCAAAAGTGATAGCGCTATCTTCAAGCGCACGAGGACGTGGCCGGGAATGGCGGCCCGTACCGGAGCTTGGGTGTGCAAGGGGGTCGCTGCGATGGATGCACGTGGTGCGACGGCCTGTTGTGATCGCGTCGGGTGAAGACGCGATGCAGTGTCAATCGTCCAACTAAGCGAGGTTCCGACATGCGTACGCTCACTCGTTCAGGCTGCGGGAGTCGTCCCAGGTGTCACCGGCTGTCGCTGGCCATAGCGGTCGCCCTCATTGCGGCGTGCGCGCCGTTGGCGCATGCGCAGAGCGTCGACTCCGGCGACGCGCAGAACAGCAACGCGACCAGCGCGCAACAAGCCAAAACCCGGAAGCACGCCAAGACCGCCGGGACGGCAACGCTCGGTACCATCGTCGTGACGGGCATCCGCGCGAGCATCGAGTCTTCGGTGCAGCAGCAGCGGACCTCCGGCCAGATCGTCCACTCGGTGACGGCCAGCGACATCAGCTCGATGCCGGACCGGACGATCACCGAGGTGCTGCAGCGCATTCCTGGCGTCACCATGGACAAGTTCATCGCGGATGACGATCCGGATCACCCCTCGTCGGAAGGCAGCGGCGTCCTGATCCGCGGGCTTCCCTACGTGGAAAGCCTGCTCAACGGCGCCGAGGTCTTCTCGGCCGACAACGGGCGCTCGCTGAGCTTCGAGGAAGTGCCGGCGGAGCTGATGGGCCGTGTGAGCGTGTATCCGGATCCGTCGGCCAACATGATCGAGGGCGGCATCGGCGGCGTCGTCGACCTGCAGACGCGCATGCCGTTCGATATTCCCGGCCGCCAGATCGCGTTTTCAGTGGACGCGAACTGGGGCGACCTCTCGCGCGACACCAGGCCCGAGGCGTCGTTTCTGTTCAGCAACCAGTGGCGGACGAACGCGGGGCGGTTCGGATTCACGCTCGACCTGGCCAGCAGCCAGCTTGCGTCGACCAACCAAGGCATCCAGGTGAATCCGTATGTACTGCGCCCCGACAGCACCGATCTTGCCTACTATGCGCCGAACATCGCCGCGGGCTCCCAGACCAGCAACGTATTCGTTCCGGAGGCGGTGAACTGGGAGCAGATGGACATGCTGCGCAAGCGGAACGGCATCTACGGTGCATTCCAGTGGAGCAGCCCGAATGACAAGCTGTCCGCCTACTCGCGCTTCTTCAGGTCGACCTACAACCTGAAGTGGGACCAATACTGGGTGCAGACCAACGAGAACAACTACAACACCCTGCTGCCCGCGCCAGGGACGCAGTTTGCCTACAGCCCGGACGGGGTATTCCAGTCGGGGACCATGATCTCGAACGCCTGGAAGGGCAGCCCGCCCGCCGGCCCGAACGGCAACATCGAGTACTACGCAACGACGCGCCAGAACAACGTGTTCACCAGTACTACGGACTGGTCGAACGGGTTCCAGTACAACATCAACGACAGCCTGCAGATGTCGGGGCAGGTTCAATTCGTAAAGTCGTTCTCCAATCTGCTGAGCTTTTCAGTATACAACCAGTTCTTCATGCCGCCGGCGACGATCAGCGTGACGGGCACCGAGCCCACGTTGACAACGTCGGATCCAGGCTTCTTCACCAACCCGGCCAACTATTACATGGCCGCGGCCATGGACCATCTCGAACACGATTATGAGATGGAGCGTACGGCTCGGCTAGATTTCGATTATTTCCCGAGCGTCGACTGGTTGAAGAACATCCAGTTTGGAGTCAGGGCGACCAACAATTATTCCCACAGCAACAACGGGCAGAGCAATTACAATTGGGGCCCGATCAGCCAGGTCTGGCAGGGTGCATATACAGGGCCGGCGTCGCTCGACTGGGCGAACACCATACCGGGGTGGATGGAACAGCCGGTTACCCTATCCAACTTTTACCGCGGTGCCACTTTGCCGACGACGCTGTGGTTCCCGAGCCTGGCGCTGGTCGGCAACTACTACGCCGCCATTCCCGCGTTGAAGGCGATCGAGATGCCCAACAGCGGCTCGTGGCAACCGCAGCAGGTGGGGCAGCAGGGCGACGACAACTACATGAGCGAAAAGACGCAGGCCGCGTACGTACAGTTCAACTTTGGCGGCAATCTGGGCGTCCCGGTCGACGGCAACGCCGGCGTCCGGTTCGTGTCGACGCAGGTCTATGCGAACGGTTCCGTCCTGTTTCCGGCCAGTACGTCGATCCAGGGCAACGTCAGCAGCCTCACCCCCGAGCAATTGGCCTTCTTCAAGGGCATCCTGATACCCCTCGAAGGTTCGACCAATTACCACAACTGGCTGCCGAGCCTGAACCTCACCTTCCACCTTACCGATGAACTGCAGGCGCGCTTCGCGGCCTCGCGCGCGATGACGCGACCGCCGATCAACCAGCTCAACTCGTACATGCAGCTCGGCGCAAGCTGGGGCGGCCTCGCGGGCCAGCAGGCCTCGTTCCAGGGCTTCACCGGGAGCTCGGGGGGCAACCCCGAACTCAAACCCATGACGGCCAATCAGGGCGACGCCACCCTGGAATGGTATTTCGGCGGGCCGAACATGGTGTTCGCGGATGTCTTCTACAAGGACATCCACAACTTCATCAACTCGTCGGTGGTTTCCACCCAGGTCATCAACGGCCAGCCGATCGCGGTCACGGGACCGCTCAACTCCGGCAACGGCATCGTCCGCGGTATCCAGTTCGGTTACTCGCAGTTCTTCACGTTCTTGCCAGGGGCGTGGAAGGGGTTGGGGGTGCAGGCCAATTACACCTTCCTGCGCGCGAGCGATCTGAGCGGCTCGACGTCGTGCGATCCGAACCACGCGAACGGGTCCTGCAGCGCCGAGTACATCGTCACGAACCCGCCCCTGCCCATGCCTGGGCTGTCGCCGCACAATTACAACCTGATCCTCATGTATCAGCACGCCAAATGGTCGGCCCGACTGGCATGGAACTGGCGTAGCCAATACCTGATTTCAACGGAAGATTCCGGCGATACGTATCTCCCCGTGTGGTCGGCGGCGGCGGGCCAGCTGGACAGCACGATATTCTACAAATTGACCAAGCATCTGCAGCTTGGCTTCATCTTGAACAACTTGAACAATTCCACGACCAAGGTCCTGATGGGACCTTCGACCTACGCCGGTTCATCTGCCAACAACCCGACGACCGCGGTTGCGGGCTATATCGACGAGGCACTCCGCATGCGTTCGATATTCACGAACGATCGGCGTGCGGAACTCGTTTTGCGAGGGAGTTTCTGAGGAACCTGTTGCAATATCTGTGCTTCAGCGCAGTGGATGGCCAGCACACGCCACGGTATCGAGGGGCGTCGCTGACCGAGTCGGCATAATCCATGATCGGACCTTCGGTTGACGCCGACAAAAGCGATGAAGCAACACCACCACACCTTTGGAGGCATACATGGCACGCACCACCGCAAAAAGAAGTGAACTGTTTCGGGCGCTGAGCCTGGCACTGCTGGCATCTGGGGCGGTTGTCGCGGGAGTGGCTGGCGCTGCACCGGCGGATGTAGCCTCGGGCGCGCCGCAGGCCGCCCAGGACCAGACCCCGTCTGGCACCGCGACGCCGGCGCCCGCAAACGCGGACCAGAAGACCCAGTCCCAGACCCTGGAGACCGTGCAGGTCGTTGGCAGCGTGCTGCAGAGTCTGACGTTCTCCACCGATGCCAAGCGCAACGCCACCAACATCACCGACACGATCTTCTCTCAGGGCATCGGCAAGCTGCCGTACGTCAACATCGCGAGTTCGCTGAACAGCATTCCGGGCGTGCAGCTGACGCGCGACGGCAACGGCGATGGCCTGCAGGTTTCGATCCGCGGGCTCGGCGCCAGCTTCACCAAGGTCACGCTGAACGGGTCGCCTGTCGACACCTCGTCGCTGGGCCTGCAGCAGCAGAACCAGGATCGCGAAGTCACGCTGGACCTGTTTCCATCGCAGTTCTTCTCGCAATTGGAAGTTCAGAAGTCACCCGAAGCCAGCATGGTCGAGGGCGGCGTGACCGGCAACGTGAACCTGCGCACGCTGCGCCCGTTCGACCAGCCGGGCGCGCATTTGACCTACGACCTCGGCGCCAACATCACCGATGCGGACGGCACCAATTCACGCCCGCAGGGCAGCCTGATCGGCAGTTGGACGAACCAGGACGGCACCTTCGGCGTCCTCGCCGGCATCGCCTCCAACCGCACCAAGCAGAAATTCAGCGGTTGGGATTCCATTGGCTGGACGACGCCCGGGCTGACCTACGCGCAGTGCGGGCTGACGCCGCCCGCGGGCACGGCGGCGAACATTGGCGTGCCGCCGGAGGCGGCGTGCAATTCGGCGGGCGGCGGCAACTGGCGTATTCCCGACACGGTGCCGGCCACGGCGGGAGCCGGACTGGTGCCGGGGCAGGTGATCGACTCGAGCTTCCTGCTGGCGCACAATCCGGGGCTCAACATCCAGCAGATCAGCAACGCGCTCATCCCGCGCCTGGGTGGTCCCAACAGCTTCTCGCAGGACAAGCGCCTCAACTCGGGCATGCTGTCGTTCGAGTGGCGCCCGAACCAGAACATCG
This sequence comes from Rhodanobacteraceae bacterium, assembly GCA_035720985.1. Taxonomy (GTDB): domain Bacteria; phylum Pseudomonadota; class Gammaproteobacteria; order Xanthomonadales; family Rhodanobacteraceae; genus 66-474. The sequence goes on along the minus strand of DASTNI010000026.1, from coordinate 12,884 downwards.
ACACTTGGGTCAGCATGCTCTATTCGCAGAACAAGGAGACGCTGCAGACCTACGACGTGGACGTGGTGGGGCGCAACGGGAACATGATCCCCCTCAACATGAAGCTGGACAGCAACGGCGTCGTGACGTCGGGCACGTTCACCAATGCACAGGCGTTCATCCAGGTGCAGCCGTACTTTTCGAAGACCCAGTTCTGGTCGATCGATCCGGGCGCCGACATCCACTTCTCGGATGACTGGCTGCTGCAGGTACGCGGCTACTACAGCCGGAGCTGGATTGCCCGGCAGCGTCCCAGCATGCTGTTCAACACGCCGTTCACGACGCTCACCTACAGCAACGATGGCGGCCTGCCGACCTTCACGCTGCCGTCGGGGCAGAGCCTCAACGATCCAAACCTGGGCTGGACGTGGAATCGCGTCAACATCCAGAACCAGAAGCGCAACACCGGCAACAAGGGGTTCTCGTCCGACCTGCGCTTTGGCAGCGATGACAACAACGTGATGGCCGGCTTCGCGTATGGCCAGGAGACCGACAACATCCAGGCGTTCGACAACAGCGCGGCGTGGCAGCAGCTGGTGTGCAGCGGCGCCGGTGACATCTGCAACGGCGGGCCCGGCGCGCTCATTCCGACGGCGAGCATCGCGAACTTCCTGACGCCGGGCGCCGACGGGTTCATCAACGCCAACGTCAACAGCATCCTTGCGGACACCAACTACAACGCGCTGAGCGCCAGCGCGCCGCTGTCCAACTCCGACCTGCAGGGCGTGTCCACCGGCTCGTATCGCGACATCGACTGGGGCTTCTACCTCGAAACCAACCTGACCAGCGAGATCGCGGGGCGCACCATCCACCTCAACGCCGGCGTGCGCTACGCCAAGACGTCCGAAGTGATCGACGGGCTGATCGCCAACGGCACCCTGCAAGAGCAGCTGCCGACGGGCCAAACGGTGAAGGTTGCGAACTACCGGCAATCGCAGTTCACCGATCGCTATGACAACATCCTGCCTTCGCTCAATGCGGCCTGGGACGTGGCGCCCAACGTGGTCCTGCGCCTGGCGGCGTCGCGCACGATGAGCCGGCCGAACCCCAGCAACATGTTGCCCGACACCAATTTCAGCGATCCGTCCGCGGAGAACGCCACCAGCGGCAACCCCGACCTCAAGCCGTACAAGTCGAGCAACCTCGACCTGGCGGGCGAGTGGTACACCGGCGGCATGGGCTACGTCGCGCTGGACCTGTTCACCAAGCACATCACGGGCTTCACGGTGAACGGCATCCGCACCGTTCCCTTCACCAGCCTCGATATTCCCTACGATTCGCTGCTCACGGTGCAGCAGCTGGCGCTCAACCAGCGTGGCGGCCCCAACGTCGCGACCGTCAACGTGCAGACGCAGGTCAATTCGCCGAACGCGCTGACGATCCTGGGGCAGGAAGTCGACTGGGTCCAGCCGTTGAACTGGGTCACGCAGGGGCTCGGGTTTTCCGCAAGCTTCACGCACGTCCATCAAATGTCGGCGCAGGGCAGCGGGTTGCAGGCGGTCGCGACCGGGATTGCTCCGGTCATGTGGAAAGGATCCGCGTTCTACGAGCGGGGTCCGGTTTCGGTCCACCTGATCTTCGACAAGACCGCGGGCGGCGTCGCCTCGGGCGCCAACCAGAACGGCATTCCCTCGGCGCGGCTGCTGTTCGCGGCCCACCGCGAATGGGATTTGTCGAGCGGCTACACGTTCGCGAACCTGCCGACCAAGCCGCAGATCGATCTTGACGTCCTGAACCTCACCAAGTCGAAGATCTCCACCTACTTCGCAGGCAGCGACGCGCTGTACAGCCAGTTCAGTCCGGGGCGCACCATCATGGTGAGCCTGCGCGGATCGCTGTAGTGCGAACGGCGGCGGGGTCCCGCGGCACCGCCCTGCGTTGCGCGCCCGGCCGACCTGGCCGGGCGCGCGCGCAGGGCCAACTGTTGCGCGTGGCCGGTAGGGAATCCGGAAGCTGGCGATGAGGCATCGAAGGCTGGCCACCATCGAACGTTCCCCGGGATCGCGCGCCTGGTGGGTGGCCGCATTCGCGGTGCTGGCGCTGATCGCCGGCACCTGCGGGGCGCGCGCTGCACCCGCCGGGGCAGCCGCGATCCCGCATCTTGCGGCGTGCGGGCCGGCCATCCAGCTGCACGTGGACGGTTCGCCCTATCTCATGCTCGGCGGGGAGCTGACCAATTCCGCGTCGTCCAGTCCGGGCTACATGGACGGCGTTTGGGCGCGGTTGCGGGGGATGCATCTGAACACCGTGTTGCTGCCGGTCTCCTGGCAGCAGATCGAACCGCGGCGCGGGGCTTTCGATTTCTCGGTGCTGGACGACATGGTGCGCAGCGCCCGTGCACACCACCTGCACCTGGTGCTGCTGTGGTTCGGCTCGTGGAAGAACAGCACGTCCTCGTACGCACCGTCGTGGGTGAAGCGCGACTACCGGACTTTCCCCCGGGCGCGGCTCCCAAGCGGGGAACCCACCGACATCCTGAGCGCGCTGTCCGCCGCCAATGTCGCCGCCGACAGCGCCGCGTTTGCGGCGTTGCTCGCGCACGTCAAGCGGATCGACGGCGTCGCGCACACGATCCTGATGGTGCAGGTCGAGAACGAGGTCGGCATGCTGGAGGCAAGCCGGGAACACGGCGCGGTCGCCGATGCGGCGTATGCCGCTCAGGTGCCGCAGACGCTGATGGCCTATCTCGCCACGCACCGCGCGACGCTGCGGCCCTGGCTGCTGGGCGTGTGGAAGCAACACGGGTTCCGCGAACACGGGACCTGGCGCGAGGTGTTCGGGGCAGCCGACGGCGGCGAAATCTTCACGGCGTGGTGGGACGCGCGATATGTCAACGCGGTGGCGCGCGCGGGGAAGCAGGCCTACGACCTTCCGATGTACGTCAACGCCGCGCTCAACCGCCCGGGCAAACGGGCGGGTGAATTTCCAAGCGGCGGACCCGTCCCGCGTGACATCGACATCTGGAAAGCGGCCGCGCCCGCAATCGATTTCCTGTCGCCGGACATCTATTTCTACAACTTTGGCCACTGGTTGGATCCGTATCACCGGCCCGACAACGCGACGTTCATACCCGAGACCCGCGGCGTCCGCAGCGGGCGCGTCGCCGCAAACGCCGCCTACGCGTTCGGCGAGGATTTGGCGATGGGGTTCAGCCCCTTCGCGATCGATACGCTGTCCGAGGTCGCGGCGTACCGGGACCGCATAGCCCGCGTGTATGGATACCTGGCGGCGTTGTCGCGCGAGATCCTCGCTGCGCAGTGCGCGGGCACGATCACCGGGTTCCATTCCGTCATGACCGAGCCCGGGTATGCCTTCCAGTCGACCGGCCCCTACGCCGGTCCGGTCGATCTGGCGCCCCAGGTCCGCGTGTTGGGGAACTACCGGTTTCGGATCGAGTTCGACCGCGGCGATCCCCACGGTACCGATGCGGACGGACAGCTGGCGGGCGGCCTGCTCATGGAGACGGCGCCCGGCACGTTCATCGTCGCGGGCTCCGGGGTCACGCTCTCGTTCGGTTCGACCGCTCCGGACGCCGGCAGGACCGGAATCGACATGGATTGGGAACTGCTTCCGGCGGGCAACGGCTGGCGCCACGGCAGGCTGCTCAACGGCGACGACACCGTCGAAGGACGGGTGATCAGGTTGCCGCCCGGGGAATGGTCGGCGCAAGAGTTCTCGCTGTACGACTACCGATAGAGGGCGCATGACCAGACCGGATCGTCCCCATTGCAGAGCCCGACACGGGCGCAACCGTAGGAGCGGCGGAAGCCGCGACCGCCTGTGCGGAGGCCGACCCTTCTTACGATCCTGGTCGGGCCTTTCGGCCCGCCTACCGTTGCCTCGTTGCGCCATCGCGGCTGGGGCGCAGGATTAATCAGGTGGCTCGATGATCATGGAACGCGAACGCATTCAATCCAACAAGCTCTCGGTCGTCGAGAAGGTGGGCTATAGCCTCGGCGATTTTGCGGCCAACCTGGTGTTCCAGACGCTGCTGACCTTCCTCGCGTTTTTCTATACGAACGTGTTTCGCATCCCCGCCGGCGCCGCGGCGGCGATCATTTTCGTGGTGGGCATGGTGGGCGCGTTCGTGTTCACGCCGCTGGTCGGCCTGGCCGCCGACCGGACCCACACGCGCTGGGGCATGTACCGGCCGTGGATCCTGGCGACCGCGATTCCGCTGGGCATCCTGTCGCTGCTGACGTTCACCACCCCGGACCTGGGGCCGGACGGCAAGCTGATGTACGCGCTCGCCAGCTACACCTTGCTGGTGCTGGCCTACGTGGCCAACAACCTGCCGTATGCCGCGCTGAGCGGTGTCATCACCGGCGAGATGAAGGAGCGCAACAGCCTGTCGGCCTATCGCTTCGTGGCCGTCATGCTGGCGCAGTTTGCGGTGCAGGTCCTGCTGCTGCCGCTCGTGCTGCTCGTGGGCGGTGGCGACCAGGCGCGCGGATTCCGGCTGGTGATGACCGCGTTCGCGGTCATCGGAACGGTGTTCCTGATCATCACTTTCTTCGCGACCCGCGAGCGGGTGCAACCCGCGCCGGGTTCGCGCGCCACGGTCGCGACCGACCTGCTCGACCTGCGCCACAACCGCCCGTGGCTCATCATGCTGGCGATCACGGTGCTGGTGTTCATCAACCTCGCGCTGAAGGGCGGCATGTATGTCTATTACTTCAAGTACTACCTGAGCGCCGCGTCGCTGCAGGCGTTTCTCGGGCACATGGGGTACGACTCCTTCGTTGCCGGAGCCGACGCCGCGGCCCGGCATTTCGGCGTGGCGTCGATGCACTGGCCGACCGATCCTGCGACGTCCGCGTTCAGCCTCTTCAACGCCGGCGGCATCCTCGCGATGATCTGCGGCATCGGATGTTCCAAGGCCCTCGCCGACCGGTTTGGCAAGCGCAACGTATTCGGCAGCGCGCTGTTCGCATCGACGCTGTTCCTTCTGGCGTTCTTTTTCTTTGGCCCGCGCGCCGTGGATTGGGTGTTCGTGTCGTATATCTGCCATGGGTTTTTCTATGGCATCACGACGCCGGTCCTGTGGACGATGACCGCCGACGTGGCCGACTATTCCGAGTGGCGTACCGGCAGGCGCGCGACGGCGGTGACGTTCTCCGCGATGCTCTGCGGGCTCAAGGCCGGGCTCAGCATCGGTGGCGCGCTGGTGGCCGGCATTCTTGCCGTGAGCGGCTTCGATGCCGGCGCGACGGTACAGGCGCCCGCGGTCACACACGCCGTACGTCTGGCCGTGAGCATCGTGTGCTCGGTGCCGTTCCTGGCCTCGGTGGCACTGCTGTATTGGTATGAGATCGACAAGCCGATGGAATCGCGCATCGAGGCCGATCTCGGGCAGCGCCGCCGCCAACTGGAGGCCGAAGCATGAGCCTGCCGCCGGACCTGCCTGCCGAGAGCGGTTGGGTGGGCCGCGAGGCCCCGGACGCGACGGTCCTGGATCGCCTGCGGGCGCACGCCATCTCGGCACCGCTGGTCACGCACCTCTATACCGCGGATCCCGCGGCGCACGAGTTCGAGGGCGCGTTGTTCGTCTACGGCTCGCACGACATCGATGGCGGGGTGCCGTTCAACGACGAGGGCGACCACTTCTGCATGGACGACTACCACGTGCTGCGCATGCAGGCGCCCGATCAGCCGGCGGTCGACTGCGGGATAGCGCTGACGCTGCGCGACGTTCCGTGGGCGGCGCGGCAGCTGTGGGCGCCCGACGCGGCCTGTCGCGACGGCCGGTATTACCTCTACTTTCCGGCCCGGGCGCGGGACGGCCTGTTCCGCATCGGGGTGGCCGTGGCGGACGGGCCCGCGGGCCCGTTCCACGCGCTGCCCGAACCCATGGCCGGTACGTACTCAATCGATCCGGCCGTTTACGTGGATGCCGGCGGTGCCTACTACCTCTATTTCGGCGGCATCTGGGGCGGGCAATTGCAGAAGTACCGCGCGAACCGCTACGACGCGACCGTGGCGGAGCCCACTCCCGATCAGCCGGCGCTGGGTCCGCGGGTGGCCCGGCTGGCCGATGACATGACCTCGCTCGCCGAGCCCGTGCGCGAGGTCGTGATCCTGGACGCCCGAGGCGACCCGCTGCGCGCCGGGGACCACGCGCGCCGGTACTTCGAGGCGCCGTGGATGCACCGGCACGCGGGACGGTATTACCTCTCCTGGTCCACGGGCGACACGCACTTCATTTGCCACGCGATCGGCGATTCTCCTTATGGCCCGTTCGTGTATGCCGGCCGCGTGCTTTCGCCCGTGGTCGGCTGGACGACGCACCATTCCATTTGCGGGTATTCGGGCCAACCCTACCTTTTCTATCACGACGCGCTGTTGTCTGGCGGCATTACGCATCTGCGCTCGATAAAAATGACAAGACTGGAGTACGACGATGCGGGTGCGATCGCGACGATCCATCCTTACGGAGCCTGACGCCGCGCTGGCGCCGCGGGTGCCCGGCAACGTGCTGCGCGTGTCGCACGGCGAGCTGGCCGTATACGTGGCGCCCGCGGCGGGTGGCCGGCTGTACCAGGTCGCGTTCGAGGGGCGGGATTGGCTGGCCACCTACGCCGCCGGGCACGCAGGCGCGATCAGTTGGGGCTGTTTTCCGATGGTGCCGTGGGCGGGCCGCGTGCGCGGTGGCCGGTTCCGCTTCCGCGGCCGCGACCATCGGTTGCCGGTGACGCTGGGCGCGCACGCCATCCACGGAACGGGCTACGACTCGCCGTGGTCGGTCGTGGCCCACGCCCCGGACCGGATCGAGCTTGGCATCGAGCTTCCCCATGACGATCGATGGCCGTTTGGCGGCAGCGCGCGCCAGGTGATCGCCGTGAGTGAGCGGCGCCTTGCGCTGACCCTTGCGGTGCGCGCAGGCGAGGAGGCCATGCCGGCGGTGGTGGGCTGGCATCCGTGGTTCCTGAAGCCCGACGCGCTCCAGTTCGTGCCCGACGGTTGTTATCCGCGCGACGCGGAGGGCATCGCGACGCCAACGCTCGCCGCCCCCCCGGCCGGGCCCTGGGACGACTGCTTTCGCAATGCGCGCCCGGTCGTGCTGGAGCGCGGCGCACACGCGCTGCGCCTCGAGTCCGATTGCCCGTACTGGGTGGTGTACGACGAGCCCCGGCACGCCACCTGCGTCGAGCCCCAGTCCGGCCCACCCGATGCATTCAACAGCGGCCTCGCCGGCGTCCTCGAGCCGGGTGCGGAGCGGGTGTCCACCTTCACCTGGAGCTGGTCGCGGCTGCCGCCCACGCCCGCAGGGTCCAGGCGGCGTGATGCTGCGTCGCAGCGTGACGATCCGGAATGTTAGCGCTATCGTTGCACTCAACCCTTGACCGGAACGCGATGGGATGGACCTGGTAGCTGGCATCGACGTGGGCTCGCAGAGCGTCAAGGTCCTGCTCTACGACTTCGAGGCGCGCCGCGTGATCGCGGTGCAGCGCGCGTCGCTCGAGCTCGAGGCTCGCGACGATGGCAGCCGCGAGCAGGAGGCCGGCTGGTGGATCGATGCAATCCGCCACTGCTTTGCGCAGTTCGACCGCAGCATGCTGCCGCACGTGGTCGCGGCGGGCGTGTCGGCGCAGCAACACGGCTTCGTTGCGCTGGATGACGCCAATCGTGTGCTGGGACCGGTCAAGCTCTGGTGCGATACCAGCACCCAGCGCGAGTGCGACGAGATCGCCGAGGCCGTTGGCGGCATGGACCGCTGCATCGAACTTGCCGGCAATCCGATCCTGGTGGGCTACACCGCGTCCAAGGTGGTCTGGCTGCGGCACGCGCATCCGGTGCGCTACCGGCGGCTGGCATCGATCCTGCTGCCGCACGACTACATCAACTTCTGGTTGACCGGCGAGCGCTGGATGGAATGCGGTGACGCCTCCGGCACGGGCTGGTTCGACGTGCGCCGGCGGACCTGGTCCGAGGAGCTGCTGCGCGCCATCGATCCGGCCCGCGACCTCCGCGAGTGCCTGCCGCCGCTGGTTGCGCCGGACGCAAGCTTTCCGATCGATCCCCGCGTCGCGGGCGAGCTCGGCCTGTCCGCGCGCGTGCGCATCTCGGTGGGCGGCGGCGACAACATGATGGCCGCGGTCGGCACCGGGTGCGTCAGCCCCGGCACCGTCGGGGTCAGCCTGGGCACGTCGGGGACGGTATTCACCTGCGCCGAGCAGCCCGCCATCGACGTCGCCGGCGGCTGGGCCGCGTTCTGCGCCTCGACCGGCGGCTGGCTGCCGTTGATCTGCACGATGAATTGCACGCTCGCGACCGAGCAGGTCGCGCGGGCGTTCGGGTTCGACGTTGCCGATGGCGACGCGCTGGTCGCCGGCACGACCCCCGGCGCCGGCGGCGTGCTGCTGCTGCCGTTCTTCAACGGCGAGCGCACGCCGAACCTGCCGAATGCGCGTGCCTCGCTGTACGGGCTCGGCGCGGACAGCTTCACCGCGGCCAACGTGTACCGTGCCGCGATGGAAGGCGCGACGTTTGCGCTGCGGTTTGGCTGCGCCGGCTGGCTGCGCGCCGGGCTCGAGGCGAGCTTCATCCGCCTGACGGGCGGTGGCAGCCGCAGCGCGATGTGGCGACAGATCGTGGCCGACGTGTTCAATCTGCCGGTTGACGTGCCCGAGGAATCGGAGGGTGCGGCCTTCGGCGCGGCGCTGCAGGCATTGTGGGCGTACGACCGCGCAGGCAGCAGCGGCACCGACATCGCGACGCTGGTGCACCGGCACGTGCGCGTGTCGAGTGCGCTCTCGGTGCGGCCCCGCGAATCGGCCGTGGCGAGCTATCGGCAGCACTACCAGAACTTCCACGGACAGGTGGAACGGCTCGCCGCGCTCGCGGCGTGGCCGCCCCGCAAGGCGGCATCGGCCACCGCGGCCGCCTGATTCAAGACGTCGACAGAACCACTCTTTCATCGCAACGAGGAACTCACTTCAATGGCGACCCCCTTCATTGGCAAGCGCGAATATTTCCCGGGCATTGGCCGGATCCAGTTCGAAGGCCCAAAGTCGGACAACCCGCTGGCGTTCAAATATTACGATCCGGCGAAAAAGGTCGGCGACAAGACGATGGCCGAGCACCTGCGGTTCGCGGTGGCGTACTGGCACAGCTTCGGCAACGAGGGCGGCGACCAGTTTGGCCCGGGTACACGCGTCTACCCGTGGAAGACCGCGTCGACCCGTCCGCTGGAACGCGCCGAAGACAAGATGGATGCAGCGTTCGAATTCTTCACCAAGCTGGGCGTCGGCTACTACTGCTTCCACGACACCGACCTGGCGCCCGATGCGGACCAGGTCACGCAGTACGAACACAACATGCAGCACATGGTGGCGCTGGCCAAGGAACGCCAGCAGGCCACAGGCGTGAAGCTGCTGTGGGGCACCGCCAACGTGTTCAGCCATCCGCGTTACATGAATGGCGCGGCCAGCAACCCGGATTTTGCGGTCGTGGCGCGGGTCGCGGTGCAGGTGCGCGCGGCGCTGGAGGCAACGGTCGCCCTGGGTGGCAGCAACTATGTGTTCTGGGGCGGTCGCGAAGGCTACGTCACGCTGCACAACACCGACACGCGGCGTGAGGTGGACCACATTGCGCGCTTCCTGGCAGCCGCGCGCGACTACGGGCGCAGCATTGGTTTCAAGGGCAACTTCCTGATCGAGCCCAAGCCCATGGAGCCGATGAAGCATCAATACGACTTCGATGCCAGCACGGTCATCGGTTTTCTCGAGCACTACGGCCTGGACAAGGATTTCAAACTCAATATCGAGGCCAATCACGCCACGCTCGCGGGCCACACCTTCGCGCACGATCTGCAGATGGCGGCCAACCGTGGCCTCCTGGGCAGCATGGATGCCAACCGCGGAGACCCGCAAAACGGCTGGGACACCGATCAGTTCCCGACCAATGTCTACGACACCGTGGCCGCGATGATGGTCGTGCTGCGCAAGGGCGGCATCGCGCCCGGCGGTCTGAATTTCGACGCCAAGGTGCGCCGCGAATCGACCGATCCCGAGGATTTGTTCCTGGCGCACATCGGCGGCATGGACACCTTTGCGCGCGGGCTCGAAATCGCGCATCGATTGTTGACCGCGTCGCCGTGGGAACGCTGGCGTCATGACCGGTATGCCAGTTTTGATGGTGGCCTCGGACATGATTTTGAAGACGGCAAGCTCGGCCTTGCGGCGTTGCGCGACATCGCCGCCGACGCCGGCGAGCCCGCGCAGACGAGCGGCAAGCAGGAGCGCTACGAGAATCTCTTGAATGATTGTCTGCTGAGGTAGCGGCGCGCTGCGCCGGCCGCGCTGGCGCCGGAATGGCCGGGCGGAGCTGTCTCGTCGGCAGCATCCGCGGTGGGCGGTGACCCGCGTATCGCGCGGCGGCCCGGCGGGTCGCCCGCAAGGGTTCGCATCGACCTGGAGGGGTATGCGATGAATGAGACGTTGAGTGGCTGGCGGCACCGGGAGTTCCCCTGATGGCCGCCGGTGAGTCCGCCGTGGCGGCGTTGGATGCGGGGGTGGAAAATACCCGCTTCATTGTCCAGATCAGCTGCGTCGCGGCGCTGGGCGGCTTCCTGTTCGGGTTCGACAGCGGGGTCATCAACGGCGCCATCGATGGGCTGAAATCCGCGTTCCAGTCCGGCGCGGTGGAGGTCGGATTCGAAGCGGCCTCCCTGCTGCTGGGCTGCGCCGCCGGTGCGATTTCCGCGGGCCGGCTCGCGGATTACTGGGGCCGGCGCGTCATCCTCATCGTGGCGGCGGTGCTGTTCCTGGCCTCGGCGCTGGGCGCGGGCGCGGCCTTGAGTGCATCGTGGTTCATCACCGCCCGGGTCATCGGCGGACTGGCGGTGGGCGCGGCCAGCATCATCGCGCCGGCCTACATCGCCGAGGTCGCGCCCGCCCGCTATCGCGGGCGCCTGGCCACCGTGCAGCAGATCGCCATCATCAGCGGCCTGTTCTGCGCGTTCCTCAGCAACTTCCTCATTGCCCGCGCCGCGGGCGTATCGACGGGTACGCTGTGGTTCCACCAGGCCGCGTGGCGCTGGATGTTCTGGGTGCAGGGCCTGCCGTCGGCGTTGTTCGTGATCTCGCTGTTGTTCATCCCCGAAAGCCCGCGGTTCCTGGTGTTGAGCCGCCGCGACCGCGAAGCGCGGGCGGTGCTGGAGCGGCTCTATGGGCCGGGGCGGGGCAGCAGCAAGTTTGCCGAAATCAGCGAGTCGCTGGCGGGTGACCGCCACCGTCCGCGCCTGTCCGACCTGCTGGTTCCCGGCGCGCGGCGGCTGCGGCCGATCGTCTGGGTGGGCATCGGCCTGGCCGGACTGCAGCAGCTCGTCGGCATCAACGTGATCTTCTACTACGGCGCGGTGTTGTGGCAGGCCGTCGGGTTTTCCGAGTCCGATGCGCTGCTGATCAACGTGGTGTCGGGTGCGCTCAGCGTGGGCGCGTGCCTGATCGCGATCGCGTTGATCGACCGCGTGGGTCGGCGCCCGCTGCTGTGGGTGGGCTCGGTGGGCATGACGATCACGCTGGTGCTCATCGCGCTCGCGTTTTCGCGCTCGGGGCTGGATGCCGCGCAGCACGTCGTGCTGCCCCACGCCGCCGGCATCGTTGCGCTGGTGGCTGCCAATCTCTACGTGATTTTCTTCAACATGTCGTGGGGACCAGCGATGTGGGTCATGCTGGGCGAGATGTTCCCCAACCAGATCCGCGGCTCGTCACTGGCGGTGACGGGCGGCGTGCAGTGGATCGCCAACTTCCTGGTGACGGTGAGCTTCCCGGTGCTGCTGGTGGGCATCGGGCTCGACTGGACCTACGCGCTGTACGCGCTGGCCGCGGTGGTGTCGATCGTGTTCGTGACGCGCTGGGTGCCGGAGACGCGCGGCGCCGAGCTGGAGGAGATGCGTGGCTAGCGCGACATCCCCAATGCGCCCGCGCGCCGCCATTCCGACCGCGGCTTGTGCCATCGGCTCCCGTTGCCTGGGCGCCGGGTGCGACGCTCCCTCGGCGCCGCGCCTAGGCGCGGTCCGGTCCTTCGGCCCCGGGCGCGGACACCGATCCACGTTCCACCAGGTGGTGCGCCATCACCCGGTCGACCACGATGCGCGTGCCCTCGGCGTCGGGCGCGCTGGCCTGCAGCAGGATTTCCACCGCCGAAGCCGCCATGGTGGCGATGGGCTGGTGCACGGTGGTCAGTTCGGGCCAGACGGTCGTCGCGATCGGCGTGTCATCGAAACCCACGACCGAGAGGTCGCGCGGCACCTGCAGGCCGCGCCGGTGCGCGGCGGAAATAGCCGCGGCCGCCATGTCGTCGTTGCCCGCGCAGATGGCGGTGGGCGGGTCGCGCAGGGCCAGCAGGTGCTCGGTCGCGGTGAGCCCCGAGCGGTAGGTGAAATCGCCCTGAGCCTCAAGCGCCGGATCGGCAGCGATGCCGGCGGCGGCCAGCGCCGCGCGGAAACCCTCGAAGCGCCGCGCGCTGGACGCCTGCTGGCGATGGCCCTTGATGTAGGCGATGCGCCGGTGGCCGGCCTTGATCACGAGGTCGGTGATTTCGCGGGACGCCACGAAATCGTCGATCCGCACGCTCGAGATGAGGTTGTTGAAATAGCCGGCCGCTACGGCGACGGCCGGCACGTGCCGGTCGCGCAGCCCCTGGATCAGCATGGTCGATTCGCACAGCGGCGGCGGCAGGATGACGCCGCTGGCATTGGCGGCGATGGTCTTGGCCGCGGTGCGCATGGCCGCATCGTCCAGCGTCGACCAAGTATCGAGGGTCAACTGGATGGCGTGCTGCGCCGCCCCGTGCAGTGCGCCGACCAGCAGCTCACTCAAATAGGCCGTACTCGGGTTCGC
>DASTNI010000025.1:0-16948 GCA_035720985.1 Rhodanobacteraceae bacterium | reverse complement strand
GACCAGCCGGCCGAGTCCGCCGATCTCGCAGGTGACCACGTCACCCGCATTGACATTCACGACGCCCTTGGGCGTGCCTGTCAGGATCACGTCGCCCGGCGCCAGCGTCATGCTGCGGCTGAGGTAGGCGACGAGCTCCGGAACCTTGGTGACCATGTCGCGCGTGTTGCCGCGCTGGGTCTCGCGGCCGTTGACCGTAGTCGTGATTTCCAGCGCGTCGTAGTCGGACACGTCGGCCGCGTCCACGAACCAGGGGCCGAGCACCGTGGCGCCATCGCGGTTCTTGGCGCGCAGGTTGGGGCGATAATAGTTTTCGAGATAATCACGCACCGTGTAGTCGTTCGCGATCGTGAAGCCCGCGACATACGCCATCGCGTCGCGCGCGGCCACCGCGCGCGCGGGCCGGCCGATGACGACGGCGAGCTCGCACTCGTAGTGCATGTTGGCCACGCCATCCGGGCGTCGCGTGAACCCGCGATGGCCCAACAACGCGTTCGGCCCCTTCATGAAGACCAGCGGGCGCTGCTGTTTGGAAAAGCTGAGCTCCCTGGCATGTTCCGCGTAGTTGAGGCCCAGCGCGAACAGCGTCCCGACCTCCACCGGCGGCAGCCAGACCACCGCATCCTCGGCGCACACCCGGCCGTCTTCGAGGCGCAGCCCGCCGGCGTCCGGGTAGGCGACGTGGAGGGCCCCCGCATACGCGACGCGTGCCTGCCTCACGGTGTGCCCTCCATCACCGCGGCTTCCGCACGCAGCGAAAACCGCAGGGGCTCGTGATCGTCGATCCGCACCTCGATCGCGTCGCCCGCGTGCGCCAGCGGGGCGCCGAAGGGCACACCCATCGTCAACACGTCGCCGGGCATCAGGGTCATGAATTCCGTGACGTCCGCCAGGAGCCGCGCCACTGACCGCACGCACGTCGAGGTGCCGGCGACGAACGGGCGCTGGCCGGCCACTCGAATCTCGATGCGGGCGGCATCCGGATTGCCGGCGTGGCGGCCGGCGACCAGGGCGGGGCCGATTACGCAGAACCCGTCGCGCGAGCGCAGATCCACCACCGGGCGATAGACGCTGGCGTGGGGCACGCTGAGATCAACAACGGTGGTGTAGCCGGCCACGTAGTCGAGCGCGCGCTCGACCGACACCTTGACCGCCACGCGGCCCAGCACGATCCCGAGCGAGCCACCGACGACGACGCCGGCGTCGCCCGCGGGAACCCGAACGCTGGCGCCGTGCCCCGACCAGGTATTCCGCGGCCGCACGTACAGCACGGGCGCCCGGGGCGGCGCCTTGTACGGCGGCGCCGACAGCTCTGCGCCCATGGCGTCCAACGTTGCGCGATCGTTCAACAGCGTGCCGTAAACCGCCCCGGTGAGCGGCGCTTCGCAGCGCGCCCCCGACGCCAGCAACGCGTGCAGCGTCGCCGCGTCGGTATCGCGCCACACGGGCTCGCCCTCGAGGCGGAAGCGATGATCTGCGAGACTGAACATGCAGCGCTCACGAAATCACTAACATGTTAGCAGTATCGGCCCGGGCCGGCCTCCGCGTCAAGCGCGCCCTCGCCGATACTGTCATGCGCATTTCCACGGCTTCCCGAGATCAGGCCCGACCCATGCAAACCGCTTCCCGTGCACACCAACCCGCCGCCCGCAATCGCACCGCATCGACCGCGTCCGCGGACCCGAGCGCGCTGTCCTATCGGAATCTGCCGATGCTGCTGCTGCAGGCGCGCGAGCGGATGATGGTGCGGTTTCGGCCGATCCTTGGCGCCCACGGGCTCACCGAGCAGCAGTGGCGGATCATCCGCGCGCTCAACGAGCGCGGGCCGCTGGAGTCGCGCCACATCGCCGACCTCTGCAGCCTCTCGACGCCCAGTCTCGCCGGCATCCTCGGCCGGATGCACGAGGCCGGCCTCATCAGCAAATCGCAGCCCAGGCACGACCGCCGCCGGTTGCGCATCGCGCTGACCGCGCGCAGCACCAGGCTGATCGGCAAGATCTCGAGCGAACTCCAGGCGACCTACGTCGAAATCGAGCGCACCGTCGGCACCGCCACGCTCGCGGATGCCTACCGTGCGGTGGATGCGCTGCTCGCCGGGTTGAAGTCGCGCGGCTAGCTTGGCCGCGCAAACCCGCTGCGCCGCGCCACCGGTCAAGCGCTATTCGCCATCCTGGTCCAACTCGCAACGCGCCGCGCGGTACTCGCTGGGGCTGACGTTGAAGCGCTGCTTGAAGCTGCGGGAAAAATGGCTGAGGCTCGCGAAACCCCAGGCGTAGGCGATTTCGCCGATGTCGCGGCGGTCGCCGCAGCGCTCCAGCTCGGTGCGGCACTGCGCGAGCCGGCGCTCGAGCACGTAGCGCCCAAAGGTGGTTCCCTCGCTCGCGAACAGGACGTTCACGTAACGCGTCGAGCAGCGCAGCGCGGTGGCCACGAGCGCCGGACTGAGCTCGGTCTTGAGGCGTGTCTCGATGAAACCCTTGGCGCGGTACAGGAGCGCGGAACGATGGGTGGACGCCGACCCCAGCCCACGCGCCTCGGTTTCCATCGACATCACGATGCCCAGGAGGTCGACGACCTGCAACGCCAGGCGCTCGGCGTCCTGCCCGTCGGGATCGACCAGCCGCAGGCGACCGGCATTGAGCATGAAATCGAAAGCCAGCTTGCCGACCGATTGCCTCCCCGAGATTTTCACCGCCGTGAGATGCTCGAACGGCCCGAAGCGCTGCCGCAACAGTTCGCGCGGCAGCCGGATGACCAGTTGCGAAAAAGGCGACTCGAAGGCCAGCGAGTAGGGCCGCGCGGAATCACGAATGGCGAACTCGCCGGGGCCCAGTTCGGTCTCGCGTCCGTCCTGGCACAGCCAGACGGAACCCGACGTCACCACGCCCGCGAGAACGATCGCGGAATCGCCGACGCAGATGTCCATGCTGGTGTGGTCGGCCCGATGCTGCGACGCAGTAATCCAGTCGCAATCGAGCTGACCCAAGCGATGACACGTGACCGTGCCATGAAACTCGTCCGGCACCCGCGTGCGACAACGGACCACATTGTTGCTCATGGCCTGCTGCCACGCGGTCGGCTCACGAATGTGCAATTGCGGCGCCGGTTGTACAAGCTGGGTCATATCCACACCGTGACGGCGAACTCAATTACCGTCGTCCGGAGCCTAGACACGATCGCCGGCGCATGTCAACTTGGTGGCTGTTTGCGAACACCCGACCGGCGTGAAGTTTGTTTTTGCAGCGCAACAAAGAAGCCGCCGATCACGCGCTCTACCCGCTCCTGCACGGGGGCAATGACCAGCGGCGCAACGGGAACAATCGGGAAAGCGGGGGAACCCCGACGGTAGGAGGGTCGGAAGGCCCGATCGGATTCGCGAGAGGGGCCGGCCCTCGCGGAGGCGGTCGCGGCTCCCGCCGCTCCTACACGAGCCGTCGCGATGGCCGGCGGTGCAACGTCGCGATGGCCGGCGGCGCAGCGGGAACAATCGGGAAGGCGGGGGAACCCCGACGGTAAGAGGGCCGGAAGGCCCGATCGGATTCGCGAGAGGGGCCGGCCCTCGCGGAGGCGGTCGCGGCTTCCGCCGCTCCTACACGAGCGGTCGCGATGGCCGGCGGTGCAACGTCGCGATGGCCGGCGGAGCAACGAGGAAATGGGCAAAGCCGAGGAGCATCCCGACCGTAGGAGGGCCGGAAGGCCCGACCAGGATCGCGGGAAGGGTCGGTTGTCGCAGAGGCGGTCGCGGCTTCTGCCGCTCCTACACGAGCGGTCGCGATGGCCGGCCGCGCAACACGGATAATCGGAAAAGCCGAAGATCGCTTCGTTGGCCGTCCTGGCACAAGTCGGCAACCGGGCGATCGCCGCCGCCGTCCGCTCCGCGGCTCGTCGGGGTCACACGCCCGGCAGCATCCGCTGCAGCACGTGGTCGCGGCGGATGAAGTGGTGGTAAAGCGCGGCGGCGATGTGCAGGCCCGCCAACGGCAAAATGAGGTACTGCGCGACGAGTATGTGCACGTCGCCAGTCCAGCTCCAACCCCCGGCGTGGGTGGCGATCAACGGCGGCACGCGCGCAAGGCCGAACAGCGTGATCGGCATGCCGCGATAGGACGCGTTGAGCCAGCCCAGCAGTGGCACCACGATCAGCAGCAGGTACAGGAGCCAGTGGATCACGCGGGCCGTCTGAACCTGCCAGCGCGGGACGCCCGCCTCGGGCGCGGGTTCGCCGTGGGTGATCCGCCAGGCCAGCCGCACGACGATGACGCCGAGGATCAGCACGCCGATCGAAAAGTGCAGGCCGATCAGCGTGGTCACCGGCGTGTTTCGGCCGATGTGCGGCATGGTCCAGCCGACGATGTATTGCACGATGAGCAGCCCGAGGATCAGCCAGTGCAGGCCGATCGCGGTCCGCGTGTAACGACCCTGCGTGGTGCTCACCATGATTCGCCCTGCCCTCGTGACCTGCCGGCGACGCCGACACACTCTACAACAGCGGCGACGCGCGCCTGCCGCAGCCGGGCCCACGTCCACGGCGCGTCGTTCGGGTACCAGGCATGGACGTCTGGTACCCGACGCTCAACGCCCGACCGGCACGCCGTGCCGGACTCACGCCGCGATCTTGGCCGCGAACTCCACCAGGCGCCGCGCCTGGTGCCGCACCGCGGCGCGGATCTCATCGGGCAGCTTGCCATCCTTCATGGGCACCGTGGTGGTGCCGTACGGGTTGCCACCCGCCGCGTACGTGACCGGGTCGGTGTAACCCGGCGGCACCAGGATCGCGCCCCAGTGCATGAACGTCGCGTACATGCCGAGCAAGGTGCCTTCCTGTCCGCCGTGCATGTTCATGGCGCTGCTCATGGCCGACGCCGCCTTGTTCGACAGCTCGCCCTTCTGCCAGATCGGACCCAGGGTGTCGATGAAGGCGCGCATCTGGCTCGCCATCACGCCGAAACGCGTCGGCGCGCTGAACAGGAAAGCATTGGCCCACGCGAGATCCTCGGGCTTGGCAATCGCAATGTGCGCGGTCCGTTCGGCGTGACCCGCCCACGCCGCCATGGACTTCACCACTTCGGGAGGCGCCGTTTCGCGCACCTTGCGCAGGCGCACTTCGGCGCCCGCCGCCTTGGCCGCTTCGGCGGCCACTTCCGCCATCGCGTGATTGGTGCCGTACGTGCTGTAGTAGACAATCGCCAAACGAACCTCGCCCATCGTTGTTCTCCTTTGGTTTTGCATTGATGTCGGTGGCCGCGGGCCGTGCGGCCGCTGCCCCGCGCGTCGCCGTGGCGTGAGCCTTGGGCCCGAGCGCGCCGAGCCGCGAGCCGGTGAGCATATCGCGTTGCCGGCAGCATCGACCCACGCCAGGCCGCAGCCGCGGGACCCGCGGGGGCCAACGACGGGCAGACCATTTGCGCAGGGCAGCCATCGCCCCGGCGTGTGAACCGGATCGCGCGGCGACTCAGCGGATCCGCACGATCTGGCCGTTGGGATCGACCTCGACCAGATCGCCCACCCGCAGCGCGCTGGCATCGGGCACCTGGACGTTCATGAAGTTGCCGCTGCCCATCCTGATGCGCACCAGCCAGCTGGTACGGCTACCGCTGTTGCCGATCGCGTTGCCGGCCGCTCCGCCACCCACGACGCCGCCGATCGTGGCGATCGTCCGGCCCTTGCCCTTGCCGATCTGGTTCCCGAGCAACCCGCCGGCGATGGCGCCGACCACCGCGCCTGCCGTGCCATGGCCGCCACCCTGGCTGACGTTCTGCTCGATGCTGGCGACCGTCCCGCACTGGTCGCAGCGCAGATAGATGCCGTCCGGACGCTCCAGGACCGGATTTCCGGTCTGCGCTGACGCCAACCCTGTGCCCGCAAGTCCAACTGCGCAAGCCATCGCAACCACCGCTGCCGTTCGCGATTTCATGTTGACCACCGACGTATGGGACCCGACCAGCATAGGCGGGCGCGCACGTCGATGTCACCCGCCGCACGGTTCAGCGTGCGCGGGCGGCCGAGCACCGCGCCGAGTGTTCCGGTCGCCGTTCGGGGACGCTGCACCCTGGCACGCCGGTATGCTGGGCGGTCGGCGCCGGCGCGTGGCGTTGGCGACATCCACGAAGGTGTCGCCCGCCTGCGGCGTGAGCGCGCGACCGAACCCAAGCCTTGTCCGCACCATCGATGCCAGCGTCCGCAGCCACCTCCACCGACAGCATCGCGGCGCGACTCGACCGCCTGCCGTTCACCCGCATCCATCGCAACTTCCGCTGGCTGGTCGGCGCCGGCGAATTCGTCGAAGCGATGATCCTGATCGGCAACGGCACGCTCATCGCGATCATGGCCAAGGTACTGGGGCTCTCGACGCTCGAGAGCACCTACGTGGTGCCGGTGGCGTTCTTCGTCGGCGAATTCTTCGGCAGCGGCGTGATCGGCTACCTTGCCGACCGCTTCGGCCGGCGCACGCTGTTTGCGTATGACCTGCTGCTGTTCGCCATCGCGGTCAGCATCGCCGGATGCCTGTCCAGCCCCGTCCTGATCGCGGTGTTCCTGTTCCTCGCAGGGCTTGGCGTCGGCGGCGAATTCCCGTTGATCGATACCTACACCACCGAGATGTTCCCGGCCGCGCGGCGCGGACACCACATGGCGATCGTCTACACGATCTCGACGGTGGGTGCGCCAGTGATGGCGCTGCTGGCGTACGCGGTGTCGCACCCCGAACCCGGCCCGTGGTCATGGCGCATCCTCTTGTGGTTCGTCGGCGCGCTGGCGCTGGTCGTCTGGCTCATCCGGCTGCGGATCCCGGAGTCGCCGCGCTGGCTCGCGGTGCGCGGCCGCCATGCGGAAGCCGACGCGATCGTCACGCAGATGGAAGACCTGGCGCGCCGCGAGCACGGCCTGGCACGACTGCCGGCCGTGCAGCCAGGGGCCGCGCCGCGCGCACGGCGCGGCCAGTGGCGCGAGCTCTGGCGCCCGCCGCTGCGGCGGCGCACGCTCATGATGGTGGTGTTCCAGTTCTTCCAGTCCGGGATCTTCTACGGCTTTGCCTCGCTGGCGCCCGTGTTCCTGCTGCACAAGGGTTTCACGCTGGTGCACAGCCTGCTGTTCACGATGATCATCTTTCTCGGCTTCATCGCCGGCAGCGCATGCAGCGCGTACTTCGTCGACCGGATCGAACGCAAGTGGGGCATCGTGGGCTCGGCGATCCTGGCGGGCATCCTCGGCACGCTGTTCGTGCTGTCGACCCACGCCGCCGTCGTGGTCACGCTCGGCTTTCTCGAAGCCTTCGTGCTGTGGTGCTTCTCGAACTTCTATCACACCTACCAGGCCGAAATTTTCCCGACGCGCGTGCGTTCGATGGCGGCCGGTACGGTATACGCGGTCAGCCGCATTTCCACGTCGATCCTGGTCGCGATCATCGTTGCGGTGTTCCTGCCGCTCGGCCTGCTGGCGACGTATCTTTTCGTCTGGTCCTTCATCGTGATCGTGTGCGTCGACATTGGCCTCTTTGGCCCGCGGACGACCGGCCAGGCGCTGGAAGACATCGCGGAATAGCCGCCGGAACGCACGCCCGGACAACCACCATGCCGCTCACCCAAACCGTCCTCGAGGTTGCCCGCACGCACCCCGACCGCGTGGCCATCGCGACCGCCGCGGAGCGTCTGACGTACGCTGAACTGGTGTCCGATTCGCGGCGGCTGATCGCCGCCATTCGTCACCTGCAGGCGAAGCAGGCACGGCCCCCGCGACCGGCGCGCGAGACGCGCGGCATTCCGATCGTGGCCATCAGCACCACGTCCGCGTTCGAGACCGGGCGCATCTTTGCCGGCCTCGCGGGTTACCGCGTCGTGTCGGCCACCATCGATCCGCGCTGGCCGCTCGCCCATCAGACCGGCGTGATCGTGTCCTCGGGCGCCGGCGTGGCGGTGTCCGATTCCGCCGAACTCGCCACCGCGCTGGGTGCGGCGGGCTGGACCGGAACGACGATCGCGCCGATCGAACTCCATCGGCTCGAGGCCACGCTGCCGCCGGCGGAGCTGCCCACGGTCCGCGCAGGCGATGAGGCGTTTCTGATGCTGTTCTCGTCCGGCACCACGCACGACCCCAAGGCGTTCCTGAAAACGCGCCGGCAATACCGCGACAACTTTTCGGTTTCGAGCGCTTATCTGGAACCCCTGCCTGGCGTCACCACTTGGGCGCCGGGCCCGGTTTCCTACAGCCTGACGCTGTGGGCGCTGCTCGAATGCCTGGCGTCGGGCGGCAGCGCGTACCTCGCCGACGCGTTTGATCCGCTG
This sequence comes from Rhodanobacteraceae bacterium, assembly GCA_035720985.1. Taxonomy (GTDB): domain Bacteria; phylum Pseudomonadota; class Gammaproteobacteria; order Xanthomonadales; family Rhodanobacteraceae; genus 66-474. Next base: position 8,669 of record DASTNI010000025.1, on the reverse strand, counting down.
GCCGCCGGCCATTTCATCGCCGCGCACGCCATCACGCGCATCGTCACGGTACCCGCGATGGTGGGCGCGCTGGCGGCGGTGGCGCGGCGCGAACCCCGCAACTTTGCAGGGCTGCGACTCATCGTGACCGGCGGTGCGTATCTGCCGCCCTCGATCCGCGCAGCCGTCGCCGCGGCGATCCCCGGTGCGCGGCTCATCTCGTACTACGGCGCGGCCGAGATCGGCTTCATCGGCGACAGCCGTTCGGGCGATGGCACGCTGATCGACCTGTACCGCGGCATCGAAGCCGAGCTGCGCCGCGACGACGGTTCGCCGATCCCCACGACCGGCGACGAACTCGGCACCATCTGGATCCGCGCCAGTGCGTGCTCGGACGGCTACGTCGCGGGCACCAGCGCCGAACCCCTCGTCGACGCCGGCGGCTGGGCGACGGTGCACGACCAGGGCCGCTGGGCCGGCGGCGCCCTGCGCCTGGTGGGCCGCGCGGGCGACATCGCCAACACCGGCGGACACAAGGTGTCGCTGGCCGAGGTCGAACGCGCCTTCGACGGCGCGCCCGGCGTCCGCGCCGCGTGCGCGATCACCGTGCCCGACGCCAGGCGCGGCACGCTCGTCGCGCTGGTGGTCGAGGCCGACGCCGGCGTGCGCAAAGATGCATTGGTCGAGCTTGCCCGCACGCGGCTGGCACCCCAATACGTGCCGCGGCGCTGGTACCGCGTGGACGCGCTCCCGCGCACCGTCGGCGGCAAGGTACGGCGCGGCGCGACCGTGGAGCAGGTCACGCGCGGCGAGGTCACGTCGCTGTGACCTCTTTGCCCGACCGGCGACGCGTGGTCGTTACCGGCATGGGCGCCGTCACGCCCTGCGGCGTCGGCACCGATGCACTGTGGGACGCGGTCGTCGCCGGCCAAAGCGCGATCACGCGCCTCGATGCTCCCGCGTTCGCGGGCTCGCCCGTGCGCATCGGTGGACAGGTCCGCGGCTTCGATCCGGCCCCGTACGTGCAGGGCGCCCTCGCCCGGCGCATCAGCCCGGTCCAGCAGTGGGCGATCGCGGCCGCGGATGAAGCCATGCGCCACGCCGGCATCGAGTTGTCTCCATTCGGCGCGACACCCATCGACCCCACGGACGGGCGCAACGCCTCCCTCGGCGCTGATTGCCTTGCCCTGGCGCTGCCGTGGCCACGCGAGCGCTTCGCGATCATCGCCGCCACCGGCTCGGGGCCGATCGACGCCATGCAGGCCGCGACCCGCGCGTTCGACGCCAAAGGCGCGCGCGCCGTGCCGCCCACGCTCGCGGTCTATGGCGCGCCCGATGGCGCCGCCACGTTGCTGGCCGCGCGCTACGGCGCCTTCGGCGCATCGCCGGCGGTATCGGCAACGTGCGCCAGCGGTGCCATGGGACTCGGCACGGCGCTGCGTTGGATCCGGCACGGCTACGCCGACGCGGTACTCGTGGCGGGCATGGAGGACTGCCTCGGGCCGATCAACCTTGCCGCCAACGCGCGCCTGCATGCGCTCGCGATCGGCTACGAGGATCATCCGCGCGCCGCGTGCCGCCCGTTCGATCGCGCGCGGCGCGGCTTCGTGATGGCGTCCGGCGCCTGCGCGATGCTGCTGGAAGCGGAATCGACCGCGCGAGCGCGATGCGCCGACGGCTCCGCGGACATCGAGCTGGCGGGCTACGCTGCCACCAGCGACGCGTGGCACGCGACCGCGCCACGGCCCGACGGCACGGGCGCCGCGCGCGCAATGCTCGCCTGCCTCGCCGACGCCGGGGCCAGCGTCGACACCATCGACCACATCAACGCCCACGGCACGGGCACGCCGCAGGGCGACGCCGCGGAGATCGCCGCGCTGGAAACCGTGTTCGGCGCGCGCGGTCACGCCATCCCGATCGCCGCGACCAAGGCGACCACCGGCCACCTGCTGGGCGCCGCGGGCGTTGCGGAAGCCATCGTCGCGGCCCGCACACTCGCCACCGGACTCGTCCCGCCCACCCGCAATCTCACCGATCCGGAATTCCCCGACTGGGACATCGTCGCCAACGCGGCACGGGCGGCGCACGTCACGACGGCGCTTTCCAACTCGTTCGGCTTCGGCGGCCATAATGCGGCACTGTTGCTGCGCAAGAGGACGCACGACACCCCATGAACGACCGCGAACAACGCCACGCGGAACTGGCCCGGCGCTATCTGCCCGACGCGTGCCTCAAACGATTCCACAGGCGCGCAGCCACGTACGACCGCAACAACCAGTTCTTCACCCAGGATTTGGCCGAGCTCAGGCGCGCCGGCTACCTGACCATGCTGGTGCCCGCACGCTGGGGCGGCGCGGACGTCACCATCAACCAGGCCGCGCGGCTGCAGCAGCGCCTGGCCGGCGCGGCGCCGGCCACCGCGCTCGCGATCAACATGCACCTCCTGTGCCTCGCGATGGTGCGGGTGATGGTCGACCGCGGCGACGAGTCGCTTGCGTACGTCTTCGATGAAGCCATGGCCGGCGAGATCTTCGCGCTGGGCGTGTCCGAGCCCGCCAACGACTGGGTGCTGCAGGGCTCGACGACCACCGCGACGCCGCAGCACGACGGCGGATACCGGCTGTCGGGCGTCAAGATCTTCACCTCGCTCGGACCGGTGTGGACGCGCCTGCTCGTGCACGGGCTCGACGCCAGCCACGCCGGCAGGCCGCGGCTGGTCTACGGCTTCATCGAACGCACGCGCGCCGTCTCCCGCACGGGCAAGTGGGACGTGCTGGGAATGCGCGCGACGCAGAGTCATGCCACGGCATTGAAGGATGCGCCGCTGCGCGCCGAGCGCGTGGCGCGCAGGATCCGGCCGGGTCGTACACCGGATCTCCTGACCTTCGCGATCACCGCCAACTTCCAGCTGCTGATCGGATCGGTCTACGCAGGCATCGCACAACGCGCGCTGGCGCTGGCGGTCGAAGCGCTGAAGCACCGGCGTTCGGCCAGGTACGCCGCGACGTTGGACCGGGTGCCCGAATATCGCGTGCGCGTGGCCGACGCGCTGCGCACCCTGCAGCCGGTGCTCGCCGAGCTCGACCTCTGCACGCGCGACCTCGACGAAGGCGTCGACCACGGCAAAGCGTGGCCACTGAAGCTGGTCAGCGCGCGGCTCGATGCCTCGACCGTCGCGCGCCGCATGGTGGAGCTCGCCATGGGCTGCGCGGGCGGGGCGAGCTACGCGCGGGACAGCGAACTGGCGCGGCTGCACCGCGATGCCACCGCATCGTTGTTCCACCCGCCAGGCGCGGATGCCGCGCGCGCCCTGTATGCATCGGCTTTGCTGGACGACGGCTGAGGGTCCGCGCAAAGGAAGGCCTCGCCCACCGTGACCGGACTGCGCTACGCTTCCGGACCAGCCGCAGGCGCACGATGATCCCGCACTTTTCCGACCATGCCGCCAACGAACGCACCTACCTCGCCTGGGTGCGCACCGCGATCGCGATCATGGCGTTCGGCTTCGTCATCGAACGCTTCGACCTGTTCTTGACGTACCTCAGCGGCAAGGCGAGTTTCATGGCGCACCGCTCGCACGCCGCGGAGATCGTCGGACTCGCGCTGATCGTGCTGTCGGTGCTGATGGTGCTGGCGGCAACGCTGCGCTATTTCCACCACCGGAAGGCCATCAACGCGGAGCACGAAGCGAGCTACGGCAGCGCGCTCGGCGACACCCTGCTCGGGTTGATGCTGGCTTGCCTGGGTGTATTCCTGATTGCCTACGTCGCGCATCAGGTGCTGCTCGGCAACCATTGAACGCGGATTCCGGGCGAACCCTATCCGTGGGTTCGCCCGGGACAATGGCGACGCGGCTGGATCGGTGGCTTGCCGCCAGGCTTCCGATGTTGCTCGCCACCCTGCGCATTTCCGCTTCGGCGGCCTGCCCGTAGGAGCGGCGGAAGCCGCGATCGCTGTGCACCCGGTCGGGCCTTCCGGCCCTCCTCCGGCCGCGGCTCCGACAAATCGCGAGTGGAGAACAGGGAATCGATCAAGCAGCCTTCAAAGCTTGTAGTTCAAGGTTGCGAAGTAGCGACGCCCGTTGAGGTATTTGTTGAGCGGCTGGGCTTCGGTGTCCTGATACATCTTGTAGGTCTCGTCCAGTAGGTTCATGGCCGACAGGGTGAGGCCAAAGTGCTTGTTGAACTGCCAGCCGACCTGCGCGTCGATCTCGGTGTAGCCACCCACCGTCGCCGGCGCCGCGCCCGCGACGAAGCCACCCGCGCTGTACTTGCTGCGATAGTTCCAGGTGACGCGCGCGGTGAGCGGTCCGTGCTCGTAGTACGGGCTCACGGTGATCGAGTTCTTCGAATCGAACGGCAGCGCGTGGCTGGTCGAGCCCGGAATCGCGCGCGTGGTCTTGCCGTTGGCATAGGTGTAGTTGGCGACGAGGCCAAACCCGGTATTCCCAAACGGCTGCTGGTAGGCCAGGGTAAAACCGCGGACGCGGCCACCGCCAATGCTGCCCGGCTGGGTGATCGAATAATCGCAGGTGCCCACGGCATCACAGGTTCCAGCGGCCTCGTACTGCGCGTAGAGCGCCGGATTGGCCGTGAAGTTGGCGTTGTATTCCTTTTCGTCCACCGTGATCGTCGACAGGTAATTCAGGATGTTCTGGTAGAAGCCCGTCAGTTCAACGACCGATTGCGGCGCGAAATACCACGCCACGCTGGCCGAGTAGTTGATCGTCTTGTACGGCTTGAGGTCTGGATTGCCCTGGGTGCCGATCAGGAAAGTCTCGTGTTCGGCCAGCGAAGGCGCGAGCTCGCTGTACGGGGCCCAGGCGATGTTCTCCGATGCGGCGAACCGGTACACGAACTGGCCGCTGTTGTCATAGACGAGGTTGAAGGCCGGCAACAGATTGCGAAAGGTGGCCTGCTGCCCCTGCCACCAGTCCGGATTGAGCGGATACGACGGCGAACCCGTCAGCACGAACGTATGGGCATCGATCGTGTTCCACACGTAACGCAGGCCGAAATTTCCGCGCCACGGGCCTTGGGCGAAATTGGCCTGCGCGTAGACGGCATTGGTGCGCTGCGCGAGCGACCACGTATTGCCGGTCTGGTACGCCGCCTGCAGGTACTGCGGATCGAAAAATCCCGGCGAATCCAGGATCCACGCCTTCACCGCCTGTCGCGTGGTATCGATGTGGTGCTGCATGTCGGGCGAAAAACCGGCAAACGGGGAGCCGGTCGCGATGTCCGCGAAGCCCACGCTGCCGATGTCCGCCAGGCTGCCCGCACGCCCGCCGCCCGCGTACTCGAGGGCGTTCTCGGAGTGGTCGTCCCCCAAATGACGGGCGCCAATCAGGATCTGGTTGATGAAGCTGTTGTCGAAGTCGAAGTGCGCGTCGACCGTGGCGTGGCGCGTGCGGCCGGCGTAGTTCTGCTGGAAGTACGCACCCAGCGGATTGCCGCGCGAGTTCCAGTTGGCCGGATCCTGCGCGGCGGCCGGATTGTCGAACGTGAAGCCGTGCAGGATGTCGAACGCGAATCCGCCGCCATATTCCGGATTCACGAAAAACTGCACCGATGGATCGGTGGCCCAGCTTTGGCCATATTCGACGCGCAGGCCCCAGTTGTCGCCCGAATAGCTGCCGTGGAATGTATAGGCGCTCTGCTGCACCGTCGTGTCGCGTGCCTGGTTGTCGAAAAAGGTCGTCGCCGGCGCACAGGCGGGCGTGCTGTCGTCGCCGCAGACGTGGCCGCTCGGCACGATGCCGGTCGCACCACCCGAGAGACCCGGAATTTCGACGCTGGGCGCCACCGACGTGATGTTGGCGAAGGACACGCCCTGTTGGGCGTAAAACGACTCGTTGTAGTTGTCGTAGTTCTCGCGGATGCGCATCAGCTGCGCGCCGAATTCGAGCCGGCTGTTGGGTTTCCACTGGACGTTGACGAGTCCCGACTTGCGCACGCGGGTCTGGCGAAACCAGGCCGCGCTTTCCTCTTCGGGCATGATGTCGGTGGGCTTGACGGTGCCCGCAGTCACGGCGTTCTGCAGGGCCTGGCTGCCCGCCACGGGCGGGATCGCGGTGGGATCGGGCAGCATGCTTTGCACGGTCGGATACGCGAAGATCTCGCGTCCGGCGCGCTGGATGTCCTCGGCGTAGTAGGACGCGGCGACGCTGACGCCAAACGTGTCCGCCGCGTTCTTCCAGCTGTAGACCACGGACGCGTTCGGCTTGGCATTGCCATACGAGTCGTTGTAGGCCGTGCCCACGGACACGGCGAGCGTATTGGCCTTGAGGTCGAGCGGCTGGCGCGTGTGGATGATGGTGACGCCGCCGATGCTGCCCGATGGCAGGCGCGCCTGCGAAGTCTTGTAGACCTCGATCTGGCCGACGATGTCGGGCGGCAGCGACGCATAGCTGAAGCCGCGGTCCGGTGTCGATCCAAACAACCAGTCGACGCTCGCGATCGGGTTGCCGTCGAGGTAGGTCAGGTTGAGGTTGGGGTCCGTCCCGTTGATGCTGACGCGCCCACCCTGGCCGAACCGGCGATCGATCGTGACGCCCGGCATCGAGGCCATGGACTCCCCGACGTCCGTATTCGGAAACTTGCCGATGTCTTCGGCCGTGACCGCGCTCACGACCGAGTTGCTGAAGCGCTGCGTCTGCAACGATTTCATCAAGCTCGCGCGAATGCCGACCACCTGGACCGCCTGCAGCGTCGCGGGCTTTTGCTGCACGTCGGTGGTCGCCGGCGGATCGGCCTGCACGGGATGGTCGTGCGTGCGTTCGGGATTGCGGACCGTGCCGCCGCTCTGGGGATCGGCAGTCAACACGTAGCTGGTCGGCGTGGCCGCCTTCCAGGTGATTTTGGAATCACGCAGCAGGCTCGAGAGCGCCGCCGCGGGCGTGTAGCTGCCGTACAGGCCTTCGACCCGCTTGCCGGTCACGAGGCCCGGGTCGTAGGACAGCTGGATCCCGGCCTGCTGCGCCATCGCGTTGAGCGCGGCCTCGAGCGTTCCGGCGGGAATGTTGAACGTGGTGGCGATCGCCTGCGCGTTGGCAACCTCCGCGGCAAGCACCGGCACGCAGGTCGCGGACAACGCGACCGCGATCGCCAGCGCGCACGCCCGCAGGCGGTAGCGCCGGGTGGGGCGTGCCGCGTGCGCGTCGGTGCACCGAGCGCGCGTCCGGTATGAATCATTGACTGACTGCATCATGCTTCCTCCACCTGCGTGATCAAAACGGGCCGGGTGACCCCCACCAGGCTCCGCAGACATACGACGTATCGACGCGAGAAACCCCTACCTGCACCGACCGCGCGCCACTCCCCGCCGGAGGCGCGCAGCCGCACGCGCCAACCCCGTGCCTTGCGGGTGGAATGGACAGCGCGATCCGGGCGACCGACAAAGGAGTGGTGTGGGCGGCACACGAACAAGGGAGTGGTTGTTCGGGTCGCCCACACCGGGTGCGCTCGCGAGCAAGAAGAGGAGTCTCGCGCCTGCGCCCGAGGGTGCGCCCGCAGCGTTGTGGGAACCCGTGCAGCCGCGGCTGCGCCCGTCGGGCGTCGCCTGCGTGGACACGGATTCATGACGACTGCGGCGCGCGTCATGGCCATCATTCCCTCCGCCGAAACGGCAAGGCCGGCGGCCTGGCACGGGACCAGGCCGCTCCTGCAGGGAATGACGTGTGGGCGGGAGTAATCCCTACCTGTCGATTGCGTGTTGCCGGGAAGTGGCCGACGCCCGGATACGCGTCAGCAGCAGCTGTCCGGGCGCGGCGCGCTGCGCCTCGATCGACCAGCCGAGCCGCAGCATGCGAATGAGCGACTGCTGATCACCGACGTGGAACACGCCGCTGATGCGGACCTCGGCGAGGTCGGGCTCGCCCAGGACCAGCTTGGTGGTGCTGTAGCGGTTCATGTCGGCAACGAGACGCGAGAGCGGCCAGTCGCTGGCGACGACATCCCCGTGGGTCCAGGCGTCGACCGCCGTGGGCAGTACGCTGCGCGGCACGCCGATGACCCCGGCCCGGCTGATGCTCAGCGCCTCGTTGGGCCGCAGCGCAACCGACTGCGGCTTGACGGTCCCACGCGCAACGTTGGCCACGGACACCGCACCGCGGATCAGCACGACGTCCGCGCCCTTAGCGCCGCGGCTGACCTGGAACACCGTGCCGAGATCGGTCACGACGCCAGCGTCGACGTGCACCTGGAACGGGCGCGCGGCATCGTGGTGCACCCTGAAGAGCGCCCGGCCGCGGACCAGGGTCACGCTGCGCAGACGCGGGCGATACGCCACCGTGACTTCCGAATCGGTATCGAGCACCAGTGAACTGCCATCCGGAAGCCTGACCGTGCGCAGCTGCCCCGTCGCGGTCGCGTAGTGCAACGGCGCCGGCGAACCCGTATGCATGAGCATTCCCCAACCCAGTCCCACCACCAGCAAAAGCGCCGCGACCGATCCGGCCAGCGCGGGCACGAACCACCGACGACGCGACGCTGCCGCGCGGGGCGTCGCCGCGGCATGGGCTTCGGCGCGAAGATCCGGCCGGCTTGCCGCGGCCGCGGTATCCGCCCAGAGCCGCTGCACGTCGGCGTACGCGCGGGCGTGCGCCGGATCGGCCGCGCACCAGCGCGCAAAGGCCGTCCGCTGTTCCGCCGGGCAGGATTCATCCAGCATGCGGATGAACCAGTACTCGG
>DASTNI010000024.1:0-20158 GCA_035720985.1 Rhodanobacteraceae bacterium | reverse complement strand
GGGGTCGGCTTTGGCAGCGGCGTTCGCGCTTTCCGTAGCCGGTCGCGGCTTCCGCCGCTCCTACACGGTTGCGCCCATGGCCGGCCGCACGATGGCGACAATCGGGTTCAAGGACGGGAACGCAGTGCGCGGTGCACGACCGCAGCACACCGCCGGTACCTGCGCGCCGGCCGTAGGAGTCGGCCTCGCTGGCGGCCCCCGTTCCCACACGGGCATTCGCGGGCCGAACCGGATCGCGGGTCCGGCAATCAGCGTGCATGCGACGGGGCGATGGCCGCCCACTCCTGCACGAAGCGCTGCGCGAGCGTGGCGATTTCATCCAATGCACGGCCAGGCTTGTACAACGCCGAGCCAATGCCGAAGCCGTTCGCGCCGGCTGCGACGTACTCGCGCATGTTGTCCGGCGTGATGCCGCCGACCGGGAACACGCCAAGCTCCGGCGGCAACACCGCGCGCCACGCGTGCAACACCTTGGGGCTGATTTGCTCGGCCGGGAACACCTTGATGGCATCGGCTCCGGCGCGCAGCGCGGCGAAGGCCTCGCTGGGCGTTGCGGTGCCGGGCATCGACACCATGCCCCGGCGCTTGGTCGCGCCGATGACCACGACGTCCGTATGCGGCGTCACGATCAACTGTCCCCCGGCGTCGGCGACTTCATCCACCGCGGCGGCACTCAGGACGGTTCCCGCGCCCACCAGGCAGCGGTCCCCAAATTTCGCCTGCAGACGGCGGATGCTTTCCAGCGGCTGGGGCGAATTGAGCGGAACCTCGAGCGCGCGAAAGCCGGCGTCCACCACGACCGCGCCGACGTCGATCGCCGCGTCCGGTGGCAGGCCGCGCAGGATCGCGACCAACGGCAGTTCGGATAGTCCACGAATGTGCATCAGGTCGACTCCAACGTGATGGCGTGATCGCGCACGGCCATTGCGGCGCCGATGCGCCAGAGGCCGGCTGCGGACGCATCGGCAACGCTGCGCGGCGGATCGAGATCGAATGCGACGGCGGCGCGCCGGTAGCGGTTGCACTGCGCGGCATCGCCAACCAGCACCAGCGGCGCATCGGAGCGCAGCCACCCGGAGGCGAGCAGGGCGCGCCACTCCTCGCCGATCAGCAGCCCCGACAGATAGCCTGGCACCTCGGCTGGCGCGAGCCGCGCCTCGAGCTGCAGCACCCGCACCGAGAACAGCCGCGTCAGCGCGCCGCCGCCGCCGCTTTCGCGTGCCGCGCGCACGCCGGCCTCGAAGGCATCGCCCACCCCCTCCGTCACCGCCGCCGGCAGGCTGGCGGCGAGGATGGAGTGCTGAGACAGCACCGCGTAGAGCTCGCCGGTCATCACGGTGCGGAAATGCGTGATCCGGCCGTCGACCACGTCGACCCACTTGCTGTGGGTGCCGGGCAGGATCAACTGCGCGCGCGCGGCGAGCTCCGGATGCCCAGCCAGCGCGCCAAACACCTGGGTCTCTTCACCGCGCATGACGTCGGGCCCGACCCCGTCGCGCACGCCCGGGACGATCGACAGCGCGCGTCCGTCGGCGGTGTCGAGTTTCATCACGCCAGCCCGCAGCGACGCAATGCCCGCTGGCGCATCGACGTAGGCCACCTCGCGCCAGCCCTGGCGGCTGCCGACCATGCCGCAGGCGATCATGTATGCCTTGGGCCAGCCCGCGGCGATGTCCGTCAATGCGGCCTGAAATCCGCCCTCCGGGAGCCGGCGGATGCCCCACGGCCGCTCACGCGTTTCCAGCACGCGACCGTTTGCGTCGTACCGCATCGCGCGCAGGTTGGAGGTGCCCCAGTCGATGCCAAGCATGGCGTCCATACGCTATTGGCGCTTCCGGACGTTCTTGGGCTGGGTGGTGTTGTCGCGCGAATCGGCAATGATTTTGCGCACCGCGCGCCTCGCGGCTTCGGGCTGCCGGCGCCGGATGGCTTCCAGCAGCTTCTGGTGCAAGGGCAGCGAATACTTGAATTCCTTGGCAGCGCGCGCCGAGAGCTCGAAGAACATCGACATCGACGCCTCGATGACCGTGAACAGCGAGACCATCAATTCATTGCCGGTGCCCTCCAGGATGGCCCGGTGGAAGCGCACGTCCGCGGCCGACCATTCCTTCTGATCCTTGGCGGCGGCCATCGCCGCACACGCGGCGTCCATGTGCGCCAGTTGCTCCGCGGTGCAGCGCTCGGCCGCGGCCGCGGCCGCGGCGGGTTCCACCATTTCGCGCATTTCCACCAGCTTGGCCACGAAGTCGGCGGTCGGGATCGACGCGCAGCGCCAGGCCAGCACCTCGCCGTCCAGCTGATGCCAGTGCCGCGCGTCGCGTACGCGCGTGCCGACCTTGGGCCGCGATTCCAGCAGGCCCTTGGCCGCCAGCACCTTGACCGCTTCCCGCAGCGCGGTGCGGCTCACTTCGAGCTGGCCCGCCAACACGTCTTCCGGCGGCAGGACCAGACCCGCGTGCAGGCTTCCGCTCACGATCCGCTGGCCGAGTTCCTCGACCACGCGTTCGTGCAGGTTGCTCCGCCTGATGCCTTCGATCATCGCTGTGCTCGCATGCCGGACCCGTATCGCGTCGATTGTCGTACGGGAATATATCACCGACATCAATTATAAACATACTACCATATGTCTAGCGGTGCTTCCGTGACCGCCGCTTCCGTCAGGAATAGTGATGGTCGTATATCGCAATATAAATCAGCATTTTACGCATGAACATCGCCAGTACGGACGCCGCGCGGACGGTCCGGTGTGGAGCCAGTATTGACTATTGTATGATGATAGGTGTACGGTACTTCAATCGGCAGCGTTGCCGATTGCACGAGGCTCGCGGCATGTGGGAAGGGGCAACGAGCAACATCGGCCGTACGCGCGCGGTGTGCATCCAGACCGGCGCGTGCGCGCGGCGCGCGACCCGGCCGTCTGGCCGTGATCCGCGACCCGTGAGCCTTCCATTCGAATCCCGGACCGCACGCCGGGACGCGCGCACCCATCGTCATGGGCCTACGCCGCGCCCCGGCGGTGGCCGTGCGCGGCGCGTCGTTCACGGGCGCCGCTTTCGCGTCATCGCGGTCCAAAGGGCCGCTCGTGCCTCGGACGCCTGACTTCACGTTGCGCCGGGAGCCACCGCTTCAGCACTTTTCGTATCGACCCCACACACCGATCAAGGCAGGAAGGTGAAACCCATGAAGCTTCGTCATAGCGTGCTGTTTGCAAGCATTGCCGCCGGCTTGCTGACGTGCGGCGTCGCATCCGCCGCGGGTGCACAGGCGGCGGATGCGGGCGCCACGGATCCGGCACCCTCCGCGTCGCCCCAGACGGCGCCAGCCGGTACCTCGGCCTTGGGACAGGCCAAGAAGGGCGACAACAAGCCCGTACAGCTCGAGTCGGTGCAGGTGGTGGGCATCCGGGCCTCGCAGATGCGTGCGATCGAACTCAAGCGTACGTCGGCGAACATCGAGGACAGCATCACCTCCGTCAACATCGGACAGTTGCCCGACGTGTCGATCACCGATTCGCTGCAGCGCATCACCGGCGTGCAGATCAACCGCTCGGCCGGCGAGGGCACCAGCATCGACGTGCGTGGCCTGCCGGAGGTCGACACCAAGATGAATGGCCTGCCGTTCATCACGGCCGACAACATCGATTCCATCCAGCCCAACTACGGGACGCTTCCGGCGTCCATGTTTTCCGGCGTCGACGTGTACAAGTCGCCGACCGCCAGCATGTTGGAGTCCGGGATCTCCGGCACGGTGAACCTGCGCACCTACCAGCCGTTCGATTTCAAGCCGGGGTGGTCGGGGACCGGCTCCGTCAACGCGAGCCGGGGCAGCGTGGCAGGGGTGCGGCGGCCCGACGCGGACGCCACCATCAGCTACAACGACGCCGGCCACTGGGGCGTGCTGTTCTCGGGTTCGTACTCCGACCAATACCGGAACAACAGTTCGTTCTTCTACAACGGCGGAAACATCGCGGGTGAGAACGCGAGCGACGCCAACAACCCCGACGGTCAAGGCTTCATCACGTCGTGGACATCGATCGGACTGACGGTGCCTTCGACGGTGACGCAGCTGCCGGACGGAAGCGTCGAGGTCGGCGGCATACGGAACGGGGCGTTCCTGGTCGGCGGGGATGGTGCGGCATCGTTGGCCCAGGAAACCGTGCAGAAGAACCGGCGGGGCGCGCACGTGGCCTTCGAGGCGAATCTGGGCAGCGACTTCCAGCTGAGCCTGGACGGGTTCTACAACCGCCAGAACGAGAGTGATTATTCGCTCATTGCGGTGCCCGAGGGCATCAACCACAACGTCGCCACGATCATACCGATCAGCGCTACGCCAACGGGCGTGACGCTCACCAATCCTGCCGCCATTCCGGGCACCCAGGTCGGTGACTGGAATCAGCAGTTGTATGCGCTGCAGAGCTACCAGTATTACCTCGGTGGCTTCCGCAGCGACACGACGACGACCGGCACGCTGTCGAATGCGCGCAACTACACGGCGCGGCTCGTGTTCGACAACGGTGGGCCGTTCACCGCCAAGCTCTCCGCCGCTGACAATACCGCCACGCAAAGGTGGGTCTATGGCGATCTGCAATTCGTCCAGGACGACGGTTCATCCTGGGGGAACGACCTGTTCCCCGGCGTGTCGCTGCCCGGCACCGTGTTTCCCGGACCGCCGAGCCAGGGCGGGGATCATCTTTTCAATCCCGGCGGGCTGGTTCCGGGCGCCGAGTTGGCCACGATCGATATGGCCAACGGCAGCGTGGGCACCTCCCCGGGGCTTGCCGCGCGCCTGGTCGACCCGGGCACGTACGTGGCCAAGGGCTTCGACACGCAGGGCTACCAGCAGTCGACGTTCAACCACTACCTGCGCTTCGATGGCACGTATCAATTCAACGACAACCTCAGCGTGAAGTTCGGCATGGCCAACAGCATCCGGAGCGCGCGCGACTTCACGTGGTCCGGCGCGACGCCGGTCTACGCGGGCGAGGGCGCCAGCGATCCAAACGGGTGCTACGTGCGTTGGGTCTACGACGACCAGATTCTGGATGGCGGCGGTGTGCCAGGAGCGTGCACGGCCAGCAATGCTTCCGGCTATTTCCACGCCTATCCGATTGGCGCGGTGCGGCCCAACAACTACCCGCCGTTCGTCAGCGACAATCTCGCGCTGTTCACGCCCGAAGGCAGCGGCGTGACGGTACTCGGGCTTGATCCGCGCGCGATGAAGAACGTGATGGGATTCTTTGACCAGCTCGCGCCCGGCACCATCGAGCAGGAGGATCCCGCAGCCAGCTGGAATACGTCGCTGCACACACGGCTCGCGTACGGGGAGGCGACGTTCAGCGGTCAGATTGCGGGCGTCCCGTTCAGCGGCAACTTCGGGCTGCGCCAGGTGAAAAGCGACCTGGGCGTAACCCAGTTTCTGTCCGGCGCACCGGCGCCTTACGGCCAGCAATCGCCGGCCGTCGGGACCTTGCCAACCAACCGCAGCTTCACCGACTGGCTGCCGGCGATCAACGTGGCGATCGATCTCACGCCGTCGCTGATTTGGCGCCTGGCGGCGTCGAAGAACATGATGCCGCTGACCTTGGACCAGTGGGGCGGTGGCGTTTCCCTCACCTACGCTGCGGTAGCGATCAAACTGCCCAATGGCCAGCACGTGTTGCCCGTCCAGGGCGCGAGCTTCGCCGGCAACCCGAACCTCAACCCGTGGCGATCGACCAATTACGGGTCATCCCTCGAGTACTACATCAACGACACCAGCATGGCGAGCGTTGCGGTCTTTGACATGCACATCGCGAGCTTCGTGCAGTCCATGGGCTCGATCGACTGCACGCTGCCCGATGCCGACGGCGTGGTCCGCGATCGCTGCGTTCCGGTTACCACCTTGGCGCAGGGAGTAGGCGCGCAGCTGAGGGGCGTGGAGCTCGACTACAAGCAGGACCTCACGTTTCTCCCCGGATTGCTGCGCAACACCGGGTTTGAGGTCAATGCGACCTACAGCCCCAGCAGCACCGGTTCCAATGACCTTGCCGGTCAGTCGATTCCGTTCCCGCAGAATTCCGAGAAGTCCGGCAACGTGATCGCGTTCTATCAGGACAGCCACTGGCAGGCGCGCGTGGCGCTGAGCTATCGGAGCAAGGAAGCGGTTTCATCAAACTTCCTCGGCGTGAATGGTTTGGAGGAGTATGAGGCGCCGCAGAAATATGTTGACGCGAGCCTCAGCTATCACATCAACAAGCACCTGCAGGTGTTCCTGCAAGGACAGAACCTTACGAATGAGAGTCAGACATACTACCTGACGTGGCCGGATATGCACGACGGTATCCAGTATTCGGAACGCTTTTACATGGCCGGTGTGCGCGGGTCGTTCTAGGAACGCCTGAATGTGCCGATTCCATTCGTGGCCGACAGGCTCACCACGATCGGAAACCACGCGGCATCCGTTCGTCCCGTGCTTGTCGAAGGGTGCGCGGAGGGATGGATTGGAGCACCCTCCGGCGATGCCGCGTGTCGGCTCGCGCGACGAGCCGGAGAGGTCAACCAGTGATGGAGGGGTAATTTGATGTTGAATCGAACCAAGTGGGATCTGGCGCCGATCGTGCGACCGATTCGGGTGGGTGTGGCCTTGGCGCTCGCTGGCGTGCTGGCCGGCAGCGGTGTCGCGTGGGCACAACCCGCAGCACCCGATACCGCGCAGGCGATGCAGTCTACGGCGACGGCGCACAACACGGTCACCTACGATCGCTATTCGCTGAAGCTCGACGGCAAGCGGGTCTACATCTGGTCTGGCGAATTCCAGTACTGGCGGCTGCCGAGCCCGAGCCTGTGGCGCGATGTGCTGCAGAAGATGAAGGCGGCCGGTTTCAACACGGTGACGATCTACTTCGACTGGGGCTATCACTCGCCCAAGGAAGGGGTATACGACTTCACGGGCGTGCGTGATATCGACCAGTTGCTGGACATCGCCAAGCAGGTCGGGATCTACGTCATTGCGCGGCCGGGGCCCTATATCAACGCCGAGACCGACTCGGGTGGCTTTCCCGGATGGCTGAGTACCATGAAGGGCCAGGCGCGCTCGGACGATCCGGAATACACCGCCGCGTACATGCAGTGGTTGACCCAGGTGGACAAGATCCTCGCCCGCCATCAATGGACCAACGGCACGGGGACGGTGATCCTCTACCAGATCGAGAACGAGCTGTACGACGGCTCGCCCAGCATGCGGAAATACATGCAGGACATCGAGCAGAAGGTGCGGGCCGATGGCATCACCGTACCATTCAGCGGCAATCACAACGGCACCTTCATCAGCGGCGTGGGCGCAGTGCAGGTGCCGGGCTGGGATGACTACCCGCAGGGCTTCGACTGCACGCATCCCGAGCGCTGGAACCCGGTCCGCGATTACACCGCGGACAAGCAGACCCTGCGTGGCTCTCCGCTGTATTTCCCCGAGTTCCAGGGCGGTGCGTTCGACCCCTGGGGCGGGCCCGGCTACGCGGCCTGCCGGAAGCTCACGGGGCCCGCGTTCGAGCGGGTGTTCTACGAAGCCAACATCGCCGCGGGTTCGACGATGCAGAGCTTCTACATGACCTACGGCGGGACGAGCTGGGGCTGGCTGGCGTTCCCGGGCGTGTACACCTCGTATGACTACGGCGCGCCGATCGACGAATCGCGCCAGCTGACGTCCAAGTATTACCAGGACAAGTTGCTGGGTTATTTTGTCGACACCGTGGAACCGCTGACCAAGACCGTGCGGCTCACGGTGCGCCAGCCCACCGACGCCGCGCTGCGGCTGGATGGCCGCATCAATCCCGATGACGGCACGCAGGTGTACGTGCTGCGACACGCCGATTCCACGTCGGAATCCCAGGCGCAGACGCGCGTGTGGCTGGACCTTGGCTGCGTGCAATCCGCGCACGGCCCCGCCGCGCAACACGCGAAGACCGTTGCCGGCTGCGCGACCGGCGCACCGGGCGCGTCCAGCGCCTACGTGCTGGTGCCGCAACAGCCAGGCACCCAGATCGCGCTCGACGGCCGTGATTCGAAGCTGCTGCTTGCCGGCTACCACTTCGGCGGGCAACTGCTGGATTATTCGACCTCGCAGTTCCTGACCGACGTCGTCGACGGCGACGCGGCGACCGCGATCGTGTATGGCCGCGATGGCGACGCGGGCGAGACCGCGCTTGCGTACGCCAGCGCGCCCACGGTCAGGCTGCTGTCCGGCCAGGCCACGTGGCACTGGGACGCGGCCGCGCATCGACTGCGCATCAACTACGTGCACGCGAAGGGCACCATCGCGCTCGACATCACGTCCGGCACCCAAAAGCTGCTGTTGCTGGCGATGGATCGAGTGGGCGCCGAGCGGGTGTGGAAACTCGATACCGCTCAGGGTGCCGTGCTGGCGATCGGCCCGTACCTGGTGCGCACGGCCGGTGTGCAGGGTGACACCCTGCAGCTGACGGGCGACACCTCCGCGGCGACGTCATTGCAGGTATTTGCGCCGCGCGGCGTGAGCCGCATCACCTGGAACGGTCAGCCACTCACCACCGTGGGCGACGCGGTCGGCGCCTTGACCGCCAATCTCGCCGGGCCCGCGCCGGTGACGTTGCCAGAATTGGGGGCATGGAAATTTGCGGCCGGGGCGCCCGAGATTGCCCCGACGTTCAACGATTCGCGCTGGCGCGTTGCCGATCTCAAGAGTTCCAACAATCCGAACTGGAACCATAAGCTGCCCGTGCTGTTCGCAGACGACTACGGCTTCCATTACGGAGACGTCTGGTACCGCGGCCACTTCGTCGCCAAACCCGGGCAGAAGGGCATCCTGCTGCGTGCGGGTACGGGCAAGAACGGGGTCTACACCGCGTGGCTCAACGGTCATTACCTTGGCCGCGCGACCGAAGGCTCACAGTACTTCAACGTGGATCCGGCCGACCTGCGCATCGGTCGCGACAACGTGCTGTCGGTGCTGGTTTCCAACATGGGCCACAACGAAGACTGGCTGCACGACGGGGAGTACAAGCAGCCGCGTGGGCTGGTCTCCGCGACGTGGCTTGGCGCGTCCGCTCCGATCGAATGGAGAATCCAGGGCGCACGCGGTGGCGAGGACGTTGCCGATCCGGTGCGCGGCCCGTTCAACAACGGCGGCCTGTACGGTGAGCGCCACGGCTGGTCGCTGCCGGGCTTTCCCGACGGCAAGTGGCACGCGGTTGCGCTTCCGAACCGCGTCGACGAGCCAGGCGTCGACTGGTACCGGACCACGTTCACGCTGGCCCTGCCGCGCGACCAGGATGTGCCCGTGGCGCTCAAGATCGAGGACGCGCCCAATCGTCACTATCGCGCGCTGATCTTCATCAACGGCTGGCAGTTCGGACGCTACGTGAATGCGCTCGGGCCGCAGCACGAGTTCGTGCTGCCACCGGGCATCTTGAATCCGGACGGCGAGAACACCATCGCGATCGCTTCGTGGTCGACCGAACACTCGGGCGGACTCGGCAAGGTGTCGCTGGTCGAACTCGGCAACTACCGCACCGCGCTGCACGTCGAGATGGTGAAATCGCCGGGGTGCAAGGCCTACGCCTGGTGCGGCAAGTAATGCGCACCATGCGGTGGCGGTGGCGGGTGCGCGCGGCGTTCGCGACGCTGTGCTTGATCGTCTGCACGCCGGCCGTGGCCACGACGCCGCCCGCCGCGGCGCCCGCCTCGGCCCAGGTGGCGCGTACCCCGCCCATGGGCTGGAACAGCTGGAATCATTTCGGCGGCCACGTCACCGAAGCGGACGTGCGCGCGGCGGCCGACGCCTTGGTGTCGAGCGGCATGGCGGCCGCGGGTTACCGCTACGTGGTCATCGACGACACCTGGCAGGGCAAGCGCAACGCGCAGGGTGTGCTGCAGCCCAACGCCAAGTTTCCGGACATGGCGGGGCTGGCTGCCTACATCCACGGCAAGGGCCTGAAGTTCGGCATTTATTCCTCGCCGGGCAAGGCGACCTGCGCCGGCCACGCCGGCAGCTATGGACACGTCGCCCAGGATGCGAAGATGTACGCGGCGTGGGGTGTTGATTACCTGAAATACGACCTGTGCAGCTATCGCAAGCAATTGGTCGGCAAATCGCTGGCCGAGCAGACGGCGATGATGCAGCGGGTCTACCGCCAGATGCACGATGCTCTGGTTGCCACCGGACGTCCGATCGTGTACTCGCTGTGCAGTTATGGCTGGGGCCGCGTGTGGCAATGGGGCGCATCGGTGGGCGGCAACCTGTGGCGCACCACCGAAGACATCCGGCCCAATTTCCAGAGCATGTGGTTCAACGCGCTGGCCCAGCAGGGGCTCGGCAAGTGGGCGGGCCCGGGCCACTGGAACGACCCCGACATGCTCGAGATCGGCAACCAGGGCATGGACGATCCCGACATGGAACGCACGCAGATGAGCCTGTGGTCGCTGCTGGCGGCGCCGTTGATCGCCGGCAATGACCTCGCCACCATGAATCGGGCGACGCTGGCGGTGTTGACCAATCGCGAGGTCATCGCGGTGGACCAGGATGCGCGCGGCGTGCAGGGGCACCAGGTCTGGCAGCAAGGCGCCTTGCGGCTGTGGGTGAAGCCACTGGCCGACGGCACCGTCGCGGTGGGCTTGTTCAACACGATCGACCATCCGCTGGTATCCACGCTCGACTTCGCCGCACTCGGCCTGCACGGCGAGGTGGCCGCGCGCGATCTCTGGGCGCACCGGGACCTGGGACGCATCTCGGCGGATCGCGAATTCACGGTGCCGGCCTACGGCGTCGTGCTGTTGAAGCTGGGCACGGCCCGTGCGCACGGTTAGGCGTGCGTGAAGCCGACCGGGCCTGCGGCCGCAGCCTCGGCGCTGCGGCTGCCCGCGCGTAGGCGGTTCCTGGGGCTGGCGGTGTCTGCGGCCGCTGCCCTGCCGTTCGTACGCGTAGGCCGGGCGGCGGCCGCCGAACCACTCGTAGTGGACGCCGCCTCGGAGGGGCCGGTGCTGTGGTACCCGCGTCCGGCACGGTCGGATCGCCTGTTGTTCGAGGGCCTGCCCGTGGGCAACGGCACCCTGGGCGCCCTGGCGGGCGGGCCACCGGACGCAGAGATACTGGATCTGGCCTTGGGCAGTTTCTGGACCGGTGGCCGGAACGATGCGTTTTATCCGAACGGTCATTTCCCGTACGCGTGGTCGGGTGATCGGGCCTCGCTGCCGCCCGGGTATCGTCCCAGCGACTTCGGGAGCTTCCAGTCGCTGGCGCGGCTGGCGCTGGACCTTCCTGCGCATGCCCCAGGCGCGGTGAGCCACTATCGCCGCGAGCTCGATCTCGGGCGCGGGCTGGTCCGGGTGGAATACGACCTCGGCGGCGCGCACTACGCGCGCGAGCTGTTTGTCAGCCACCCCGATCGGGTGCTGGTGTTGCGGCTGCGCCAGAGCGGGGGCGGCAGTTACCGCGGCAGCCTGCGCGTGGCAGGCACCCACGGGGAAACGACGCGGGCGTGGCCGGATGGCCACGGCATCGGTTTTGCCGCGCGCTTGCCCAATGGGCTCGATTACGCGCTGGGCGTGCGCATGCTGGGGCAGGGCGGGCGCGTGGTGGTGCAGGCCGATCGCGTGGATTTCGCCGATTGTGCCGGGCTGACGCTGCTGGTGGCCGCGGTGACCGACTACGCGCCAGAGGCGCGGGCACGGTTCCGGCGCCGCGCGACCTTCGTCCCCGCGCGCGCGGTGCGGCAGCACCTGGCGGCCGCGGCGCGACATGGCGCGGAATCGCTGCAGGCGAGACATGTGGCCGATTACCGGATGCTGTTCGACCGGATGCACGTCGATCTGGGCGAGTCGTCGCAGGCGCAACGCGCGCTGGACACCTGGTCGCGGTTGCAGGCTCGCGCCCGTACCGGAGCGCCCGATCCCGAACTCGAGGCCGCCTATCTGCAGTTCGGGCGCTACCTGACGATCGCCGGTTCGCGCGGCAGCCTGCCGACCAATCTGCAAGGGCTGTGGATGGTGGGCAATCACCCGCCGTGGCAGGCCGACTACCACACCGACGTCAATCTGGAGATGAACTACTGGCTGCCGGACCGGGCGGGCCTGGGTGACTGTTTCGCGCCGCTGGCGGACTTTTGCCTGGCCCAACTGCCGGCGTGGCGCGAGAGCACGCGGAAGTGGTTCAACGATCCGCACAACCCGTTCCGCAACACCTCGGGCAAGCTTGCCGGCTGGACGGTGGCGATCTCCGAGAACATCTATGGCGGCAACGGCTGGCGCTGGCACCCGCCCGGGAATGCGTGGCTGTGCAACAACCTGTGGCACCACTACCAGTACACGCTGGATCGCGTCTATCTCGAGCGGATATTTCCGCTGCTGCGCGGCGCGTGCGAGTTCTGGCAGGCACGGTTGCTCGAAATCACCGTGGCCGACCCGCAGACGGGCAAGCCGCGCCGCGTGCTGGTGGACGATCACGACTGGTCGCCGGAACAGGGCCCGGACGACGCGCGCGGGATCACCTATGCGCAGGAACTGGTGTGGGATCTTTTCACCAACTTTGCGGAGGCGTGCCGGGTATTGCGGCGCGACGCGGCGTATGCGCAGTCGATCGCCGGACTGCGCGATCGCCTGTACCTGCCGGAAGTAAGTCCACTGACCGGTTGGCTCGAAGAGTGGATGACGCCGAAGGACTTGGGCAGCCCCACGCATCGGCATCTGTCGCCCCTGATCGGACTGTTTCCGGGGGACCGCATCACCCCGGAGGGCAGCCCGGCGGCGCTGGTCGCGGGTGCACGAAGGCTGCTGGCCGCGCGGGGCATGCACAGTTTCGGCTGGGGCAATGCGTGGCGCGCGCTGTGCTGGGCGCGGCTGAAAGAGGGCGACGCGGCGTATCGGCTGGTGGGCAACAATCTCGCCGCCTCCGGTGGAGAGCGCAACGGCACGGCCATGAATCTGCTGGACGTGTATGCGCTCGGCAAGACCGGAGTGTTCCAGATCGATTCGAACTACGGCACGCCGGCGGCGATGCTGGCAATGCTGCTGTATTCGCGCCCGGGCCATATCGAGCTCTTGCCCGCGCTGCCCCGGGCCTGGTCGGTGGGGCGGGTGACCGGCATCGGTGCCCGTGGCGGCTTCGAGGTCGATCTTGCATGGAATAACGGGCGGCCCACCGAAGTGACGCTGCGCAGCGTCGGCGGGACGCGCACCAAGGTCGCGTATCGAGGCGTAGCGGTGTCGGTGCAACTTCCCGTCCGCGCCAGCCGCGTCTTGAGCGCGCGGACCTGGACGACACGAAGCTGAGGCGGTGCGTGGCGCTGGCACGCGGGGGCTTCCCCTCTCCCCTACCCCTCCCCCGCAAGGGGGGGGAGGGGAAATTCATCGCGACTCTTGTGGGGAGGGGAAATTAGCTGTGGCGCGGCGATATGCATCGAACGACGCGGCGACGCGCATCGAACGACGGACGCATCATCCGCGGTGGCGCGCCGCTGCATCGAGCCCTTTTTGCATGGCGCCGAATACCCCTCCCCCCTCGCGGGGGAGGGGCAGGGGAGAGGGGGCTTCTCGCGACGGCCCCACCCCGTCAGACCAGCATCACCTCGGCGCCGTGCTTGCGCAGGGTCTCCACCGCCGTGTGCGGGAAGGCGGTGTCGGTGATGACGACGTCCAGGTCGTCGATGGCCGCGATCAGCGACAGGCTGCGCTGGCCGAGCTTGCTCGCGTCCATGACCGCCACGACTTCGCGCGACACCTGCACCATGAGCGCGTTGAGTGCGGCTTCCTGTGGATCGGGCGTGGTCACACCCACCTGCAGGTCCAGGCCGTCGACGCCCAGGAACAGCCGGTCGGCCGTGAGCCTCGCCAGCGTCTGTTCGGCTTCGGGGCCGGTCAGCGAATAGGATGTGTGGCGCAGCAGGCCGCCCAGCATCATCACACGCACGCCGGGGACGCTGGACAATTCCAGCGCCACGTGCAGGGCGTTCGTGATGACCGTCAGTGATTTCCACGTCCGTTGACGGATGCGGCGCGCGACTTCCGCGGTGGTCGATCCGGCATCGAGGATGATGGTTTCGCCGTCGCCGATCAGGCGTGCGGCGGCCTCGCCGATACGGCGCTTTTCCGCGAGGTGTCGTGTTTCCTTGACCGGCAGCGGCGTATCCACGCGTGCGACCGCGGCCGGCAGCGCACCGCCGTGCGAGCGCGTGATCGCGCCGCTGCGCGCCAGCGCTTCGAGGTCGTTGCGGATGGTCACGGCCGAGGTGCCGAAACGCTCGCTCAGCTCGTTGACGGTGGCGCGCCCCTGCGCGCTGATCAGCTCGACGATGTGCTGACGGCGTTCTTCGACCAGCATGCGGGTGGGTTCAGCCGGCATGTTCAGGTCTTCCACCGCATGAGCCGCGCGACGTTGTCGTGGTAGAGCTTGCGCAGCACGTCCCGGGACAACCCCAGACCGGCGATGCGCCAGCGTCCCTGTGGCGGGAATTCCGCCGGCGCATAATCGAAATATTCGTCTTCGGTTTCAAGGAAGCGATAATAAATGTCGTACAGCTCGTTGCACAACAATTGTTGTGGCACATCGTTTCCGTAGGGCGGCGGCACCGCGTCGGTGCCGAACAAGATACGGTCCTGGAACTTCTCGATGAACGCGCGGCTGCGCCGCGGCTGGCGGCCCAGCTCGTTGATGCGCGCGCTGATGTCCACGAGTACGTTGGCGCGGCGCGTCAGCAGGGCGTCGACCGCATCGAGGTCGATCGCCTGGTTGCCGACGTGCATCAACACGAACGTGGTGTGGGGGTGCCGTGCGATGACGCGTTCGCGCGCCTGGACCAGCGCGGCATGCGACGGGTGGTCGGCGCCGTAGAACGACCAGTCGGGGTGGTGCGACAGTTCCTCGTAGCGCTCGTTGGTGCCATCGGTCGGATCGAAGAAGGCGAGGGGGTCGGCGGTGTGGATGAACACCGGCATCTGCTGGGTGCCGCAGGCTTCCCACATCGGGTCGAAACGCGCGTCGTCCAGCGGCACCAGCGGGCCTTCATCGAGGCGTTCGCGCAGATACAGGCCAAGCGTCTTCAAGACCTTGAGCCCGCAGGCGCCGGCGTCGCGGGCGCGCGCGATCGCGTCGGCCTGCAGCTTGGGGTAGTCCGGCCGCGTGAACAGGTGCAGCGACGGTTCGGTCATCGTGTGGAAGCGTCCAGCCGCCGCGTGCTCGAAGCGCGCGATCGTGGCTTCCAGACCGCTGCCCACGCCGCCGGTGAGATTGATCATGGCCGCGATGCCCTTGCGGTCCATCAAGGCCACCAATTCGGCGGGCTCGGCGAAGTAGATCATCGCTTCGCCCAGCGAGATGCCGTTTCGCGTGCGGGCCATCCAGCTCAGGTGCGTGTGCGCATCGATGACGGGCGCGGCCGGCTTGTCGATCCGCGTCGTGCGTGCATGCAGCGTGCTGCGCGGACGAAACTGATCGAGGCGCAGCGTGCTGGGTACCGACGCCGCCGCTTCGAGTGGATTGGCGTTGCTGGGACGCTGGGCGGCGCCCGCCACGGGCGGCTGCGAACAGCAGCCGCAGCCGTGCCATGCCGGATGTTCGTGCGGATCGGAATGATCGTCGTGGGCCATGGCCTACTCCGGGCGCGGGTACCCAAGCAGGATTTCGCGCGTGCGCCGCGCCAGCGCCACCGCGTCGTCGAACGGGCGCAGCCACATGTTGCGGCCGAACATCACGCCCGTGGCTCCGGCCTCCATGCACTCGCGAACCTTGCGCAGCACCGCTTCGTCGTCGTCGTTCTTCACACCGCCCGAAAACAGCACCATGGTCCGACCGGCCGAGCGCACCACACGGTGCGTGCGGGTGGGCGAATCCTCGTCCAGTTCGGCGTAGGGCGCGGGCACGTTCTGGCGGCTGGCCTCGGGCTGGTGCAGCTTGACGATGTCCGCCCCGACTTCCAGCGCGACGCGCGCCGCGTAATCCTGCGCGTACAGCGTGTTCTTGCCGCCCTTGGCGTCGATGGCGCTGCCGCGCGGATAGGACCAGACGACCAGCGGCATGCCGTAGCGGTCGCAGTCCGCGCGCACCCGGCCGAGCTGCTCGAGTTCGGAGTGCTGGCGCGGCGAGCCCACATACAAGGTGCAGCCGACCGCATCGGCGCCCAGGCGCACCGCGTCCTCCACCGAGGCGAACAGCGGCGATGTCGCCTCGCCATCGCTCGGGATATTGGTCTTGCCGTTGAGCTTCAGGATCAACGGCACCTTGCCGCAGTGCGCGCCCAGGTACTTTTCGGCGAGGCCGACGCCCAGTGCGATGGCCGAGAAGCCACCCGCTTCGGCCAGGCGAAACTGGTATTCGGGGTCGACCGCGGGCGGGTTCGGAAAGAAGTCGGTGGGCCCGTGTTCCAGACCCTGGTCCAGCGGCAGCACCAGCAAGGTTCCGTTGCCGGGACCGTGGGCGTACAACAGGCGGTGCAGACGGGTGCGCTTGCCGGGCGACAGCGACAGAATGCGCAGGGCAGGCGGCTGGAAGGCCGGGACGGGCGAGGGCTGATTCATTTCGTGTCCTGTGTGGTATGCTTTCAATTGGTTTCGTTACATGTCATACTCTACCACATGAATACTGACTCCGAACCGATTTCTGCGGTGCCGTCGCTCTCGCGGTTGCGCGCGGCGTCAGCGGAGCAGCGGCGTCGACTGGGCTGCGTCGATACGCTGCGCGAAATCCTGCAGCAACCCGCCACGTGGCACGCAACGGGCGGGCAGTTGCCTGGTGCGGCCGCGCAAGCCGTACTGGCCAAAGCACTGGCCGACAGGCCCGACAATATAGTGTTGACCGGCTCCGGCAGCTCGCTGTACGTGGGCGAGTGCCTGGCGCCCGCGCTGCAGGCCCGCCTGGGCATTGCGTGCCGGGCGGTCGCCGCCGGCACACTCCTGGTGGAAAGGCAAGACGTATTGCCGCCGGGCGCGGGTTTGCTGGTGTCCATCGCGCGTTCGGGCAACAGTCCCGAGAGCATTGGCGTGGTGGACGCGATGCTGGCCGAAGCGCCGCGGTGGCGGCACCTGGCCGTGACTTGCAATGCCGAAGGCGGGCTGGCGACGCGTTACCGCAAGGAAACGAAAGTTTCGACGCTGCTGCTGGCCGACGCGACCAACGATCGCAGCCTGGTCATGACCAGCAGTTCGACCAATCTCGTGCTGGCGGGCAGCGGCCTGTTGCCGGAGCCGGTCGATGCCGAGCCCGCGGCCGCCGTCGCGGAGGCGCTGTTTACCCAATATGGCGACACCCTGGCGGCGTGGGGTGCGCGGCCACAGGATGCCATCGTGTATCTCGGGGACGGCGCGAGCTGGGGTGCGGCGCGCGAAGCCGCGCTCAAGATGCTGGAAATGTCGGCGGGTGCCCTGCGCGTGATGGCCGAGACGAGCCTCGGCATGCGCCACGGGCCCATGGCGTGGCTGCGCCGCGATTCCACCCTGGTTTCGTTCCTGTCCGGGGATGCATCGCTGCGCGCGTATCAAATCGACCTCTTGGGCGAGCTCACGGAAAAGCGGCTGGCGCGTCATCGGATCGTCGTCGGCGAAAAGCTCGACCCGGCGTATGTCGGGCCCGATGGCCTCGCGCTCGAACTTGCGGGCCTGTATGCGCTGCCGGCGCCGCAGCAGGCGATGATCCACATCGTGGTCGGCCAGTTGCTGGCGTTCTTTCAGAGCCTGGCGCAGGGGCAGGCGCCGGATGCGCCCTCACAGGGCACCCTGACGCGCGTGGTGAAGCCGTTCCCGCTGCACCGGCGCCCTGCTGCATGAAACCGATCCTGGTCGCCGGCGAGATCAACGTCGATCTGGTGTTTGGCGGCTGTCCCGGCATGCCGGTGCCGGATACGGAAATCCTGGCGGAGACTTTCCACCAGGTACCCGGCAGTTCCTCGATGATCTGCGCGATGGGCCTTGCGCGCCTTGGCGAAGGGGTCACGTTCGTCGGTCGGGCCGGTGCGGATTCGCGAGGCGCATTCTGCATCGATGCGCTGCGGGCCGCGGGCATCGATACGCACGCGGTCCGGCAGGACCCGACTCTTACCACGGGCGTGACCGTCGCGGTATCGACGGCGAGCGACCGCGGGCTGCTGACCTTTGCGGGCAGCATCACGGCGCTTACGGCGGACGTGGTCGACGACGCGCTGCTGGCTTCGGCGCGCCACTTGCACGTATCCGCCCTGTACCTGCAGCGGCGCCTGCGGCCGGGCTTGGGCGGGCTCTTTGCGCGCGCACGCGCGCTGGGGTTGACGACCTCGCTCGATCCGGGTTTCGACCCGGAACAGCGCTGGGGCGACGAACGCGAGTGGGCCGACCTGCTGCAACACGTGGACGTCTTCCTGCCCAGTCGTGGCGAGGCGCTCGCGATCGCCCAGGCCGGTGATGTGGACCACGCGCTCGCCCATTTCGCGCGCGGCTCCACGCTGGTCGTCATCAAATGCGCGGACGACGGCGCGCTGGCGCTCCGTATGGGCGAGGAGGTGGTGCACGCAGCCACGCGCGCGCCCGAGCCACTGGTCGACAGCACGGGCGCGGGCGATTCGTTCGATGCGGGATTCCTGCACGCGTGGCTCGCCCATCTTCCGCTGCGCGAGTGCCTGCGCTGGGGCAACGCCTGCGGGGGCCTGTCCATGCGCGGCATGGGCGGTACGGCGAGGCAGGCCGACGTGGCTGAAGTCGAGGCGTGGTTGGGGCAGGGCACATGATCACCGTGGTGGGCCCGAACACCGCCATCGATCGCAGCATCGATGTGGGCGCGCTGCGGCCGGGCGAGGTGCAGCGGGCTACCGCGGTACGCGTGCGCCCGGGTGGCAAGGGCCTGCACGTGGCGCAAACCGTCGCGGCGCTCGGCGAACCGGTGCGCCTGGTTGGGCTCGACGATGCCGCCCACGCGACCCTGCTGGCGGCGCACTTGAACGCTCGTGGCGTGGACTGGCAGCCCGTGCGTGCGCCGCATGCGCTGCGACAGTGCCTGGCGCTCCACGAAGCCGACGGCCGCATCACCGAGATCCTGGAAACCGGCGACGCGGTTCCCGATCCGGTACAGCAAGAATTGATCGATCGTGTGGCGTCGCTCCTGGGTTCGTCCTCGGCACTGGTGTTGAGCGGCAGCCTGCCTGCGGGGTTTCCCGCCGATACCTATGCAACGTGGGTGCGCGCGGCGCGGGCGCGCAATGTGCCGTGCCTGGTCGATGCGAGCGGCGGCCCCCTGAAGCTCGCGGTACGTGCGGGTCCCTGGCTGGTGAAGCCCAACGTCGACGAGGCCGGGACGCTGGCCGGCCGGCGGGTGGCGGGTGTCGACGACGCGCTTGAGTGCGCGCGCACGTTGCAGCGCGCTGGCGTGATCTGCCCGGTGGTGACCCTGGGCGCCGCGGGCGCCGTGTCGGTGGAAGGCGATGCCGCGTGGCGCGCGTGGGCCGAGGGCGTCAGGTTGCGCAATGGCGTGGGTTCGGGCGACTGCTTCCTCGCGGCGATGGCGGTTGCCGCGGTGCGCGGCGAGTCGCTGGAAGCCTCGCTGCAGCTTGCCGTGGCGTGCGGCGCCGCCAACGCCGAGAACGAAGAGACCGGCTTCGCCGAGCGGGATCAGATACACGCATGGGTGCCCCGCGTGCGGCTGGAGCGTTTGCGCCCACCGTCTACTCTGGCTGCGCCTGCCGCGCGGTCCGTTGCGCGCGACGCTTGACGCTGCGGCTGACGGGACATCCCGGAATGATCATCGCCAATGCCCAGGCAGTCGTCGACACAACCGTAGGAGCGGCGGAAGCCGCGACCGCTTTCGCGGAAGCCGCGACCGCCGCCGCGGAAGCCGGACGTTTCCGCGATTCCGGTCGGGCCTTCCGGCCCTCCTACCACAGCGCGAGTTGCGCGATGCATGGTGCTGCGGCCGGCGTGGACATCTCGGAATGATCATCGCCAATGCCCAGGCAGCCGCCGGCACAACCGTAGGAGCGGCGGAAGCCGCGACCGCCGCCGCGGAAGCCGGACATTTCCGCGATTCCGTTCGGGCCTTCCGGCCCTCCTACCACGGCGTGAGTTGCGCGATGCATGGTGCTGCGGCCGGCGTGGATATCTCGGAATGATCATCGCCAATGCCCAGGCAGCCATCGGCACAACCGTAGGAGCGGCGGAAGCCGCGACCGCTTTCGCGGAAGCCGCGACCGCGGCCGCGG
>DASTNI010000023.1:0-2581 GCA_035720985.1 Rhodanobacteraceae bacterium | reverse complement strand
TACCGCCTCGCAAACCACGAGTCGCAGACCGTGCGCCTGCTGGATCCCTACCTCGAATGGCTGTGGGTACGTGATCGCGAGATCGCCGCCGGCCTCAACGCCATCTTCGCCTACCTGCTGCAGCCCGCCGCCACCCGCGGCAAGGCCGACTTCCTCGGCGCCCAGCTGGTGGTGTATGCCGATCGCACCAGCGCGGCGCTGGATGACCACAGGCGCCTGGCGGACCTGCTGGCGCGCACGTTGCCGCGCCGTCGCACCACGGCGAGAAGGCCGAGCCGTCCGCCGCAGGCCAGCGCGTTCCTGTAGCGCGCGCCGGCCCGGGGCCTCCGGGCCGCGGCGGACCCTCGACACCGTCGCCGCTTTTCTTCTCCGTTTTTGCG
The DNA here is from genome assembly GCA_035720985.1 of Rhodanobacteraceae bacterium. GTDB lineage: Bacteria > Pseudomonadota > Gammaproteobacteria > Xanthomonadales > Rhodanobacteraceae > 66-474. Next base: position 2,201 of record DASTNI010000023.1, on the reverse strand, counting down.
TGACCCCGCGTGCCCGCGGTACGCGAGCCCGCTCCCCCATTGCCTGAAGGATCCGTGTCATGACTTCCATCAAATCCGCCGTCGCCCTTTGGCTCGGCATCTGCGCCGTCAGTCTTGGCGTACCGACCGTGCTCCACACCTTGATCGCGCATACGCCGAACACCTTGTTGGCGCAGGCCGCTGCCGGACGCTTCGAGTCCGCTTCTGCGAGTGCCGGCGGGTTCTTCGCCCGCAGCATCACGACCGTGCAGACCACGCGCGGCAGCTTTCTCGTGGTCGGCCCGTTGTCCCTGCAGCATGGCCAGCGTCTCGCCGTGACCGCCACGCTCAAGGGCGGCACGCGCCTGTGCGTCACCGGTACCCCGGTGTGCCGTCCGCTCGCCGGGCCCTTTGCCGGCCACCTCGCACCCGTTCCGCATCACACCCCACGCTTTGCAGGGGTGGTCACGACGCTGGGCGCGAACGGCCTCGCCCTGGCGGTTGTGCTCGGCGTGCTGCTGGCCTTCGTGTCCGGGATCGTCATCGCGGCTTGCGTGGCCGGTGACAACGACGCGTCAGCACGCGAGGACATCACAGGATGAACAGCACGATACATGCGCGCGTTGCGATGGCGCCGGTGCGGCGTAGCCTTGGCCGCGGTCCAGCCGGACCGCACGCTGTCGCGTGTCTTCTCGTACAGCCTGCCCTGTGGCAGCTGTCGGCAACGTTTGCCTGAATGAGGAGACACCCATGTTCCCTACCGAAACGATTTCCGAGACGAAGACCCACGCGTCCGGCGTCGCCGTGTGCGATCGCTGCGGTCACCGTATGCGTGAGGCCGACTACGCCAGCGGCTATGACACCCTGGCGCCGGTGCGCTTTCGTGCCGGGGCCGACAGCGCGTTCGGCGCCGGACGGCTGGTTGAAGGCGACTTCTGCGATGCCTGCCTGTTCGAGCTGCTGGGCCGTTATGTGCGGGTCACCGACGACAGTGACGCGCCGGACACCGCTGACCTGTATCAGCCCATCACGCCGCGGCGCCTGTATGCCGCGTACCAGCTCACCGGAATGCTCTGCGACGGGGTGATCCTGACCCTCCGCGAGTGGATCGACCGGGCCTTCGCACCCGGGCTCGCACGCACCCCGCTCGATCCCATGCCCAATGCCGCGTCGGCAACGCCTGACACCACCGATGGAGGGGTCGCCCATGATCGCCTTTGAAGCCACACCGCGTGATGTAAAGGTGGTCACCTGCGATCGCTGTGGCAAGGCGTTGCGCGAGGACCGTCCCTTCGAGGGTTACACCAACCGCACGCAGATCCGTTTCCGGGCCGGCTACGGCAGCCTGTTCGGCGATGGCAACAAGATCGAAGGCGACCTGTGCGACCACTGCCTGTACGAACTGCTGGGGCCGTACCTGCGCATCGTCGCGCCGAGTCCGGCGGAAACGCGTGCAGCGGGCGACGCTCCCGGCTGTCCGCTTGAAGCGTTCTTCGACTACCAGGCCCGCCGCCTCTACGCGCCCTACCAGACGCCGTGGGCCATGGCCGAGAACGTGGCCCTCGCGCTCCGCGAATGGATCGACACCTGCTTCGACCTGAAGTGGAAGCGCACACCGCTGCAGTCACCCACGACAAGGCCTGACGCGCCGGTCAGCGGGCCATAGGCCGCGCGGCGGTACGCCGGACCACAGCGAACGCCGCTCCGCACGCAACGCTGAAACCAACGCATGGGTGGCCGCGTACGCGGCCGCCCCGGAAAGCGCGTGAACGCAGCGCCCTGTGCACAGCGCGCCCGCGGAGCCCGCGCGAACTTCCCGTCCCCAACACCTTTTTGTGAGATCCGCCATGCAAACTGATCAAGTCCAATCACGCGCGCACTGCCGCCGCGGCATACCCGTCGAAGACGCCCTGATCCTCGCCGGCATCGGCTGCGGCGTCGGCTGCGCCCTCGTCACGGCCAGCCTCCACGTTCACACGCCCGCATGGTGGGCCGCGCTGACCGTGACGACGGTTATCTGGCTCGCGGAAATCGTCCTCGCAAGCAGCTACACCCATGGCCGCGGCCGCTTCGATGACTTTTTGTCCGGCCAGAGCGCCAGTCTCGGCTGCACGCCGTTGGTCGCCATGATCGTGTCCTGGCACCACCCGAACGCCGCGCGCTGGGCGCCGCTCCTCGCAACGCTGGGCGCCGCCGTCCTCGCCACAGCCTGTTGGTATGTC
>DASTNI010000022.1:0-52287 GCA_035720985.1 Rhodanobacteraceae bacterium | reverse complement strand
CAGACCGGTGACCAGGCCGATCTCGTTCTGCTGTTCCTTGCGACCGAAATCGAAGCGGCGCACGCCCAGATAGCGCTCGAGGTTGCCGGAGTCGACGTGGGCACTTGTGGCGCCCTTCCCCGCTTTCGTGCCCCCCGCCCTGGCTGCCTTCACCGCCTGTTTTTTCGCCTTGGCCGCCGGCTTGGCTGCAACCACCTCACCCAGCGCCAGCTGCTTGACGACCTTGCGGCAGATCTTGGAGATCTCGCGCTCCAGGTTGCGCACGCCCGATTCGCGCGTGTAGTAGCGCACGATGTCGCGGATGGCTTCCGCATCCACGCTGAGCTCCCCGCTCTTCAGACCATTGGCCTTGAGCTGCTTGGGCAGCAGGTACTTCTGCGCGATTGCCAGCTTTTCATCCTCGGTGTAACCGGGGATGCGGATCACTTCCATGCGGTCGAGCAGCGGACCGGGGATGTTCAGCGAATTGGCGGTGGCGATCCACATTACCTCGGACAGGTCCAGGTCGACCTCGAGGTAGTGATCATTGAACGCGTGGTTCTGCTCGGGGTCGAGCACTTCCAGCAGCGCCGCCGAAGGGTCGCCGCGGAAGTCCATCGCCATCTTGTCGATCTCGTCCAGCATGAACATCGGGTTCTTGGTCCCGACCTTGGACATGTTCTGGATGATGCGGCCGGGCAAGGATCCGATATAGGTGCGCCGATGACCGCGGATCTCGGCCTCGTCGCGCACGCCGCCGAGGCTCTGGCGCACGAACTTGCGGTTGGTGGCGCGCGCGATCGAATGCCCGAGCGAGGTCTTGCCGACGCCGGGCGGGCCCACGAGGCACAGGATCGGCCCCTTGATCTTGTTGACGCGCTGCTGCACCGCCAGGAACTCGAGGATGCGTTCCTTGACCTTCTCGAGGCCATAGTGGTCCTCGTCGAGCACCTGCTGCGCCACGCGCAGATCCTTGCGCACCTTCGAGCGCTTCTTCCATGGCACGCTGGTCATCCAGTCGAGGTAGTTGCGCACCACGGTGGCCTCGGCCGACATCGGCGGCATCTGCTTCAGCTTGTTGAACTCGGCCTTGGCCTTCGCCAGCACGGGCTTGGGCATGCCGGCCGCGTCGATCTTCTTGGCCAGTTGGTCGATCTCGTTGCCACCCTCCTCGATGTCACCCAGTTCCTTCTGGATCGCCTTCATTTGCTCGTTCAGGTAATACTCGCGCTGGCTCTTCTCCATCTGGGTCTTGATGCGCCCGCGGATGCGCTTTTCGACCTGCTGCAGGTCGAGTTCGCTTTCGACCAGGCCGATCAGCATCTCGGTGCGCGCGCCCACCGCAACGGTATCCAGCACCTTCTGCTTGTCCGCCAGGCGCACCGACAAGTGCGCCGCCACGCTGTCGGCCAGCCGCGAGAGATCGTCGATGCCGGACAGGCCGGCCAGCACCTCCGGCGGCAGCTTGCGGCTTTGCCGCACCAGTTGTTCGAACAGGCCGACGAGCATGCGGGCCGCGGTCTCGAGTTCGGTGGCCGGGCGGTCGAACACCGGTTCGAGCACAACCGCCCGCGCGTGCAGCATGCCGTCGGCCTCGAAACATGCCTGCATCTGCGCGCGTGACTGGCCTTCGACCAGCACCTTGACCGTGCCATCGGGGAGTTTCACCAGCTGCAGCAGGTTGCCGATCGTGCCGATCGTGTTCAGGTCGGCCTCGACCGGATCGTCGGTTTCGGGCTGTTTCTGCGCCATGAGCAGAATCCGCCGATCGCCTTCCATCGACGCTTCGAGCGCCTTCATCGACTTCTCGCGGCCGACGAACAGCGGAATCACCATGTGCGGGTAGACCACCACATCGCGCAGCGGCAGCACGGGCAGTTCGATGGTCGCCTTGGGGGTGTCGGAGGTGTCGGTTGCCATGTCGTTCCAGAACGGGGGATACGGTGCCCGCACGCGGGCGATCCCTGAGAATGGTGGCGGCACCGCGCGGGATCAAGCGTCCGCGCGGGCGGCGGCGCGCCCGTGGCCAATGGCAATCACGCGATTGCCGGCCCGCGCCAACGCGCCACGGCTGCGATCGACACACGCCGTGCGGCACCGTCAGCGGGCGGATGAAGGCGGTGAACGGGCAACGATGCGGGTGCGAAGAAAGGATCCAGCGGAACCGTCTCGCCCCTTGCGGGCACCGTCCCCGCTGGGAACGCGAGTCGATCGCCAGGCGGTGGATATCCTCGATCAGCCCTTCGGGAGCCTTCCCCCGCGAGCGGGGGAAGGGGAACAAGCCGCGCCCCGGCGATGAAGCCAGGGCATCGCGGCGTCAGTCGCCCATCTGCTTTTGCAGGTGCTCGCGACGTTCCTGCGCATCCAGCGACAGGGTCGCGATCGGGCGGGCCTCGAGCCGCTCGAGGCCGATTTCCTCGTCGGTCTCCTCGCAGTACCCGTAGCGCCCTTCCTCGATCTTGCGCAGCGCCTTTTCGATCTTGGAAATGAGCTTGCGGTAGCGATCGCGCGTGCGCAGTTCCAGCGAGTTTTCGGTTTCGCGCGTGGCGCGCTCGGCATCGTCGCCCACGTCACGCACTTCCTCGCGGAGGTTCTCCATGGTCTGGCGCGATTCTTCGACCAGCTGGTCGCGCCAGTCCTTGAGCTTCTGGCGGAAATACGCGAGCTGCTTCGGGCCCATGTATTCCTCGTCCACGCTCGGGCGGTAGCCGGCCGGCAGCTCGATGTTGACCGACGCCGGCAGTGCATAGCGACCATCCTCGCGGGTGATCGTCTGTTCGTCGGCGGCAGCTTTGCCAAGGCGTGCGGCCACGCCGCCGGTCGGGCGCGCTGGATGCGACCCGTTCGCACGCGCGGGGTGCGCCGCATGCGCCGGCGCGGGGGCCGGCGTCGCCGCGTGCGGCGATGCCATCTTGTGCGCCGCGTGGGCGGGCGCTTTGCTCCGCTCTGCGATCTTGGCGTGTTTGGTGTCGGATTTTGCAGCAGCAGGGATTCTGGTTGGTTTCTTCACCGTGGTTTTCTTCGCGGTCCGGGTTGCACCGGCGACGGGCTTTGGGAGCTTGGCCGGCTGATGGAGGGTTCGGGTGGCTTTGGCCACCGGCTTGCGGGCGCTCGGCCGGGCAGATTTGCGCGCGCGCTTGGCAGGCGCCTTCTGCACGGGCTTGGCTGTGGCCGGTCTGGCTGCGGGCCGGGCTTGCTTCTCAGTACGCTTGGCGGCGCGGTGCTTCGGTTTTGCCATGTCCTGGGCACTCGATATTGTGAAGATGCGACCGCGTGTTATAGCGTAGTCACCCCGGGTGGGCAACCAACCGGGTCGGCATTTCCAAGTCCGTGAATTCATTGCCTGGTCCAGTCTTCGTGACCCGTCTCCTGTTGGCCCTGATCGCCCTCTACAAACACACCCTGAGCCCGCTGCTGGGCGCGCGCTGCCGCTTCTATCCGAGCTGCTCGACCTACGCCCGCATCGCCATTGCGCGGTTCGGACCGTGGCGCGGCCTGGTGCTCGCGACCTGGCGCATCCTGCGCTGCCAGCCCCTGTGCGCGGGCGGCCCCGATCCGGTGCCCGAGCGCTTCACCCTGCACGCGTGCCGGCACGGAGACCGCTGATGGCCGACTGGCTGATCCGCGGCGCCGAGATCGTCAACGAAGGCCGACGCCAGGTGGCCGACCTCCGCCTCCGCGGGCAGCGGATCGACGCCATCGGCGCCGGGCTCGCAGCCCGCCACGGCGAGCAGGTGTTCGACGGTTCCGGCCTCTGGTTGCTGCCCGGCATGATCGACGACCACGTGCACTTTCGCGAACCGGGCTACACCACCAAGGCCGACATCGCGACCGAGTCGCGGGCCGCGGTCGCCGGCGGCGTCACGAGCTTCATGGAGATGCCCAACACGCGCCCGGCGACCTCGACGCCACCGCTGCTGGAGCAGAAATACGCGATCGCCGCGCGAAGTTCGCTGGCCAACCACGCGTTCTACTTCGGCGCCAGCAACGACAACCTGGACGCGATCCGTGCGCTCGATCCGCGACACGTCCCCGGCGTCAAGGTGTTCCTGTGCGAGTCGACCGGCAACCTCTGCGTCAGCGATCCCGCAGCGCTCGAAGCCGTGTTCCGCGATTCCCCGGTGCCGGTGTTGGTGCACGCCGAGGACGCCCACATCGTCCACGCCAATTTCGACCGCGCCAAAGCCCGGTACGGCGACGCCATTCCAATGCGGATGCACCCCGAGATCCGCTCGCGCGAAGCCTGCGTGGCCTCGACCCGCTGGGCCATCGACATGGCACGCCGCCACGGCACGCGCCTTCACGTCCTGCACGTGTCGACCGCCGACGAAGCGGCGCTGTTCGGCACGGGTCCGGTCGCCGGCAAGCGGATCACCGCCGAAACCTGCGTGCACTTCCTGCGCTGGAGCGATGCCGACTACGCGCGCCTCGGCGGCAGGCTCAAGTGCAATCCGGCGATCAAGTCCGCAAGCGATCGCGCGGCGCTCATCCGCGCGCTCGCCGATGGCCGCATCGACATCCTGGCCACCGATCACGCGCCGCACCTGGCATCGGAAAAGGCCAGTACGTACACGAGCTGCCCCTCCGGCATTCCGCTGGTGCAATTCGCGCTGCAGGCCGCACTGGAGAACGTTCTGGCGGGCGACTTCAGCCTGGAGCGCCTGGTCGAAGCGTACGCGCACGCGCCCGCCACGCGCTTCAACATCGTCGACCGCGGGTTCCTGCGCGAAGGTGGCTTCGCGGACCTCGTGCTGGTCGATCCCCACCGTCCGCAGCGGATCGACAAGGGCCAGATCCTGTCCAAGTGCGGCTGGTCGCCGTTCGAGGGCGAGATCTTCCACACCTCCATCGCCGCAACCTTCGTGAACGGCGCCCTCGCCGCGCGCAACGGGCGGGTGCTCGAGGTCGAGCCCGGAATGCCGCTGCAGTTCATGCGGAGCTGACCCGCAGGTGGCGTCAATCGGCGCGCCGTGCGGCCCTGCGCCATGCGCGCGCCGCACGCCAGGTCTTGATGAGGTTGCGCAGGCCGTGGCGCGGCGCGACCAGCCCCCGGAGCGGATCGGGCGCGCGCGCCGCTCTGCGCAGTGTCGCGCGATCAGCGGTGAGCTCGGTCGCGCGAAACAGCGTCAGCGGGCCTTCCATGCGGTCCGCCGTCACGAGCGCCTGCGCAAGTTCGGCGACGTAGTCGTGCAGCGCGCCGCGCCGCGCCGCGCCGTCCGTGGCCAGCCCCGCCACCGCGAGACCGTGGCGCGCCAGGAGGTTCATGGGCAAGGGGGACCGCCCGCGCGCCAATTCCGGGCCCAGCGCCATGAGACCGTCCAGCAACCATGCCAGCACCACCGCCTCGCACGCCCGCGCCACGGGCTTCCCGGGCCCAAACCAGAGCGCCGTTTCCAGCTGCGCCAGCGCCTGCGCGAACGGTAGCGCGGCGGCCCGCTGCGCCGCGAAATCGGCGGGCGGCACCGGATCGACCGCGAGCGCCGCCGCATCGATCGCTGCCGTCCAGTAAACCGAGGCGATGTCGCACGCGTCCGCCTCGGCAAACAACGCCTGGGTCAGTGGGTGGCTCGCCGCGCCGGCGCAGGCGCGCTGCATTTCTTCGCGCCACCAACCCAGCTTGATGGTTGCCACCTGCGGCTCGGTGACTTCGCGCAGCACCTTGATCCATTCGCGCTCCAGCGCCGCCAGCGCGCCATAGCGCCGTTGCTCCGCGGGGCGCAGGAACAACCACGCCGTGCTGCGCTGCGGACTCGCCTCGCGCCACTGCGTCAGGTATTGGTCGAACGCACCCGCACTCACGCCGGAACCAACCAGCGCGCGAGATCGCCGGCGCCCCCCGCCACGGCGTCAGGCCGCCACGTCCACGGATCGACGCCGCCCAGATAGCCCCAGGCCGCGGCCACCGTGAACAGGCCCGCGGCGCGCCCGGCCTGGATGTCGCGCGGATCGTCGCCGACGAACAGGCCATGCGCCGGATCGACCGCCGCGATGGCGCACGCCCGCAGCACCGGTGCCGGGTCGGGCTTGCGCTGCGGCAGCGTATCGCCCCCGATCACCGCGCGCGCGCGCCCTGCATAGCCGAGCTTGACCAGCACCCGGCCCACGAGGTCGGCCGCCTTGTTGCTGACGACGCCCCAGGCGATCCCGTGCGCCTCGAGGCCCGCAAGGAGATCATCCACGCCGGGAAAGGCACGCGTGTGCGCCATACCGGTCGCCACGTACAAATCGAGGAACCGCGGCAGCGCGGCATCGATGGCGGCGGCATCATCGAGCGCGCAGCCCAGTACGGCACGCGCGCCACGCGATACGGTCTCGCGCACGATTGCAAACGCGGGCGTCGCCAGGCCCGTTTCGCGACAGAACGCCGCAAGCGCCGCGTGCATGTCGGGAGCAGAATCCGCAAGCGTACCGTCCAGATCGAAAAACACCCCCCGCACGGGCTGCGGAAGCGCACTCACGCGTCGGGTCGGCGTGCGGACATCAGGTAGTTGATGACTGGACTGTGAGTGGTCCATGCCTTTCGACTCAAGGGGTTGTAGGCGATTCCGGAGATCGAGTCGACGACCAGGCCCGCGCCCCGCAGCAGCGTCGCCAGCTCGGATGGCTTGATGAACTGGCGGTAGTCGTGGGTGCCGCGCGGCAACAGGCCGACGATGTACTCGGCGCCCAGGATCGCGGCCGCAAAACTCGCGGGATTGCGGTTGAGCGTCGCGAGGAACACGCGCCCGCCGGGCTTCAGCAGGGCGGCAAGATCCGCAATCAACGCGGCGGCATCGGGCACGTGCTCGATCAATTCCATGCAGCAGACCGCGTCGAACGTACCGGGCGCCTGCGCCGCCAGTGCATGCGCGTCGCACAGGCGGTAATCGACCGCGATCGGCGCTGCCAGCGACGCGTTGGTTTCATAGAGGTGCAGGCGCGCGACTTCGACGAGCTCGGGCGAGAGGTCGACCGCCGTGACCTGCGCCCCGGCCCGCGCCAGCGCTTCGCTCAGCAGTCCGCCGCCGCAGCCGACATCGGCGATGCGCGCGCCGGGCAACCGGCAGCGGGCCCCGATCCAGGCCAGCCGCACCGGATTCAGGTCGTGCAGGGCGCGCGACTCGCCATCGGGATCCCACCAACGCTGCGCGAGCTTGCCGAAGCGGGCGAGTTCCTCGGAGTCGGCGTTGGGCGCGGTGACGTGCATGGGTTCCATTCTCGCAGATCACGCAGCAGCGCGGCTTGTCGGCCGTCAGCCGCGGAACCCGCCCACGCGCTACAGCGCGACGATCCGCTCGCGCCAGCGGCGCGCCTTGGCCAGTACTCCGGCCAAGTCGAAATCGACCAGGGCGCCGGCGGACAATTTGCGCGCGCCGTCGATCCACACGTCGCTGACCTGGCGGCGCGACGCCGCGTAGACGAGCTGCGAGGCGACGCCATAAAGCGGTTGCGTCTCGACCTCGTCCAGGCACACCGCCGCAAGATCCGCGCGCTTGCCGGGTTCGATCGAGCCTATTTTCGCATCGAGTTGCAACGCCCGGGCCCCATTCAAGGTCGCGGCACGCAACGCGAACGTCGCGTCGAACGCCGCGGCATCCCCCGCCACGCCTTTGGCGAGCAGCGCCGCGGTCCGCATTTCGCCGAACATGTCGAGATCGTTGTTCGAGGCCGCACCATCGGTGCCCAGCGCCACCGTCACGCCGGCGCGACGCAATTTTTCGGCGGGGCAGAATCCCGACGCGAGCTTGAGGTTGGACTCGGGGCAGTGCACCACTGCCACGCCCGCGACCGCACAGGCGGCAATCTCGGCGTCGCTCACCTGGGTCATATGCACCGCGATCAGGTGATCGTTGATGAGTCCCAGCCGCTGCAGGCGAGGCAATGGGCGCAAGCCGTGTTCGCGCCTGCTGTCTTCGACTTCCTGCGCGGTTTCCATGAGGTGCAGATGCACCGGCAGGTCGAGCTGGTCGGACAACGTGCGGATGCGCTCGAACGACGCGTCCGCCACCGTGTACGGCGCGTGCGGCCCGAACGCCGTGCCGACCAGCGGATCGCCGCGGTACCGGTCGTGGACGGCCAGCGCGCGTTCGAAGTACTCGTCGCGGTCCCTGGCCCACGTGCTCGGAAATTCAAGGATGGGCAGGCCGACCACGGCACGGCAGCCATGCGCCCGATACGTCGCCGCCTGCACGTCGGGAAAGAAATAGTTTTCGTTGCAGCACGTCGTGCCACCGCGCAGCATTTCGGCGATCGCGAGCTCGACGCCGTCGCGGACGAACTCCGGGCCGATCACCTTGGCCTCGACCGGCCAGATGTGCTCGCGCAACCACGTCATGAGCGGCAGGTCGTCGGCCAGCCCGCGCATGAGCGTCATCGCGTTGTGCGTATGCGCATTGACGAGTCCCGGGATCAGCACGTGTTGCGGCAGGTCGACGCGCTCGCGAGGCGCATACCTTGCGGCGGCATCGGCCACAGGCAGGACCGCCACGATGGCGCCGTGGTCGACGGCGACCGCGTGGCCGTCCAGCACCACACCGGCAGGCTCGACCGGGATGACCCAGCGGGCGGTGATCAGTAGATCGACGGGTTGCGATGCGACAGGGTCTGCACTTCCTGTCATGACGAATTGTCCTTGCTCGTCATTACAGACCGCATCCTGCAGTCTGCTCTAACGGGCCGTCGGCTGCGCCGACGTTCGCTTCGGCATCCTGCCTCCGCAGTCCCCCGGAAGCGGGAATCCAGCGTCTTTGCCTTCCCGGGCACTGGGTCCCGGCCACTCCCTGGCCGGGATGACGCATCGGCACAGCCGCTCGCGGACAACGCTCGCGGGCCGATGCGTCATTTCACGCGGCTGACGTACTCGCCGGTCCGGGTGTCGACGCGGATCACTTCGTCCTGGCCGACGAACAGCGGCACGCGCACGACGGCGCCGGTTTCGAGCGTGGCCGGCTTGCCGCCACCGCCGGAGGTGTCACCGCGCACGCCGGGATCGGTCTCGGTGATCTTGAGCTCGACGAAGTTGGGCGCCAGGACGGTCAACGGCGTGCCGTTCCAGAGCGTCACGATGCATTCCTCCTCGCCCTTCAGCCACTGCGCGGCGTCGGCCACCGCGGCCTTGCCGGCGGTGTGCTGCTCGAACGTCTCGGGCTCCATGAAGTACCAGAACTCGCCGTCGTTGTAGAGGTATTGCATGTTGGTGTCGACGACGTCCGCACCCTCGACCGTGTCGGTCGATTTCATCGTCTTCTCGGTGGTGCGGCCGTTCTTCAGGTTGCGGATGCGGATGCGCGTGAACGCCTGGCCCTTGCCAGGCTTGATGAAATCCGCGCCGACGATGACGTAGGGGTCGCCATCGACAATGATCTTGAGACCGTTCTTGACGTCGTTGAGCCCGTAGTTGGCCATCTTGCTGACTCCGTGGATGCGTCATGGCCGGCCGCGCGGGCGCGCCTCCGACCTTTGACCTAGAATGGTTCGTTCACCGCGCGTTCGACACGGTGTAAAAGCCCGACATGATAACTGGAATCGACCCTGCACCACAGCGCGACGCCCTGCCCGACTGGCGCCGCTCCATGCGCGAAGTCGTCACCGACGCGCGCGAATTGCTGGCCCTGGTCGGGTTGCCACAGCTCGCCGACCGCCTGCCGCCGGCCGATGCCGGGTTCCCGCTGAAGGTGCCGCGGAGCTTCGTCGCCCGCATGCGCCGGGGCGACCCCGCCGACCCGCTGCTGGTCCAGGTGCTGCCGGTCCTGGCCGAGCTGGACGAGGCACCGGGCTACACCGACGATGCGGTGGGCGATCTCGATGCCGTCAAGGCGCACGGCGTATTGCAGAAATACGAAGGCCGCGCGCTGCTGATCGCCGCCGGCTCGTGCGCGGTGAACTGCCGGTTCTGCTTCCGCCGCCATTTTCCCTACGCCGAGGAGCTGGCGGCCTCGCACGCCTGGCACGAAGCGCTGGCCGCGCTCGACGCCGATCGCACGCTGCGCGAGGTGATCCTCTCGGGCGGCGATCCGCTGGTGCTCTCGACGAAAAAGCTCGAGGAATTCACCGACGGCTTGCGCCAGCTGCCGCACATCATGCGGATGCGCATCCACTCGCGCCTGCCGGTCGTCATGCCCGAACGCGTCGACGATGAATTCTGCGCCTGGCTGGCAGGCTTGCCGCTGCAGCGCGTGCTGGTCATCCACGCCAACCACCCGAACGAACTCGATGCCACCCTCGCGGACGCCTGCGCGCGCCTGAAGGACGCCGGCGTCACGCTGTTCAACCAGTCGGTGCTGCTGCACGGCGTCAACGACGATCCGGCCGTGCTGGTCCAATTGTCCGAACGCCTGTTCGAGATCGGCGTGTTGCCGTACTACCTCCACCAGCTCGACAAGGTGCGGGGCACGGCCCATTTCGAGGTGTCCGACGAGCGCGCCCACGAAATCATGGACGAAGTGCGCGCCCTGCTGCCGGGCTTCCTGGTTCCGAAGCTCGTCCGCGAGGTCGCCGGCGACCGCTCCAAGCGGCCAGTGTGACCCGCATACTGGCGACACTGCCGGCGATCGGGTACAAAGGCCGGTCCCGCTGCGTCGCGCCAGAAGCGGGGGTCGCCCGCGGCGCCGCGGGCCGACTTGGGATCGGCGCATCGGTTGCGCGTGGCTGCTGACTTCGCGCCCCACGCCTGCCAGAATCGATGCCGATGCCGGAACCCATCACCAAGCTGATCATCGCCGAGGACGAAGCCGAAGACGCCGAGCAGATCATCAGCGTCCTGCGCAACAGCGGCATCGCCCTGCGCCCGCAGCGCGTCGCGACCGAAGAGGAACTCGCGGCGATCCTGGAATCCTTCACGCCGGACCTGGTGCTGGCCAACCCTGCCTGCCAGAATATTTCGCTGACCGTGATCGCGCGCGCGCTCGATGCCACCGGCAAGGACGTCGCCCTGATCGCGCTGACCGAGCACCTGACCGACGACGCGGTCGCCCAGATCCTGAGCAACCGCAGCATCCGTGCGATCGCGCTGCGCAAGCGCCACGAGCAACTGCAGGCGGTGGTGCGGCGCGAGCTGGACGCCCTCGGCACGCGGCGCAACGTGCGCAGGCTCGAGGCGGCGCTGCGCGAATCCGAGCGGCGCTGCGACGCGCTGCTGGATTCCTCGCGCGATCCAATCGCCTACATCCACGAGGGCATGCACGTCCGCGCCAACAACGCGTACCTCGAAATGTTCGGGTTCGACAATGTGGAAGACGTGGGCGCGGTCACCCTGCTCGACCTCGTGGCCCCGCAGCACACGACCGACTTCAAGGACCTGCTGAAACGCCTGGCGCGCGGCGAGAAGCCGCCACCGCGCCTCGATCTCGCCGCCCAGCGCACCGACGGCACCACCTTCGACGCGGTGGTGGAATTTTCCGCGGCCACCTACGAAGGCGAGCCCTGCCAGCAGGTCGTGTTCCGCCTGCCCGCCTCCAACTCGCAGGCCGAGGAAGAGCTGCAGCGGCTGAAGACGCAGGACGCGCTCACCGGGCTGTCCAACCGCACGCATTTCCTCGAGCTGCTGGACGAAGCCGTGGCACGCGCCATCGCGGGAACCAGCGACCAGGCCCTGATGTTGCTCGAGCCCGACAACTACAAGGCGGTGATCGATACCGTCGGCATCAGCGGCGCCGACGACGTGCTGCGCACGCTGGCGGGCACCATCAAGCAACGCCTGCGGGCGACCGACCATGCCGGGCGGTTGGGCGACCATACGTTTGGCATCCTCCTGACCGGTTCGCCCCAACCCGAGGCCCAGCGCCTCGCCGAATCGCTGCGCACCAGCGTGGAAGCCGCGATCATCGAAGCCGGCGGCCGTTCCACCAGCCTCACCATCAGCGTCGGCGGCAGCCTGCTGGGCGAAAGGAATGCCAAATCGCCGGTGCTGCTCGCGCAGGCGGACAACGCCCTGCGCGCGGCCGCGAGCCAGGGCGGCAACCGCATCGACATCCACGATCCCGCCGCTGCCGACCGCGCCGAGAGCGCGCGCGAGCAGCAGTGGCTGGGCATGATCGACGCCGCGCTGCGCGACGACGGGTTCCTGCTGTACTACCAGCCCATCATCAGCCTGCAGGGCGGCGACGGCGAATTCTTCGAGGTGCTGCTGCGCATGCGCGGCCCGACCGAGGACGTGCTGCCCTCGCACTTCCTGCCCATCGCCGAACGCAACGAGCGCCTGCTCGCCATCGACCGCTGGGTCATCGGCCACGCCATCGAGGCGCTGGGCCAGCGCAAGGACAAGACCCGGCCCGTCACCATCTTCATCAAGCTGTCCACGCTCACGCTGCACGACGAAACGCTGGCCGACTGGGTCGACGCCAAGCTCGCCAACGCCGGCGTCAGTGCCGCGCGTGTGGTGTTCGAGGTGCCCGAAGCCAAGGTGATGACGTGCCTCAAGCCCGCGCATGATTTCGTCGAACGCTGGCGCAAGAGCGGTGGCGCGTTCGGGCTGGAGCAGTTCGGATCGGGCCTCAACTCGTTCCAGGCGCTCAAACACATCGACGCCGACTATCTGAAGCTCGACCGCGCCCTCACTTCCGACCTCGCACACCATTCGGAAAACGAGCTCAAGGTGCGCGAGCTGTGTTCGCAGGCACACGCCGCCGGCAAGTACACGATGGTCGAGTGGATCGAGGAAGCATCGAGCATGCCCATCCTGTTTTCGGCCGGCGTCACCTTCGCCCAGGGCAATTTCCTCTGCCCGCCTTCGCGCGAGATGCGCTACGTCACCTGACGCGCGGCTTGCAAAGCCTCCCGTTCAAGGCAAACTAGCCGGCATGGCCACCGCCCCCCGCCAGTTCGTCGCCCTGCCCAGGCTCGCCTTCGTCGCCTCGGCGTCGGACAAGGCACGCACGGCGTGCACGTGCCTCCAGGATCGCTACGGCACCGTTGAGCCTGAGGACGCCGACGCCATCGTCGCGCTGGGTGGCGACGGCTTCATGCTGCGCACCCTGCACGCGCAGCTCGACCGTGGGCTGCCGGTGTACGGCATGAAACTCGGACGGGTCGGTTTCCTCATGAACCGCTATCTGCCCGATGACCTCCCGCAGCGTATCGCGGCGGCGCATCCGGCGGCGCTGCATCCGCTGGAGATGCGCGTCACCCAACGCGACGGCAACCTCGTGACGGCGCTGGCCTTCAACGAGATCTCACTGTTGCGCCAGACCAACCAGGCGGCCCACATCGAGGTCGCGCTGAATGGCAAGGTCAAGCTCGCCAACCTCATCTGCGACGGCCTCCTGGTTTCGACGCCTGCCGGCTCGACTGCCTACAACCTGTCGGCGCACGGGCCGATCCTGCCGCTCGACGCCAACGTGCTGGCGCTGACGCCCATCAGCCCGTTCCGTCCGCGGCGCTGGCGCGGCGCGCTGCTGCCGGTGGCCACGCACGTCGGCCTGCGCACACTCGAGACCGAGCATCGTCCGGTCAGCGCCACCGCGGATTTCCACGAAGTGCGCGACGCCGTCACGATCGAGATCCGCGAGGCGCACGAGCGCCCCATCACCTTGCTGTTCGATCCCGACCACAGCCTCGCACAGCGCATCTTGGACGAACAATTCGAAGCCTGATCCGGTTCAGAGCTTGGCGGTGCGCAGGCGCAGCGCGTTGGTGATCACCGACACCGACGACAGGCTCATCGCCAGCGCCGCGATGATCGGGCTCAGCAGCCAGCCGGTGAGCGGATACAGCACGCCGGCCGCGATCGGAATGCCAAGCGAGTTGTAGGCGAACGCAAACCACAGGTTCTGGTGGATATTGCCGACCGCCTGCGCCGACAGCCGTCGTGCGCGCAGCAACCCCGCCAGCTCGCCGCGCAACAGGGTCACCTGCGCGCTTTCCACGGCGACGTCGGTGCCATTGCCCATCGCGATGCCAACGTCGGCTGCGGCCAGCGCCGGCGCGTCATTGATGCCATCGCCTGCCATCGCAACCTTCGCACCGCCGGCGCGCAGGGCCGCGATGTGATCGGCCTTGTCCTTCGGCGTCTGGGCGGCGGCGAATTCGTCGATGCCAAGCACCCCGGCCACCGCGCGCGCCGCAGGTTCCGCGTCGCCGGTCAGCATGACGATCCTGATGGCCTGCGCGCGCAGGCCATCGAGCAGCGCCCGGGTGTCGGGCTTGATCGGATCTTCCGCCGCAAGCACGCCGGCAAGTTGCCCATCGACCGCGAGATAGACGACGGTGTGCGCCGATTGGCGCAGCTGCTCCAGGCGCGCGTCGCGCGGCAGCGCCCCGACCGTCGCTTCGACCAGCACCGCATTGCCGAGGACCACGGTTCGCCCGCCGACGCGCCCACGCACGCCCTGGCCGGTGATCGCGGCGAAGTCCGCGACAGGCGCCCATGCAATCCCGCGTGCCTGCGCGCCGGCGGTGATCGCGCGCGCAATCGGATGTTCGCTCGCCGCTTCGAGGCTCGCGGCCAGCGCCAGCACCTCCTGCTCGGTGTGGCCCGGCAACGTGACGACCTCGGCCAGGGCCGGGCGGCCTTCGGTGAGGGTACCGGTCTTGTCGAGCGCCACGGTGTCGATCGACGCCAGCGACTCGATTGCTTCGGCGTTGCGGAACAACACGCCGTTCTCGGCGCCGCGCCCGCTGGCGACCATGACCGAAATGGGCGTGGCGAGCCCCAGCGCGCAGGGGCACGCGATGATGAGCACCGCCACCGCGTTGATCACGGCGTAGGCGATGCGCGGCTCCGGCCCCACCACGAACCACACGACGCCCGCCAGCACCGCGATCGCAATCACCGTCGGCACGAACCACGCGGACACGCGGTCGGCCAACCGCTGCAACGGCGCGCGCGAGCGCTGCGTCTGCGCGACGAGGGCGATGATCTGCGCCAGGACGGTCCCGCCGCCGACCTGCTCGGCACGCATGGTGAGCGCACCGTTGGCGTTGACCGTACCTGCGGTCAGGCGATCACCCATGCGCTTGGCGACCGGCATCGGCTCGCCGGTCAGCATCGATTCGTCGACGTGGCTCGCCCCATCCAGCACCCTGCCATCGACCGGAACCTTTTCGCCCGGACGGATCCGCAGCGTGTCGCCTTTCTGCACCTGCTCGACGGGAACGTCGCGCTCGCCGCCGTCGGCGTCGATGCGGCGGGCCTCACGGGGCGCGAGGTCCAGCAGGCGCCGGATCGCGGCCGAAGTCTTGCCGCGCGCGCCCACTTCCAGCCACTCGCCCAGCAGCACCAGCGCGATGATCACACCCGCCGGCTCGAAGTACACCCCCACCACGCCGCGGGCGTCGCGCATGCCGGTCGGGAACGCTGCGGGTGCGAACATGGCCACGAGGCTGTACACGAACGCGACGAGCACGCCCAGGCCGATCAGCGTGTACATGTTGGGCGAGCGGTTGCGCGCGCCCTGCCAGCCGCGCCGGTAATAGTCGAGCCCCAGCCACGCAACCAGCGGCACGGCCAGCAGGAATTCCGCCCAGCGCAGCGCGTGCGTGATACCGGTGCCGAGGTGCGAACCCAGGAAATGCGGTCCCATCGCGACGACGAGCAGGGGAATGGCGAGCGCCGCGGCGATCCAGAATTTCCTGCGTATCGTGCGCAGCGCCGAATCGTCTTCGTGCGCTGCGGGTTCCGCAGGCTCCAGCGCCATGCCACAGATGGGACAGTGACCGGGGCCGGTCTGCCGTACTTCGGGGTGCATCGGACAGGTATAGATCGACCCGGCAGGCGCGGGCACCGAAGGTGCCGGAGCGGCCGCAGCCGCCAGATACCGGTCCGGGTCGACGGCAAACTTTTCGCCACAGTGGCTGGAGCAGAACCAGTACATCTTGCCCGCGCGTTCCGCCTGGTATTTGGCGGTGGCCGGATCGACCCGCATGCCGCAGACCGGATCGACGGCCGCGGCGTGCAGCTCGGCGCCGCCGTGGTGATGCCCATCGTGCGCGGTCATCGCATGGACGGGCAAGGTTTCCGCATGCAGCCTCGTACCACCCGTGGAATGCTCAGTCATCGCTCAAATCCTCGGTCAGGGCATGGAGAATCGGACACGCCTCGGGCGCCCCGCGACCCGGGCACGCGGCGATCAGGCGCGTGAGGCCGCGCCGCATGCGCCGCAGCTCGGCGATGCGCTGATCGAGTTTTGCCAGGCGCGCCTCGGCGCGTTGCTTGACCCCGCGCACCCCGCGTTCGTGGTCGGCCGAAAGCGCCAGCAGCTCGCGGATGTCGTCCAGCGTAAACCCCAGCACCTTGGCACGGCGGATGAACTGCAGCCGGTCGATGGCGACGGGGTCGTAGTCGCGATAGCCCGACGCGCGCCGCCGCGGCGGTGGCAGCAGGCCTTCACGTTCGTAGTAGCGAATGGTGTCGATGCCGACACCGGCACGCCTGGCGACGGCGCCGATGGGCGTGTAGCGGTTGATTTGCGTATCCATGCGCGTAGTCTAAACCCTGGACCATGGTCCAGAGTCAAGCCGTGCGCAAGCGCCGCCCGCCAGCATGACCCACGTGGCCGGACCCCGCCGGGCCCGGCCACCTGCGCATCGGTCAGCCCGAGTGGGCGATCTGCCCGAGCCGCCGCAGGGCCACCGACGCAATCGGGTAGTCGACGTCGGCGCCCCGGATCTCATCCAGCATGCCGCGCGTGAACTGCAGCTGCGCATCGTCGCGGGCCAGCCACGCGGCCACCGCGCCCACGGCGTCGTTCTGACCGTGTTCGGAGGCCAGGATCTGGCCCACCATCGCGCGCTGCTGCACCGCGAGCTGGTCGCGCAGCGCACCGCGGGCCTGCGCATGCCACCGGCTTTCGACCGGCAGCTTTTCGATCTGCTGACGCAACCATTCGATGTCGAGCGCATCGCCAAGGTCGAAGAACACGCGCGCCACGTGCTCGATCCGGCGACCGGACTGCAACGCGGTTTCGACGATATCCATCGCGACTTCCAGCGCCGGCAGCGTTGCCAGGCGCTGGGCCAGCGCATCCGGAAAGCCCAGGCCGTGCCAGTGTTCGAGGTCGGTGTTCCACACGGCCTGCCCGGCGGACGTCAGGGTCGCCGGCAGCACCGCACGCAGCTGGTCCATGCCCGGCTGGTAGCGGTGCACCAGTTCGGTGATGCCGAGCGGCGCGCCGCCGCGGCTCAGCATCCAGCGCGATGTGTGCCGCACCAGCGACCACAGTCGGGTCAGGGCCTCGATCTGCGCGGTCTTGGCGACCTTGCCATCGAGCGCATCAATGGCCGCCCACAGGTCGCGCGCGTGCAGGATCTGGCGCGCGGCGTTGTAGGCCTTGACCACCGAGGCGACGGTCTGGCCGGTGTCTTCCTGGGTGCGCAGCACGAAGGTCGCGCCCATCCGGTTGACGACCGAATTGGTGACCGCGGTCGCGATGATTTCGCGCTTCAGGCGATGGCGCTGCATGTGTTCCGCGTATTTCGCATGCAGCGGCTCGGGGAAGTACCGCATCAGCTCGTGCGAGAGGAACGGATCCTCCGGCACGTCCGAATCGAGCAGCGCCTCGTACAGCGTGATCTTGGAATACGAGAGCAGGATCGCCAGCTCCGGCCGCGTCAGGCCCTGACGGTGCGTGCGGCGCTCGGCGAGCTCGCTATCGGTGGGCAAGGATTCGATCTGGCGATCGAGTTTGCCGTGCGCTGCCAGCGTGCGGATGAAGTGCGCCTCGGCGCCGATCCGGCCGGGCGACATCGATTCCATCAGACTGATCGCAACGTTCTGGCGGTAGTTGTCGTTCAAAACCAGCTTGGCAACCTCGTCGGTCATCGAATGCAGCAGGGCGTTGCGCGCCTCGGTGTCCATCTCGCCGCGGCGCACCGCATCGTTCAGCAGGATCTTGATGTTGACCTCGTGATCGGAAGTGTCGACGCCCGCGGAGTTGTCGATGAAGTCCGTGTTGAGGATGACGCCCGCGTGTGCGGCCTCGATGCGGCCCTTCTGCGTGAACCCGAGGTTGCCGCCCTCGCCCACGATCTTGCAACGCAGGTCGCCGCCGTTGATGCGCAGCGCGTTGTTGGCGCGATCACCCACGTCGGCGCTGGTTTCGCTCGCGGCCTTCACGTAGGTACCGATGCCGCCGTTCCACAGCAGGTCGACCGGCGCCTTCAGCACCGCGCTGATGAGCTCGGTTGGCGACAGCGAGGCCACGTCGCCTGGAATCCCCAGCACGGCGTGCATTTCCGGCGTGATCGTCACCGCCTTCAGCGTGCGCGCAAAGACGCCGCCGCCCTTGGAGATCTTCGACTTGTCGTAGTCATCCCACGACGAGCGTGGCAGCTTGAACATGCGCTCGCGCTCGACAAACGCCACCGCGGGATCAGGATTCGGGTCGACGAAGACATGGCGGTGGTCGAACGCGGCCACCAGCCGGATGTGGCGCGAGCGCAACATGCCGTTGCCGAACACGTCGCCCGACATGTCGCCGATGCCGACGCAGGTGAAGTCCTCGGCCTGGCAGTCGTGGCCCAGCGCGCGGAAGTGGCTCTTGACCGATTCCCAACCGCCGCGCGAGGTGATGCCCATGTCCTTGTGGTCGAAGCCCGCGGACCCGCCCGACGCGTACGCGTCGCCCAGCCAGTAGCCGTGCGCGATGGAAATGCCGTTGGCAATGTCCGAGAACTTGGCCGTGCCCTTGTCGGCCGCGACGACGAGATACGGATCATCGTCGTCGTGCCGCACGACATCCGCCGGATGCAGGATCTTGTTGGCCGAGGTGTCGATGTTGTCGGTGAGGTCGAGCAGGCCGTTCATGAACAGCTTGTAGCAGGCGATGCCCTCAGCCTGGCGCGCATCGCGCTCGGTCGGCGAGCGCTTGACGAAGAAGCCGCCCTTGGAACCCACCGGCACGATGACGGTGTTCTTGACCATCTGCGCCTTGACGAGGCCCAGCACTTCCGTGCGGAAGTCCTCGCGCCGGTCCGACCAGCGGATGCCGCCACGCGCGACCGGCCCGAAGCGCAGGTGCACGCCTTCCACGCGCGGTGCGTACACCCAGATCTCGCGATAGGGCACCGGCTTGGGGACGTCCGGCACCTGATGCGAATCGAACTTGTAGGCGATGTATTCCGCCGGCTTCCCGGCGTGCAACTGGTAGTAATTGGTACGCAGGGTCGCGCGGACGAGGGCCATGAAGCCACGCAGGATGCGATCGTCGTCCAGGCTCGAGACCTGATCCAGCAACGCCTTGATGGCCGCCACCAGTCCGTCGATCTGGGCCTGGCGCGGCTGCTCCAGCAGCGCCGCGACGCGCGCGACGAAGTCGGGATTCGCACCCAGTACCGCACGCGGCGTCAGGGTGCCGAGCTCGCGTTCCAGCGCGGCGCGCGCGGCCTTGCGGCTCGCGGCGTCGCCGGCCTCGCGCTGCGGATCGAACTTGGCCTCGAACAGTTCGGCCAGGAGGCCCGCGATCATCGGGTAGCGGCTCAGCGTTTCTTCCATGTACGCCTGCGAGAACGGCGTGCCGACCTGCTGCTGGTACTTGCAGTAGCCGCGCAGCATCGCGATCTGCCGCCACGCGAGCCCGGCGCGCAGCGTCAATGCGTTGAAGTGATCGCTTTCGGCACCACCGTGCCAGACCGCGTCGATGAGGTCCTCGAAGCGCTGGTGGAGGTCTTCGAGCTTGAATTCCAGCGGCGTCGCCGCGCGCACCACGAAGTCCTGCACGCAGGCGTGCGTGGCACCCGCATCGAGCTGGTGGACCTGCTCGGTGTCGACCTTGAGGCCCGCGTTTTCCAGCAGCGGCAACGCGTCCGACAGCGCAATGTCCGAGCCCGCGCGGAACACCTTGAAGTGCAGCTCGCCCGGCGTGCGGTGCGATTCGTGCAGCGCGAGGCGCATGTCGGCGCCGGCCGCCGTCATGCCCGACAGCACTTCGACGTCCTCGGCCGCGCGTGCGGGGGTCGTCTCCTCGAGGTAGCCTGCAGAGAAACTGCGCGCCCATTCATTGGCCAGCTGCGCGCCGCGCGCCTCGCCAAGACGCGCAACCAGCGCGTCGCGCAACTCGTCGTGCCAGCTGCGCACGATCGGCGCGAGCGCCGTTTCCAGCGCCGGCAGGTCGACCTGGACGCGGGTACCCGCTTCCGGGCGCACGATGACGTGCATGCGCGCCATGGGCGCTTCGCCGATCCAGACATTGACGTCGACCTGCGCGCCGTGCAGGTGCTCGCGCAGCATGTCCTTCACGCGTTCGGCGACGGCTGCGTTGTAGTGCGCGCGCGGGATGTACACAAGGCACGAGAAGAAGCGCCCATACGCGTCGCGGCGCACGAACAGGCGCGCCTGGCGGCGTTCGTTGACTTCGAACACGCCCGCAGCGAGATCGAACAACTCGTCGGCGGAAGCCTGCAGCAGTTCGTCCCGCGGCAGCGTATCGAGAATCGCGCGGAACGCCTTGCCGGAATGCGACTGCGGGCGCAGCCCAGAACGCGCCTCGACGGACTCGACCTTGCGCCGGACCAGTGGCACGTCCTGCGGCCGGCGCACGTACGCGGTCGAGGTGTAGAGGCCGAGGAACCGGAGTTCGCCTACCGGCTTGCCGGCTGCATCGAGGCGCAGCACGCCGATGTAATCCATGTAGCCCGCGCGGTGCACGCGCGAGCGCGCATTGGTCTTGGTCAGGATGATCGCATCCATCGACCCCGAACGCGGCAGCCGGCTGGCCGCCAGGCTCTTGATCGAACGCGGCGCGGTGGCGAGCTTGGCGTCGCGCAGGATGCCGAGGCCCGACCCCGCGCGCGCCTTCAAAAGTTCGTCGCCGCCTTCGGCCACCACGTCGTACTCGCGGTAGCCGAGAAACGTGAAGTGATCCTCCGCCGCCCAGCGCAGGAACGCCTGCGCTTCGGCAACCTCGGTGGCCCCGAGCGGCCCGGTCGCGCCCGGCAGCGAGGTCGCGACCGCCAGCATCTTGTCGCGCATGGCCTGCCAATCGGTGACCGCGGCGCGCACGTCGACCAGGGCCGCGGCGACGGCGCCGCGCAGGCGCTCGAGCGTTGCATCATCGGCCCGATCGATTTCCGCGTGCATCACCGACTCGGCCGGCCCGGCATCGCGGCCTTCGGCCACGCGCGTGACGTTGCCCGCGGCATCGCGCTGCACATCCAGCACGGGATGCAGCAGACGATGCAGGCGCAGCCCCGCATCGGCCACGACCATCTCCAGCGAATCCACCAGGAACGGCGCATCGTCGGCGACCACCTCGATCACCGAGTGCGGCACGCTCCAGCCCTCGCGCTCACGCGAAGGCGTGAACGCCCGAACCTTGACCTGCCCCGCAGGCCGTTGCCGAAACCATCCGAACAGGTCCGCACACAGCGCGGCCCAGGTTGCGGGGTCTCGCGCGGCCAGTTCGGCCGTCCCCAGTTGCGCACACTCCAGCTTCGCGAACGTTGCCGCCACATCGGCATTTGCCGGCCCAACCAGCGCGTGGACCTTCGCCGCGATCGCGGCAAACTCAGCACCTCCACCCGAGGCACGCAGTGCGTTCATGTCGTATGTCGCCACCAAATCTAAGGAATACCTAGGATACCGCCCCGTCACCCGGCCGTTCCAGCCGGCGCGGCCATGCAACGCGCATTTTGCCTGCGGGTTGACCGACGTTGCGCGCAAGGCGCGCATTTCGCAGACGCAGACATCGCACCGTGCGCAGGGTCGGTGCCCACGCACGCCACGTCGATCGTTGCCCCGCAAGACGTGCGCCGCCCCGGCCTGCCGCGACGCGTCCAACCGATGGCGGCGCTCGCCCTGCGGTTGATCGCCCCGCTGGCCGACGTGGTGTTCCACACCGCAGGCACTACGACGCGGATGCACACCGGACGCTGCACGGTTATCAACGGGGTCGCCAGCTATCCCGAACACGGTGCGGGGCGCGAGGCCCCATTGCGTACGGCCGACGCGGCGCTCTATCGCGCCAAGCACCGCGGACGCAACGTCGTCGCCTCGGCGAACGACTGCGCCGATACCAAACTGTCCGCTGAACACGTGCAGACATGACCGTTGGCCTAAAGACTGACGTGCGCAATCGCGCGATAATTGAGGATTGTTGAACTCGCCGGTAGAGAAAGCGTAATGAGCAGGTTTCTGACTTGTGGTGTCGGCAGCATGGCCTTGGCGCTGGTACTTGGCGCCTGTTCACATACCGCGCCACCCGCATCGTCGGCGCCCACCGTCGGCGTCGTCAGCGTGAACGCGAGCACCGTGCCCTTGACCAAGAACCTGGTCGGACGCCTGTCCGCGTTCCGCAGCGCCAACGTCCTGGCGCGCGTCGCCGGCGTGCTGCTCAAGCGCGACTACAAGGAAGGCAGCGAGGTCAAGGCCGGGCAGCTTCTGTTCCAGATCGACCCGGCGCCGTTCAAGGCCGCACTCGCCAACGCGCAGGGCCAGTTGGCGCAGGCGCAGGCGGCCTACACCAACGCGCAGTTCAACGCCAAGCAGGCCCAGGCGCTGGCGCCGAAAGGCTACATCTCGAAGACCGCACTGGAAAACGCGCTGGCGACCGAGCGCACCACCGCCGCGGCGGTACAGGCCGCCCGTGCCAACGTCGAGACCGCGCGCATCAACCTGGGTTACACGACGGTCACTTCGCCCATCGCGGGCCGCGCGGGCGAGCAGCTCGTGACCGAGGGCGCACTGGTCGGCCAGGGCACCGCGACGCCGCTCACTACCGTCGACCAGCTCAACCCGCTGTACGTCAACTTCACCATCAGCATGACCGAGCTCGACGAGCTCCGCCAGGCGCAGCAGGCGGGCGGCGTCACGCTCAGTCAGCCCAACCAGGCCACCGTCAAGATCTCGTTGCCCGATGGCACGCCCTACCCCGAACTCGGCACGGTCGATTTTTCGTCGCCCAGCGTCGATGCGGCAACGGGCTCGGTGAACCTGCGCGCGGTGGTGCCGAACCCGCAGTTCTCCCTGCTGCCGGGCGCCTACGTCACGCTGCAGTTGAATCTCGGCGAACGCCACCACGTGTACCTGGTGCCGCAGGCCGCCGTGCAAACCGACATCGCGGGAACCTACGTGCTGATCGTCGGCAAGGATGGCAAGGTCACGCACGATCCGGTGACCACGAGCGGCACGTCGGGAGTCGACTGGGTGGTCACCTCGGGCTTGCGTGACGGCGATCGGGTCATTGTGTCGGGGATCCAGGTCGTGCAGGTCGGACAGCCGGCCAAGGCCACGCCCTGGCAGCCACCCGCTGCGGCCGGCACCTCGGCCGGCGGTGCAGCAACCGCATCCGCGTCGACCGCCGACGCCGAGTAGCGGAGCCACACATGTCAAATTTCTTTATCGATCGGCCCATCTTTGCGTGGGTCATCGCGATCCTCATCATGCTGGGCGGCGTCATCGCGATCCTGAATCTCGGGGTCCAGTCCTATCCCGACATCGCACCGCCGCAGGTGTCGATTTCGACGCGCTACCCCGGCGCCAGCGCCAGCACCGCCGAAGGCTCGGTCACCCAGGTCATCGAGCAACAGCTGACCGGCATCAATAATCTGCTGTATTTCAATTCCAGCACCAGCGCCGATGGCCGCGTGCAGATCACGCTGACCTTCCAGCCCGGCACCGATCCCGACATTGCCGCGGTACAAACGCAAAACCAGGTGTCGCGCGCCGAACCACTGCTACCACAGGCGGTGCTGCAGCAGGGCATCATCGTCGCCAAGGCCAACCCCGACACATTGATGGCGATCGCGTTGATCTCCAACAACCCCGCGATCGGCCGCGACCGCCTGAACGACATCGTCGCCTCGCAGGTATTGAACCCGATTTCGCGCGTCCAGGGCGTCGGCACCACCCGCCAGTTCGGTGCCGAATACGCGATGCGCATCTGGCTCAATCCCGAGAAGATGCACGGCTACGGACTGTCGGCGACCCAGGTGTTGAACGCGGTGGAATCGCAGAACATCCAGGTCGCCGCGGGCACGCTGGGCGCCGACCCGGCGGTCAAGGGCTGGGGGTTCACCGCGGACGTGTCCGGCGAGGGCCTGTTCTCGACGCCGCAGCAGTTCCTCAACATCATCCTGCGGGCCAACCCCGACGGGACGGTCGTCAAGCTCGGCGATGTCGCGACTGCGAACTTCGGCCCGCAGAACTACGGATTTGACACCACCTATGACGGCAAGCCGATCGGCGCGTTCGCGATCCAGACGTTGCCAGGCGCCAACGGCTTGACCGTCGCCAAGGCCGCGCGCGCCGAGATGGCGAGGCTGGCAGTCGGGTTCCCACAGGGCGTGACGTGGTTCGTCCCCTACGACACCACGACGTTCATCACGATCTCGATCCAGGACGTCCTGAAGACCCTGGTCGAGGCGCTGATCCTGGTGTTCGCGGTGATGCTCATTTTCCTGCAGAACTTCAGGGCCACGCTGATTCCCGCGGTGGTGATCCCGATCGCCCTGCTGGGTGCGTTCATCGGCATGGATGCGATGGGCTTCACCATCAACCAGTTGACGCTGTTCGGCATGGTGATGGCGATCGGCATCGTGGTCGATGACGCGATCGTCGTGATCGAGAACATCGAACGCATCATGACCGAACAGGGCCTCTCGCCCCGCGACGCGGCCCGCAAGGGCATGGGCGAGATCTCGGGTGCGGTGGTGGCGATCACGGCGGTGCTGCTGGCGGTATTCGTGCCGTCCGCGCTGCAGTCGGGCTCGACCGGCATCATCTACCGCCAGTTCGCGCTGACCATCGCGGTGTCGATGTTCTTCTCGGCGTTCCTCGCGCTGACCTTCACGCCGGCGCTGTGCGCCAACTTCCTGAAGCCCAGGCATGACGAACAGAAGAACCTCCTGTCACGCAAGTTCAACGAGGTGTTCGGCTGGACACACCGCACGTATGTGAGCCACGTGACCCACGCGGTGCGCCATGCGCCACGCTGGATGATGGTCTTCGTGGTGGTGGCGGTACTGGCCGGATTCCTGTACGTCAAGCTACCGGGCAGCTTCCTGCCGCAGGAGGACCAGGGTTATCTGATGGCGGTGGTGCAACTGCCGCCCGGCGCCACCAAGCAGCGCAGCGAAGCCGTGATGCGCCAGATGTGGGCCGTGTTGCAAAAAGACCCGTCGGTCGAGAACGCGATGCAGATCGTGGGCTTCAGCTTCGTGGGTTCCGGCGAAAACAACGGCATGGCGTTCATCCAGTTGAAGGACTGGAGTAAGCGCAAGCTCACCGCGGAGGAGTTGATCCCGCGCCTCAACGCGCAACTGCATCGGGACATCCGTGATGCCAGCATCGTCGTCGTCAACCTGCCGACCGTACATGGGCTCGGCGCGTTCGGCGGCTTCGACATGTACCTGGAAGATGTCAGCGGCCAGGGACGCCCGGCGCTCACCCGCGCGCTGAAAACGGTGCTGGCCAAGGCCAAGCAGGACAAGGTGCTGGTCAATGTCCGGCCCAACGAACTGCCGCCTTCGCCGCAGCTCGATTTCAACATCGACCGCGTGCAGGCGGCCTCGATGGGGCTGTCGGCCACGGACGTGGCCAATGCCGCGAGCCTGATGCTCGCGCCGACCAACGTGGGCCAGATGTTCGCGGAGGGCCGCGTCAAGTTCGTGATGATGCAGGCCGCGGCGCCGTTCCGCATGAGCCAGTCGGCGTTCAACGACTTCTATACGCCAAGCAGCACGCAGACGAATCCCGACGGCACGCCGGCGATGATCCCGATTTCAAGCGTCATCCACAGCCACTGGGAGCTGGTTTCGCCCTCGCTGTCGCGCTTCAACGGCAACCCCGCCGTCGAGGTGGTCGGGGATGCCGCGCCCGGCTTCCAGTCGGGTCAGGCCATGGACGCCATGCAGAACATCGTTACCCACGACCTCTCGCATGGCTTCAGCTTCGACTGGACGGGGCAATCGTTCGAAGAAGCCGAATCCAGCAGCGGCGCTGCCATGCTGATGGGACTGTCCATCCTGGTGGTGTTCCTGGCCCTGGCTGCGCTGTATGAGAGCTGGTCGGTGCCGATCGCGGTGCTGCTGATCGTGCCCCTGACGGTGCTTGGCACGGTGCTGTTCACGATGGCGCGCGGTCTCGCGGACGATGTCTTCTTCAAGATCGGCCTGGTCACCGTGATCGGCCTCGCCGCCAAGAACGCGATCCTCATCATCGAGTACGCGGTGGCGGAGCAGAAGGCCGGCAAGACCTTGCGCGAGGCCGTCATCGACGCCGCCAGACTGCGCTTCCGCCCGATCCTGATGACGTCCTTCGCATTCATCCTGGGCGTGTTCCCGCTGTTCATTTCAACGGGCGCGGGCGCCAACGCCCGCCACGCGATCGGCACCGGCGTGATCGGCGGCATGCTGTTCGCCACGATCTTCGGCCTGCTGCTGATCCCGGTGTTCTACGTGATCGTGAGGCGCTTCGTGGGCGACAAGCTCGATGGCAACGGCACGCCGCCCGCGCTCACCGACCAAGGCGAAGAAATCAAGCCATTCGAATAGCCGGCGCGCATACGGCGCCGGGCTCCATCACGACCCGATCGTGGTGGAACCCGCGCGCTGCGGCGTGCCGCGGGTGACCATCGTCAGGCGCGTTTGCGCGCGGCCTTGATCTCGCTCAGCGCATCGAATTCGGCATCGGACAACTCGATGCCAGCCGCGGCGACGTTTTCCTCGAGATGGGCGCGTTTGGACGTGCCGGGAATCGGCAGCACCACGGGGCTGCGTTTCAGCAGCCAGGCAATGGCAATCTGGGTGGGGCTCGCCTGATGCCGACGCGCCACCTCGGCCAGCGGTGAATCGAGCTTGGCCAACGTGCCGCCGGACAGCGGGTACCACGGGATGAACGCGATGCCGTGCGTCTCGCAGTAATCGAGCACATCCTCGTACACGCGGTAGGTCGCGCTGTAGCGGTTCTGGACGCTCACTACCGGAAACACCTTTTGCGCCGCCTCGATCTCCTCGACGGTGACTTCGCTCAGGCCGGCAAAGCGGATCAGGCCCGCATCCAGCATCGACTTGATCGCACCGAACTGCTCGTCGCGCGGCACCTTCGGATCGATCCGGTGCAGCTGCCACAGCGCGATCTGCTCGACGCCCAGCCAGCGCAGGCTCATCTTGACCTGCTGCAGCAAATAATCGGGCCGGCCGATCGGAATCCACTCGTTGGGCCCGGTGCGGACCTGCCCGCCCTTGGTCGCGATGACGAGACCCTGCGGATAGGGATGCAGCGCTTCGTGCAGCATCGGTTCGGAGACGGTCGGCCCGTAGGAGTCCGCGGTATCGATGAAGTCCACGCCCAGTTCGGGCACGCGCCGCAGCGTGGCCAGGCACTCTTCGCGATCGGCGGGCTCGCCCCATACGCCCGTACCGGTGACGCGCATCGCGCCGTACCCGAGGCGATGGATCGCAAGCTTGCCGCCCAGCAGGAACGTGCCGGCCTTCCCGGCATCCGCATTGCTCATGTTGAATTCTCCGTGACTTCGAACCCGTCCACGATACGCGCATGGCACGCGGTTTTCAGGCGCCCAACCACGCCCACGAAAAAGCCGTGCGGACGCCTCCGCACGGCTTCGGGTCGAACCGCTCGAGCAGGCTTACTTCACGCGCGACTCGGCGCTTTTGCCGTGCGCCGCCAGGTCCTCGGTGATACGCGCGGCCTTGCCCTCCAGCCCACGCAGGTAATAGAGCTTGGCCCCGCGCACCTTGCCATGGCGCTTGACCTCGACCGAATCGATCGCGGTGCTGTAGGCCTGGAATACGCGCTCGACGCCGGTGCCGTGCGACATCTTGCGCACGGTGAACGCGGAGTGCAGCCCGCGGTTGCGGCGCGCGATCACCACGCCCTCGAAGGCCTGGACGCGCTCGCGATCGCCATCCTTGACCTTCACGTTGACGACGATGGTGTCACCGGCGGCAAACGGGGGCAGCTGCTTGCCCATCTGCGCGGATTCGAATTGTTCAATGATCTTGTTCATCGGAATGACCCTTGTATTCCCGTTTGAATTCTTCCAGCAACCCCTGGTCCCGCGCATCGAGTGCCACCGCTTCCAGCAGATCCGGCCGGCGCAGCCAGGTGCGCCCCAGCGACTGCTTGCGGCGCCACGCTGCGATCGCCGCGTGATCGCCCGACAGCAGCACCGCCGGCACGTCGCCGTAGGCGTCGCTGACCGGCCGCGTGTAGTGCGGGCAATCGAGCAATCCGTCGGAAAACGAATCCTGCTCGGCGGATTGCCGATCGCCCAACGCGCCTTCCTGCAACCTGCCCACCGCATCGATCACGACCGCGGCGGCCAGCTCGCCGCCCGACAGCACGTAATCGCCGATCGACAGTTCCTCGTCGACCTCGTGTTCCAGCAGGCGCTGGTCGATCCCCTCATAGCGCCCGCACAGCAAAATCATTCGCGGCAGCTTCGCCAATTGCCGCACTTTGTCCTGCGTGAGCCGCGTTCCCTGCGGACTCATGAAAACCACCGGCGCGCGCGTCGGCACCGCTTCGCGCGCCGCCGCCAGCGCACGGCGGAGCGGCTCGATCAGCATCACCATGCCGGGTCCGCCACCGCAGACGGTGTCGTCCACCCGACGGTAACCGCCCTCGGCGTAATCGCGCGGGTTCCAAGCCACCACTTCCAGCAACCCGCGTTCCACTGCCCTGCCAACCACCCCGACGCCCGCACACTGGTGCACGAACCCGGGAAACAGCGTGACGACGTCGATCCGCACGGCGTCGCCTCAGTCGTCCTTGTTCCAGTCGACCGTGATGCGCCGCGCATCCAGATCGACCGTCTTGACATACCTGTCGCGAATCCACGGGATCAGATGCTGCCGTCCGCCTTCGTCGCGCGTCACCATGACATCGTGCGCGCCGTTGTCGAACATGTGGCTGACCTGCCCCAGCACCTCGCCCTGCGTATTGACCACCCGCAAGCCCTCCAGATCCGTCTGGTAAAACTCACCTGGCTCCAGCTCCGGCAGCGCCGTGCGGACAACCCAGATGTCGCTGCCGATCAGCGCCGCGGCCGCGTCGCGATCCGCGATACCGGGCAACTCGGCCACCAGCCCTTTGCCTTGCGCGTGGCCGCGGGCGTTCGCCAGTTCCTCGATTCGCCCTGCCTGCCGTTCCAACAACCACGGCGAATAGTTGAAGATCGCCAGCCGCGGGTCCGTCCACGATTCCAGCTTTACCGCACCGTGCACGCCGTGCACGCCCACGATGCGTCCGAGCAGCACCCGCCGCCCGTCGTTCATCGCATCAGGCGGCAGCGGCGGCCGTCTGCTTGGCGGCTTCCTTGGCCAGCAACGCCACCCTGTTCGAGCACTGCGCGCCCTTGGCCACCCAGGCGTTGAGCTTCTCGACATCCAGCACCAGACGCTGGTCCTTCTCGCCGGCCGCGCCCGGATTGAAGTAACCCAGACGCTCGATGCTGCGGCTGTCGCGGGCGTTGCGGCGATCCGTCACCACCACGTGGTAGAACGGCCGGCCCTTGGCGCCCGCGCGCGAAAGACGAATCCTCACCATGACTTGTCGACTCCAGAACGAAATGGCCGCAGCGCCCCGGAAGCGGACCTGGGCACGCGGAAACGCGCAATTGTAAATGCAAAATGCGCGAAATGCGAGCCGCCGTCTCCATTTGGCCGCGCCCGTCGCGCGCGATCACCGGCCCGGCAGGCGCCCGCCCATGCCGCGCATGGCGCCGGACATCTGGCGCATCAGGCCGCGCATGCCGCCGCGCGCAAACTTGCCCATCATCTTTTCCATCTGCGTGTACTGCTTCAGGAGTCGGTTGACATCCGCCGGCTGGGTGCCGGACCCGCGGGCCACGCGCGCGCGGCGCGGACCGTTGAGGAGCTTCGGATGGCGGCGTTCCTTCTTGGTCATCGAACCGATGATGGCCATCATCTTCCGGACTTCCTTGTCGTTGACCTGCGATTTCACCTTTTCCGGCAGGCTTGCTACGCCCGGCAGCTTTTCCATGAGTCCGGCCAGGCCACCCATGTTGAGCATCTGGTCGAGCTGATCGTTCATGTCGTTCAGGTCGAAATGCTTGCCCTTGGCGACCTTGGCGGCAAGCTTGGCCGCCTTTTCGGCATCGGTCTTTTGCTGCACATCCTCGATCAGGCTCAGCACGTCGCCCATGCCAAGGATGCGGGTCGCCATGCGGTCGGGGTGGAACGGCTCCAGCGCATCGGGCTTCTCGCCCGCACCCAGGAACTTGATGGGCCGACCGGTGACGTAGCGCACCGACAAGGCCGCGCCGCCGCGCGCGTCGCCGTCGACCTTGGTCAGGATCACGCCGGTCAGCGGCAGCGCGTCGGCAAACGCCTTGGCGGTGTTGGCCGCATCCTGGCCGGTCATCGAGTCGACCACGAACAGCGTCTCGACCGGATCCAGCGCCGCGTGCAGCGCCTTGATCTCGGCCATCATGGCGTCATCGATCGAAGTACGGCCGGCGGTGTCGACAATCAGCACGTCCGCGACTTCACGCTTTGCGGCTTCGACGGCGGCCCTGGCGATCGCGACGGGCTGCTGCCCGGTTTCCGAGGGCACGAAGCGCGCGCCGACCTGTGCGGCCAGCGTCTGCAGCTGCTCGATCGCGGCCGGGCGATAGACGTCGGCCGACACCACCATCACCTTCCGCTTGCGGTCGATGAGGTGCTTGGCGAGCTTGGCGACCGTGGTGGTCTTGCCGGCGCCCTGCAGGCCCGCCATCAGCACCACGGCGGGCGGCGTCGCCGCAAGGTTGAGCGCCGCGTTCTGGGTGCCCATCACCGCCGTCAATTCGTCGCGGACGACCTTGATGAGCGCCTGGCCCGGCGTCAGCGACTTCAATACCTCCTGCCCGATCGCGCGCGCCTTGATGCGCTCGATCAGCCCCTGCACCACCGGCAGCGCCACGTCAGCTTCGAGGAGGGCGATGCGTACTTCGCGCAAGGCTTCGCGGATGTTGTCCTCGGTCAGGCGTCCGCGCCCGGTCAGGCGCTGGACGGTGGCGGAAAGGCGCTGCGTCAGGTTGTCGAACATGGCAGAACGTTTTGGTCCAAAGCCACGGATTGTAGCGGTTCCGCCCGCAGCGACCGTTCAACCCGTGTGGCCCGGGTCCCTTCCGCCGGTTGCCTCACGGACGTGGCCGCGCTTCCAGGCGGCGATGGATGAAAAACGAATAGACACAAGGAATCACCACCGCGGCCACCACCGCCGAAATCAGCCATTGCGGTCCGCCGCCGGCCAAGCCTGCGATCGCGACGACGATTCCCGCCAACACGAACAGCCAGCCCGCCAGGCGGTGTGTGTGTTCCCACACCGCGCGCTGGCCAGCGTCCACGGCGTGCGGATCCCGATGAAGAAGTTCTTGCGCAGCTTGCCCATGTAGTTGCCCAACACGATCAACAGCGCGCCAATCGCGAGCATGCCCACCGGCGGAATCGGCACCGCATAGCCGGCGCCCGCAAGCATCGCGCACACGCCAACGACCAACAGGAACGCCTGGATGGCGAGCATCAGCACACCGTAGGTGCGGGCGAACGACGCGATCTCGAACCGGCGCGGCGAGATCACCGGCAACACCACCGTCAGTACCGCAATGCCGATCATGACCAGCGGCCAAATCGCCACCGCCCAGAAGCGCGGCAGCCAACCGTCCGCCTGTCCGTGGGCGTCCCAATGGGTCGGCACCACGGCGGGCAGTCGTGGGTACAGCCACACCGCCACGCCCACCACAAACAGCAACGAAACCACCAGCGTTCGCATCGCCTTCATTTGCTGCCTCCTCGTCGGGAACCAGCGGGAATCAGGTCCAGCACCATGCGCGTCAAGTCTTCCATCACGGTGCTGTTGAGCGAGTACACGATGTTGCGTCCGCGTCGCTCGGTGCGCACCAGGTCGGCCTGCTTCAGCACCATGAAATGGTGTGACAGCGACGCACCGGTGATGTCGAACAACGCACCGATCTCGCCCGCGTTGAGCGCACCGTTCTGCAAGCGCTTCAAAATGGCGCGCCGGGTGGGATCGGCCAGCGCGCGAAAGACTTCCTGCTGCTTCATCGGGATGGGACGACCGGGGCCCGCTCATGTTTAGACAATCATCTAAATATTGCAAGTGCCATCCACCCGCACAGGGTCAGGGTCGAGGGTCGCTGGCACCCTGGGCGGGCGCCGTGCGAAACTCGCGCCATGCCCACGCCTCCAACCCTGTTGAAACTCGCGGCCCTGCTGGCCATCGCGCTGTATCTGGCCGCCGCGGCCGCCCTCGCCCGCCCCATGCTGGACGCTGGCCACACGCCACGGCGCGCGGCGCTGTTTACTGGGACGGTGGCGGTGGTGCTGCACTTCGTGGTGCTGTTCGGGATCCACCGCGGCGCGGTCGACCTGCACTTCTATGCGGCGCTGTCGCTGGTGTCGGCCGTGATCGCGGCGCTGACGCTCATCGTCAACGTCGCCCGACCGGTCGCCGCGCTCGGCGTCATCCTGTTTCCCCTGGCGGCGCTGTTTCTCGCCATCGATGAATTCATCGCGCCGCCCACCGCGCCGTTCCCACTCGACTGGCAAATCGGCCTGCACGTCATCATCGCGCTGCTCGCCTACAGCGTGCTGGCGATCGCCGCCGTGCTGGCGCTGCTGCTGGCAACCCAGGAAAGCGCGTTGCGCATGCGTCGGCTGGGCACCTGGGCGCGCGCGCTGCCGCCGCTGACGCAGACCGAATCCCTGATGTTCAAGCTGATCGAAGCCGGTTTCGCACTGCTGACCCTGACGCTGCTTTCAGGCGCACTGTTCATCAGCAACCTGCGCGCCCAGCACCAGGCCCACATCGCGATCCTGTCGCTGGTGGCGTGGATCATCTTTGGCGTGCTCCTGTTCGGGCGCTGGCGCTGGGGCTGGCGCGGACATCGTGCGGTACGCCTGACGATCACCGGCATGGCGATCCTGCTGCTGGCGTTCTTCGGCTCGAAGTTCGCGCTCGAGATGGTATTTCACCGGGGCCCCTGAGGGCGCCGGACGCCGTCACCCATTCGCGGCCGCAACGACGACAAAAAAGGGCCCACCGATCACGGCTAGGCGTTCAGACTATCTGTTGAACGCACGCGGGGCTATTCTCACCCCCGGACTAATTCCGGGGGGTTCTTTTCGTGGGCAATTCGTCGAATTCACGCCGACCGCGACGCATACCGGAGGCCTGGAACGGCTATCAGGTGAACTTCTGCCGGAATCCGGCTTGTGCAAACTTCGGTGTTCCACCTGGTAAAGGTGAGGCGCGACCCGTCCACGCGCAGCGAACCTGCTTACAAGACCACGGGTGGCGCAGCAGGTAACGGTCGTATAGCGTGCGCAGGCCGAAGTATTCGAAACCAAGGTTGTGCGACACGTCGATCGCGTCGTTGAGCTTGCGCGCGTTGGCTTCGACAAAATTCAGCACGCGCTCGTTGACGAGACCGGCATCGAAGCCGAGGCGCACCGACCGCGAAAACGAATACACGCCCTGGCCCTGCACCTCCTTGTCGATGTACGCGCACATCAGGCGCGCGGCGAGCCTGGAGTATTCCGGCTCCTCGACGATGAACGACGCGGCGGTGCGGATGGAAAGCTCGTCCAGCTCGCGCGTGGTGGCGCCGTCGTACAGGCCGGCGATGGTCTTCAGCGACACCCGCATTGGATCGACGTCGGCCAGCCCCTCGCTGCAGCGCGTCACCGCGCGCACGATCTTGTCGAGGTTCACCGGCTCCTTCCCGCCGGAACGCTTGGTGACGTGCATCGTGGCCGGCCCGGCGTGCGGCGCGGTCAGGTTGAAACCGGGTTGGAGGGCGCCGCCGCCGGACGTCGGCAACGGTGGTTCGGTAACGCGGGTTGCATCGGCAGACCTGTGCATCTCTCCTTCGCGAGTGCGATCGCGGAAGGAGGGACGACGGGCGCCAAGCCGTGCAGCGCGCAACCGCCGGCCTTCGCTCCCGCGAGCGAAACGGAACCTGCGGTCGATGCTTGGGATGGCGCGTGGCGCGTCGTCCGGCTGCCCCTCCCGCGGGGGCCCGAAGCCAACGTCCGTTTGCACGGACGGTCGCGGGCAGGTCTTCGGACTTCCGGGCGTGTGGCTTCACCTACTGGGCGCCGCTTCCCAAGTGTTGCCACTCAGTGCGCCGTGCGCCGGTCGTTCCCGGTTACCGCTGCGGGGCAGTTCCGGTTTCTCACCGGATTCCCTTTTGATCCCAGATGTAGTGCTGAGAACCTTCGACAAACACGAGATATTCCAGTTGAGACGGCGCTGTCAATCCATTGACAGGTGTTGGCGATGCGCGTAACTGCACCGAATCCTGGCAGCCACTCAGTGCGCGACGCCGATCGCGGCGATCAGCCACATGAAAGCAAGACCACCGACAACGCCCGCGCTCGGCGCCAGCAGTGGCCTTCGGCCGCCCTCGTCGAGCATTGACCACAGGTTCGGGATCAGGTCCCCGCAGGCGAGGTACACGGTGGCGCCCGTTGCGACGGCGAGGCCGGCACCCAGCAGCTGCGGGTAGTCAACCCAACTGAAAGCGACCGAGCCGAATGGGACCGCCAGCGTGATCAGAATGGACAACGTGAACGCGCGACGGGGACTGTAGCCGCCAGCGACCAGCGTTCCGGCGTTGCCCAGTTCGCGCGGCAGTTCGTGGGCCAGGATCGCGAGCGCAATGACCCACCCGAGTTCGCGGTTGATGCCGAAACTTGCCCCGATCACGACACCGTCGATCAGGTGGTGAATGGCATCACCGACGATGTCGACCCGTGCGAATGGCGCGTGCGCAGAGGCTGCCTTCGACGCACGCATGCAGCACTCCAGTGCAAACAGCATCAGCACCCCCAACGCCAGTAATCCGCCGACGCGCGCGCCGGGTACGTTGTGCGATAACGCCTCGGGCAGCATGTGCAACAGTGCATCGTCTAGCAGCAAGCCTGCCGCGGACGCCTGCAGCCACGGCAGGGCGCGCCGTAGACACTGCTGTGGCAGCCAGACAACCGTGCGCGCCGAGAGCGAAGACGCGGCCACCACCATGCTGGCACTCAGGATGTCGAGCATGGGTTCACCGAGCCTGGATACGTAGGCTGGTTCGCAAGCCACGGCAGGACGCGTGGATCGGCAGCATGCCAACGAATGTTGCGACGCCGCGCGCCGCGTACCCGTGCGACAGGCCGGGCCCCAAGCTGGGTGCAACGGTGAAGATCAGGAGGGATTGCATCGATCAAATGTCCCACTGAGTTGCAATACAAATGCAACGATATAACATTTCACTTCGCAATTTTGCCACGAACCGCTTGGAGCGTTTTGATGCGACCCACCCTGATTGCAGTTGCCATCGCCACTGTGCTGGGAGCGACCGCCGTGTCCGCCCGCGCCGCGTCGACCGAGCTGACGACCAGCGCTGCGCGCGATGTGGCAGCTGCTCCGGACAGTCCTACGGACGCGCCGAAGACCTTGAGTGTCATCAAGGTCACCGCCACGCTCAACCGGGCGCGCAATGAGCTTTCGCCCTCGACAGGCAGCAGCCAGTACGTCATCGACCAGCACGCCATCCAGCAGATGCCGCTGGGTGCCTCGACACCTCTGAACCAAGTGATCTTGCAGGCGCCAGGCGTTGTACAGGATTCGTTCGGGCAACTACATGTGCGCGGCGATCACGCCAACCTGCAGTACCGCATCGACGGCGTGATCCTGCCAGAGTCGATTTCCGGGTTCGGACAGACGTTGGATCCGCGCATGATCCAGAGCGCCAGTCTGCTCGACGGCGCGCTGCCCGCCCAATACGGCGAACGCACGGCGGGCGTCATCAACATCACCACCAAGAATGGCGCCCAGATGGGGCATGGCGGTGTTGCGAGTCTGACGGGTGGTTCGTTCGGCACCGTGAATCCCTTCGCGTCAATTTGGGGGTCGAGCGGTCGCTGGAGCTGGTTCCTGACGGCCAATTACCTCAAGAACAACGTCGGGATCGAGAATCCAACGCCCAGCCACAACCCGATCCACGACCACACCGACCAGGTCAAGGGCTTTGGTGACCTCTCCTACCTTGTCAACGACGATACGCGATTGAGCTTCATGTTCGGTGTGGCCAACAACCGCTTCCAGATTCCGAACAACCCGAATCAGGAGCCCGAATTCGCGTACCTCGGCCAGACGGATTTCAACTCAGCCGAGCTCAACGAGCGCCAGCGCGAGCTCACCCGCTTCGGGGTGCTGTCGCTGCAGGGAAAGCTGGGCCTGACCGATTACCAGGTCTCGCTGGGCCAGCGCTTCAGCGGCATCCATTTCCAGCCCGACGACATCGGCGACTTGATGTTCAACGGGGTCGCGTCAGCGATTGATCAAGGCGATCGCGCGTCCACGCTGCAGGCCGACTTCTCGACCCCATTGGGCGAGCGCAACACCCTGCGCTACGGTCTGTATGGCGTCTACGACAAAGCCGGAACCGCCGGCAACTCGCTCGTTTTCCCAGCCAATGATGAGGGCGAGCAGACCAGTACGGCCCCGTTTGCGATTCCAGAGAGCACCCGCATCGTCGCCAAGACCTGGGCCGCCTACATACAGGATCAGTGGAACATCAGTGAGAGTTGGACCATCAACTACGGCGTCCGCGGTGACCGGTACCAGGCCTTCGGTCGCAGCCAGAGCCAGCTGAGCCCGCGCCTGGGCATGGTCTGGCAAGCGACGCCGCAGACCACCGTACACGCGGGTTACTCACGCTACTTCACGCCGCCGGCAACCGAGCTCATCAGTGCTGAGGACATCGCCCTGTTCGATGGCACGACCAATGCCGTAAAGAACTACGGCAACAATGCGCCTCTCTCCGAGCGCTCGAACTACTTCGACGTGGGTGTGCAGCAACAGGTGGGCCAGCACCTGACCCTCGGCCTCGACACCTATTACCGTAAGGTGACGGACCTGCAGGACGAAGGTCAGTTTGGTGCGGCGCTCATCTATTCGACCTTCAACTACGAGTCCGGGCGCGTGGGCGGTGCCGAGTTCACCGCCAACTACAACAACGGGCCGGTGTCGGCGTACTTCAATCTGGCCTATAGCAAGGCCATGGGCAAGCGCGTCGTCACCAGCCAGTACAACTTCGATCCCGACGATCTTGCCTACATCTACAACCACTTCATCTACCTCGATCACGACCAGAAACTCGCATCGTCGGGCGGGGCGAGCTACCGGTTCGCTGATGGCACCGTCGGTGCCAACTACTTGTTCGGGACCGGCCTGCGTCGGGACGGCTTGGTGCCTAATGGCGAGTCGATGCCCGACTACTTTCAGTTGGACTTGACCGTGGCCCACGACTTCGATGTCGGCGGGCTTGGCAAGATCCACACCCAGCTCGCCGTCATCAACGCGCTCGATCACGTCTACGAACTGCGCGATGGCACCGGTGTCGGTGTGGGCGCCCCGCAGTTCGGACCGCGCCGCGGGTTCTACCTTACCGTGAGCAAGGACTTCTGAAGCCGCGTGTCGGGAAACCGTTGACGGCGACCGCGTGACTCCGCCCGCTAGCGCGACGACATCATCAAGCAATCCAGGCTGGAGTAAGAGAGCAGCTACTCAACTCAGAGCCAGCCGATCGAAGGACGGCGGTCGACTGCCCCGCGCGTGACGAATGCCAGTGGGTGGCAACCCGGTCACCCGCTCAACGGTGCGCGCAAACCCCGGTTTTGGCTCCCCGCACTCCGTAGGCCATGAATTCTGAAACAAGAGCTCGCCGTCACCCGAGATTACGCGGGTGGCGGCGAACACCTTGGCATCAACAGGTAGCCCGAACGCCTAGCCGATCACGGCGGGCCCTTTCCCACACTCACTCCTCGATGTTTTACTTCGCCGGCACGCTGATCGCGATGAAGAGGTTTTGACCCTGGTGCGAAACCAGCAGCAGCACGGTGCTGCCCGGCTTGACCCCAGCGGTGTCGCGCCGGAAATCAGCGACGTTGTTCACCGCGCGATCGCCAACCCGCAGGATCACGTCGCCGGGCGACAACCCGGCCTCCGCGGCCGCGCCTTTCACGTCGGTGATGACGACGCCGCCCTTCACGGCGTTGCCGCCGAGCTGCTGACGCATCTGCGGGGTGATGTCCTGGACGGTCAGGCCAAGCAGATTGCTGCCGCTCGACGCCGCCGGCCCGCCCGCCAACAGCTGCTGCGACAGTCCGTTGCGCGGCATCTCGGCCACCCTGACCGTGAGGGTCATGGGCTTGCCGTCACGCAGGATCTTGACGCTGGCTGCGGTGCCGGGTTTGGTCATGGAGACGAGCGGCGGCAATTGCCCCGATTCCCAGATTTCGTGTCCGTCGAACGCGGTGATGACGTCGCCCACCCGCAGCCCCGCCTTCGCGGCGGCGCTGTCCGGCTGGATCTGCGCAACCATGGCGCCACGCGCCTGCGACATGCCCTTGGACTTGGCAATCGCATCGCTGACGTTCTGGATCGCGACGCCGATCATCCCGCGACTGACGTAGCCCTTGGTCTTCAACTGGTTGGCCGCGTCCATGGCGAGATTGATCGGGATCGAGAACGACAGGCCCATGGCACCGCCGTCGGTCGAGAAAATCTGCGAGTTGATCCCGACCACCTGGCCCTGAAGGTTGAACAGCGGCCCGCCGGAGTTCCCGCGGTTGATCGGCACGTCGGTCTGGATGAACGGCACGTCGGCCTGGTCGGTGCCCAGGTTGCGTCCGACGTAGCTCACGATGCCGGCGCTGACCGAGTGGTTGAGTCCATACGGCGAGCCGATCGCCACCACCCACTGCCCGGGTTCGAGGTCGTTCGAGTTGCCGATCTGCACCGTCGGCAAGCCCGTCGCATCCACCTTGAGCAACGCGATGTCGTAGACCTTGTCCTCGCCCACGACCTTGGCGGCGTAGGTGTGATGGTTGGTCAGCGTCACCTTGACCGAGTTCGCGTTGGCCACGACGTGCCGGTTGGTGAGGATGTAGCCGTCGGCGGAAATGATGAACCCGGAACCCAGCGACTCGCCGCCCCGATCCGGCTGCTGGAATTGCGGCCCCATCGGCATGCCAAACAGGTGCCGGAAGATCTCGGGCAACTGTGGCTGTTGCGTTTGTCCGGTCGGGCTGTCGCTGCCCATCTCGCTGGCGTGGTCGTAGTGCGCCACCACGTTAACCACCGCCGGACCGTATTTCTGGACGATGCTGGTGAAATTGGGCAATGCGACCGTCGACGCCGCGGCCGCGGCCACTCCGACGCCCGCAAAGCACAACA
Organism: Rhodanobacteraceae bacterium; assembly: GCA_035720985.1. Lineage (GTDB taxonomy): Bacteria > Pseudomonadota > Gammaproteobacteria > Xanthomonadales > Rhodanobacteraceae > 66-474. The sequence continues at coordinate 13,184 of DASTNI010000022.1, read as the reverse complement.
TCACGAAAGCGGCGGCCATCCACCGCGCCCGTTTCAACATGGCAGTCTCCTTATCGATTGGACCGATTCTCGGCAAACCCTACCGGCCGCAGCGTCAACGCCACGCAACGAACCCACTTCATGATCAGCGCGGGCTGATGGCCAACGAGCCGCCCCGCGACCAGGCGTCAGCGCCGCGCGCCCGCCGCGCTGCTCGCGGGCGCAGGCAGCACGACCACCGGGAACGGCAGCATCGACGCGTTGCCCGCATAGGATGAAACCACCGCCGCATCCTGCGCATACGCGGCGCGGCGCAGGTAATCAGGCTGCATGAGGCCGGTGCCGTAAATGACGTTGGCCGACGCCGGCTGCGCGCCCAGCACGGTGGGCTGGCGCGGCAGCAACCACGGCTGCGGTGCCGTGATGGCCTGTGTCGCCTGCGCCACGGCCGAGCGGGCCGGGCCAATCGCCGCGGTTTCGCTCGCCACGCCGGGTTGCGGCCCCGGCGCTACCGGTGTGCGCAGCATGAGTGCGGCGACGGCCACGCCCGCGGCAATCGCGGTGCCGCCCACGTACTGCGCCCAATGCCGGCGCCGGGCACGCGGCGCCGGCATGACGGTCAGCGCCGCGGCCACACGGGCCGCGAAGTCGCTGTCGGTCTTGGGGGTGGACATCCGCGCGGTATCCGAGGCGAGGCATGCGCGAATCAGGTGCCAGCGCGACCAGGTAGCCCCCAGTTCGGGGTCGTGGTCCAGCCGGCGCAACAGGAAACGCGTCGGCTCGGCGGCCAGTTCGCCATCCATGAGCGCGGAAAGGTCTTCGCGACTGGTCGAGTCCATCAGTATCTACCTCGTTTGCAGGTCGGGCCGCGAAGCGGTCCGGCGTTGGTGCTCACGCGTCGTCATTGGACAACAACGGACGCAGTTTTTCATCGATGGCTTCGCGTGCCCGGAAGATGCGCGAACGCACGGTGCCGATCGGGCAGCCCATGCGTTCGGCGATTTCCTCGTAGGACAAGCCATCGACCTCGCGGAGGGTGATCGCGTCACGCAATTCATCGGGCAGCTTTTCGACCGTCGCGAACACGGTTTGTTCAATCTCGTGGCGCGCCAGTTCGTGCTCGGGCGTCGCCTCGTCGCGCAGGCGCGCACCGCTGTCGAACTGCACCGCCGTATCGGCGTCGATGTCCTCGGCCGGCGGGCGCCGGCCCTGTGCCACCAGATGGTTCTTGGCGGTGTTCACCGCGATCTTGTACATCCACGTGTAGAACGCGCTTTCGCCGCGGAACGCGCCCATCGCGCGATAGGCGCGGATGAAGGCTTCCTGCGCCACGTCTTCGCACTCGCTCCAGTCGTGGACGTAACGTGAAATCAGGCCAATGATCTTGTGCTGGTACTTGCGCACCAGCAAATCGAACGCACGATTGTCGCCCTTGCGCACGCGCGCGACCAACGCGCGATCGGATTCCACATCGCCCATTCGGGCGGCACTCCCTGATGGCTCGGACGCTGCGCGCACGTCGCTGCGACCGCGCCCGTCGCCTGAAAGTTCAACGGACTTCAGCATACGGCAATCCTCGTTGACGTTCACCGTCAGCATTGGGCCACGGGACGCCGGGGTCAAGCCCACCGTGACTTTCGACAGGTCCACGGCAGCGTTGACCCCGCTTGGCCCGCAGCCGATCATGACCACTGGCCACGCACGGGAGCACGACGTGTTCGAAGGGCTCGACTTCAGGCATTGGAAGGCGGAAGAACGTGCGGATGGCGTGTGGCTGCTGGTCATGGATCGTAGCGGCAGCAAGGTGAATGCGTTGTCACGCGCGATGCTGGACGAGCTGGACGCCGCCGTCGAGCGCGTCGCCATCGAGCGCCCGGCGGCGCTCGTCATCTGTTCCGCCAAGGCATCGGGCTTTGCCGTCGGCGCCGATCTGAAGGAGTTTGCCGACTACGAGCGCAAGGACACGGTGCTCGAGGCGATCGAACATGGCCAGCGCGTATTCGAGCGGGTGGCACGTCTGCCGTTGCCGACGGTCGCCGCCATCCACGGCGCGTGCATGGGTGGCGGCACCGAGTTGGCGCTGGCCTGCCGCATGCGGGTGGCCGCGCGTGCACCGGATACGCGCATCGGGTTGCCCGAGGTGCAACTCGGTATCCATCCGGGCTGGGGCGGCACCGCAAGGTTGCCCCGCCTGATCGGCGCGCCGGCGGCGCTGGCGATGCTGCTGACCGGGCGTGCGGCTTCGGCCGAGCGCGCGCTGGCCGCGGGCTTGGTGGATCGGCTCACGGCCCCCGACGCGTTGCGCGAAACCGCGTGCCAGCTTGCGCTGCACCCGATCACCCGGTCGATCCGGCAGCGCGCCACGGCACGCGTCACCAACTGGTGGCCCGTCAGGCAAGTGCTCGCGCAACGCGCGCGCAAGCAGACCGCAGCCAAGGTTGCCCGGCAGCACTATCCGGCGCCCTTCGCGGTGATCGAGGCATGGCGTCGCGGTGGCGGGGACATCGCGCAGCGGCTGCGCCTGGAAGCCCATTCGGTCGCGCGGCTCGCCAGGACGCCGACGGCGCACAATCTCGTCCGCATCTTCTTCCTGCGCGAGCGCCTGCGGGGGCTAGCCGGCGATGCCGCGCACGGTGTGCGCCACGTGCACGTGGTGGGCGCAGGGGTCATGGGCGGCGACATCGCGGCGTGGAGCGCGCTTCGCGGCTTCGAGGTGACGCTGCAGGACCGCGAAATGTCATTCGTGGCGCCTGCACTGGCGCGCGCGCGCCAGCTCTTCGAGAAAAAACTCAAGACCGCCGAACGCATCGCGCCGGTCGAGGCGCGCCTGACGCCCGATGTCGAAGGCGCCGGGATCGCGGGCTCCCAACTCGTGATCGAGGCGATCCATGAAGACGCCGACGCCAAGCGCGCCGTTTACGCCTCACTCGAACCGCGGGTTGCGCGCGATGCGCTGATCGCCAGCAACACGTCCTCGATTCCGCTGGACGCGCTGCGCCAGGCGCTCGCGAACGGCGGACGTTTCCTCGGCCTGCACTTCTTCAACCCGGTCGCGCAGATGCCCTTGGTCGAAGTGGTGCGGCACGATCGCCTCGACCCGCAAGTCGAGGCGCGCGCGCTGGCCTGGGTAAAGGCCGTCGGCAAATTGCCGTTGCCGGTCAAGGGCACGCCGGGATTCCTGGTCAACCGCATCCTGATGCCCTACCTGCTGGAAGCCATCCGCTGCCATTCCGAAGACATTCCAGACCCCGCCATCGACCGCGCCGGCGTCCACTTCGGCATGCCGATCGGGCCGCTCGAGCTGGCGGACGTGGTTGGCCTGGACGTGGCGCTGTCGGTCGGGCGCGAACTCGGACCGTTCCTCAAATTGGAACTGCCGGCCGGCATCGAAAACCAGGTCGAGGCTGGACGCCGGGGCCGGAAGGATGGCCAGGGCTTTTACGCCTGGGTCGACGGCAAACCACAAAAGCCGAAGCTCGACCCGGGCTATCGCGCACCACCGGATCTCGAGGACCGCCTGATCCTGCCTTTGCTCAATGAGGCAGTCGCGTGCCTGCACGAGGGCGTCGTCGCCGACGCCGACCTGCTGGATGCGGGCGTGATTTTCGGCACCGGCTTCGCGCCCTTCCGTGGCGGCCCCATCCAGTACATCCGCAGCGTGGGTGCCGGCGTGCTGCGCGAAAAATTGGAAGCCCTGGCCCACGCACACGGGCCCCGCTTCGCGCCCAAACCGGGGTGGTTCAATCCTGCGCTCGCACCACGGGGCGGTGCAGAACGCGACGCGACGGACCGTTCCGCGCCAGCGTGAGTCCGACGCGACGACGGCCGCAGCCGCGGGGCGCGGGCCCGGAACGAACCACCTCAGACGGCGCCGGCGCATACAGCGGTGCACGCCACCTCACCACATCAGGTCATCGGGGACGCCGTCGTCCGCGACGGGTGCGGTGGGGTCGACCAGCAGGGCCACCGCCTCGGGCACGATGGTCTGCACCGCGAGGGCGACCGTACGCGTCACGATGATCGCGCGGCCCCCTTGCATCACGATGCCGAGCGCGCCCGCGTTGAGCTGGCCAAGCTGTTCGACGGTGACGTAGACCCGGCGGATCCGGTCGGCAAATTCGAAATTGCGAACCTGTTCGGCGTCGACACGATTCAGTCCTTGCCCGGCCAAGAGCTCCTGCAGCTTGCGCTTGCGCTCTTTTTTCGCCGCCGCCTTCTCGCGCGCCGCGCGCTCGGCGGCTTCGCGCTCGGCACGTTCGGCCTTGGCGCGCAATGCAAAAGCGTGGGCCAAATCCAGTTCGCCCGCATCACGTGGCTCACGCGCGGCGAGCCGCGCGTGAGCAGGTTGCCGATGCGGCTTGGGAGGCGCCGCCGTAGGCTTGAATCCGGCCTTCAGCAATTGGTCCCGCAGGGATTCGCTCATGCAACGCCCAACGACAGGTTGATGGACGGCCCGACGTGCACCGGAATCGCCTCCGGCCGCCGCCAATGGCACGGCGCCGGCCGATCCGCGCCGCGGTTCATCGAAAACGCTCAGTAGTGCGGGGGCGGCGGTTCATCACGCGCGTCCCCGGCGAGGCTGGTGCGCAAGGCCGCGAGCTCGCGCCGCAAATCGCCCAACGCGTTTTCCAGCCGCAACAAACGTTGCGATTGACGGGTCTCGCTGTCACCCAACGACGAGACCGCGTCGTCGAGGAAGGTCAGGCGTACTTCCATGTCATCCAGGCGCTCGTTCATGGGCAGGGGATTCATACTGGGGGGTCCGGGGTGGCCGAGCTGCGGCCACGGCCAATGCCATAGTAAGCCAGGCCCGCCGCCTCGACGGTGGCGGGATCGTACAGATTGCGGCCATCGAAAACGGCCGCTTGCTTCAATGCCGCCTTGATGCGCACGAAGTCCGGGCTGCGGAAGACCTTCCATTCGGTGACGACGGCCAGAACGTCCGCGCCTTCCAGCGCCAGCCAGGGATCGTCACACAGCGTGAGATCGGCGCGCTTGCCAAAGATGCGCGCGGCTTCGCCCCGGGCTTCGGGATCGAACGCACGCACCCCCGCACCAGCTCCCCACAAGGCCTCCATGAGCACCCGGCTCGGTGCCTCGCGCATGTCGTCGGTGTTCGGCTTGAACGCGAGTCCCCACAGCGCAACCGTAAGCCCACGCAGCCGTTCGTTGCAGTGCCGAGCGATGAGCTCGAACAGCTTGCGCTTCTGGTCGTGGTTCACGGCCTCGACCGCGCCCAACAGCCGCGCCCCGTAACCCTGCCCGCGCGCGGCGCGTCCCAGGGCCTGAACGTCCTTCGGAAAACACGAGCCACCGTAACCGATGCCCGGGTAGATGAAGGAATACCCGATGCGCGGATCCGACCCGATCCCGTGACGCACCATCTCGACGTCGGCGCCGACGCGCTCGGCAATGTTGGCGATCTCGTTCATGAAACTGATCTTGGTGGCCAGCATCGCGTTGGCCGCGTATTTGGTCAGCTCGGCCGAACGCGTGTCCATGACCACGATGCGATCGTGGTTGCGGTTGAAAGGCGCGTACAGCGCTTTCATCTCCGCGATCGCGCGGGGCGACGCCGAGCCGATGATGATGCGATCGGGCTTCATGCAGTCGCCAACGGCATCGCCCTCCTTCAGGAACTCGGGGTTCGACACCACGTCGAAGTCGGACGCCACGCCGCGCTGCTCCAGCGTGCGCCCGATCTCCGACCGCACGCGGTCCGCGGTGCCGACCGGCACCGTGGACTTGTCGACCACCACCACGTAACGGTCGAGGTGCTGGCCGATGCTGCGCGCCACCGCCAGCACATATTGAAGGTCGGCACTGCCGTCCTCGTCCGGCGGCGTGCCGACGGCAATGAAGATCACGTCACCATGCGCGACCGCAGCCTGCGCATCGTTCGTGAAGGTCAGGCGATGCGCCGCATGGTTGCGGGCGACCATCGGCGCCAGGCCGGGCTCAAAGATGGGTACCTCACCGCGGTCGAGGCGCCGGACCTTGTCGGCGTCGACGTCCACGCACAACACGTGATTGCCCATTTCGGCCAGGCAGGTGCCAGTGACCAGTCCCACGTAACCGGTGCCGAAAATGGTGACCTTCATGCGCAGTCCATGTCCGCCGCAAAGCCGCGATGGTATCAGTCAGCAGCCCACTGTTTCCTGAGCGGAAGCCGTGCCGCGGCGCGGCTGTCTGGCTCACCACCGCCTCAGAGGCGATCGAGTACCGCGTGCAGGTCGGTGGGCAGCGGCGCGGAAAAACTGTAGGCCCGTTCGCCCAGGTCGAACTCGAACCGCGCGGCATGCAGAAACAGGCGCCGCAAGCCCAGCGCGTGCCAGCGCTTGTTGGCCTCGCGCTCGCCGTACTTCGGGTCGCCCGCCAGCGGGTGGCCCGCGTGCCTGGCGTGCACGCGGATCTGGTGCGTGCGGCCCGTGGCGAGGGTCGCCTCGACCAGGCTGGCGTCGGCATAGCGCTCGATTTCGCGGAAAAACGTGAGCGCTGGTTTGCCGGCGGCGTCCACGCGCACCATGCGCTCTCCCCCCTGGAGCACCGATTTCCGTAGCGGTGCGTTGACGTCGAATTTGGCGCGTTCGAGCCTGCCGGTCATCAGGCACAGGTATTGCTTCTTGGTCTGCCCCGAGCGGATCAGGTCCTGGACGCCGACCAGTCCACGGCGGGTCCGCGCAAACACCAGCACGCCCGACGTATCCCGGTCGAGCCGGTGCACCAACTCCAGGTGATCGCGCGGCCGCCCCGCGCGCAGCAACTCGATGGCGCCAAACGCGACGCCGCTGCCGCCGTGGCTGGCAATGCCGGTCGGCTTGTCGATGACCAGGAAGTCGCGATCCTCGAAAATGATGGCGCGCCTGACCTCCTCCAGCATCGCCGCCGGCGGCGTGCCCGGCGCCGCATGCTCGGCAACGCGAACCGGAGGCAGTCGCAGGCGATCGCCCGCCGCCAGACGCGTATCGGGTTTCGCGCGCTTGCCGTTTATCCGCACCTGGCCCGTCCGCAGCAGGCGGTAGAGGTGGGTCTTCGGAACCCCCTTCAGCAGCGCGGCCAGGCAGTTGTCCACGCGCTGCCCATCGCGGTCAGCCCCGATCTCCACCGTTTGCACGCCGCCGGATGCGCGGGCCGAAGTTGGCGTCCCCATTGGAAAAAACCCTTGACGATGCTACGATTGGCCCGCATCACGCAGGCATCCGCCGCACTTCGGCGGTCCTGCACTCGCGCGCTGCGCGGACAAGGTGGCCGCTTGCCAGTCCCGATCGGGAGCAGCCGGCACCTCGCCATCGTAACGTTCGGGTCGGCATTTGCCCACCGTCATGAGTGCGGCAGGGGAATGCCGGGAGGCAAAGACACCAATCATCATCCACCGGGGCCGCGTATCGGACCCGGCAATCGCCGCCAGGCGCGGTGCGTCACCCGGCCGGCTGCCCCTCGAAGGCGCCGCCGGAAACGCCCTGCGCCGGCGACTTCCAAGGAATCCACAATGAAACGCATGTTGATCAACGCAACTCAGCGTGAGGAGTTGCGCGTGGCCATCGTCGATGGCCAGTCGCTGTACGACCTCGACCTCGAAATCCCTTCGCGCGAACAGAAGAAGTCGAACATCTACAAGGCCCGCATCACGCGGGTGGAACCTTCGCTCGAAGCGTGCTTCGTCGATTACGGCGCCGAGCGCCACGGCTTCCTGCCGCTGAAGGAAATCTCGAAGGAATACTTCACGCCCGGGGTCGACCACAACAAGGCCGGCATCCGCGACCTGTTGAAGGAAGGCCAGCAGCTCGTCGTGCAGGTCGAGAAGGAAGAACGCGGCAACAAGGGCGCGGCGCTCACGACTTATATATCGTTGGCCGGCCGCTACATGGTCCTGATGCCCAACAGCCCGAACGCGGGCGGGGTGTCGCGCCGCATCGAGGGCGATGACCGGCAGGCCCTCAAGGACGCCCTGCAGCACGTCAACGTTCCCGAAAGCATGGGCCTCATCGTGCGCACCGCGGGTGTCGGCCGCGACGCCGAGGACCTGCAGTGGGACCTCGATTATCTCCTGCAGCTCTGGAAGGCCATTTCCGAGGCCGCCGCCGCGCGCTCGGCGCCGTTCCTGATCTACCAGGAATCGAAGCTGTTCATCCGCGCGCTGCGCGACTATCTGCGCGCGGACATCGGCGAAATCCTGATCGACGAACCTGCGCTCTACGAAGACGCGAAGGAATTCATGCAGCAGGTGATGCCGAACAGCCTCAACAAGCTGAAGCTGTACAACGACAACACCCCGCTGTTCACGCGTTTCCAGATCGAAACGCAGATCGAAAGCGCGTACGACCGCAACGTGCGGCTGCCCTCCGGCGGCTCGATCGTCATCGACCCGACCGAGGCTCTGACCTCGATCGACATCAACTCGGCCCGCGCCACCAAGGGCTCGGACATCGAAGACACCGCCTTCCACACCAACTGCGAGGCGGCGGTGGAGATCGCGCGCCAGTTGCGTATCCGCGACGTGGGTGGCCTCGTCGTCATCGATTTCATCGACATGGAAAGCACGCGCCACCAGCGCGATGTCGAGGACAAGCTGCGCAACGCGCTGAAGCTCGATCGCGCGCGCGTCCAGATCGCACGCATCTCCCGGTTCGGCTTGCTGGAACTGTCGCGCCAGCGCCTGCGTCCCAGCCTCGAGGAATCCACGCAGACGGTCTGCCCACGCTGCGACGGCCACGGTGTCGTCCGGAGCGTGCAGTCGCTGTCGCTCTCGGCGCTGCGGTTGATCGAAGAACACGCGATGAAGGAAAACACCGGCGAAGTGCTGGTGCAGGCGCCAACCCGAGTGGCCAACTTCCTGCTCAACGAAAAGCGCGCCAGCGTGGTCGAGATCGAACTGCGGCACCAGGTGCACGTGGTGGTGGTCGCGGACAAGAATCTCGAAACGCCGCATCTGGAAATCACGCGCATCCGCGATGCGGAAATGGGCGAGCACGCCAAGCCGAGCTACGAACGGCTCACGGAAGTCGCGCCCGAGCCGCAGCCGCGCATGGGCGTCATCACCCACGGTGAAGAGCCGGCGGTCAGTGCCATCCAGCACGCAACGCCCATTCCCCAGCACCATGCCGACGCTCCCGCCGAACCGGCCGCAATCGCCGTGCCCGCGCCGGTCGCCCAGCCGGTGGCAACGGGCGGGTTGCTTGGACGTCTGTTCGGATGGTTCCGCGCGGCGCCCGCGGCAACCGCAAGTGCCGCCGAACCCGCTACGCCGGCACCTGCCGACCGCCGGCCGACCGACACCCGGCGGGGCCGCGCGGGCAATCGCCGCCAGGACGCCGGATCGCGCGGCAACGGGCACCGCAACGGCAACCACGAGCACACCGGGGACATGCGCCGCCCGCGGCCAGCCTCCTCCGCGTCGCCCACGCGTGCAACATCCGCGCGGCCCGCGAAACCGCACGCTGACGAGCCCAGTCGCGCAACGCCGAGGCCGACCGCTCCCATCCTCCCCAAACCGCCGGTCCAGTCACGCGCCGCCGAATCACGGCCCGCACGCGCCGACCTGCCCGGCGCGCCCGTCACGCCGGCGCCGCAACCGCACATCGCGGCCGAACCCGCGCCGGCTGCGGGCACCAGCACCGCAGGCGGTGCCGATGGCGCGCAAGTGAATGGGACCGATGCGCCCACGGGTACCGCAACCGGCAAGCGCCGCCGGGGCCGCCGTGGCGGTCGCCGCCGTCGCCACGCGTCGACCGAAGGCTCGGTCACCGGCAACGGTCCGGTATCGACCGCCCCACGCGACGTCGACGACGAGGATGCCGATCATGACGTGGCGAAGGGGTCCCGCAGCGGTGGCAACAACGGCCACCCGCATGCGGATGCACCCCTGCGCGCGCCAGCGGAGCACGCGGCCGGCATCGCGCTGCACGCCGCCGACCCGTCCGGCAAGGCAGCGGCGCCCGCCCCGGCCGGCGCGCCCACCATCGCGGCATCCACAGGCGCATCGGCGCCTGCCGCCGCGCGTCACGCCGCGGATGCGTCTTCGGCGCCGTCCCGGCCCGCGCAGGCGGGATCACCCTCGCCCGCGACAGCGCCCGGCAACGCGGCGGCGCCGATCAAGCCGGCGCAGCCCGCGGCAGCAAAGTCTGAGCCCGTGACGCCCTCGTTGTTTGCCGCCCCACCGTCGCCCGCGGCTGACCAGCGTCCGCTGCCGCGCCATCCCGCCATTCCCGCACAAAACGCGCTGTCGGGTGCCATCCGGCCGATGTTCACGCCGCAGGTACTGCCATCGCCGTCGACTGGCACCCCGGGTGAAGGCGAAGCGCCGAAGCCCAAGGACTGACATTCCGCGGCGCGCCCGCGATGCGGACGTGCCACGCGGTCGCAATCAAATCAGCCTTGCGACTCGACCAACAACCCGTGCGCGGAGAGCACCCGCGACAGGCCGATCGTGTGCTGCACGTCGAGCTTCTCGAATACGCGCTGCTTGTAGGTCGACACCGTCTTGGCGCTGAGGTGCAGCCGTTTGGCCACCTCGTTCACCGCGAGTCCGCGCGACAGCATCAACGCGACCTCGAGTTCACGCGAAGACAGCATCTCGAGCGGCGACTCGTCGCCATCCACCGCGGCCAGCGCCATCTTGCGGGCAATCGCGGTGTCGAGGTAGCGGCGCCCCTGCGCGACCGTGCGTACCGCCGTCAACAGCTCTTCGGCGGGGCACCCCTTGGTGAGGTAGCCAAGCGCGCCCGACTGCAGCAGGCGTCGCGGAAACTGGGCGTCGTCGACGACCGTGAGAATCACGATCCGGGTCGCCAGCGCCGCGCGCTGCACGCGCGCGGTGAGCTCGATGCCACTCATGCCCGGCATGTGGACGTCCACCAGCGCGATGTCGGGACGGCTGGCCCGGATCAGGCGCAGACCCTCTTCCGCCGAACTCGCCTCGCCGACGACCTCGATGTCGCGCTGCGCCGCAAGGATCAACCGGAACCCGGACCGCACCAGCTCGTGGTCATCGACCAACACGACACGAATCATGTGCTGCTCCCCAGCGCATGCGACGTGGACTCCCCGCGCAACCATAGGTGGCACCCGGGGCCTTTGCAAGCGTTTACAATGTGCCGATGTACACATGGACCCGCCGCGCGCTTGCGGCACTGGAAGCCGAAGCCGCGCGTTCGGCCGACACCCACCTCATCCGGCTGGATCTGCCTGCGTTCCCCGGCATTCCCCTGTACTTCAAGGACGAATCGGTGCATCCCACGGGCAGCCTCAAGCACCGCCTGGGACGTTCGCTGTTCCTGTACGCGATCTGCAACGGCTGGCTCGCCGAAGATCGGCCGGTAATCGAAGCGTCGAGCGGCAGCACCGCGATTTCCGAGGCGTACTTCGCGCGGCTCCTGAACCTGCCGTTCTTCGCGGTCATGCCACGCAAGACCCAGCAGCAAAAGATCGCCCAGATCGAATTTTTTGGTGGCCAGTGCCACCTCATCGACGACACCGACGTATACGGCGCCGCGCAGAAGTTGGCCGCTGAGCTCGATGGCCATTACATGGACCAGTTCACCTACGCCGAACGCGCGACCGACTGGCGCGGCAACAACAACATCGCCGAGTCCATTTTTCGCCAGATGCGGCGCGAGCCCCAGCCGATACCGCGCTGGATCGTGGTTGGCGCCGGCACGGGCGGCACGTCGGCCACGCTTGGCCGCTACATCCGCTACGGCAGCACCGAGCGCAGCGAGACGCGCCTCGCGGTGGTCGATCCCGAAAACTCCGTGTTCGCCGAGTACTATCGGACCGGCAACGCGAGCCTCACCCTGCATCATGGATCGCGCATCGAAGGCATCGGTCGCCCCCGCGTCGAGCCCTCGTTCCTGCCGAGCGTGATCGACCGCATGATCCCGGTGGCCGACGCCGACTCGATGGCGGCGCTGCGCGTCCTGGAGAGCCTTCTGGGCCGCCGCTGCGGCGGCTCGACCGGAACCAACTTTGTGGGCGCGCTGCAACTCATGGTGGACCTCAAGGCCGCCGGTGAAACCGGCCCGGTCGTCACCCTGATCTGCGACGCGGGTGATCGCTACACCAACACGTACTACAACGACGAATGGTTGGCCGCCGAGCATATCGACGTCGCCACCGCGCGCACGCGGCTGCTGTGCCTGGTCAACACCGGCGTTGCCGGCTGAACCGGCGCGTGCACGCTACCGACGCAGGATCACCCTCATGACCTCACCGCCGCTCATCGTCGAGGCCCGTGCCGGCCAGCGCCTCGGCATGTCGGCAACGCGGTTCCTCCGCGACTACTGGCAGAAGCGCCCGTTGCTGGTGCGCGGCGGTTTCCCCGACTTTGCTCCCGGCCTCGAGCCGGACGACCTCGCGGGACTCGCCTGCCTGGACGGCGCGCTGGCAAGGATCGTCGTGCACGCGGGCGCGGTGCGCGCGGTACCCGGACAGGTGCGCCGCAACGGCGGGCGCTGGAAGCTGCTCACGGGGCCATTCGACGAGTCGCTGTTCGCCCGCCTGCCCGCCGCGCGCTGGACGCTGCTGGTGCAGGACGTCGACAAATGGCACCCGGCCACGGCGGAGCTGCTGGGCGCCTTCGGGTTCATACCCAGCTGGCGCCTCGACGACGTGATGGTCAGCTATGCGACCGACGGCGGCGGCGTGGGCGCACACGTCGACCAGTACGACGTGTTCCTGATCCAGGGCCTGGGTCGGCGCCGCTGGGCGATCGATGCCCGCCCGCAGCCCAACGTGGACTTTCGCGATGACGTCCCGTTGAAACTGCTGCGCGAGTTTCGACCGAGCCACGAATGGACGCTCGCTCCGGGCGACCTTTTGTACCTGCCGCCGGGCGTGCCGCACGATGGCATCGCCGTGGGCGAATGCATGACGTTCTCGGTCGGCATGCGCGCACCCGCGATCGCCGAGCTGAGGCTGGATCTGGCGGCGCGCCTCGCCGAATCCGCGCCCGAATCCGCCCGCTTCGCCGACCCGGATCTCACGCCCGCCCGGTCCGCCGGTGAAATCGACCCGGCCGCGTTCAAGCGCGCGCGGCGGGCGCTCGGACACTTTGCGGACGGGTTGGACGAAGACGCGCTCGCCGACTGGTTCGGCGGCTTCATCACGCGCTACCGATCGGCCGAGACCGCGGTGCCACGCCGCCGCCCGTTGCGGGCCGCGGCCGTCGCCGCGCGCCTGCCGCGCGCGCGCCTCGAGCGCGACCCGTG
>DASTNI010000021.1:0-2190 GCA_035720985.1 Rhodanobacteraceae bacterium | reverse complement strand
CAGCTCGGCGTCGGCGGGCAACGCCACCAGCGTGTCGTACCAGCCATGCCACGCGGCCTGTGCGTGTTCCAGCATCGCGGCATCCACGTTGGGCAAACCGAGTTTGCCGAGCGCGAGAAACTGCTCGCGCACGAAGCTGATCTCGCGCAACAGTTCCTTCTTCAAGCGCGCCAGTTCGTTGCGATCGCGTGCGGCCAGCTCGTCGATCTGCGCCTGCTCGCCGTAGCCCTGGCTGCCCTGCAGGCGCGCGCTGGCCTGCTGGTGCGCCTCCTCGGCCGACTGCTGTTCGAGGGTCGATTCCTGCAAGGCGCGCCGCGTGGCGGCCAGCGTGTCGGTGGCCTGCTCGCTGGCCTGCTCGGCCTGGTCGACCTGCTCGGCCAGCAGGTCGCGGGCGTATTCGGCGGCCAGCGCCCGATAGGAGGCCGCGCGCGCAGCCTGCGTGGCGATCTTGGCGTATTGCTGCTCGACGCCCTCGGCCGCATCAATGCGCTCGACCACTTGCGCGATCTTTTCCTTCAACTGGCGAAACGATTCCAGCAGTCCACGGAAACGCGCGATATCGGTGGGCCGGTCCTCGGCCACCAAGGTACGCACGAACAGGTCGACGTCCTCGACGCGCTGCAGGTTGAGCGCGTTCTGGAACGCCTTGCGATAGGCCGCGACATCCGGGTGCGCGGTGGGCGCGGCACGCAGGCGGAACAGCAGATCCTTGACGAAGCGTTCGCTGGTCGGATGCAGCTCCAGCTTGCTGTCGGCATCGCGGCAGCGGCGCACCGCCAGCTCGCGGAACGCCGCCCATTCCAGCGGCAGTTCGCGGCCCTTGCTGCGCTCCAGGTGGTCGTCCAGCTGCAGCGCCACGCCGGGCAGCAGGTACTGGCCGTACAGGCGGTGATCGGGCTCGTCGGCCGAGGCGCCCAGCGCGATGCCGGCGGTCAGCGGCACGCCGCTGTCCTCGTCGCGGAACACCAGGCTGATGTAGGTGGTGGCGGTGCGCCGCTTGCGCCCTTCCTCGCCGCTGCGAAACACGCCCAGGCAGTAATCGCGGATGCTGCGCGCACGCGCGCTGCCGCCGGCCTGTGCGTTGAAGCGGATGCGGCTGCGGTCGCCGCCGAGCAGCACGATCTGCAGCGCGTCCAGCAGCGCGCTCTTGCCGGCGCCGTTGGGCGCGATGATCGCGCTGGTGGCGTCCAGCGTCAGGGTCTGCGCCTCGAACAGGAAGAACTGCACCAGGTGCACGCGTTCAAGCAGTTGCATCGTCGCCCTCCGTCGCGTCCGTGTCGGCGTCGCTGCCGTCTTCATCCGGCACGTCGTCGTCGCGGTTGTGCTGGTCCAGCCGCTGCAGCCATTGCTCGCCGACGATCTCCACGATGGCCGGGCGCACGCGCAGGTGGAAGGGTTGCGGGTCGTCGCCGTCGGTGTCGACCAGCCGGCACACGCCCCAGCGCTTGAGTGCGCGAGTCAGGGTGCGCAACGTACCGACATCGGGCATCGCGCGCCCGGCCAGCGCCGGATACGCTTCCTGCAGGTCCGGCAGCTCGACCACCACTTCGCCCTGGTCCTCGATCTGGCCTTGCCGCATTGCTTCGTCGTAGCGCTGGCGCAGCACCAGCAGGAGCAGGGTTTCGTCCAGCGTCACCGGCGCACCCTCGCCATGCGTGGGCAGCGCCACCACGTAACGGTAGTGCGCGTTGCGTTCCAGCCGGATGCCCAGCGGTTCGAGCGCGGTGAGGTAGTCGTCGAAGTGATCCTCGATCAGGTGATAGGCCGAGCGCGCGTTGCGGTCGCTGGCGTAGAGCACCTGCTCGGTGACCAGCCGATAGGCGGCGCGCTCGAAATCCTGCACGGCGTAAACGCCGTTGGAGATCTGGCTGAGCGTGTTCCAGCTGCGTTTCATGCGGTTTTCCGAAGTCGGGTGACGGCGAAGCGCGGTGCGCGCAGGTAGCCGTTGTCGTCCGCTTCGCCCGGGTCGAGCAGTTCCACGCGGAAGCCGCGCTGCAGGCGACCCAGTGGGTCTTCGCGGCGCAAGCCACCAATGCGGCGACTGCGCAACGCCAGGGTAAGCAGGGTCTGATAGGCGCGCAGATCCTCGATCGAGCCGATCGACAATTGCGTGGAGTCGATGCCACCTTCGGGCGGCAAATGACGGCCGAGGTAGCGGGCCATGTCCTCGGCGTTGACCAGCCGTGCGCG
>DASTNI010000020.1:0-37814 GCA_035720985.1 Rhodanobacteraceae bacterium | reverse complement strand
CGATCTCGAGGTCCGGCCAGGCGCGCTCGCGGCTCAAGGTGTTCCTGCACAAGAACTTCTTCAGCTTCCGCCACGACTACCGCGAGGAGTGGCTGCGCCTGACCGCGACGCTGGGTGCCAGCGACAGCGACACCGAGCTGCCGCAGCGCGCGGTGCGCGCGCTGGCGCAGACGATGGACAGCCCGGCGGGCGCGCTGTTCCTGCGCGACGACGCCGACGCGTTCGTGCCGGTGGCCGGCTGGAACCTTGCGCTGCCGCCGAGCCTGCGCCTTGCCGCGACGCACCCGGCGTTTGCGTGCATGCGCGAGCGGCGCTGGATCTACGACCTGACCGAACCCCCGCCGCTGAATGATGCGACGCTCACCGCACCGGCCGCGCTGGTCGGGTTGCCGCAGGCCTGGCTGCTGGTACCGCTGGTGCTGGACCAGCAGCTGCTGGGCTTTGCGCTGCTGGCGCAGGCGCGCGCGCGGCGCGCGCTGGACTGGGAGGACATCGACCTCCTGCGCACCGCCGGCAGCCAGGTGGCCGGCACGCTCGCCCAGGCGGCGAACGCGCGGCGGCTGGCCGAGGCGCGCCAGTTCGAGGGCTTCAATCGCCTGACCGCGTTCCTGATGCACGATCTCAAGAACATCGCGGCGCAGCAGTCGCTGCTGCTGCAGAATGCCGTGCGCCACAAGACCAATCCGGCATTCATCGATGACATGCTGAAGACGGTGGAGAACTCCGTCCACCGCATCACCCGCGTGCTCGAACAACTGCGCGGCGAAGTCGCCTCCGGCGCGGCGGGGCGCACACGCCTGGCGGCAATCGTCCAGCGCGCGATCGAGGAATGCGGCGCGCAGCCGCCCACGCCCGCGTGTCCCGTGCCCGCCGCCGAGGCCTGGGTGCACGCCGACGTCGAGCAGTTCGGCACCGTGCTGGCCCACGTCATCCGCAACGCGCAGGATGCCGCGGGCACCGCAGGCCACGTCACGGTGCGCACGGCGACGCGCGGCAACCAGGCGCGGATCGAAATCGAGGACGACGGAGTGGGCATGGACCAGGACTTCATCCAGAATCGGCTGTTCAAGCCGTTCTTTACCACCAAGGCCAGCAAGGGCATGGGCATCGGCGCGTACCAGGCGCGCGAATACGTGCGTTCGCTGGGCGGCACCCTGCACGTGGACAGCACGCCCGGTCGTGGCACGGTGTTCGCGATCGAGGTGCCGCTGGCCGACGACGCGGCCCCGGTCGCACCTGCGCTCGACAGGGGAACCGCCGCATGAGTACGCCGCCACGCACGCTGCTGATCGTCGAGGACGACACCGGGCTGCAGAGCCAGCTGCGCTGGAGCTTCGATGACTACACCGTGGTCGTGGCAGGCGACCGCACGGGCGCGCTCGCGCTGCTGCGCCGGCACCAGCCGGTGGTGGTGCTGCAGGATCTTGGCCTGCCACCCGACGCTACCGGCACCAGCGAGGGCTTCGCGACCATCGCCGACATCCTCGATGCCGCGCCGCATACCAAGATCATCGTCACGACCGGCAACGGCGACCGCGACAACGCGGTCAAGTCGATCGGTGCGGGCGCCTACGATTTCTGCGCCAAGCCGCTGGATCTGGAAGTGCTGCGCCTGATCGTCGACCGCGCGTTCCGCGTGGCCGAGCTCGAGGCCGAAAACCGCAAGCTCCGCAGCGCGACGCCACCGTCCGCGCTGGAAGGCATCATCGGCACCAGCCAGGCGATCCGCGAAGCCTGCCGCCTGATCGAAAAGGTCGGCCCGACCGATGCGACGGTGCTGCTGCTGGGCGAAACCGGCACCGGCAAGGAACTCTTCGCACGCGCGCTGCACCGCCTGAGCCCGCGCGCCGACCAGGCCTTCGTCGCGATCAACTGCGCGGCGATCCCCGAGAACCTCCTGGAAGCCGAACTGTTCGGCTACGAGAAGGGCGCCTACACCGGCGCGCACAAGCAGACGCGGGGCAAGATCGAACTGGCCAGCGGCGGCACGCTGCTGCTGGACGAAATCGGCGACATGCCGCTCGCGCTGCAGGCCAAGCTGCTGCGCTTCCTGCAGGAACGCGTCATCGAGCGCATCGGCGGGCGCGAAACGATCGCGGTGGACGTGCGCGTCATTGGCGCGACGCACCAGGACCTCGCCGCGCTGATCGCCGACGGCCGATTTCGCCAGGACCTCTACTACCGGATCAGCGAAGTGCCGATCCGCCTGCCGCCGCTGCGCGACCGCGAGGGCGACGTTGCGCTGCTGGCGCGCCATTTCCTGGACGCCGCCGCGCGCCGGCACGGCCGGCCGGTGCGGGGATTCAGCGCCAAGGCGCTGAAGCTCATCGAGGCCCATCCGTGGCATGGCAATGTGCGCGAGCTCGAAAACGTCGTCAACAGCGCCGTCATCATGGCCGAAGGCAAGCTGATCGGACCCGAGGCGCTGCACCTCGCGGCGGCCGGCGACGAGGACATCCTGAGCCTGCGCGACGTGCGCAACGCCGCGGAGCTGCGCGCGATCCAGCGCGCGCTGACGCGCGCCGGCGGCAACCTTTCCAAGGTAGCCGAGCTGTTGGGCGTCAGCCGGCCGACACTCTACGATCTGCTGGACAAACACGGCTTGCGCAAGCCGACCGATACCGAGTGAATCGGCGCGACCGCACCCACTGAGGACACGAGCATGCACACGACCTTGCGGAAGACCTGGCTGCAGCGCGCCTGCGTGGTGCTGTGCACCAGCCTGCTGTTGGCGGGCTGCGGCCTGGCGGGTGGCCAGGCCAGCGTCGCGACGGGCACGAAGTACCAGAACGAAGGCAAGTACCGCGCGGCCTACATCGAGGCCAAGAAGGTGCTGCAAAAAGACTCCAGGAACGGCCAGGCGTGGCTGCTGCTCGGGCAGGCCTCGCTGATGCTGGGCGACCCCAAGGATGCGCAGAGCGATCTTGAAAACGCCAAGGCCAACGGCGTGGCCGAAGCCGACTGGATCGTGCCGCTCGGCCGCGCGCTGATGGTGACCGCGCAGTTCGACACGCTGCTGAAGACGCTGCCCGCCACGAACACGTTTGCGCCAGCCGTCGGCGCCGACGTCGCCACGCTGCGCGGCGATGCCCAGCGCGCGCTCAAGCAGGATGCCGCCGCACAGGCCTCCTACGAAGCCGCCCTGAAGCTCGAGCCGAAACAGGCCAACGCGCTGGTGGGCCTCGCCAAGCTTGCCGCGGAGTCGAAGGACACGGCGACGGCGCAGAAATACATCGCGCAGGCCCTGGCCGCGGCGCCGGCCAGCCCGCAGGCGCTGGTCGCCAAGGCCGACCTCGCGTTCGAGGGCGGTGACTTCGCGACGGCGGAAGCGGCGTATCAGCAGAGCCTGGATCTGAAACACGCCGACTGGCTGCCGCAGGAACGCTTCTACGCGCAGGCGCGCCTGGCCGACACCCAGGCGCGGCAAAACCAGTTCGACGCGGCCCTGAAGAACATCGCCGAGCTGGAAAAACTGTCGCCGCAGCAGCCCTATCCGCACTACCTGCATGCAACGGTGCTGTACAAGCAGGGGCACCTCGACGGCGCGATCGAGCAGCTCCAGGACGTGCTCAAGGCCAGTGCCAACAACGTGCCCGCGCAGCTGCTGATGGGGGCGGTCAACTACGCCAAGGGCGACTACAGCCAGGCCGAAATGTACCTCAGCAACGTGATGGGCGTGGACCCGCAGAATGCCTCCGCACGCAAGCTGCTGGCCCTGACGTTCTTCCGCGAAGGGCGCTCGCAGCAGGCGCTGGGCACGCTGCGCCCGCTGGTGCCGAACAACCCGACCGACGCCGAACTGCTGGCGATGCTGCAGCGCGCCGCGACCGAAGGCGTGGGCACGCCGAAGGGTGAAGTCGCGACGGCTACCGGGACGCCCGCGCCCCTCGCCGCCAGCAGTGGGCCTTACGCCCAGGCCGGCAGCGCCCTGGCGGGCGGCAACAACGCGGAGGCCATTCGGCTGCTGGAGAACACCCCGGCCAAGAACGAATCGGAAGCCGCCCAGCGGGCCACGCTGCTGGTCATGGCCTACGTGCGCGACAAGCAGCCCGCGAAAGCCGTGAAGATCGCGGCCGACTATGCGGCCAAGCACCCAACCGACAGCGCCGCGTTCCTGGTGTATGGCACCGCCCTCGTCGCGGCCAACCAGCGGGATGCGGCGCGCAAGCAATACGACCAAGCCATCAAGCTCGATCCCAAGAACATCGGCGCGCTGCTGAGTCTGGCCAGCCTCGACGTGGTCGAAGGCCACGCCAAGGACGCCGAGGCCCGCTACGCGACCGTGCTGCAGCAGGATCCGAAGAACGCGGCGGCGATGCTGGCGCTGGGCCGGCTGGCGGCGCAGCGCGGCGACCAGGCCGACGCCATCAAGCGCTTCCAGCAGGCGATCGACGCCCAGCCGCAGGCGCCCGCGGGCTATGTGGAGCTGGCACTGCTGTACAGCCAGACGGGCCGTTTCGATCAGGCCGCGGCGACCGCCAAGCGCCTGGCCGATGCCGAGCCCAACAATCCGGCCGCGCTCAATGCCTATGGCGCAGCCGAACTCAATGCCGGCCGCCATGCCGAAGCGCTGGCGCCGCTGCAGCAGGCGGTGAAGCTCGCGCCCACCATGGCGCTGTTCCGCACCAACCTCGCGCGCGCGCAAATCCTCAACAAGGATGCCGCGGACGCCCGCACCAACCTGGAAGCGGTCGTCAAGACGAACCCCGCCGAGGTGCAGGCGGTGGCGCTGCTGGCCTTCATGCAGATGCAAAACCATGACCTCGCCGGCGCGGTGGCACTGGCGCAAACGTTGCAGAAACAGCCGACGGTGAAAGCCCAGGGGTTTGCGCTGGAAGGTGACCTGTACATGGCGGACAAGGCCTACACCAAGGCGGCCAGCGCCTACCAGCAGGGCTTGAAGGTGAGCTACGACCGGCCGCTGGTGATCAAGAGCTTCCAGGCCGCGGAAGCCGCGAAGGCCAAGCAGCCGGAGGCCATCCTGACGGGCTGGCTGGCCAAGCACGCCGACGATGGCGGCGTGCGCTTGCTGCTGGCGCAGTACTACATGGACCAGCAGCAAAACGCGCAGGCCGCGACGCAGTACGAAGCGGTGCTGAAGCAGTCCCCGGGCAACGTCGATGCACTGAACAACCTGGCGTGGATCTACGACACCCAGCACAACCCGAAGGCGGTTGAGTTGTCGGCGCGTGCCTACAAGCTGCAGCCCACGTCGCCCGCGGTGGCCGATACCTACGGCTGGGCGCTGGTCAATGCCAACCAGGCCAAGACAGCGGTGCCGGTGCTGGCGGCCGCGGCGAAGGCCGCGCCCACGGTCGGCACGATCCAGTACCACTACGCGGTGGCACAGGCCCGCGCCGGCGACAAGGCCGGCGCGCGCGCGACACTGGGCGCGCTGCAGAAGGCGGGCACGGCTTTCTCTGAAAGGGCGGCAGCCGACAAGCTGTACGCCGAGCTGGGTGGCGCAAACGCGAAGTAGTGGGACGTCGTTTTGAAACCGGCCGCGCTGGCGACGGCCAAGCTGAAGGGTAGGAGGGCCGGAAGGCCCGACGCGGTCGGCGACGCGACACGGGCCGGGCCTGGGTGGCGGTCGGCCTCGCCAGCGACGGTCCCACCTACAATGGGCGGCCGCTTCCGCACAAGGACCCATCGTGACTACATCCGCAGCGCAACGCCGAGGCATCCTGGTCACGGGTGGCGCCGGCTACATCGGCAGCCACGTGTTGCTGCAGCTCGTCGCGGCGGGCGAGCGCGTGGTGGTGCTGGATGACCTGTCGACCGGCTTCCGCGCGGCCGTGCGCGACGCGGAACTCGTGGTCGGCAACGTCGGCGACCAGGACCTGGTGGCGAAGGTGCTGCGGGAGCACGCCGTCGATACGGTGATCCACTTTGCCGCGCGCACGATCGTGCCGGAATCGGTGGCCGATCCGCTGCGCTATTACGCCAACAACACCTGCGCGACGCGCAACCTCCTGGCCTGCTGCCAGGACGCCGGCGTCGCGCAGATCGTGTTTTCCTCGAGCGCCGCGGTGTACGGCATTCCGCCGGACGGGAAGGCGGCCGAGGACACGCCGACGGCGCCCATCAATCCGTACGGCACGTCCAAGCTCATGAGCGAATGGATGCTGCGCGACCTCGCGGCGGCCGGCGGGCCGCGCTACGTCGCGCTGCGCTATTTCAACGTGGCGGGTTGTGATCCGGCCGGACGCATCGGTCAATCGACCGCCCACGCGACGCTGCTGGTGAAGGTGGCGTGCGAAGCGGCGCTGGGCAAACGCGCGCGACTGTCGATCTTCGGCACCGATTACCCGACACCCGACGGCACCGGCGTGCGCGACTACATCCACGTGGATGACCTGGCGCACGCGCATCTCGCGGCACTCAAGTACCTGCGCGGTGGCGGTGCGTCGACGATCCTCAACTGCGGCTACGGCCACGGCTATTCGGTGCGCGAGGTGCTGGCCGCGGTCGGCCGCGCGCACGGCCAACCGGTACCTTACGTCGAGGAACCCCGTCGCGCGGGCGACCCGCCATCGCTGATCGCGGTGGCCGACAAGATCCGCACGACGCTCGGCTGGACGCCGCGGCACGACGACCTGGACTTCATCGCCCAAACCGCGCTGGCGTGGGAGCGGAAGCTCGCCGCCGCACCCTGACACGCGTTGCTATCGGCCGGTAACGTGGACATGTCGACGTTTCCGCTCTATGCCACCTCACCGCTGCCCTACGCGCTGGCGCTGCTGGTCGCACTGGCGGCCGCGTGGCGTTGGCTGCCGGGCTGGCTGCGTGGCGTGGGCATCGCGGCCGAAATCCTGCTGGTGGTGCTGACGACGCCGCTGGGTGCGAACGCGCTGGCGCGGATGGCCTCGCTGCGCACCATCCCCGCGTGCGCGGCGCCGCAGCCGACCACCGTCGTGGTGCTGGGCGGCGGCTTTGAATACGCGCCGCGCTCGTCCGAGGATTTCGGCGCGTTGCACCTCGCGACGCTGGAGCGGGTGTTCGCCGGCGTCGCGCTGTGGCGACGCCTGCCCGACGCGCACCTGGTGTTCGCGGGCGGCGCCGGCTGGACCATCCGGGAATCGCTGCCGATGGCCAACCTCGCCATTGCGCTCGGCGTGCCGGCGGACGCCATCCGGATCGAGGATCGCTCGCGCACCACCTGGCAAAACGCGCGCAACGTGGCGGCGCTGTCGCCGCGCGTGCCGCGCCGCATCTGGCTGGTCACCTCGGCGATGCACCTGCCGCGCGCGTTGGGCGCATTTCGCGCCTGGGGGTTCGAGCCCTGCGCGTGGCCGAGCAACCGGCCGCATCGTCTGCAGGTGTGGCCGGGCGCGTTCATCCCGCAGGGCGGCGCCGCGGCGACCGCGGGCGCGGCTTTCCACGAGCTCATCGGTCGGGTGGAATACGCGGTACTGGCGTGGTGGCACCGCCACCACGCCGCGGCGGCTCACTCCACCGACTCGTTACGTCAATGACAATCCGTCGTCTCCGCACAGGCGGGGACCCAGCGCCTTTCAGCAGCGCGAGCAAAGACACTGGATTACCCGCCGCGTCCACGGCTCGCCCTTCGGGCCATCGGCTGCGCCGACGTTCGCTACGGCATCCTGCCTTCGCAGTCCCGCCTGCGCGGGAACGACGAACAATCAAACACTCGTCGATTTCGGTCGTCGCGCAAAAGGAGCGGACGAACCGGAGACGGGATCAGACGCCGTAGTACTTGCGATACCAGTCGACGAAGCGGCGCACGCCGGTTTCCACCGTCGTGTCCGGGTGATAGCCGGTATCGGCCACGAGTTCGGCGACGTCGGCGCTGGTATCGGGCACGTCGCCCGGCTGCAGCGGCAGGAGATTCTGCGTGGCCTTGCGGCCCAGGCAGCCTTCCAGCACTTCGATGTAATGGCCGAGCTGCACCGGATAGCTGTTGCCGATGTTGTATACGCGGTATGGCGCGGACGACGTGGCCGCGTTGGGATGCACCGGGTCATAGCCGGGGTCGGGCGCGGGCACGTGATCAAGCGTGCGGATCACGCCTTCGACGATGTCGTCGATGTAGGTGAAATCGCGGGTGTGGTGGCCGTGATTGAACACGTCGATCGGTTCGCCCGCGAGGATCTTGCGCGTGAAGAGGAACAGCGCCATGTCCGGCCGGCCCCACGGCCCGTACACCGTGAAGAACCGCAGGCCGGTGGTCGGCAGCCGATAGAGGTGGCTGTAAGTGTGCGCCATCAACTCGTTGGCCTTCTTGGTCGCGGCATACAGGCTGACCGGATGGTCGACGGGATCCCTCACCGAGAACGGCAGCTTCCGGTTGGCGCCATAGACCGAACTGGACGAGGCGTACACCAGGTGCCCGACCTGGCCGTGGCGGCAGGCTTCCAGAATGTTGATGAAGCCGACCAGGTTGGATTCGACGTAGGCGTAGGGGTTTTCGATCGAATAGCGCACGCCCGCCTGCGCGGCGAGGTTCACCGCGCGCTCGGGACGAAAAGCATGAAACGCCTTCTCCACCGCGGGCCGGTCGGCGATGTCGAGCTTGGCGAACTTGAACTTCGGGTGGGGCGTCAGGCGATCCAGGCGCGCCTGCTTCAGGGTGACATCGTAGTAATCGTTGAGATTGTCGACGCCCAGCACGTCGTCGCCGCGCGCGAGCAGGCGCAGCGACAGCGAGGATCCGATGAACCCGGCAGCGCCGGTGACGAGTACGCGCATCGCAGTCCCGCAAGCGGAGGAGCTTGCCATGGTAAAGGGTTCAGGTGAACGCTCGGGCGCGGGGGCGGGTGTGGGGGCGGGTGGTGCGGAGAGCCATCCCCCTCGATCCCCCTTCCTGCGGAAGGAGGAGGAAGAACGCGCCCGGGTACCCCCTTCCAAAGGAAGGGGGTCGCGCGCAGCGCGGGGGGATGCCCCCGCGACGCACGCCCGAGCTACAGCCGGTCGTCCACGGCAGCCTGCGGCAGCACGCCCTTGACGTCGAACAGCACGCAATTCGGCTTGCCCAGCGCGCGCAGCTTTTCCACGCCCATGTCGGTGAACTGGTGGTGCGCCACCGCCAGCACAATGGCGTCGTAGGTACCGGGCTGGGGCTGGGCCACGAGGTCCAGGCCATAGGCGCGCCTGGCCTCGGCGGCATCGACCCAGGGGTCGTAGACGTCCACGCTGGCGTGGCACAGGCTGAACTCGTCGGCGATGTCGGTAACGCGCGTGTTGCGCAGATCCGGGCAGTTCTCCTTGAACGTCAGGCCCAGGATCAGCACGCGTGCGTCGGCAACGTTGATGCGCTTTTGCAGCATCAGGCGGACCACGCGCTCGGCCACGTGCCGACCCATGCCATCGTTGATGCGCCGGCCCGCGAGGATCACCTCCGGGTGATAGCCGACGTCCTCGGCCTTGTGCGTCAGGTAATACGGATCCACGCCGATGCAGTGCCCGCCGACGAGGCCCGGCCGGAACGGCAGGAAGTTCCACTTGGTGCCGGCCGCTTCGAGCACCTCCAGCGTGTCGATGCCGAGGCGGTGGAAGATCAGCGCCAGCTCGTTGACCAGCGCGATGTTGAGGTCGCGCTGGGTGTTCTCGATGACCTTGGCGGCTTCGGCCACCTTGATGCTGGAGGCCTTGTGCGTGCCGGCCTCGACCACCTGGCGATAGAGGTGATCGACGAATTCCGCGACTTCCGGCGTCGAACCCGAGGTGACCTTCTTGATCGTGCTGAGCCGATGCTGCTTGTCGCCCGGATTGATGCGTTCGGGGCTGTAGCCGGCGTAGAAATCCTGGTTGAACCTGAGGCCCGAATCCTCCTCGATGATCGGCACGCACACTTCCTCGGTCGCGCCAGGGTAGACCGTCGACTCGAACACCACGACGCCGCCCTGGCCGATCGCGTGGCCCACCACGTGGCTCGCGCCCTTGAGGGGCGAGAGATCGGGGCGCTTGGCGCGGCCCACCGGCGTCGGCACGGTGACGATGAAGACGTTGCACTGCTTGAGGTCTTCGGCGTCGCCGCTGAAGTGGAGCTGCGTTGCGGCGCGGAGCTCGTCGGGCGTGGTTTCCAGCGTGTGGTCCTCGCCGCGCTCGAGCTCGGCGATGCGCTCACGCTTGATGTCGAAACCCAGCGTGGGAAAGTGCCGGCCAAATCCCACCGCGAGCGGCAGGCCCACGTAACCAAGGCCGATGACGGCCATGTGGATGGCTTCGGAACCGGGCAGCGACGCCTGACTCATGGCAACTCCTTCAGGACTGGCAAAGGGAACAGCCCAGACGCGCAAAAGTGCCAGGCCGAAGCCGCTTATGCTGGCACGCACGGCGAAGCGCGTCGAGCGCAAGCCCGGTCGCGCAGCGCCGGCGTTCAGTTACCCACGTTCATTGCGGCGCTTCGGCGTCCTCGCGGTGGCGCCAGCGCGCCCAGAGGTTCAAGCCCAACAGCGCCACGCTGATGAGCGCAATGCCGATCCACTCGGAACCCGACGGCACTTCGGCGAACAGGCCCCATGCAAACAGCACGACGCCGATCGGCACGCCAAGGCTGGTCAGGCCGGCGACGCTCGCGGGCAGCCGCTGCACCACGAAACTCCAGATGCCCCAGCCGATGCTGGAGGACACCACCGCGTTGTAGAACAGCGCGCCACTGTAGGCGAGCGTCCAGTCGACCGGCCGTTCGTGTGCCACGAGCATGAGGGCGATCGAAGCCACCGCGCCCACCAGCATCTGCCACGCCGTCAGCTGCAGCGGTGAAACCTCGGGGTGGCGCTGGAACACCCATTTGGAGAGCACCGCGCCGATCGCCCACGCCAGGCCGCCCAGGATCGCCAGCACGACGCTCTTGGGCGAGCCCAGCGGATCCCACGGCGCGACCACGAACACGAAGCCCAGCGCGGCCACCGCGATGCACACGAGGCGGCGCGGTCCCGGCGTGTCGTGCAGCCACCACCACGCCAGCGGCACGATCCAGAACGGCATGGTGTAGGCGAGCAGCGCGGTCTTGCCGGCGCCACCCGACATCAGCGCCCATTGTTCCAGCGCCTGGAACGCCGCGGTCTGGGTCAGTCCGATCAGGATCGTCGGCACCCACGGCGTGGGGCGCAGCGGACGGCGGCTCAGCGCCAGCCACGCGAACAGCACGACGGCGCCGAGCGCCCAGCGCTGGGCGCTGAAGGTGAAAGGCCCGCTGTAGCGGGTCGCCACCTTCATCGTCGTCCAGCCGAAACTCCAGATCACGACGAGGGCACCGACACCCAGCCAGGCGGCGCGGTTCGAACGGGACGGATTCACGTTTGGCAAGCCCTGATTGATGTGCCGGTCCACAGTCCGACCGGCTCAATGCCGGTGGATGAAACGCCGAACCCGTTGGTGGCGGGCTCGGCCAGTCCTTTGGATGCTCTGAATTTGCCGATTCCGCGCGTGGTTCGACCCGCTCACCACGAACCGAATCCATGCGCCATCCGTTCGTCCTGAGCGCGTCGAAGGACGAGCCGAGGGCTTGACCAGAGCATCCCAAGCACAGCCATTGCGGGCGGACCTTCCCACGGTGGGCGGGCGCGACGCCGATTGCGCGCCGCAGCGCGACGGACGTGCAGCTGCCGCTATTCTAGTGTGCCGATCCGCGGCGCGCGGACGCAAACGTGCCGCGGGCAACTCCACCACTGGCCGATCCCATGCCCACACACCTGCGCACGACCCTGCTGGTTGGTACCCTCGCCTTCGTCGGCGTGGTCGCCTTGCCGCTCCGTGCGGCCTCCGACACCGGACATCTCATGGCGCTCACCGTCGAGGTGCACCAGACCATGGCCGGGGCGCCCGCCCTCCCGCCGCATACGTTCGTCCGGCAGGTGTGCACGCGGCCCGGCACGTTCGACGCCAAGGCCTTCGTGCGCGAGCAATCACAGACCGGTTGTCAACTCGAGAACTACTCGCGGAAGGGCAACGAGGTGAGCTTCGACGAGGTCTGCACGGGCGCGGAGTCGTCGACCAGCCACGGCACGTTCCAGCTCACCGACGGTGCGGATTTCACGGGCGACATGCACACCGCGTTCACCGCCGCCGGGCACGCCGTCACGGTCGACACGCATTACACCGGCAAGGCGCTCGGCACCTGCAAGTACGTGCCGCCGACCTCGGGCTGATCAACGCTGCCGGTGCGGCCGGGGCGCACGCTCGGCCCACTGGACCACTTCGAAGGGCGTTTCGCGTCCGCCGTAGCGCGGCAGGAAATCGGTGGGCGCGCCCCAGGCATGGAGCGTCACGACCTCGAAGCTCGCCTGGATGCGGCCATCGGACCGGCGCGGGTAGGCGTCCAGCATGGCACGGAAGCGCGCCTTGCCGGTGAGTCCGCGCGCGCACGCGGGGTCGGCGTTGATGACGCCGGCACCACGCAGGTCCAGCAGCAGGTCGCGCGGCGTGGCGTAGTCGAGCGCGAGGTGGTCGGTATCCAGCACCGGATCCTTGAGACCCGCCGCCAGCGCGGCATCGCCGATGTCGTGCATGTCGATGAACCCGTCGACGTGCGAGCCCCCGGGATCGGCGCTGATCCACGCTCCACGCAGCTCCTTCAGCGTATCCGGGCCCAGTGTCGAGGCCACCATGAAACCGCCCGGCTTCAGCACCCGGTTGAGCTCCTTCAGGAACGGCTTGGGTGCCCCGCACCACGGCAGGCAGAGGTTGGAAAACACGATGTCGATGCTGCGATCGGCGTACGGCAATGCGAGGGCGTCGGCGCGTACAGGCAGCAGCGGACGGCGCCAACCGGCGTGCCGGCGCGTCTCGCGCAGCATCGCTGGCGACAGGTCCAGCGCCATGACGCTCGCGCGCGGCCAGCGCTTGCGCAGCGCACGGCCGTCGCGGCCGACGCCGCAGCCCACGTCGAGCACGCGCTCGGGCTGGCCCTGGTAGTAATCGAGGCTGTCGATGAGGCGCGCCGCGAGCTCGCGCGGCAGCGCATCGTGCGCGCTGTAGTCGCGCGCCGCCCGGGCCAGCGCGCGCAGCGCGCGGCAGCGATCGAGCGGCGCAGCCTTGGGCTTGGCAGCGCTCATGCGGGCTGCGCCGTCAGCAGCGGCGCCAGCGCCGCGACGACCTCGTCCACGTGGCCGATGAACGCGGCGTGGCCGGCGCCCTTGATGCACGTAAAGCGGCCACCGCACTGCTCGGCCGCCCACTGCATCGTCGGCCACGGAATCAGGCGATCGCGGCCGCCGGCGATCCAGACACTCGGCACCGCAAGCCCGGGCAGGCGCGTGCGCAGGTCGGCGTGTTCCAGCACCGCAAGACCTTCGACCAGCCCCCGCGCGTCCGGCCGGTGGCGACTGAATGCTTCCACGCGCAAGCCGTGCAGATCGGCGTTGGGCGTGGCGCGGCCCCATTCCTCCAGCGCAAGGAACCGCGCCAGGGTCGTGGCGTAATCGGCTTCGAGGTCACGCGCGAAGTTCTGGAGGATCTCGGCCGACACCGCGCGCGGCCAATCCGGCCCGCGTACAAAGCGCGGCGACGCCGAGATCAGGGCCAGGCCCTGCACCTGCTGCGGCAGGTCGAGCGCCGCCTCGAGCGCGTACAGGCCGCCCAGCGACCAGCCTAGCCAGACGGCGGGCGGCACCTCGGCGGCGATCGCCGCGGCACACTCGGCCGGCGCCAGCGAAACCCGCGCATCGCGCGAGCGCCCGTGGCCCGGCAGGTCGACCACGTGCAGCGTCAAGCGCTCGCGCAACGCGTCGACGAGCGGCGCGAACACGCCGCCGTGCATGGCCCAGCCGTGCAGCAGCACGAGATGCTGCGCGCCATGACCTTCGGTGTGGAGATAAAGCTCGGACATGAATCCGCCATTTTACGGGGTGCCGGACTACGTACCTTGACGCGGATTCGCCGCGGCGCGGGCGCGGGCGGCGGGTTACCTTGCCGTCTCACGCGCCGTACGCAACGCCCGCCGCTTGGCGGCCGCACGGCCTACAGGCTCGGCATCGCCGCGACCGCGGCGCGGAACGGAAGACGAGTCGTGCCGATTCCACCGACACCGGCAGCCTGGCTGCAACGCGCGCTGGACCGGCTGCTGCCGGCGCACTGCCTGGCCTGCGGCGCGCACGGGCAGGGCGGCTTCAGCCTGTGCGCCGCGTGCGCCGGCGAACTGCCGCGCAATGCCGTGTGCTGCGCACGCTGCGCTCTGCCGCTGGCCTCCCCGGCGCCACTGTGCGGGCGCTGCCTGCGGCGCGCGCCGCCGTGGGACGCCGCCTGGGCGCCCTTCCGCTACGAATGGCCGCTGGCGCCGCTGGAAGCGCGCTTCAAGTTCGGCGGCGACCTCGCCGCCGGACACACCCTGGCGCTGGCGTGGCTGGCCGCTTCGCCACCAACGGCGTTGCCCGATGCGATCGTGCCGGTGCCACTGCACCGATCCCGCCTGCGCCGGCGCGGCTACAACCAGGCACTGGAACTGGCGCGTCCCCTTGCGCGGCACTTTCGCATTCCGTTGCTGCGCGACGCGCTGCACCGCACGCGTGCCACCACGGCGCAGACCGAGCTCGACGCCGTGCACCGCCGCCGCAACGTGCGTGGCGCGTTTGTCGCGCGGCTCGACGGTGCGCCACCGCGGCACGTCGCGGTGCTGGACGACGTGTTCACCACCGGCGCGACGCTGGGCGAATGCGCTCGCGTGCTGAAGCGCGCCGGCGTGGCACGGGTGGAGGTGTGGGCGCTGGCGCGGGCCCCCATGCGTTGACCGCCGCGCCGCCGCACTTGACGCGAGCAGCGCATGCAGGAGCCGGCCTCGCGGCGGCCGGCTCCCGAGCTGCAAACGGCCCACGGGGCTCACCCGAGCGCCAGCGCCACCACGATCCCCAGCCAGATCACGCCACCCACCCAGTTGTTGTTGCGGAACGCCGCGAAGCAGGCCTCGCGCTGGCGCCAGCGCATGTTCCACAGCTGCCACGCGAACAACAGCAGCGCGACGCCGAGGCCGGCGACGAACGGCCACGCCAGCGCCGCGCGCTGGCCGACCAGCAGCAGGGTGAAGAGCAGGGTCGCCATCAGCACGCCCAGGATCGGCAGGTCGGCTTCGCCAAACAAAATCGCGGTGGACTTGGCGCCCGCGCGCAGGTCATCGTCGCGATCGACCATGGCGTATTCGGTGTCGTAGATCACCGAGAACAGGATGTTGCCGAGCAGCAGCAGCCATGCGACCGGCGGCACGCCGTTGGTGATCGCGGCGAAGGCCATCGGAATGCCCCAGCCGAAAGCCGCGCCCAGCACCACCTGCGGCAATTGCGTGTAGCGTTTGGTGAAGGGATACACCAGCGCCAGCGCCGCGCCGACGAAGGAGAGATAGATCGTCAGGCGATTGGTGAACACCAGCACCAGCGCCAAGCCGACCAGCGAAAGAACGACGAAACACGCGACCGCCTCCCACGGCTTGACGCGCCCGGCGGCCAGCGGCCGGCCCGCGGTGCGCGCCACCAGCGGATCGAGCTTGCGGTCGGCAAAGTCGTTCATCGCGCAACCGGCGGCGCGCATCACGAACACGCCGACGGTGAAGACGATCAGGTACTTCCACCGCGGCGCCGCGCTGCCGCCGGCCAGCCACAGCGCCCACCACGTGGGCCACAACAACAGCAGCGCGCCGATCGGGCGATCCATGCGCACCAGCACCAGCAGGTCGCGCGTCTTGGCACGCCACCCCGCGGGCAGCGCGCGCAGCAGAAACTCGATGGTGCGGGTCGAACGCGGCGACGCGTCCTCGGGATGTGACACGTCCACTACCGCCGGCGCCGCGGGCTGCAATTCGGGCGCGCGCGCGTCCAGCAGCGGCAACTCGCCCTGCGCGGTGGCACGTGGCGATCGGTGCTGGCGCCTGGGCGGGACGCGTTTGCTGGGCATGGGCGGCGAACCATTGAACCGTGCGGGCGACCTGCGCGATTGTCGCGCAGCGGGCGCGTGGGTCCAACCGCGGCCCGCGGAACCACCGGCACGGTGCCAGGGCGAGGACCGCGGTTATGCTGGCCCCGCCTTTGCCCGCGGGGTCAGCGCGATGAACCTGGTGCAGAAGATCGTCCGCCACAAGACGGTCGAGCAGTTGCAGGCCGACGCCGGCGGCAACCGCGATTTCCGCCGCGTGCTGGGCGTGTGGCAGCTCACCGCGATCGGCATCGGGGCGATCATCGGGGTCGGCATTTTCGTGCTGGCCGGTCAGCAGGCCGCCGTCAACGCCGGGCCCGCGGTGACGATCAGCTTCATCGTGGCTGGCATCGGCAGCGCCTGCGCGGCGCTGGCCTACGCCGAGTTCTCGGGCATGATTCCGGTGACGGGCAGCGCGTACACCTATGGCTATGCGGTGCTGGGCGAGCTGTTCGCGTGGATCATCGGCTGGGACCTGATCCTGGAATACGCCCTGATCGTCGCGGTAGTCGCGATCGGCTGGTCGGGCTACGTGCAGGCGCTGCTCACGCAATTGTTCGGCGCGCACCTGCCGGTGTTTCTGCAGGGTGCGTACGATCCGGCCAATCCGCACTCGGGAAAATTCTTCGACGTGACCGCGGCCGCGATCTCGCTGGTGATCGCGTGGCTCCTCACCATCAGGACCGAATGGGGCGCGCGCGCCAACACCGTGATCGTGGTGGTGAAGGTGATCGGCGTGCTGCTGGTCATCGGGGTCGGCGCGTTCTACGTGAACCCTGCCAACTGGCATCCGTTCGTGCCGGCCATCACGACCGCCGCCGATGGCGCATCGCATTTCGGCTGGGGCGGCGTGCTGGCGGCGTCGAGCATCGTGTTCTTCGCGTGCTTCGGCTACGACACGCTGACCACCGCGGCCGAGGAAGCCAGGAACCCGCAGCGCGACCTGCCGCGCGCGGTGCTGCTGTCGCTGGCGATTTCGATGGCGCTGTATCTCGCGGTGTCGCTGGTGCTGACCGGCATGGTGCCGTATCCCGAGCTCAACAGCGCGGCGCCGGTCGACGCGGCATTCAAGGCGCTGCACTTGCACTGGGTGCGCGGCATCATCAACGTCGCCGCCGTAGCCGGGCTTACCAGCGTGCTGTTCGCGTTCATGCTGGGCGCCGCGCGCATCTGGTTTGCGCTGTCGCGCGACGGCCTCCTGCCGCGCTGGTTCGCGCACGTGCACCCGCGCTTTGGCACGCCGTACCGGCCAACGGTGATCCTCGGCATATTCAGCGCGGTGGTCGCGGGGTTCCTGCCGATCGGCGAGGTCGCCGAACTGGTCAACATCGGCACGCTGTCGGCGTTCATCGTGATCTGCGCCTCGGTGCTGATCCTGCGCCTGCGCCGCCCCGACGTGCACCGCGGCTTTCGCGCGCCCGCACTGTGGCTGGTGGCGCCGGTCGGCATGCTGTTTTCCTTGTTTCTCATCATCGGCTGGCCGTGGTGGAGCCATGGCCACTTCGCGCTGATCGGCGGGCTCGCACGCATCACCATCGACCGCTTCGTGGTGTGGCTGGTGATCGGGCTCGTGGTGTACTTCGGCTACGGCATCCGCCACAGCCTGCTGGCACGCGACTGACCTCCGCGACCGAGGGCGCCCGTGCCCTCTGGCCTTTGTGGGCGCGGCTGCGCAGTGCTAGCTTCGCCGGCTCAACGTCTGCGGAGTCCTGCCATGTCCTTCGTGCCCCGTCGCTTGCGGGTTCCGGCGCGCCTCGCGGCGGCCGTCGCCCTGGGCCTGGCCACCGCCCTGTCGGCAGGCGCCGCCTGGGCGGATGCCGCCGATGCGCACATCGTGCCGCCGGCCGACACACCCTATCCCGGCACCATCGCGCTGCACGTGGACGCCACGGACCTGACGCAGGGCATCTTCCGCGTGCACGAGGTCATCCCGGTCAAGCCGGGCGCGCTGACGCTGCTGTACCCCAAATGGATACCCGGCGATCATTCGCCGTCGGGTCCGATCGACATGCTCGCCGGCCTGACCATCACGGCGAACGGCAAGCCGCTCGCCTGGAAGCGCGACAAGTACGACGTGTATGCGTTCCAGGTGGACGTGCCCGACGGCGTCGCCGCGCTCGACGTGCGCTTCCAGTTCCTGTCGGGGCGCGGCGAATCCGCGTTCGTCCAGATGACCAACAAGATGCTGGCGCTGGAGTGGAATTCGGTGTCGCTGTATCCGGCCGGGCACTATTCGCGCGACATCACGTTCAGGCCGACCGTCACGCTGCCGTCGGGCTGGCAATTCGGCACCGCACTCGAAACCGCGACCGATGCCGGCGGGGTCGTGAGTTTCAAGCCGACCACGTACAACACGCTGGTCGATTCGCCGATCTACGCCGGCAAGTACTTCAAGCGCGTGGACCTCGATCCCGGCGCCAAGGTGCCGGTGCATCTCGACATCGTCGCCGACGCGCCGAAGGATCTGGACATCACGCCCGAACAACTGCAGGTGCATCGCAATCTCGTGACGCAGGCCTACCGGTTGTTCGACTCGCACCACTACGACCACTACGATTTCCTGTTCTCGCTGTCGGATCAGTTGAGAGGCAATGGGCTGGAGCACCACCAGTCCAGCGAAGACGGGATGGACCCCGACTACTTCACCAACTGGGCCAACAACGCGCCGAACCGCGACCTGTTGGCGCACGAGTACACACATTCCTGGAACGGCAAGTTCCGCCGGCCGGCGGACCTCTGGACGCCCAACTTCAACGTGCCGATGGGCGACTCGCTCCTCTGGGTATACGAGGGCCAGACGCAATACTGGGGCTTCGTGCTGACCGCGCGTTCGGGCATGTGGACGCCTGACCAGTTCCGCCAGGCGCTGGCCATGGTCGCCGCCAACTACGACATGAACCGACCCGGCTTTCAATGGCGAACGCTGGAGGACACCACCAACGATCCGACCGCCGCGCACCGCGCGATGCTGCCGTATCGCAGCTGGCAGATGAGCGAGGAGTACTACTCCGGCGGGCAGATGATGTGGCTCGCGGTCGACGCCAAGATCCGGTCGCTGACGCATGACAAGCAGTCGCTCGATACGTTTGCGAAGGACTTCTTCGGCGTCGACAACGGCAGCTTCGTCACCAAAACCTACACGTTCGACGACATCGTCGCGGCGCTGAACGGCGTCGTGAAATACGACTGGGCGGGTTTCCTCGACCGCTACGTCAATCAGCTTGAACCGCCTTTCACCCAGGGCCTGGAATCGACGGGCTGGAAGCTCGTGTACACCGACGAGGAAAGCCCGTACGAGAAGCAATACGAAGCCGAATCGGAATCGCCGCGGCACATCTTCAACGTCACCTACTCGATCGGCCTGACGCTGACCAAGGATGGCGGGATCAACGACGTGCGCTGGGACGGTCCGGCGTTCAAGGCCGGCATCGGCTCGGGCGGCACCGTGACCGCGGTGGATGGCCAGGCGTATTCGGCGGATGCGCTGAAGGCCGCGATCGCCGCCGCGAAGGATTCCAGGGCGCCGATCGAGCTCTTGATCAAGTACCTCGGCGACTACCGGACCGTTGCGGTGGACTATCACGGCGGCCTCAGGTATCCGCACCTCGAGCGCATTCCCGGCACGCCGGATTACCTCAGCCAGATCATCGCGGCGAAGAAGTAGGCGCGGGCAGGCGGTGTCACTGTGGGAGAGGCTTCGGCCCCGACCGCACCCGTGCCATCTGGCCGATGCGGGGCGCGCAACGGCGGAGTAGCGTCGCGGGGTTACGCACCTCCGGAGTCTTGAAATGCCAACCCCCATCCAATCTGCGCTACGGCGTCGCCCGCTGCGCCTCGCTGCGGCGCTGTCCGCGCTGCTGCTTGCCGCGTCCTTTGCCGGCGCGGCGCTGGCGGATTCCGCCGACGCCCACATCGCGCCGCCGGCCGATACGCCGTATCCCGGCACGATCACGCTCGCCGTCAACGCGACCAACACGGCGCAGGGGATCTTCGAGGTCCACGAAACCATCCCGGTCAAGCCGGGCACGCTCACGCTGTTCTATCCCAAGTGGATTCCCGGCAACCACTCGTGGAATCCGTACGGGCTGGAGAAAATGGCCGGGCTCACGATCACGGCCAACGGCAAACCGCTGCACTGGCACCGCTACAAATACGACGTGTACGCCTTTCGCGTGGACGTGCCCGAGGGCGTGGGCAGCATCGACGTCGCGTTTCAGTTCCTGTCGGCGCGCGGGCACGGTCAGGGACCCGTGATCATGACCGACAAGATGGTCGATCTGTCGTGGAACACGCTGTCGCTCTATCCCGCTGGGCACTACACGCGCGACATCACCTTCGCGCCCAGCGTGACGCTGCCCGCCGGCTGGAAGTTCGGCACCGCGCTGGAAACGCAATCGCAGGACGGCAACACCACGACGTTCAAACCGACGACGTACAACACGCTGGTCGACTCGCCGATCTACGCAGGCCTCTACTTCAAGCGCGTGGATCTCGACCCCGGGGCGAAAGTGCCGGTGCACATGGACCTGGTGGCCGATTCGCCCAGGGACCTCGTGATCACGCCCGAGGAGCTGAAGGTGCACCAGAACCTCGTGACGCAGGCGTACCGCCTGTTCGACTCGCACCACTACGACCACTACGACTTCCTGTTCTCGCTGTCCGATCACCTGAGCATGAACGGCCTGGAGCACCACCAGTCGAGCGAGGACGGCGCGCCCGCCGACTATTTCACCAAGTGGAAGGACAACGCCTTCGGGCGCGACCTGCTGGCGCACGAATACACGCACTCGTGGAACGGCAAGTTCCGGCGACCGGCCGATCTCTGGACGCCCAACTTCAACGTGCCGATGGGCGATTCGCTGCTGTGGGTATACGAGGGTCAGACGCAGTACTGGGGCTACGTACTGACCGCGCGCGCCGGCATGTGGACGCCCGAGCAGTTCCGCGAGTCGCTGGCGATGGTGGCCGCACAGTACGACCGCAACCGCCCGGGTTTCGCGTGGCGCGACATCCAGGACACGACCAACGATGAGTCGATCCAGCATCGCCGCCCGCTGCCGTATCGCAACTGGCAGATGAGCGAGGAGTACTACTCCGGCGGGCAGATGACCTGGCTCGCGGTCGACGCCAAGATCCGCGAACTGACGCACGACAAGAAGTCGCTCGACACCTTCGCCAAGGATTTCTTCGGCGTCGAGAACGGCAGCTTCGTCACCAAGACCTACACGCGCGCCGACCTCATCGCCGCGTTGAACGGCGTCGTGAAGTACGACTGGGCGGGTTTTCTCGACAAGTACATCAACTCGCTGAACCCGCCGCTGCTGTCGGGGCTGGAAGCGTCCGGCTGGAAGCTGGTCTACACCGACAAGCCGAATGACCTCGAGAAACAGGCGTTCCAGAAGTTCCATATCGGCGGCTTCGCGCTGTCCATCGGGCTGCAGATCGGGAAGGGCGGCCGGATCCGCGACGTGCGCTGGAACGGCCCGGCGTTCAAGGCCGGCATCGGCTCGGGCGAAACGCTGGTCGCCGTCAACGGCGAAACCTACAAGCCTGACGTGCTGCACGATGCAATCGTCGCGGCGGCCAAGGACAAGTCGCCCATCCAGCTGCTGCTGAAGTACCAGGGCCAGTACAAGACCGTGCCGGTGAGCTATTTCGACGGCCTGCAATATCCGCACCTGGTGCGTATTCCTGGCACGCCGGACTATCTCAGCCAGATCATCGCCGCGAAGAAGTGAGTTCGCCACCGCTCGACGCCGACAGGCTGAGTCGCGGCTGAAGCCTCCCACAAACAGCCCCGCAACGATGGGGATTGGGGATTGTGGGAGCGACTTCAGTCGCGACTCTGGACGCAACAGGGTCGGGGCGGAAGCCCCTCCCACAGAGACCAAAGGGCCTCCGGCGCACCAGCGGGAAGGCGTGCCTGCGGGCCGCTGCGCCTTGCATGCGCGCGCCACGCACCGAGAATGGGCGGACCACAAGGAGTGCCGAGATGCCCAAAGCCAAGCCGCGTGCAACCACCGCCCGCACGCCCAGTCCTATCCGTGATCAGCACTGGGATGGCCCGGTGGAGAACGCGACGCCACCGCCGCGGGACGTTCCCTGGCCCGGCACCCTGCGCATCCACGTCGACGCCAGCGATACCTCGCAGGGCATCTTTCGCGTCCGCGAGACGATTCCGGCGGCGCCCGGCGAGCTGACGCTGCTGTATCCCAAATGGCTGCCCGGCAACCATTCGCCCACGGGTCCGATCGACAAGCTGGCCGGGCTCACGTTCCGGGCCAACGGCAAGCCGCTCGGATGGCGTCGCGGGCAGTACGACGTCTACGCGTTCACCGTCGACGTGCCCGAGGGTGCCAAGGCGGTCGAGGTGGAGTTCCAATATCTCTCGGCGCGCAATCCCGGCGAAGGTCCGGTCGAGATGACGGCGGAGCTGCTGGATCTCGTCTGGAGCAAGACTTCGCTGTATCCGGCCGGGCACTACACACGCGGCATCACCTGCGTCGCCAGCGTCACCCTGCCTGCGGGCTGGGGCTTTGGCACGGCGCTCGAACGCAGCACGCAGAAGGGCGCGACGACGACCTTCAAGCCGGTCGCGTACGACACGCTGGTCGACTCGCCGATCTACGCCGGGCGGTACTTCAAGCTGGTCGATCTGGCGCCCAAGGCCAAGGTGCCGGTGCGCCTGGCGCTCGTCGCCGACGCACCGAAGTATCTCGAGATCACCGATGCGCAGCTGGCCGCGCACCGCAACCTCGTCACCCAGGCCACGCGTCTGTTCGCCTCGCAGCACTACTGCCACTACGACTTCCTGCTGTCGCTTTCCGACACCCTGTCGCCCAAGGGCCTCGAGCACCACGAGTCGAGCGAGGATGGGGTCTTTGCCGACTACTTCACCAACTGGAAGCACGGCGGCGCGCGGCGCGACTTGCTGGCGCACGAGTACACGCATTCCTGGAACGGCAAGTTTCGCCGTCCCGCGGATTTGTGGACGCCCAACTTCAACGTGCCTATGGGCGGTTCCCTGCTGTGGGTGTACGAGGGCCAGACGCAGTACTGGGGCTTCGTGCTCACCGTGCGCGCCGGCCTGTGGTCGCCCGACGAGTTTCGCGACGCGCTGGCGCAGGTCGCTGCGCGCTACGACCGCGGGCGCCCCGGCTTCGCTTGGCGGGCGCTCGCCGACACCACCAACGATCCGGTCATCGCGCGTCGCGCGGCCTTGCCCTATCGCAACTGGCAGATGAGCGAGGAGTACTACAGCGCCGGGCAGCTGCTGTGGCTCGGCGTCGATGCCAGGCTGCGCGAACTGACGCACGGCAAGGCGTCGCTGGATGCGTTTGCCAAACGCTTCTTCGGCGTCGGCAACGGCAGCCGCGCGACCCGCACCTACGTGTTCGAAGACGTCGTGGCGGCGCTGGACGCGGTTGCGAAGCACCACTGGGCGACGCTCCTGCGCACGCGCCTCGCCGCCGCCAAGCCACCGTTGGACAGCCTCAAGGCGGCCGGCTGGAAGCTCGTCTACACCGACGTCGAGAGCGAGTTCGAAAAGCAGCTCGCGCAGCGTTACCACCGCCAGTCGGGATTCCTGTTTTCACTTGGCATCGCCCTCGGCAAGGACGGCCGCATCGGCGACGTGCGCTGGAACGGACCGGCGTTCAAGGCGGGCGTGGGGTCGGGCGAGACGCTGGTCGCGGTGAACGGGCGGGCCTACAAACCCGAGAACCTGACCGACGCGCTGCGCGCGGCGCACGCCGACAAGGCGCCGATGGAGCTGCTGCTGAAATACCAGGACCGCTATCGCAGCGTCGCCATCGACTATCGCGGCGGACCGCAGCACCCGCATCTGGTGCGTATCGAGTCCGCGCCCGATCACCTCTCGGCGATCATCCAGCCGCGTTGACGCGGCGTGGCACGAAACGACAAGGCCGCGCAGCGGAAGCGACGCGGCCTTGCGTGATCCGAACCTTGCGGCTCAATGCTGATTGGCGAACTTCTTGTACTCGCCTTCCGCCTGCTGATGGAGCGCCTTTGCCGCGGCGTCCGAGACGGTCGTGGTCTTGCCGCCCTGCTCCAGCTGGTTCAGCACCAGTTGGCCTTCCTGGCCGCCCCAGCCCACGCGCGTCGTGGAGGTCGCGGGAGCGTCAGGCTTCGGCATCTCGGTCTGGACCACC
Organism: Rhodanobacteraceae bacterium; assembly: GCA_035720985.1. Lineage (GTDB taxonomy): Bacteria > Pseudomonadota > Gammaproteobacteria > Xanthomonadales > Rhodanobacteraceae > 66-474. Next base: position 13,782 of record DASTNI010000020.1, on the reverse strand, counting down.
ACCCACGGCAGGCCGTCGTGGTAGGCGTATTCGGTCTTGGTGAAGCCTTTGTCAGTCTGATTGACCTGGATGATGATGAACTCGACGCCGTGGATGTCACTGAAGACCTGCCAGCTGCGCGACTCGCCGATCTTGCTGGAAGTGCCCGACTTGACCGTCATGCCGCCCGTCTGGCGCTTGGCCTGGTTGAAGTCCTCGAGCATCTTTTCCGCCGGCGTCGGCTCGGGTACCAGCGTCAGCGCGACCTTTGCGCCCTGGCCGTGCGTCAGCACCGGCTGCTGCAGCTTGGTCGACCAGGTGCGGCCATTGGCCTGCATGGTGGCCTGCAGCACGTAGATGTCGTTGCCGTTGATCTGGCCCGCGGTGAACGGGATGTGGATGGCCTGCGGGAACTGCGGTTGATTGACGTTCTGCTGGTTCACGGTGACGCCGGGCTGCTGGGTGACGTCGACCAGTGACAGCTGCAGCTTGGCGCCGGGCTGGATCTGGGTGCCGGGCGTCGCCAGCGCAACGGTGCCGGTGACGGCCGTCGCTGCGGAGACCGGAGCGTCGGCAGAGGATTCGTTTTCGCCCGAGGCCGAAGCACTGGCCGACGTCCCCGCAGTCTGCGACGACGATCCACAGCCCACCAGCACCAGCGGCGCGAGCAACAAGGGCACAACCACAAACTTTCGCATGATGATTCCTCAAAAAATCAAGCCCGCACCACCGTGCGTGCGCACGGCGCTGACGGTGCCACCAGGGAAGACGCAAAGACAGGCCTTTAATGATAGCGCCGTGCACGGCGCACCGGAAGACATCGAGACGCCTGCCGCGCGCAGGCGGAAGCGGTGGCATTGAGCGCGCTGCGCCCTCGCCCCGCCGATTCCCTTCGCAACCGAATCACCGCGTCCTGCGGAACCTCCACAAGGTATCGCCGCCGCTGGCGTTTGTCGAAGGCATCCGGACGCCGGTTCGGACTGGCCTCGGCGGCGGTTTCCCCATTCCCCGCCGCTTCAAGCCGAAGCTTTCCTGAACCTTTCCGACCAGTTGCGCTCAGGTTAAGTATTCGGTAACGTTCACCAATCATTAACAGAACGTGGGACCGCACGTTCGTCTACGCCACAGCATCCGGCTTCGCACATCGAGGGTCGAGGCCGGCCGCGCACACCAACACCACAAAACCAAATCCGGGGAGTGATCTTGATGAACCGCAAGCTTTTGGTATCCGCCATCTGCGCCGGCCTGCTGGTCGCAGGCGCGGCGTACGCGCAAGACAACCCTGCGGCGACCCCGCCGCAGGCCCAATCCACGTCCGACACGCCGAACAAGACCGAGCAACCGAAAACGCTGGAGCGGGTCACGGTATCCGGCTCGCTTCTGAAGCGGCCCGAATACGAAACCACCTCGCCGGTGCAGGTCGTGCCGATCCAGGCCGACATGGCGGCCGGCCAGTTCAACGTCACCAACTTCGTGCAAACCACCGCCGCCGCCGCGGGCTCCACCCAGATCAACGGCCAGTTCGGCGGTTTCGTCATCGAAGGCGGCACCGGCATCCAGCCCATCGACCTGCGCGGCCTGGGCGCCCAACGCACGCTGGTGCTGCTGGACGGCCAGCGGCCCGGCCCCGCCGGCACGCGCGGGCAGGTCAACAACTTCGACCTCAACGTGATTCCGCGCGCCATCATTCAGCGCATCGAGATCGTCAAGGATGGTTCGTCGTCGATCTACGGCTCGGACGCCATCGCCGGCGTGGTCAACCTCATCACCAAGAAGCGGCTGGATCGCACCGAAATGGACTTTTTCGTCTCTGCACCCGAACACGGCGGCGGCGAGCAGTATTCGGCATCGCTGGGCACCGGCTGGAATTTCAAGAAGGGCAATATCACGTTTGCGGCGGAAGTTGATCGGCAAAACGCCCTGACCGTCGGCGATCGCGATTTCCTTTCCTGCTCCCGCGCTCGCGTGTACGGCGCCGATGGACAGCGCGTCGACCGTCCCGACCATTCGGTGCTGCAGGGCACCAGCCTCGCCAACTGCGACAACATGTGGATTGCGACCGCGATCGACGCATTTGCAAATCCTGCGATCTACTACGTCCCTACCAAGGATGGCAGCACGGGACCGAACAGCCCGGTACCTGGCTATCACCGCTCGCAACGGACCAGCTATCTGACGAGTGCGACGCCGTCGGACGACCTTGTCAACAATTTCGCCAAGTACGGCGACACCTACGCCATCGACCGCAACCAAAGCAGCACCGCCTATCTCGCGGGCAGCTTCAACTTCGGCGGCGTGGCCTGGGACACCCAGCTGATTCTCAATCGCCGCACGACCAACCACTTCCAGTGGCGGCAGTTCTTCCCGGTCGTGTTCAACGACAACGGCTGGTCGACCGCGGACGACAACTTTTATGAGGGCGCGGGCACCGGCCACAGCGGCTATCAGCCACTCATGGTCTTTCCCTTCGGGCAGAAAATCGCGGTCGACTACGGCTACCTGCGCACGGGGCTGTCGGGCGGGTTCGGCGACAGCAGCTGGTCTTGGGCGGTCAACGGCAGCTACAGCCGATCCAGCGGCAGCTACAGCTGGCAGGCCATCAACACGGCGAACAGCGCCGACTGGAACAATTCCGGCAACGAGCTGCCGGGCCGAAGCCTGGTCAACTATTTTGACCCGGGGTTCCTCGACGGATCCAAATCGGCCGAGCTGTACGACGCGGTCGGCGAGTTCCTGACCGGCAACACCCTCTACAAGCAGCAGGATTTGAACGCTGTCTTCAACGGCAACCTGTTCACGCTCCCCGCCGGCCCGATCGCCGCCGCATTCGGCCTCGACTTCAGGCACATGTCAATCGACGACAAGCCACCGCCGGGTTCGTGGTCGTTGTCGTCGGCCGGTGAAACCCGAGGCACGGACCAGGTCAAGGAGATCTTCGGCGAGGTGGGCGTACCGATCCTGAAGGGCTTGCCGGGGGTCGAGTCGCTGAGCGTTGACCTGTCCGCACGCGAATTCAGGTACGGCTCGGTGGGCAACACGGACCACGTGTGGAAGTACGGTCTGAACTGGCAGCCCATCCCCACCTTCCGCGTCCGCGGCACCATCGGCACGTCGTATCGCGCGCCTGCCCTATACGAGCTCTACCTGGCCGATCAAACCTCGTTCGTGCCGCAGCGATCGATCGACCCATGCATCAATTGGGCGGAAAGCACCAACCAGTTCTATCAGAAGAACTGTGCCGCGGCGGGTATCCCGAGCAACTACAGCGGCGCGGGTGCGACCGCGCTGATCACGCAGGGCGGCGGCAAGGGTTTCCTCAAGCCGGAAACCTCACGCGCCAAGTCGCTGGGCTTCGTATGGTCGCCCACGTTCGCCAACCTGAACCTCGCGGTGGACTACTTCGACTACCACGTGCGGGGCGAAATCATCTCGCTGGGTGGCGGCGACATCGTCAAGTCCTGCTACAACAAACCGGTCTACCCGAACGACTTCTGCGGCATGTTCACGCGGAACCCGGGGACCGGCACCAACCCCTACAACGTCACGGACATCCGGGCCAGATACGTCAACATCAACCAAGAGCGCGATCGCGGCTACGACGTGCAGTTGAACTACGCCAAGGACTTCAGCTTCGGCCGGCTCTCGCTGGACGGCGAGTGGACCTACACGATGCAGCACGTCCAGCAGGTTTTCAGCACCGCCGACGCGAGCGGATTCGGCATCAACGATTTCACGGGATCGATCGGCAATCCGCACTGGGTCGGCATCATGAACGCCAGCCTGAAGCGCGGCGACTGGACCTACAACTGGCAGGGGTTCTACACCAGCGCCAGTTCGGACTGGCGCTTCGAGGACCCGGTCTTCACGTACCTCGGCCGACCCGACACCACCGAAGTCATCCGCATGGGTGGGCAATTCCGGCACACGGTGTCCACGATCTACAACTATGCGGACAAGGTGAAAGTCACCTTCGGCATCCGCAACGTGTTCGACCGCACGCCACCGCTGGTGTCGGGCACCATCGGCACGGAGAACCTGTATGGCAATACTGCCGTTGCGGCGTCCCAGTACGACTGGTTCGGCCGTACGTACTTTGCACGCCTCAACATCACGCTGTAACCCGCGAGTTGCACGGACGCAAGGGAGGCGGCGCCCGCCGCCTCCCTTTTGTTGCCGGCCCGCGACCCGCCCGATCACCACCCACCCTGTTGCCACCAGAACGAAATACCGGGAGTAGCACACCATGGGACACCCCGCGCTCAAAACCCTGGCCGCCCTCGTGCTGACCGCGGCCTGCTGCCTGCCTGCCGCGCGCGCCGCCGAGCCCATTCCGATCGAGGACCTGGCCCGCCTGCCGGCGCTGCAATCGATGTCGATGGATCCGAGCGGCAAACACCTCGTGGGCCTCATGCCCGCGCCCAAGGATCCCGATGCCACGGCGCTGGTCACCTGGGACACCGCATCGCTGTCCTCCGGGCCGAAGGTCATCACGCCCTCCGGCGAGCGCATGAAATTCATCGCCGCGTTCGCGCTCAAGGCCGACCGCATCCTCGCGGTGGCGCGCCAGGAGTGGACGGGCGACCTCGGCGGCTGCGGCGAGGGCAAGCTCGTCGGCTCGACCCGGACCTTCGTGACCAAGGCCTACCTGACGGGCGACGACCAAAAGCAATTCGAGGAAGCCTTCGCCAGCGACAAGACGCAGAACGTCGGCATGAGCGAATCGACCCGCCGCTGCCTCGAGATCAGCGGCACCGCGCGCCTGGTCAACATGCTGCCGCTCGACCCCGACAACGTCATCATCGAGCGCGCCAGCGGCGTCAGCCTGGTCTCCAACTATTACCTCTACAACCTCACGACCGGCGGCGTGAAGCTGCTGTTCACCGGCGGCGGGCGCAGCACGCCTTCGCTGTTCGATCCGCGCACCGGCAAGGTGCTGGCCAAGACCGAAATCGAGCCCACCGGCAACGACTACGAGCAGCGGATCTACATCCTCAACCCGAAGACGGGCAAGCTCGACCTGCAGGCGCCCTTGACCACGCGCCTGTCGAATCGGCACACGGTCGACGTCGTCGGGCTGGACGACAGCACCGGGAAATACTTCGTCCTGACCGACCAGTTCTCGGACAAGGTGCAGGTGCGCCTGTACGACGCGGCCAGGCAGGCGTTCGATTCCGAACCCGCGCTGGTCGACGCCGACTATTCGATCGCGCGCCTGATCTTCAGCACGCGGCGCCAGAACTTCAACCAGGTCGTGGGCTACGTGATCGACGGCCCGGCGCTGCAGCAGGTGTTCCTCGACCCGACGTTGAAGGGCATCCAGGCCGCCGCGCAGCAGGCCTTTCCGGGCCAGCAGGTCGACATCTCGAGCTACACGGACGACTACGCGAAGGTGTTGTTCACGACCCAGAGTGCCAGCGTGCCGCCCGCGTACCACATGCTCATCGACAGGCAGATCGTGAACCTGGGCAGCTCGCGCCCGTGGATCAAGCCGGGCCAGGCCAGCACCGAACGCTGGGTCACCTACACCGCGCGCGATGGCCTGCCCATTCCGGCGATCCTCGACCTGCCGCCGGGATGGAAACACGGCGATCCGCCGGTCACCGCGGTAGTGATGCCGCACGGCGGTCCCTGGGCGCGCGATTACACCGGTTGGGATCCGATCGGCTGGGTGCCGATGTTGACCTCCCGCGGCTACGCCGTGCTGCGCCCGCAATACCGCGGGTCGGCGGATCTCGGCCGCAAGCTGTGGCTCGCGGGCGACAAGCAGTGGGGCCTCAAGATGTCCGATGACCTCGACGACGGCGCCACCTGGCTGGTCCAGCGGGGCATCGCCAACAAGAACCGCATCGCGATCTTCGGCTATTCGTACGGCGGCTTTGCGGCCATCGCCGCCGACGTGCGCAGCCCCTCGCCGTTCCAGTGTGCGATCGCCGGCGCGCCGGTGGCCAACCTCGGCCGGCTTGGCACCACGTGGAGCGACAACCGCCTGCAACGCATCCTGCAGGGCAAGACGGTGAGCGGCATGGACCCGATGAAAAACACGGACAAGGCGCACCTGCCGATCCTGTTGTTCGGCGGTGACCGTGACGTGCGCGTACCGCCTTTCCACCCGCGCGATTTCTACGACGCGGTGAAGGACCGGGTGCCGGCGCGGTACGTGGTGATCCCCAACATGCCGCACAGCCTGCCGTGGTATCCCAGCCAGACCCGCGAAGTCGACAACCTGATCGTCAACTACCTGGCCAACGACTGCTTCGCCCGCGGCGGCGCGGCACCCGCGCATTGAGGCGCGCGCGGCGCAGCTTCACGTGGCGGGAGCCAGCAGGGCGCGGCGCAGCGGTTCCAGTTCGGCGGCGTAGTGCCGCCACAGGCCGGGCAACTCGATGCGCGGCGGAACACGGACGGGCGCGCCAGCGCACCCGTCCGCGGAGGCCACCTCGCCACGCGGCTGGTCCAATCCGCAGAACGCCTGGACTCTGGCCAACGTCGCCTTGGGCGAAGCCAGCAGGTCCTCGTAGCGCACGTCCATGACCGTTCCCGGCAGGGTGTCGTGCCAGTGGCGCAGCAACCCGGTGCACGCGCGCTGGTGCGCGGCCAGCGTCGCGAAATCGTGCGCCCACGCATCGGCGCCGCTGGCGATGGCGCGGTGGTTGGCAAACGCGGCGTCCATCGGACTGCGCAACACGTGCAGGACACGTGCGCGCGGCAAGGCCGCATGAATGAGGCCGATGCTCATCCAATTGAAGGGCTGGGTGTCGACGAAGTGGGTGCGGCCACGCGCGCGCCAGCCCGCCTGGGCCAGGTAGCGCCGGCCGACCTCGGCCAGATCGAGGCCGGGCAGGCGGGCCAGGAGCGTCTCGGCGTGCACCGAGCGCGTGTCGGCGACGCGCAGCAGCTGCTGCCCGAAGTCGACCAGCTCACCCGCGATTGCGACGTCGGGATGGCCGCCCAGCAGATAGGCCAGCAGCGCCGCACCCGAATGCGGCAGGCCCACGATGAAAATCGGACACGGCCCGTCATGCGCGGAGCCGCCGCGGGAGGGCAACTCCGCGAGCCGCCCGATCAGGCGCTGCAGCCCCGCGCGCTGGCGGGCCGCCTCGGGGCCACACCACGCGTGCATCAGCGCGCTGCCCCGCGCCAGCGCCGCCCAGGCCGCAGGATGGTCGCCGCGGTCTTCGTGCACGTGGTACGCCGCAAACTCGAACGCGGCGCGCGCGGGCGGCGGCAGTTCCGCGCGCGCGAGCCCCGCGGCAATGAGACGCAGGCGCCGGTGCCTGGCCGTCTGGGTGCGCAATTGCACCAGCCGATAGGCCGCCTGGCCAAAGCCCGGTGCCAGCACGAGGCACGCGAGATATTCGTCTTCGGCGGCCGTGCCGAACCCGAGTTCCGCCTGGGCCTGCGCGCGCGCGAAGCGCAGCGTGACGTTGTCGCCGTCGAGCGCGACCAGCGCGTCGAACCGCTCCAGCGCGGGCCTCGTTTCACCCACCGCCTGCAGCAGCAACGCCTGCCGAACGCGCGCGTCCGCCGCGGCTTCGGAGCCCCACGCCGGCCGGTCGAGCAACCGCCGCGCGGCCGCGCTTTCGCCCGTCTGCAACAGCGTCTCGACGAGGTCGCCCAGCAGGTCGGGATCATCCGGTGCAACCGCGACCGCATCGAGCGCGCAGGCCGCGGCGTCGCGCACGCGATCTTCGTTCCACGCAATCTGGGCCGCCAGGATCCGCACCCGGACGTCACCCGGCGCCAGCGCGCGCAAGGCTTCTCCTTCGACGCGCGCGGCGTCGATCCGCCGTTGGCGCAGGTATTCGCAGGCCCGTTCCCAGTGGCGCTGGACCGCGCGCGTCATGCGCGTTGCGTGGCCGCCGCGCGCCCGCGCGGAAGGGGTATGCGGGCTTGGCGCCAGCGTGACTCGGACGTTCGCCTCCGGTCACTGGCCGCGCCCGCCCTCACAGCAGGGCGACGTCCGCGACGGCGTCGAAGCGCGCCTTGACGCGCGCCAGCAACGCGATCCGCGCGGCGCGCAGCGCGGGATCCTCGGCCATCACCATGACCGCGTCGAAGAAGGCATCGACCGGCGCCTGCAGGCGCGCGAGGCGTGCCAGCGCACCGGCGTAGTCGCGCTCGCCCACCGCGCCCGCAAGCCGCGGCGCGTTGTCGGCCTGCGCAGATTCCAGCGCCCGCGCCAACGCCTGCTCGGCGGGCTCATGCAGCAGCGCTGCGTCCGGTTCGCGCCGCGCGGCGACCGCCACATTGATGCCTTCCTTGCGCAGGATGTTGGCCACGCGCTTGTTGGCGGCGGCCAGCTTTTCGGCTTCCGGCTGGCGCGCGAACACCGCGACCGCGCGCAGCCGGCGATCGAAATCCAGCAGGCTCGCCGGATGCACCGCGGCCACGGCTTCAAACTGCTGCGGCGCAAAGCCCTGGTCGGCGTAGTAGCCGCGCAGCCGGTCGAGGATGAAGTCGCGCAGTTCGGCAATCTGCTCCGGACCCGTCGGACGCGTGCCGGTCGCCTGCGGCTTGGGGGCGGCTTGCGCGAGTGCGGCGTTCGCCTGGGCGGCCGCTTCCTTCAGCAAGGCATCGAGATCAAGCTCGAGCCGGCCTTCGATCAGCGTGCGCGCCAGCCCCAGCGCCGCGCGCCTGAGCGCGAAGGGATCCTTGTTGCCGGTCGGCTTGCCGCCCGCGGCGAAGATGCCGGCCAGCGTATCGAGCTTGTCCGCGATCGACACGCACTGTGCCAGCGCGCCCGCGGCGATGCCGTCGCCGGCATTCCGCGGTCGATAGAACTCGTCCAGCGCGGTGGCGACCGGCGCCGGCTCGCCCTGCGCGGCAGCGTAGTGGCGGCCCATGACGCCCTGCAGCTCGGGAAACTCACCCACCATGCGGGTCAGCAAATCGCAGCGCGACAGCTCGGCCGCGCGCGCGGCCCGGCCCGCGTCGACCTCGATGCCCTGCGCGTTGAGGCGCGCGGCGATGTCGGTCGCCAGCGTCGCCACGCGCTCGGTCTTGTCGCCGAGGCTGCCGAGCTTTCTCTGCCACACCACGGCATCCAGCGCGCTGCGGTAATCCGCCAGCGGCGTCGAGAGATCGGCATCGAAAAAGTACCTGGCGTCGGCGAAGCGCGGCCGGATGACGCGCTGGTAGCCGTGCCGGATCTGCGCCGGGTCCTTCGACTCGAGGTTGGCGATGCCGATGAAATGCTCGGTGAGCTGGCCGGCGCCGTCGAACACCGGAATGAATTTCTGGTTGGCGCGCATCGTCGTCACCAGCGCCTCGTGCGGCACCGCGAGAAACGCGCGGTCGAACGCGCAGGCGATCGCGACCGGCCACTCGTTGAGGTTGGCGAGTTCATCCAGCAGCGCGACATCGAGCTGCGGCACCGTTTCCGCAGGCGCCACGCGCGCCACTTCGGCGCGGATGCGCGCGCGCCGCTCGGCCGGATCGGCCAGCACCTTCGCCGCGCGCAGCGCGTCGACGTAGCTGTCGGCGTCGGCCAAGTGCACCGGCGCGGGATGCATGAAGCGGTGGCCGCGCGAGTGCCGTCCGCTCTCGACCCCGAACAGCCCGCCCGCGATCACCTGCTCGCCGTGCAGCAGCACGAGCCAGTGCACGGGCCGCACGAACGCGAAGTCGTGATCACCCCAGCGCATCGGTTTCGGAATCGGCAGTGACGCCGCGGCGGCGCGCACGATTTCCGGCACGAGCTCGGCGGTGGTGCGGCCCGGGGTCACGCTGCGATGGACGAAGCGCTCGCCCTTGGCGTCGGTCACGCGCTCGAGCTGCTTCCATTCGACGCCGGCCTTGTGGGCAAATCCCAGCAACGCCTTGGTCGGCTGTCCGTCGGCATCCAGCGCGATATTGACGTACGGGCCGAAGCTTTCGCGGCGCTGCTCGGGCTGCGTGAACGCCACGGCCGGAACCAGCACCGCCAGCCGCCGCGGCGCGGCGAACACGCGCGCGTGATCAACATCCGCCGCGATGCCGCATTTGGCAAGGCCTTCGCATACGCCGTGCGCGAACGCCTGCGCCAAATCATCCACGGCGTGGACGGGAAGTTCTTCGCAGCCCATTTCGATCAGCAGCGAGCGCTCAGCCATGGACCACCTCCGCTGCGGCTTCGCGAGGCGCGGTCCAGGCCTTGGCGACCGCCTGCGCAAGCGCGCGCACGCGCAGGATGTAGCGTTGGCGCTCGGTCACCGAAATGGCCCGCCGCGCGTCCAGCAGGTTGAAGGCGTGGCTTGCGTGCATCACCTGCTCGTAGGCCGGCAGCGGCAGGCGCAGCGCAACCAGACGGTTCGCCGCCCTCTCACACGCGTCGAAACGGTGGAACAGTTCCGTCGTATCCGCGTGCTCGAAGTTGTAGGCGCTCTGCTCGACCTCGTTGCGATGGAACACGTCGCCGTAGGTGACGACGCCGTGCGGCGCGTGCGTCCAGACCAGGTCGAACACGCTGTCCACGTTCTGCAGGTACATCGCCAGGCGCTCGAGGCCGTAGGTGATTTCCGCGGTGACGGGCTTGCACTCGAGCCCGCCGGCCTGCTGGAAATAGGTGAACTGGGTGACTTCCATCCCGTTCAACCAGACTTCCCAGCCCAGTCCCCACGCGCCCAGCGTGGGCGATTCCCAGTTGTCCTCGACCAGGCGCAGGTCGTGCACCAGCGGATCGATGCCGAGCTCGCGCAGCGATCCGAAATAGCGTTCCAGCACGTCGTCGGGATTGGGCTTCAGCACCACTTGGTATTGGTAGTAGTGCTGCAGGCGGTTGGGATTCTCGCCATAACGCCCGTCGGTCGGACGCCGGCAGGGCTGGACATACGCGGCGGCCCAGGGGTCGGGTCCGAGCGCGCGCAGGAAGGTCGCCGGATGGAACGTGCCGGCGCCCACTTCCAGATCGAGCGGCTGGATCAGCACGCAGCCCTGCGCCGCCCAATAGCGGTTCAGGGTCTGGATGATGTCCTGGAAAGTGGGCGCTGCCATGGCGCTCCCCGCGTGTTGCAAAGCGCGTCAGTATAGCCCGCGGGTTCGCAGGGCGGCGTGCGCTGCACGCGCCGCCGGAGGGCCGCGCGTGGCGTTATGCTGGACGAATTACCACTTCCAGACCCGCGATGATGCGCCCCTTGCTGCTGATCCAGACCGGCGAAGCGCCGGAAGCGTTGTGCCGGCAATTTGGCGGTTTCGCCAAGTGGTTCGAGGCGGCGATGCGAATCGGCCGCGAACGCCTGCAGGTGGTGCGCGTGGACGCCGGCGAACCCTTGCCGGCGCCGGCGAAGGTCGCGGGCGCGGTCATCACGGGTTCGGCAGCCATGGTGACCGATCGCGCCGACTGGAGCGAGCGCACCGCCGAGTGGATCCGCGCGGCGATGCGGACGCAGACGCCGATGTACGGCGTCTGCTACGGCCACCAGCTGATGGCGCACGCGCTGGGCGGCACGGTCGGCTGGCTGCCCGCGGGGCGTGAAATCGGCACCGAACTCGTGACCCGCCGCGCGGCGTCGGACGCCGAATTGCCCGCGCCGCTGCCGGCCAGTTTCCCGGCGCATACGACCCATCGCCAATCGGTATTGGCGCCGCCGCCCGGCGCGGAGGTACTGGCGCGCTCGGTGCGTGACCCCTGCCAATTGCTGCGCTATGGCCCGGTTGCGCTGTCCTCGCAGTTCCACCCCGAATTTACCGCTCCCATCATGCGCGGATACATCGCGGCGCGTGCGGACACCCTGCGCACCGAGGGCCAGGACCCCGATGTGCTTGCCGCGCGCGTGCGCGATGCCGAAGCGGCGCGCGCGCTGCTTGAAGGCTTTGCGCACGCCGCACTCGATGCGAAGCCGGTGGCAGCGGCGCGGCGCGCCTAGAACGACGATTGGCGCAACCGGCGCGCGACCGCATTGCGCGCCAGCAAGGCGAACAGGATCCCGAATCCGAAGCCGGCGATGTGGGCCCACCACACCACGGTGCCGAAGCCCGGGCCGGCAAAGGTGAAGAGCAACTGCAGCAGCACCCACATGCCGATGAGCAGCGCGGCCGGCACCCGGATGAATTGCAGATACAGGCCCAGGGGCAACACCAGGCCCAGATGCGCCCGCGGAAACAGCGCGAGATAGGCGCCGAGGATCGCGGACACCGCGCCGCTGCAGCCGATGATGGGGCGCAACTGGCCCGACAGCGTCCATGCCCCCACGAAGTTCGCGAACGCGCCGCCCACCAGGAACAGCGCGAGGAACCGGCGTGAACCCAGCGCGCGTTCGGCGGGCAGGCCAAAGATCACCAGGAACAGCATGTTGCCCAACAGGTGCAGCCAGTCGGCGTGGATGAACAGCGAGGACAGCAGGCGCAGCCACAGCCAGTGCTGCAGGAATTCGCCGTGGCGAAACAGGTACGCCGGCACCGTGCCCCAGTCGCCCAGCACGACATAGCGCGTCGCCGGCGCGGTCAGCATCAGCCACAGGTAGCACGCGACACACGCCACCACGAGCGTTGGCGTCACCCAGCGCGGATGCGGATGCCGGCGATCGGGAACGTCAACGAACACGACCCACCCCGCGCTCGCCAAAGTCGGTCACGCGGGCAAGCCGTGGACCCTCGCGGCGGGCGCGGTCCGCCGTCATTGGGCCCGCAGGCGCACGCGCGCGAAGTTGCGCTTGCCCACCTGCAGCACGCCTTCAAAGCCGGGCGCGAACGTGCGCTGCGCGTCCTCGACCACGGCGGCGTCGATGCGCACCGCGTGTTCCCTGAGCTTGCGGTTGGCCTCCGAATTGCTGGGCGTGAGGCCGGCCGCGGTCAGCAGCGCCGGCAGGCGCAGGCCCGCGGCCGGTACCGCGATCTCGCTGAGCGGCAGCAGCGAGGTGTCGCCCTCGCCACGCACGACGGCGTGCCAGCCGGCGATCGCCTGCTCGGCCGCCGCCGCGCCCTGGAAACGCGCCGCGAGCTCACGCGCCAGGCGCAGCTTGGCGTCGCGGGGATTGAGGGTGCCGGCCGCCACGTCGCGCTGCATGGTGGCGAGTTCGTCCAGTGAGACCTCGAAACTCAAGAGCTCGAACCAGCGCCACATGAGGTCATCGCCGATCTTCATGGTCTTGGTGACGATGTCGATCGCGGGCTCGTCGATGCCGATGTAGTTGCCCAGCGACTTCGACATCTTGTTGACCCCGTCCAGCCCTTCCAGCAGCGGCATGGTGAGGACGATCTGGGGCGGCTGGCCGTAGTGTTCCTGCAGGCCGCGGCCGACCAGCAGGTTGAAGCGCTGGTCGGTGCCGCCCAGCTCGACGTCGGCCTTGAGCGCCACCGAGTCGTAGCCCTGCACCAGCGGATACAGGAATTCGTGGATCGCGATCGACTGCTCGGCCTTGAAGCGCTTGGCGAAATCGTCGCGTTCCAGCATGCGCGCGACCGTGGATTGCCCCGCCAGGCGGATCATGCCCGCCGCACCCATCTGATCGAACCATTCCGAGTTGAAGCGCACCTCGGTGCGCTCGCGATCGAGCACCTTGAACACCTGGGCCGCGTAGGTCTCCGCGTTCCGGCGCACTTCCTCGCGCGTCAGCGGCTTGCGGGTGACGTTCTTGCCGGTGGGGTCGCCGATCATCCCGGTGAAATCGCCGATCAGGAAAATGGCCGTATGGCCGAGATCCTGGAACTGCCGCATCTTGTTGAGCAGCACCGTGTGGCCCAGGTGCAGGTCCGGCGCGGTCGGGTCGAAGCCGGCCTTCACGCGCAGCGGGCGCCCGGTCTTGAGGCGGGCGGCGAGCTCCTCGGGCTTGAGGATCTCCTCGGCGCCACGGCCGATTAGTTCGAGGGCGGAGTTCAGGTCGGGCA
>DASTNI010000019.1:0-79420 GCA_035720985.1 Rhodanobacteraceae bacterium | reverse complement strand
TGCGAACCGTGCTCGTCCTGGTGCTCCAGCACCATCTGCACCGCCCGCTCCCGTACCTCAGGTGAGTACCGCTTCTCTATGTTCATGCTCCAATCCTCTCAAAGGTTGGAGCCTCCGAGAAAGCCGGAGCGGTTCAACAGCTCTTCAGTTGTCACATAGGTCGTTGTCATGTATGTTTCGTCCATAGTTGACATTTGACGTATGTAGCGTATCAGCTACCTACGAATTAGAGCATATCACACTTCATACGAAGTGTACAAGCATCACGTGATGCGTTTAGGCTACGTCATGATTCGATTCAAATTGAAAGAGCGAATCGCCGACATTGAGTTCAGGGAACGGCGCGTGCTGCAGCTCAAGGAGATCGCGGAGGCAACGGGGATCCACCGCGTCACCCTGTCGAAACTTGCGAACAACAAGGACTACAACGTAGGGATCGCGACGATCGACAAGTTGTGCGAATACTTCGCATGTGACGTAGGAGACCTTGTCGGACACGTTCAGCCGCCAACACGTGCTGGCGCCGCCGGGAAGGTGAAGGGCACTCGACGATCATGAGCCCGACGGTCATGAGCGCAGAACCCTTGGTCTCGAAGTGGTCTCAAGATGGTCTCAATCTGGTCTCAGCGCGTGCAGTCACCACCTTTGCTGCATGTTGAGTGGAGTGGTGTGGCTTGGCGTTAGTGCACTTCTCGGGAGTGCTGCCGGCATCGACGAGCCGGCGAATCAAGAGCTTGCCAATCAATCGTTGCAGCGCAACACGCCGACCTGTAGAATTGTCGGTTCTTGTTGCGGGGTGGAGCAGTCTGGCAGCTCGTCGGGCTCATAACCCGAAGGTCGCAGGTTCAAATCCTGCCCCCGCTACCAGTTTCGTGGCAGGCATGCGCCGGCGCGTTATGCTTGTTGGCCCTTCAGGGACGAGGGGACGCCGGGCCAGGAACATCCGGCGACGGTTTGGGAATGGGCCTTGTGCCCATTTTTTGTTTCCGCGGCTCGTGGGGTGACATGCAGACCGAAGCAATCGCGGCGCGCGTGGCACCGGCCTTGGCGGAGCTCGGGCTGGAGTGCGTCGGCGTGGAATGGAACGCGGGCCGTGCCGGCGGCCTGCTGAGGGTGTATGTCGACGCGTTGTCCAGCGCGGAGCGCGCGGGCGCTGCAGTCAGCGTCGACGATTGCGAGGCGGCCAGCCGCGAGATTTCGGCGCTGCTGGATGTGGACGACCCGATTCCAGGCCGCTACACGCTGGAAGTGTCTTCGCCCGGTCTCGATCGCCCGTTGTTTGGCGCCGCGCAGTTCGGGCGCTTCATCGGTGCCGAGGCCAAAGTCACGCTGAAGCTGCCGCGCGACGGCCGCCGTCGCCTGCAAGGCCGGATCGCGGACGTTGCGGGGACGCGCGTCGACCTGGACGTCGATGGCCAGCGAATTGCGCTGGACGAGGGTGAAGTCGAGAGTGCGCGCCTGGTGCCGGACTGGCAGGCGTTGGGTTACGTGCCGAAGCCGAAGCCCGGCAAGGTGGCCCGGCAGCCGGGCCAGGCGCGCAAGCGCAAACGCTGAGACGTGGCCGACCCGCCGCGATTGCATTACCAAATTCAAGAGCAACGAAGCGCACCGAGCGGCTTCGATGGAGCAAACAGCATGAATCGCGACTTGTTGATGATCGTGGATGCCGTGTCCGCCGAAAAGGCGGTGCCGCGCGACGTGATTTTCGGTGCCCTCGAGGCGGCGCTGGCTACCGCCGCCAAGAAGCGTTATCCCAACGAAGAGCCCGATGTGCGCGTCGCGATCGATCAGGAAACCGGCGACTACGAGACCTTCCGCCGCTGGCAGGTGATCGCCGACGACGGCGAGATGGAATCGCCCGATTGGCAACTGCGGCTGATGGATGCGGTGGACGAGCGCGCCGACGCCAAGGTGGGCGACTACATCGAGCAGCCGATCGAGAACCCCGAATTCGGGCGCATCACCGCGCAGGCGGCCAAGCAGGTGATCGTGCAGCGCATCCGCGAGGCCGAGCGCGCGCAGGTGGTCGAAGCCTGGAAGGATCGCGTGGGCGAGCTGGTCAACGGCATCGCCAAGCGCGTCGAGCGCGGCAACATCTATATGGATCTCGGCGGCAACGCCGAAGCCTTCATCCCGCGCGACAAGGCGATTCCGCGCGAGGCCGTGCGCGTGGGCGACCGCGTACGCGGTTATCTGTACGAAGTGCGCTCCGAGCCGCGCGGCCCGCAGCTGTTCGTGTCGCGCACCGCGCCCGAGTTCATGATGGAGCTGTTCAAGCTGGAAGTGCCGGAAGTCGGCCAGGGCATCGTCGAGATCCGCGCCTGCGCACGCGACGCCGGTGACCGCGCCAAGATCGCGGTGGAAGCCCACGACAAGCGCACCGACCCGATCGGCGCATGCATTGGCATGCGCGGTTCGCGCGTGCAGGCGGTGTCCAACGAGCTGAACGGCGAGCGCATCGACATCGTGCTGTGGAACGACGCGCCGGCACAGTTCGTGATCAACGCCATGGCGCCGGCCGAGGTGCAGTCGATCATCGTCGACGAAGACAAGCGTTCGATGGACATCGCGGTGGCCGAGGACAAGCTGTCGCAGGCGATCGGCCGCGGCGGCCAGAACGTGCGTCTCGCCAGCAAGCTGACCGGCTGGGACCTCAAGGTGATGACCCAGGACCAGGTCGCCGCCAAGAGCGAATCCGAGCAGGAAGCCGCGCGCAAGCTCTTCATGGACAAGCTGCAGGTGGACCAGGAAATCTCCAACATCCTGGTCCAGGAAGGCTTCTCGACGGTCGAGGAAATCGCGTACGTACCGACGGGCGAGCTGCTGGCGGTGGAGGGCTTCGACGAGGACATCGTCGAAGAGCTGCGTACGCGCGCCAAGGATGCCCTGCTGACGGAAATGCTGGCCGTCGAGGAAGACCTGGACGACCACGCGCCGTCGGCGGAACTGCTGGCGCTGGAAGGCATGGACGAGGAGACGGCTTACGCGTTGGCCGCCCGCCAGATCCTCACGGTGGAAGACCTGGCCGACCAGGCGGTGGATGACCTGATCGACATCGAGGGCATGGACGAGGAACGTGCCGGGGCGCTGATCATGGCCGCGCGCGCGCCGATGCTGGCCAAGCTGGAGCAGGAGGCCGGCAAGCCCTGAACCCCGCGGCAGCGCCGGCTGGGCGTCGCCGCCGCCGAAGGGCCTTGGGCCTCGCATGTACACTGCGTGGTTCTGCGTCCAGGCTTGTCAGCCACCCCGTGGGTGGCGCTGAAAGGCTTCACATACCGTCCCGGTGCAGCGCGTTCGCGCAGTCGATGCACGCCGGCACCGAAGACAGAAGAGGTACACGATGGCGGATATCACAATCAAGCAACTGGCGGGGATGGTGGGTACGCCAGAGGACAAATTGCTGGCGCAACTTGCCGAGGCCGGCATGCGGTTTGCGGGGCCCGATCAGGTCATCAGCAACACCGAAAAGACCAAGCTGCTTGATTTCCTGCGCGCGAACCACGGCCGCCAGGCCGCGGCGGGGGCGGTGGCACCGCGCCAGATCACGCTGAAACGCCGCAAGGTCAGCGAGGTCACCGTGGCGGGCGGCCGCGGGGCCAGCGCCAAGACCGTCAACGTCGAGGTGCGCGCGCGGCGGACCTACGTCAAGCGCGCCGCGATACCCGTCGCCGAAGCCGCCGACAGCGAGCGCGCCGATGCGCTGCGCAAGCTGAAGGAATCCCAGGAGCAGCACGAGCGCGAGCTGGCCGAACTGGCCGAACAGGACCGCCGGCGCAAGGAAGAGCAGGCGCGCCTGGAAGCGGCGGAAGCCGAGCGCAAGCGCGCCGAAGAGGCGCGCGCCAAGGCCGAGGCCGAAGCCGCGGCGGCGCGTGCCGCCAAGGATGCGGCCGCGGCCGCCACGCATGAAACGCCGGCGAAGGAACATCGCCATGAGGTGCCATCGCGCGCACCGCGCGAGAAGGAAGGCCCGGCGACGCACAAGGCGAAGCGGCGTGGCTCACACCGCATGCGTGACGAGGGCGAGGGTGGCGGGCGGTATTCCGCCGGCGAGCTGCACCTGACCGACGCCGAGCGCGCCCGGCGTTCGACGCGCAAGCGCGCGCGACCCAAGGTCGACCTGTCGGAAATCACCGGCCAGCACGGATTTTCCAAACCCGTGGCGCCGGTCGCGCGCGAGATCCCGATCGGCGACGCCAATGTCGTGTCCGAGCTGGCGCAGAAGATGGCCGTCAAGGGCTCCGAAGTGGTCAAGGCGCTGTTCAAGATGGGCACCATGGTCACCATCAACCAGACCATCGACCACGACACCGCCGCGCTGGTGGTGGAAGAGCTGGGCCACAAGCCCGTGGACGCCGAGGAAAAGACGGCCGAAACGGTGCTGGCCGCGCACGTCACCACCGAAGCGGCCGAGGGCGAACAGGCACCGCGGCCGCCGGTCGTGACCATCATGGGCCACGTCGATCACGGCAAGACTTCGCTGCTCGATTACATCCGCCGCACCAAGGTGGCCGCGGGCGAAGCCGGCGGCATCACGCAGCACATCGGCGCGTATCACGTCCATACATCCAAGGGCGTCATCACCTTTCTCGACACCCCGGGCCACGCCGCGTTCAGCGCGATGCGCGCGCGCGGTGCGCAGGCGACCGACATCGTGGTGCTGGTGGTGGCGGCCGACGATGGCGTCATGCCGCAGACCATCGAGGCGATCCAGCACGCGCGCGCCGCCAAGGTGCCGCTGATCGTCGCCGTCAACAAGATGGATAAACCCGAGGCCAACCCCGACAAGGTGCGGCAGGAACTTGCCCAGCACGAGGTCATCGGCGAGAAGTGGGGTGGCGACACGCAGTTCGTCGAGGTTTCCGCCAAGACGGGCAAGGGCGTCGATGACCTGCTCGACGCGATCAGCCTGCGGGCCGAGGTGATGGAACTGAAGGCCATCCCCGACGGCCGTGCTGCGGGCGTGGTGATCGAATCGAGCCTCGACAAGGGGCGCGGTCCTGTCGCGACGGTGCTGGTGCAGCAGGGCAAGCTCACGCGCGGCGACTACGTCGTGTGCGGGGTCGAATACGGTCGCGTGCGCGCGCTGTTCGACGCCAGCGGCAAGCAGACCGACGCCGCGGGCCCGTCCATCCCGGTGCAGGTGCTGGGCCTTTCCGGCGTGCCCGACGCGGGTGATGCGTTCGTGGTCGTGGCCGACGAGCGGCTGGCCAAGAACGTCGTCTCCGAGCGCGAGGACCGCCGCCGCGAGAAGCGGCTGGTGACGCGCACCAACACGCTGGAAGACGTGATGGCCATGATGGGCAAGGGCGAGGGCCAGCAGAGCCTCAACATCCTCATCAAGGCCGACGTGCAGGGTTCGTCCGAGGCGTTGCGCGAATCGCTCACCGCGATCAGCAACGATCTCGTCAAGGTCAACGTGATCGCGTCGGGCGTGGGCGGCATCACCGAGTCCGATGCCACGCTGGCGGCAGCGTCCAAGGCGCTGCTGATCGGTTTCAACGTGCGTGCGGATTCGTCGGCGCGCAAAGTGGTCGAGCGCGACGGCGTGGACCTGCGCTATTTCTCGATCATCTACGACGTGATCGACCAGGTGAAGCAGGCGGCTTCGGGCCTGATGGGCACCGAGGTGCGCGAGGAGATCATCGGCGTCGCCGAGGTGCGCGAGGTGTTCCGGTCCTCGAAGTTCGGCGCGATCGCGGGCTCGATGGTGATCGAAGGCACGGTCAAGCGCCACAAGCCGATCCGCGTGCTGCGCGACAACGTGGTGATCTTCGAGGGCGAGCTCGAATCGCTGCGCCACTTCAAGGAAAACGTCGACGAGGCCAAGAACGGCACCGAGTGCGGCATTGGCGTCAAGCAATACAACGACGTGAAGGCGGGCGACCGCATCGAGTGCTTCGAGCGCATCGAGGTTGCCCGCACGCTGTAGGAGCACGCCCCGCGCGCCGGCGGGGCCGGCTCCTGCAGCCACACGGCTTGACTGGCCATGCCCACCCGTTCTTTCCACCGCACCGATCGCATCAACGCCGAGCTGCGGCGCGAGGTCGGCGCCCTGGTGCACGCGGCGGTGCGTGACCACGGCCTGCCGCAGGCCAGCGTGGTCGACGTCGAAGCCAGCCGCGAACTTGACGTGGCCACCGTCTGGGTGACCGCGCTGGAGCTCGGGCGGTCCGCGGAGGTGGTGAAGGCGCTGAAGGCGATGGCCCGCGAGTTTCGCCGCGAGTTGTCCCAGCGCATGCGCCTGCGCCGCGTGCCCGAGCTGCGTTTCCGGCACGACGATTCGGTCGACAAGGGCGAGCGCATCGACGAGCTCCTGAGGGCCGATCGACGTGGGCCCCGGGATCCGGAAGAACCCTAGCCGGAGAGCGCAAGCGGGCGCGCTTCGGGTCGGCCCAGATTCGAATCCAGCACGCACCGGCATGCCGGCCGGACGGGCTCCGGCTCGCGGCCGACGACAATTTCGAACCCGCCCGTCGATGGTTGCAAATCCGGATGAGCCAAGCCAAGCCCCGCCCTGCGTCCCGCGCCATCACCGGCATCCTGCTGCTGGACAAACCGCGGGGCGTGACGTCCAACCGTGCCCTGCAGCGGGCCAAGCACCTGTTTGGGGCCGACAAGGCCGGGCACACGGGTAGCCTCGATCCGCTGGCGAGCGGGCTCCTGCCCGTGTGCTTCGGCGAAGCCACCAAGATCGCGGGGTATCTGCTGGGCGCGCGGAAGGCGTACGCGGCGGAATGCCTGCTGGGCGTGGCCACCGACACCTGCGACAGCGACGGCACGATCGTGTCGCAGCGCGCGGTGCCGGCGCTCGACGAGGCCGCGATCGAGGGTGCGCTCGCCACGCTGCGGGGACGCATCGTGCAGGTGCCGCCCGTGTATTCCGCGGTGAAGCAGGGCGGCGTGCCGCTCTACAAGCGCGCACGCCGCGGCGAAGCGGTGACGGCACCGCCGCGTACGGTCGAGGTATTCCGGCTCGAACTCACGGCGCGGATTGGCGACGGGCTGCGCTTCAACGTGGAGTGCGGCTCGGGTACCTACGTGCGCAGCCTGGTGCGCGACCTCGGCGAGCAGCTCGGCTGCGGCGCACACCTGACCGCGCTTCGGCGCCTGTGGGTGGAGCCGTTCCGCGCGCCCTCGATGGTGACGCTGGACGAACTGGCGCGCGAAGCCGAACGCGAACCTGCCACGTTGGCGGCGCGCCTGCTGCCGATCGCGGCGGGGCTTGCGGACTGGCGCGTGCTGGCGCTGGATGCCGACGCCGCCGATGCCGTCGCGCACGGCCGCCGCATCCAGGTAACGCTGTCGCCGGGCCGGTGCCGTGCCGTGGGTCCGGACGGCGCACTGCTCGCGATCGGCGAAGTGGACGCGATCGGCGGGTTCCGGATCCTGCGCGGGTTCGGCGCCTGAGCGCGGCGCCCTACAGCAGCCGCATCAGCTCGTCCCACAGGGGCAGCTGGCGCACGCGCACGGTGGTGCCGGCGAAGACGGCGTTGGCAAGGGCAGGTGCCGCGGTCGGAAAGGCCATGTCGAAGGCGCCAGCCGGCGTGGCTTCGGAGGGCACCAGGACGACCTGCACGGCGTTCGGCAGGTCGGCCATGGTGGCCAGCGGATAGTCCTTGAACCCCTTCTGCGCGACGCGGCCGTCCTTGAGGGTGATGCGCTGGCGCAGGGCGGTCGACAGGCCATCGAGCGTGGCGCCGACCAGCGCCGCACGCGTGCCCAG
Organism: Rhodanobacteraceae bacterium; assembly: GCA_035720985.1. Lineage (GTDB taxonomy): Bacteria > Pseudomonadota > Gammaproteobacteria > Xanthomonadales > Rhodanobacteraceae > 66-474. Next base: position 71,697 of record DASTNI010000019.1, on the reverse strand, counting down.
CGGGTTCACGATGCGTCCGAGATCGGCCGCGCACACCGCATTGTGGACGACAAGCCGGCGGCCCTGCATCGAGACCTCAAAGGCGTGCGCCACGTAGCCGCCGAAGGTGAAATGGCAGGCGAGCCCGAAGCCGTGGCCGTTGGGATGATGCTGCTTCCAGCCGATGGCGTCGGCGGCAAGTTTCAGCACGTAGGCCAGGCGGCCGGTATCCAGCACGGGGCCGCCGTGGCCGCGGTAGGGCAGCCGTTTGCCGTCCGGGTTGCCCAGCAGGGTGAGTCGAAACTCGAGCGGATCGCGCTTCAGCGCGTGGGCGATCTCATCGATGAAGCACTCGGTCGCGAACGCGTTGACGCCGTGCGAGCTTGCGCGATAGCTGCCGCGCGGCAACGTCGATGGCAGCGAATACCAGGCGTACTGCAGATTCGCGATCAGGCCGGCGGGGAGGTCGTCGGGGTGCATTTCCGACAGCCACCAGCGCGCGGCGGGTTCGCGTCCGGCCAGCCGGGACGTGCTGGCGATGTGGTGCGACCAGCCCGTCAGCGTGCGGTGGCGGTCGGCCGCGGCTTCGAGCTGGTGTACCGACAACGGGCGGTAGGTGTCGTGCGTGAAGGCGTCGGCACGGGTCCACAGGAGCTTCAGCGGCTTGCCGGCGGTCTTGGCCAGCATGACGGCTTCGGCGACGTAATCGGTTTCGAGGAAGCGTCCGAAACCGCCGCCGGTCCGTGGCAAGCGGATCTCGATGCGCTCAGGCGAGAGACCCGTCAGACGCTGCACGGTCTCGAGGCTGGTGCGCGGGTTCTGCACCGGCGCGATTATGGTTGCCGCGCGCGCATCGACCCGCACCAGCGCGTTCGGCGGTTCCAGCGTGGCGTGGGCGATCGTCGCCGTGCGGTACTCGGCGTGGAATCGGTACCGCGCGCGCTTCGCGGTGGCAGCGAAATCGCCATCGCTGCGCACCGCGTGCGTGGGTTCGCCTGCGAACAGCGCCGTGGCGCTGGCGGCCAGGGCATCATCGGTGGCGACCGGCGCCCCGCGCGTCCATTCGAGCTGGAGCCTGGCGGCTGCCCGCAGCGCGGTCCACGTGTCGCGCGCCAGCACCGCGACGCCGGGCGCGAGGGGCTGCACCCCGAGCGCCAATGTGGCGCTGGGCGGCGGGATGCTGAGTACCTGGGTGACGCCGTCCAGCTTCAGCGCGTCGGCATCGTTGATGCGCGCGAGCTTGCCGCCGGGGTACGGGCAGCGCACGACGACCGCGACGAGCGTGTCGCCGAACCAGGTGTCGATGGCGTAGGGCTGGCGCCCGGTCACGATGTCGCGCGCATCGACGTCGCCCGCATCCTGGCCGACCAACAGGTATTGCGAGGCAGGTTTGGGGACCGGCGGACCGGGTTCGGGTTTCAGCTTGGCGGCGGCGGTCGCGAGCGGGCCATAGCCGACCCTGCGGCCGGTGCCGGTGATGACCTCGCCGCGCAGCGTGTGCAGCGACGCCGCGGCGACATTCAACTGTGCAGCCGCGGCCTGCAGCAACAGGCCGCGCGCGGCGGCGCCAACGCTGCGCAGGTCCTTCCAGGCCGCCGGGATGCTGGTGCTGCCCACCGCAACCTGGTGGCCAAGCGTCCAGTGCGACTCGCCGTTCACCGTGGCGACGCCCAGGTCGAGCGGCTCGACGATCACGCGGTTCCAGTCGGCGTCCAGCTCCTCGGCGATGATGCGCGCTTCGGCGGTGCGGATGCCCTGGCCGACCTCGGGGTCGCGTGCGCCGATCACGGTCGTGCCGTCGGGCTCGATGCGCACGTAGGCATTCAGCCGCACGAGCGGCTGGCCGATCAGTTCGTCGGGCGTCCAGCCCAGCGCGGGCAGGCCCACCACCAGCGCACCCGTCGCGGTCCCGAAAATCTGCAGGAAGCGCCGGCGCCCGGCGTCGATCGATCCACTCACTTGCGTGGGGTCCGCATGGTGGCGGCCGCGCGGACGATCGCGCGCCGGATGCGCGGGTAACTGCCGCAGCGGCACAGGTTGGCGATGCCGTCGATGTCGGCATCGGAAGGTTCGGGCTTGCGATGGACGAGGTCCACCGCCGCCATGATCTGGCCGGCCTGGCAGTACCCGCACAGGATGGCGTCCTCGTCGATCCACGCCTGCTGCACGGGATGCAGCGAGCCGTCGGCATTGGCCAGCCCCTCGATGGTGGTGATCGCCTTGCCCGCGACGTCCTCCATCGTCAGCGCGCACGCGCGCAGGAGCCTGCCATCGACCAGGACGCTGCACGCTCCGCAGCTCACGTCGCCGCAACCGTACTTGGTACCCGTCAGCCGCAGCACGTCGCGCAGGTACCAGAGCAGCGGCAGCGCGGGGTCGCCGGCGTGGCGAAAGTGCTGACCGTTGATGGCAACGTCGATGCCCGTGCGGATGGGCGCGGGCGTGATGTGGGCAGAATTGGGCGGCAGGGCTTGTGGCATCCGGCCATTGTAAGGTTTGCGCGTGCGCGCCGCAGCGCATGCGCGGCCGCCCGGTCAGGTCCGGGTTGGCGCCGACGGCCTTCGCCCGGGCGTGCGGCGGGGTCGCGCCCACGACAGGCTGTCGTCGGGCCGACACGCGATTGCGTTTTGCTGCGCCGCACGCAAAACTTGGGGGCTGTATCCGCGCGACCGCGCGCCATGCCTGCCGCCTGCCCGTGAACGCCTACGTCGCCGCTCCGCTGTCTCCGACCTCGCCCTGGGTCGTGCTGAAGTTTGGTGGCACCAGCGTGGCCACGGCCGAACGCTGGCGAACGATTTTGGAGTTGGCCTCGGCCCGGCGCGCTGCGGGCGCGCGCGTGGTGGTGGTGGTATCGGCGCTGGCGGGCGTCACCGATGCCTTGAAGGCGCTGTGCGGGTGCCCGCGTGGCGAGCGGGCGGCGGCGGTCGACAAGCTGGTCGAGCGGCATCGCGCACTGGTGGCCGAGATGGACCTCGCGGGCGTCGAGCGGGCGGAGGGCTGGCTCGCCTCGCTGCGCGCCCTGGCGACCGGTGCCGACCCGGACGGCGAGCAGGCGCCCGACGTCTCCGAAACCGGGCCCACGCAGTACCTCTGGCAGGCGGCGATCCAGGCCCACGGCGAGCTGCTGTCGAGCTCGCTGGGGGCGGCCTTCATGACCGCCAATGGGCTCGCCACCGAATGGCTGGATGCGCGCGAGGCCCTGTTGGCGCGCGAGGTGCCGTTCCTCAACGAACGCTCGCGGGCGCTGTCGGCGCAGGTGCAGATCGAGGCCGACCCGGCGTTTGCGCTGGCGCTGGCCGCGCGCGGCAGCGTGTTCATCACGCAGGGCTTCATCGCGCGCGACGGCGGTGGCCACACCGTGCTGCTGGGCCGCGGCGGTTCCGATACTTCCGCGGCGTACTTCGGCGCACTGCTGCGTGCGGAACGGGTGGAAACCTGGACCGACGTCGCCGGCATGTTCACCGCCGATCCGCGCCAGGTGCCGAATGCGCGCCTGCTGCAGCGGCTCGACTACGACGAGGCGCAGGAAATCGCCAGCACCGGCGCCAAGGTCCTGCACGCGCGCTGCATTTCGCCGTGCCGGCGCGCGCGGGTGCCGTTGTGGATCAAGGATACCAAGCGTCCGGAATTCCAGGGCACCGTGATTGCGCCGATGCCGCCCGAAACCGCGCCCAGCATCAAGGCCGTGAGTTCGCGGCGCGGCATCACGCTGGTGTCGATGGAAACCGCGGGCATGTGGCAGGAGGTCGGGTTCCTGGCCGACGTGTTCGCGCTGTTCAAGCAGAACGGGCTCTCGGTCGACCTCATCGGATCGGCCGAGACCAACGTCACGGTGTCGCTCGATCCCACCGAGAACCTGCTGGATTCCGACGTGGTCGCCGCGCTCGCGACCGACCTTTCGAAGGTGTGCCGGGTCAAGGTGATCGCACCCTGCGCGGCGGTGACGCTGGTCGGGCGCGGCATGCGCTCCATGCTGCACCGGCTGTCGGGCGTGCTGGCCGAGTTCGGACGCGAACGAGTACACCTGATTTCGCAATCGTCCAACAACCTCAACCTGACCTTCGTGGTCGACGAGGGCATGCTCGATGGCCTGCTGCCGCGCCTCCACGAGCTGCTGATCCGTGCGGGCGCGATGCGCACCGACGACACCGCGCTGTTCGGACCGAGCTGGCAGGCGCTGTATGGCGAACAGGCGCGCCCCGTCGTGCAACCGTGGTGGCGCACCGAGCGCACGCGCCTGCTGGACCTCGCGCGGCGCCCGGCCGGGGATGGCGGGGTCGGCGGTACGCCGGGCTACGTGTATCACCTGCCGACGCTGCGGGCACGGGCGCGGGCGCTGATGGCCCTGAAGGCGATCGACCACGTCTACTACGCGATCAAGGCCAACGCACACCCCGCGGTGCTGCGTACCCTGGCCGAGGAAGGCATCGGCTTCGAGTGCGTGTCGCCGGGCGAGCTTGCCGCGGTCGACGCCATCGATGCCGCGCGCGGTTCGCGCCGGCTGTTCACGCCCAATTTCGCGCCGCGCGAGGATTACGCGCATGCGGTCGAGCGGGGCGTCACCCTGACCCTGGATGGCCTGCACCCCTTGCGGCACTGGTCGGAATTGTTCGCCGGGCACGACATCAACCTGAGGATCGATCTCGGCCGGGGCCTGGGCCACCACGACAAGGTGCGCACCGGCGGCGCGACCAGCAAGTTCGGTCTGCCGCTGGAACAACTCGATGAGTTCGTGTCGCTGGCGCGCGAACACGCGGTGCGCATCGTTGGTCTGCACGCGCACCTGGGATCGGGAATCCTCGACGCCAACTATTGGCCGTGGGTGTACGCGCAGCTGGCCAGCATCGCCGAGCGCATCGGCAGCGTCACGCGACTCGATCTTGGCGGCGGTCTGGGCGTGCCCGCGCACCCAGGCGAGGCGCCGTTGGACCTGGCGGCGGTGGATGCCGCGCTGATGGAGGTCAAGCAGACCTACCCGCAGTACGAACTCTGGCTGGAGCCCGGCCGCTGGCTGGTGGCCGAGGCGGGCGTGCTGCTGGCGCGGGTGACCCAGACCAAGTCGAAGGGGGCCGTCAACTATCTCGGCTGCGATGCGGGCATGCACGCGCTGATCCGCCCGGCGCTGTACGACGCCTGGCATCCGATCGTCAACCTGTCGCGGCTGGATGAGACCGCTACGACGCTGTACCAGGTGGTCGGGCCGATCTGTGAAAGCGGCGACGTGCTGGGCTCGGATCGGCGCCTGCCGGAAGCCACCGAGGGCGATGTGCTGCTGATCGGCGTGGCCGGTGCCTACGGCGAGTCCATGGCCTCGCACTACAATCTGCGGCCTCTGGCCGAGTCGGTGGCAATCGAATGAGCGGTCGATCGACGGCACCTTCGTTGCCCGATCCGCGAAGCGCGCACGCGTTCCGGTTCGTCCGCTGCGGCTATGCCGACGGGGTGGCCGAACTCGCCTACGCGTTCGACGGTGGCCCCGAACTCGTCGAGACCGTGCGCTTCCCCGGTGCGCCCACGGTGGCGCCCGAGCGGCAGGGCGCCTTCGCCGCGGCACTCGACATGCTGCACCTCATCGCCGGCGTCAGCTACTACAAGGCCGGCGTGCCGGCGCGCGTGGAGATCGCCACCGGCGCGCTCGACGCCGATACCGCGGCGCTGCTGGACGTGCTCTACATCGACGGCCTCGCCGAGTTTGCGTATCGCAACGGCCTGGACCTGGCGGGCCGTCGGCTGTTCGCCGGCTCCGCCGCGGCCACGTCGGCCGCGGGGGCGGCGCCGCGCCTTGGCCTGCCGGCGCGGGCACTCGTGCCGCTCGGTGGCGGCAAGGATTCGCTGGTGGTGGTCGAGGCGCTGAAGGCGCAAGCGGCCGACGCCAGCGTCGCCTGGATCGGCGCGTCGCAGCTCATCGCCGGCGTGGCCCGGCGTACGGGCCTTCCGGCGTTCAACATCGCGCGCGAACTGTCGCCGGTGCTGTTCGATTACAACCACGCGGGCGCCTGGAACGGACACGTGCCGGTCACCGCCATCAACTCCGCGATCCTCGCGTGCGCGGCGCTGCTCTATGGGTTCGATGCGATCGTGTTTGCCAACGAGCGTTCCGCTTCGGCGGCGACGCTGGAATATCGCGGACACGCGGTCAACCACCAGTGGAGCAAGGGCTGGTCGTTCGAGTCGGCGTTTGCCGCTTGGCTGCGTCGGCACGTGGCGGCCGACCTCGATTACTTTTCGCTGCTGCGGCCGTTCCCGGAACTCGCGGTGACGCGCGCGTTCGCCCGCGTGGGCACGGCGTACTTCGGTGCGTTTTCGAGCTGCAACCGCAACTTCCGCATCCTCGGGCCCAAGCCCGCCGACCACTGGTGTGGCCAGTGCCCGAAGTGCCATTTCGTGTTTCTCGCGCTGGCGCCGTTCGTGCCCAAGCCGCGGCTGCTGACCATCTTCGGTCGCAACCTGCTGGATGACGAGGCGCTGGCGCCGGGCTTCGATGCGCTGATCGAATACCGCGAACACAAGCCCTTCGAATGCGTGGGCGAGGCCAGCGAGGCGCGCGCCGCGCTGGCGACGCTGGCGGCGCGACCCGAGTGGCGCGAAGACGCGCTGGTGGCACGCTTTCGCGAGGAAATCGCGCCGCAGCTCGGCAGCGCGGATCTGGCGCTGGAGCCCTGGCTGACCCCGTCGGGCAAGCACGGCGTCCCGACACGTTTCGCGGACGCGTTGACGTGGATCGGCGCGTGAGCCGCAAGGCACGCGGCGAACGCGCGGTGCGCTGCCGGTGAGACCGTTGCGCGCGTTTCGCCATGCGCCTTGACGATCTGGCCGATCGGGACGTCGCGATCTGGGGCTACGGTCGCGAGGCACGCAGCGTGCTGGCGGCGCTGCGTCGTCGGCGACCGGACCAACCGCTGACCCTCTACTGCAGGCCTGACGAAGCCCCGGTCGTGGGCGCGCGTGGCGATCGTCACCTGCGGGTCGTGGCGGTCGCGCCCGACGCGGACGCGCTTGCCGCCCATGCGATCGTCGTCAAGTCGCCCGGCATCAGCAAATATCGCCCGGAGATCCAGGCCGCGCAGGCGCGCGGCACGGTGTTCACGTCGGGCACCGCGCTCTGGTTCGGCGAGAACCCCGACGCGCGCGTGCTGGCGGTGACCGGCACCAAGGGCAAGAGCACGACCACCGCGCTGATCGCGCATCTCGCCCGCAGCCTCGGGGTACGCACCGCGCTCGCGGGCAACATCGGCCTGCCACCGCTGGAGCTCGACGGCCAGCGCGCAGACCTGTGGGCGCTGGAGCTGTCCAGCTTCCAGACCGACGAGGCCGGACCGGTCGAGCTTGGCGTCGTCGTCAGCCTGGGCGAAGAGCACCTCGACTGGCACGGCACGCGCGAGCGCTACTGGGCGGACAAACTCAAGCTTGCCGACGTCTCGCGCACCCTGCTGGTCGATGCGCAGACGCCGCGTCTGGTGGCGCTCACGGCCGCGCATCCGCATCGCGTGACCTTCGGCGACCCCGGGGGTTGGCATGCCGAAGCCGGATGGCTCCGGCGCGCCGACGCGAAGGTGTTCGAACTCGCGCACCTGCCGCTGCGCGGCGCGCACAACGTGCACAACGCATGCGCGGCGCTGGCGGCGCTGGAGTTGTGGGGGCTCGATGCGCGGCGCGCGGCAGCGGCGTTGGTCCGCTTCAAGCCCCTGCCGCATCGGCTGACCGCGCTGGGCGCTCGTGCGGGAATCGAATGGATCGACGACTCCATCAGCACGACGCCGGATGCCGCGCTGGCGGCATTGCGGAGCCTGCCGGGCCGGCAGGTGGTGCTGATCCTGGGGGGACATGATCGCGGGCTCGACTGGGCCCCGTTTGCGCGCGCGGTGCACGCGGCGCCGCCGGCGGGCGTGGTCGTCCAGGGCGCCGCGGGGGCGCGCATCGCGCGCACGCTGCGGGAGGCGGCGGCAACCTGCGGCGTTCTTGAGACCGCGACGCTGGCCGATGCGGTCGCCGCCGCGCGCCGGCAGGTCCTGCCGGGTGGCGTGATCCTGCTGTCACCTGGCGCGCCGAGCTTCGATCAGTTCAAGAACTACGTCGAACGCGGCCGCGCGTTTGCGCGGCTTGCGGGGTTCGACGGCGATGCCATCGGCGAAATCACCGGGCTTGGTATCGCGTAGGCGCAGGCGTCGAGCGACTGGAGGCCGTGGGCCTTCCAGTCGCTCGATGGGTGGTGGTGGCGCCGGCACCCGCGACACGCGGTCCTGCGGACCGGTCAGGTGGTCGGTTGCTGGTCGTTCGCGGCCGCGGCCCCGTTCGTCGTCGCAGTCCCGGCGAAATCGATCACCAGCGTTGCGCGGCGGTTGGGCGTGCCCGCCGCACGGGTGGCGCCCGGCTTGATCAGGCGGTTGCTGGCCTTGCCATAGCTGACGGCGCGCACCTGGCTCGCCGGCATCCCGTCGGTGGTGACCAGGTAGTTGCGCACCGCGTCGGCGCGTTGCATGCCGAGGCGCCGGTTGTAGGCCGTCGAACCCGCAGGGTCGGCGAAGCCTTCGACGGTCACGATCGCGTCGGAGTGGTGGGCCTGCATGACCTTGGCGAACGCATCGAGCTTGGGCTTGTCCTGGTCACGCAGGGTGGCGCTGTTGAACGCGAAATGCGCCACGTTGTTCACGCTGATGCGCCCCGCGGCCTCGCTGATGGCGGTGTCGTATTTGGCAAAGTGCTGCTGCATGTCCTGCTTCAGCGAGTCGATCTGCTGCTGCAGCCCCTGATCGGTCTGCTGCAACTTCGCGATCGCCGAATCGAAATCACTGCGCTTGACGTAGTTGGTGCAGCCGCTGAGCGCCACGACGGCGGTCACCCCCAGGGCGAGACACGACGTGCGCCACAAATTGCTGGCCATGCGGAAGCCTCCTTCACGGATGGGCCGTACCGCAGGGCAGCGCGCGGGACGGCACCGGAGGTTGATTTGCGCTGTCGTTTTTTTACCGTAACCCACGCTTTTCGTGCACAAGCTGAACAGCGCGGACCGATTGCGCGCACGTTCAGGTTTTGGCCGCAGTGGTGCTTGGGCCCAGCATCCAGCGCACCGCGGCCTGGCAGTGCAGCTCGGTGGTGTCCAGGCGCGGGATTTCCGGCGCGTCTTCGGGGCGGATCAGCATGCCAAATTCGGTGCAGCCGAGGATCACGGCGTCGGCACCCGCCGCGTGCATGCGCCGCATGATGGCGATGAAGCGGGCGCGTGAGGCGGGCTCGACGCGTCCCTTGACCAGCTCGTCGAAGATGATGTGGTGCAGCACCTCCTGTTCGGCGGCTTCCGGCACGTCGACCACGAGACCATGCGCGGCGATGTGTTCGCGATAGAACGGCTGCTCCATGGTGAAACGCGTGCCCAGCAGCGCCGCGCGCCGGTGGTTTGCCGCCAGCAGCGCCTGCGCCGTCACGTCGGCCAGGTGCAGCAGCGGAATCGTCGTCGCGGCCTCGACCGCGGGCGCGACGCGGTGCATGGTGTTGGCGCAGATCACCAGGCCCTCGGCGCCGGCGTGCTGGAGTCGCTGCGCGGCTTCGGCCAGCAGGGCTCCGGCAGCGTCCCAGTCGCCGGCTTCCTGCAGCTTCGCAACCACGTCGAAATCGACGCTCCACAACACCATGCGCGCCGAGTGCCAGCCCCCGAGCCGTTGGGCGACGAGCTGGTTGATGCGCTGGTAGTAGTGCGTCGTCGACTCCCAGCTCATGCCGCCGATGAGGCCCAGGGTCTTCATCTGCGCGTGCTCCTGCGGGGCCACCGGACGCCTACCAGATCTTCACGCGCTGGTCGGGTGCGAGGTACAGCTTCTCGCCCGGCGTGACGTCGAACGCCCGATACCACGGGTCGAGGTTGCGCACCGTCTCGGCGCGGAATGGCGCGGGCGCGTGCACGTCGGTCGCGAGCCGCTGGCGCAGCGCGGCGTCACGCATCTTGCTGCGCCAGGCCTGCGCAAAGGCGATGAAAAACCGCTGGTCGCCGGTGAGGCCGTCGATCACCGGCGCGGGCTTGCCGTGGAGCGAGAGATGGTACGCGCGGTACGCCGCGGTCAGTCCGGAAACGTCCGCAATGTCCTCGCCCAGCGTTTGCTTGCCGTTGACGTACAGGCTGGGCAGGGCTTCGTACGTGCTGTATTGCTTGGCGAGCGCGGCCGTGGCCGACTCGAAGTGTGCGAGGTCGGCGGGCGTCCACCAGTTGTGCAGGCGGCCGTGGGCATCGAAGTCGGCGCCGGTGTTGTCAAAGCTGTGGCTGATCTCGTGGCCGATGACGGCGCCCATCGCGCCGTAGTTGGCCGCCGCGTCCGCCTTGGGGTCGAAGAACGGCGGCTGCAGGATCGCCGCGGGGAAGTTGAGGGCGTTCTGCAACGGCAGGTTGACCGCATTGACCGTCTGCGGCGTCATCCACCATTCGTGGTCGTCGATGGGCTTGCCGATCTTGGCCTTGGCCAGCTCGTACTCGAACTTCACCGCGCGCTGATGATTGCCGTACGCGTCATCGGGTTTGATCTGCAGTGAGGCGTAGTCGCGCCAATGGTCCGGGTAGCCGACGCCCACGATGAGCGTGTCGAGCTTGGCTTCCGCCTTCTGCTTCGTCGCCGGCGACATCCAGGTGAGGTTCTGGATGCCGGAGCGGAACGCCGCGATGAGGTTCTTCACCATGGCTTCGGCGGCGGCCTTTGAGGTGGCCGGAAAATATTTCTCGACGTAGAGCCGCCCCACCGCGTCACCGAGATCGGTGCTGGTGGCACCGACTGCCCGCTTCCAGCGTGCGCGCTGCGCGGGGGTTCCCTGCAGCGTTTTGCCATAGAAGTTGAAACTCAGTTCCTCGAACGGTTTGGGCAGCAGCGGTGCCGCGGCGTCGAGCGTGTGGAACACCAGCAGGTCCTTCCACGCATCGAGCGGCTCGCTTGCGACCAGCGCCGACTCGCCCACGATCGCCGCGGGCTGCCAGAGGTCGATCTGCTTCGCGCGCTGCAGTCCCGCGGCCTTGAAATAGGCGGTCCAATCCAGCCCGGGCGCCTTGCTGGCAAATTCCGAGGTGGCCCACAGGGTGTTCGCCTTGTGGATGTCTTCGCTCTCGACCAGGCTTTCCTGCGCCTTGGCGAGCTTGGTTTCCAGCGCGATCACCGCGGCGGCCTTCTGATCGGCATCCGCGATGCCCGCCTGCTTGAGCAGCGCGGTGACGTACGTCCTGTATGCGGCGCGCGCCTCGACCATGTGCGGGTCACTGGACAGGTAATAGTCGCGGCTCGGCATCGCGACGCCGCCCTGCAGCAGATACGGGATTTGCAGGGATTCCTCTTCGAGCCCCTTGGTCACGAACAGGCCGAACAGGTGTTCGGTGTGGAAATGCGTGGCGTTGATCGGGTCGACGTCGGCGCGCAGGCGGCTGCCGAGGACGCGGGCCAGGTCGGTGCGCGTCTGGATGGCGTCGATGGCATCGAGCTCGGGCTTGAGTGGTGCGAGTCCGGCCTGGTCGATCGCTGCCGTGTCCATGTAGGCCGCGTAGTAGTCGGCGATCTTGCGCGCGCTGCTTCCGGCGGGCGGGTTGGCCTTGCCGGCGTCGCGGATGAGGTCGGCCGTATGCTTTTCGGTCGCCTCGAACACGTCGAGAAACGCGCCGGTGCTGGAGCGGTCGGCGGGGATCTCCGTGGTTTTCAGCCACGCCCCGTTGGCGTAGTCGAAGAAGTTGTCGCCGGGCTTGACGGCATGCTCGATGTACGCCGGCTGGATGCCGATGTCCGGCGACGTGGCCTGACGCGTGGCGGGTGCCGCGTGTGCGCCGGCGGTGGCCGCGCAAGCCACCGCGGCCGCGAGGATCCAGATTGTGCGGGACATGGGGAACTCCACGTGGAAAGTGCGCATGATGCGCCGTCCACGGCGATTTTTCAGGCTTGCGATGCCCACGCGGCGCGGTGCGGTTGCGCGCGCGAATAACATGGTGCGATGGAATCACCAACCCATCCACGCGCGGAGCGAGTGCCCACGCCGAGCGCGCTGCGCCGGCAGCTGGAGGGCGCGCTGACGCGCGACGCCGGCAAGTTGCGTGCGCGGCTCGGCGGCATCGAGCGCGCGCGCGCACCGCAACCGGCGGCGTTGGGCAAGCTCGCACGCGACATCGCGGCATCCAGCGCGGCGCGACAGGCCCGCGCCGCGTCGGTGCCGGCGATCACGCTGGATGCGACCTTGCCGATCACGCAGCGGGCAGACGAAATCACGCGGCTTCTGCGGGGACACCAGGTGTTGGTGGTCGCCGGCGAGACCGGTTCGGGCAAGACCACGCAGCTCCCCAAGCTGTGCCTGGCCGCGGGCCGCGGCGTCGCCGGCATGATCGGCTGCACCCAGCCGCGGCGCTTGGCCGCGCGCGCGATGGCGCGGCGCGTGGCCGAGGAGCTGGGTGGCGAAACCGGCGGCGTGGTGGGCTTCGAGGTGCGGTTTGCCAGGCAGTGGCATGACGGCACGCTGGTGAAGTTCATGACCGATGGCATCCTGTTGGCCGAGATGGCGCGCGATCGCTGGTTGTCGGCGTATGACACGCTCATCATCGATGAGGCCCACGAGCGCAGCCTCAACATCGATTTTCTGCTGGGTTATCTCAGGCAGCTGTTGCCGCGCCGGCACGACCTCAAGCTCATCGTCACCTCGGCCACGATCGACACCGCGCACTTTGCCGAACACTTCGGCGGCGCGCCGGTGGTGAGCGTGGAAGGCCGCGCGTTTCCGGTCGAGATCCGCTACCGGTCGTTCGATGACGCGGAGGAAGGCGCGGCCGGCCATCCTGCTTCCGCGGCGGGGGGGAAGATCCCGACCCGGACTCGATCGGGGGTCGCCGAAGGCCGGAAGGGAGCCGGCGACGGATTGACCGAGCGCGTCGTATCCGCGCTCGATGACATCACGCGCGAGGATCCGCGCGGCGACGTGCTCGTGTTCCTCCCCGGCGAGCGCGAAATTCGCGACGCGCACCAGGCGCTGGCGCGGCGCGACTACCGGCACACCGAAATCCTGCCGCTGTACGCGCGCCTGTCGGTCAAGGAGCAGGATCGCGTGTTCCGGCCCGGGCCCGGGCGGCGCGTCGTGCTGTCGACCAACGTCGCCGAAACCTCGCTGACGGTGCCGCGCATCCGCTGGGTGGTGGATTCCGGCGATGCGCGCGTCAAGCGCTATTCGCGTCGCAGCCAGATCGAGCGCCTGCGCATCGAACCCATTTCCCAGGCCGCCGCCAACCAGCGCGCCGGCCGCTGCGGGCGCGTCGGACCGGGCATCTGCGTGCGCCTGTACGAAGAGGCCGACTTTGCCGCGCGCCCGCCATACAGCGATCCCGAGATCCTGCGCAGCGCCCTGGCCGACGTGATCCTGCGCATGCTGGATCTCGGCCTGGGCGACGTCGATTCGTTCCCGTTTCTTGATCCGCCCGATCCGCGCACCGTCAACGATGGCTGGCGCCGGCTGGCCGAGATCGGCGCCGTGGATGATGACCGTGGGCTCACGCCGGTTGGCCGCGAGCTCGCGCGCATTCCGATCGACGCGCAGCTGGCGCGCATGCTGGTGGAAGCGCGCGCGCAGCACGTACTGCGCGAGGTGTTGCCGATCGTCTCGTTCCTCGGCATCCAGGATCCGCGCGAGCGGCCCGCCGACAAGCAGGCGCAGGCGGACGGTGCCCATCGCGCGTTTGCCGACCCGCAGTCGGACTTCGCAGGCGTGCTCAACCTGTGGCAGGCCTATCGCGCCGCACACGAAGAGCTGACGCAGTCGAAGCTGCGTGACTGGTGTGCGAAGCACTTCGTGTCGTTCATGCGCATGCGCGAATGGCGCGAACTGCATCGGCAGCTGCTGGTGGAAGCAGGGAGCAGGGTCCGGGAGGCGGGAAGCAGGGCAGGGCGACAAGCCGTTGGTGGCGCAATGGGCGCCGGCAACCACGAGCGTGCGGAGGCGCAGAGGGCGGTGCAGGATCACGACACGCGGCATGCTGCCCCCCGCTCCCTGCTCCCTGCTCCCTCGCTGTACGAACCCATCCACCTCTCACTACTCGCCGGGCTGCCGACCAACGTCGCACGCAAGGACGAGGAAGGCGTGTTCCGCGGCACGCGCGAGCGCCGCTTCAAGGTATTTCCGGGATCCGCGCTGGCCAGAAAGCCACCCGCGTGGCTGTTTGCGGCGCAGGTGCTGGATCTCGGCGGCCGGATCTGGGGCATGCATTGCGCGCGCATCGAGCCGCAGTGGATCGAGCGGCAGGCTTCGCACCTGCTGAAGCGCACGTGCAGCGATCCGCACTGGTCGCGCGCGCGCGGCACGGTGGTGGCCTTCGAGCAGGTCTCGCTCTACGGGCTGGTGCTGGCGGAACGACGTCCGGTGACGTTCGCCAGACAGGACCCTGCGCTTGCCCACGCGATTTTCCTGCGCGAAGCGCTGGCGCGTTGCGATATCGATTGCCGTGCGGATTTCGTGCACGCCAACGCGCGCGTGCTGGACGCGGCGCGCGAAATCGAGGCCCAGCAGCGGCGCGAGGGATTGCTGAAGGCGGACGAGGAGCTTGCCGAATTCTTTACGGGGAAGTTGCCCGCTGATGTGTGCTCGAGCGCCGGGCTGGATGCGTGGTATCGGCGTGCACCCGCCGCGGAGCGCGCGGCGCTCCGCTGGTCGCCCGCGGAGGTGCTCGAGGCCGGCGCGCGCGGCGACGAGGGCGCGTTCCCATCAAGCCTGGAGGTCGGCAAGCAGAAACTGCGGCTGGACTACCGCTTCGTGCCGGGCGACGCCGCGGACGGCGTCACGCTGGAAGTGCCACTGCCGCTGCTCAATGCCGTGCCGGCGGCGCGCTGCGAATGGCTGGTACCGGGCCTGCTGGCCGACAAGGTGGCCGCACTGATCCGTACGCTGCCCAAGGCGCTGCGCCGCAATTTCGTGCCCGCGCCCGAGTTCGCGCGCGCCTTCACCGAAGCCGAGGGCGCGCGCGACGCGCCGCTGGCCGACGTGCTCGCGGCGTTCCTGCGGCGCGTGACCGGAATCGAGATTGCCGTCGCGGCGTTCTCTGCCGCCGCGCTGCCGCCGCATCTCGCGATGCGCTTCAATGTCCGCGACCTGCACGGGCATTCGCTCGCGCAGGACCGCGATCTCGAAGCCCTGCGCGAGCGCTTTGGCGCGCGCGCGCGGGCAGCGTTCGCGCAGCACGCGGATGTGCCCATTGCGCGCGAGGACGTGCACGACTGGACGTTCGACGTGATCCCGCATCAGACCCGCGCTCAGGATGGCATGGTGGCGTATCCGGCGCTGGTCGACCTCGGCCAGGTGACCGCGTTGCGCGTGTTCGAGACTGCCGCTGAAGCCGCGGCCGCGCACCGCGCCGGAATCGTGCGCCTGTTGCGGATCACGCTGGCGTCGGAGTTCAAGCGCGCCGAGAAGCAGCTGCCGCTGAAGCCGAAGCTGGCGGTGGCGTTTGCGCCGCACGGGCGCGCCGAGGGTTTGCGCGCCGACCTGGTCGAAGGTGCGCTGACGGACGTGCTGGCCGGACGGGACCTGGACGTGCGCGATCGCGCGGCCTGGCAGGCCTTGCGCGAGGCGGTCGCGAAGGCGCTGTTTGCGGCCGCGATGGAGCGCCTGCAGCTGGCAGAACCGATTCTCGCCGCGCTGGCCGAGCTGCAGCCGTGGCTGAAGCCGCAGCGCAAGGGCCACGCCGCCCCGAGCTACGCCGATCTCCGCAGCCAGCTCGAGGCGCTGCTGGCGCCCGGCTTCCTGCGTGACTTGCCGCACGCGCGCCTGCAGCACCTGCCGCGTTACCTCAAGGCAATGCGGCTGCGCGCGGAAAAGCTGCGTGGCGATCCCGCGCGCGACTTCTCGCGCATGCAGCAGGTGTCGCCGTATTGGCGCGCCGTGCTGGATGCGCGGGCCGGCGGCGATGCCTCGGTGGCGCTCGACACCCTGCGCTGGATGGTCGAGGAATGGCGCGTGTCGGTGTTCGCCCAGGAACTCAAGACCGCAGAGCCGGTGTCGGGCAAGCGCATGGCGCAGGCGCTGGCGGCACTCCGCACGGCGTGAGCGTCAAGGAGCGCGAAGGCCAGAGCGGCCGCGACGCGGCGATGAACGCGTGGCGCGCAGGTGCCACGCGTCACGTGCCCGGCTTGCCGCCTATGGCTGTCGCGGTTTGACGAACTTCAGCGTCATCGCGTCGGACTCGCCGATCGCCGCGAACTTCGCGCGTTCGGCCGGCGTGTCGTGCGCGAAGCCGGGGGCCAGCTTGAACACCACGACGTCGAGCGGATCCTTCGGATTGGCGTTGATCTGCGACACGCCGGCCAGCTGGAATCCGGCCTTCAGGCCCGCCTCGATCATGTCGCTTTCGACGTTGCGGTGCAACGTGTGATCGACCACGTCGGGATCGGCGTTGGGCATGGCGCGATTGTCGGTGATGCCGAGCACGCCGCCCGGTTTCAGCACGGCATACGCCGCCGCCAACACGCCGTCCATGGTGCCGGCGTTGTGGAAATCATGCATGTTGCGGAACGTGACCACCATGTCGGCGGAATCGGGTGGGCCCAGTGTGAGATGCGCGGAATGCGCGGCGAACGGCGTGAACTCGGGTCCGCGCTGGACGTGCCCGAAGATGGCGGGGTCCGACGCCAGCAGCGCGTTGAACTTCTGGTCGTTGGGCCAGGTGAGCTCGATCAGATGACCGCGTGCGTACAGGAGCGGTGCCAGGATGCGCGTGTACCAGCCACCGCCGGGCGCGAGCTCGATCACCGTCATGTCCGGGCGGATGCCGAAGAACTCGAGCGTTTGCGCCGGATGCCGGTATGGATCGCGCGCCTTGTCGGCCGCGGGGCGCCACGCGCCGTTCACGGCCGCGTCCAGCATGGATGCGGTACTGCCGGAGGCGATGGGCGGGGCGGCTGCCACCGCCTGCGCGGCTGCGAGCAATGCCACCGTGAGGAATGCCAGCGTGCTGCGCACGAGCTTCGACATGATCATCCTCCGAGCTGTCAACGCCGCCAGCATACAGCGCGGTCGGGCGACGGTGTCTGCGACCCGCGACCTGCCGGTCGAGGCGCGGCTCAGTCGGTCTTCACCTCGACCTTGGTGACCGTCTCGGCGGCCACGTGGATGACCGCCGTGCGCCCGGCGGATTTGTACCGCCAGACTTCCTCCAGCTTGCCGGTTTTGAGGTTGACGCCACCGGTGTTCTTCGTGATGGGTTCGCCGGCGCAATCGACCAGCTTCAGCACGGTAGTGCCCGGCTTGATCACACAATTGCCAAGCCTTGCGGTGCGCGCCTATTCGGCCGCCTGCGCGGTCGCGGCGAGGGCGCACGCGGTCGCAACCGCACCGCAGAACAGCAGTGGACGTTTCATCGCATGATCTCCGTGTGATGTTCGTGGCCTCGCGAACGGGCTCGTCACGGCTGCGGTGCGCATCGGGTTCGCGGGTCAAGATTGCCAGCCGCAAGATGGTCGGCAAACCCGACCCGATCATCCCTGGCCCGTACGGGCGGTCGGGCGGCAATGCGACCGTAGGAGGGCCGGAAGGCCCGATCGGAACCCCGTGAAGCGGGCGGTTCCGCAGTAGTGGTCGCGGCACTGCCCCTACGGGTTGCCCAGGGCTGGCTGGGCGAAGGCTGCAATGAGGCGCGCGCAAAGGCCCAGTGTCGGTGTTACCGCGCCGTTTCAGGCGTCCTCGAACCGCATCGACAGGTCGATGGCGCGGACGTTCTTGGTCAACGCGCCGATCGAAATGCAGTCGACGCCGGTTTCGGCGATCGCGCGCACGCGCTCGAGATTGACGCTGCCGGAGACTTCCAGCGGCACGCGCCCAGCGGTCAGCGCGACCGCGTCGCGCAGCATCGCGTCGCTGAATTCATCCAGCAGGATGCGATCGGCGCTGGCGCCGATCGCATCGCGCAGCTCGTCCAGCGATTCCACCTCGCAATCGAGGAACACGCCGGGGTGTGCAGCACGTGCGGCGCGGATGGCGTTGCCGATGCCGCCGGCCGCGGTGACGTGGTTTTCCTTGATCAGCATGGCGTCGTACAGGCCCAGGCGGTGGTTGTGCCCGCCGCCGCAGCGCACGGCGTATTTCTGCGCGAGGCGCAGGCCGGGCAGGGTCTTGCGGGTGTCGAGGATCCGTGCAGGGGTACCGGCGACGGCATCCACGTACCGGCGGGTCACGGTCGCGGTGCCGGACAGGAGCTGCAGGAAGTTGAGCGCGTTGCGTTCGCCCGCGACGAGCGCGCGCGCGTTGCCCTCGACGTGGCACAGCACGGCGTTCGGTGGCACGCGTGTGCCGTCCTCGAAGTGCCAATCGATGTGGACGCCGGCGTCCAGTTGTCGAAAGCAGGCCTCGGCCCACGGGCGACCGGCCAGCACCGCATCTTCGCGGCACAGGATGTGGGCGTGCGCCGAGGCGTCGGCAGCGATCAGCGCGGCGGTCAGGTCGCCGCTGCCCACGTCCTCCACGAGCGCACGCTCGACGTCGGCGAGGATCGCCGTTGTCGGAGGCGGCTGGAGTGTCGGTGTACCCGCGATCATGCGCCGGCGGCGGGCTGCGGGCGCTCGGTCTGCTGGGCGGTGCGCAGGCGATCGACGATGGCGTCGAGTGCGCGATCGAACAACGGCACTTCTTCGAGGATCCGCGCGTGGCCCGCGTGCAGTTCGGCGGCAAGCTGTACCGCAGTGCGGTCGGCAACCTTGAGGCCGCGGCGGTTGACGAAGAGGTATTTGCCGCTGATCGGGCTCAGCCACGACAGCTTGGCGCGCTCGTGGTTGTCCCCGCCATCGGTGAACTCGATCCACGCGCCGATCTTGAGATCGCGCACCTGCTGCAGCGAGGTCGCGTCGATGTCGACCGACACCGCGCCCGGATCCAGGTCGTCGACCTCGGATTCGACCTGCTCGGTGATGGCCGGCTGGCTCGCGGTGCTCATGCCCAGCACGGTTTCCGGATCGGGTCCGGGAATCGCCGTGGCGGCGGCGGGTGCGGGTTCGCCCAGCTGCTGGCGCCAGTACTTCCAGAGTTCCGCCAGGAGGCGGTCGATGTCGGGTTCCTGGAAGGCTACGGTCGCGAGGCCCTCGCGCAGATGTTTTTCGATCGATGCCAGCGCGCCGCGGTATTGGGTGTGCTCGGCGTCGCCGTGCGGCGCGGTCGCGGTGGCGACGAAGTCGTCGATGAAGTGCACCGCGGCGCGGAATTCCGGCGAGTCGATGCCCTGGCGCAACACCGTCAGCACCAGGTAGTTCGCCCACGGCCGCGTCAGCACGCCGCGCAACAGCGGCGGCAGGTTGTGCTCGTGCGTCCGGGTGAGCACCTCGCGCGCGGCCGCGCGACGCGCCTCCTGCAGGCGCTCGCGGCCGCGTGCGGCCTCGGTGGCACGGTTTTCCAGCAGCTCGGCGCGTTTGCGGTTCTGCTCGACGAACTGCGTGAACTCGGTGAGCTGGCGCTCGAATACGCCGATGTCGTCATCGAAATCCTGCAGCAGGGTTTCGACGATGCTCTTGATCTTGCCGAACAGGCGATGGTCGCGATCGGATTCCTCGGACCAACCCTTGGCGGCCTCGGCGAGCTGGTCGAGCAGCCGCCGCGCCGGGTGCGAGGCGTGCGCAAACATCCGTCGATCGAGGATGGCGACCTTGAGATAGGGAATCTGCAGGCGTGCCAGCAGAACCTGCATGGGGGCGGGAACGGTGTGGTCCTGCAGGATGTATTCGAACAGCATGCCGACCAGGTCGATCGTGTCCTCGTCGCTGCCCGAGACGTGCACGCGCGCCTCGCCGGACAGCCGGCGGATCTGCGCCATCAGCTGTTCCTTGAGGTGCTGCACCATGTCGATCGCCGACGTGGTGTCGATCGCGGCAGGCATGGCCGGCAGGGGCTGACTTTCGCCCTGCAGCAGCGTCAGGGCGCCCAGCAGCTCTGCCGGCGTCAGCGATGCCATGCCGCCACCCGCGTACGCGACGCCGGGGGCCGCGACGCCCGTGAACTGGCGGCGCGCCGCGAGCAGGGACGTCAGTTGTTGCATCAATTCGGAATGCAGCGCGTCGGCGCCGCCGGTGTCGTCGGCATAGACCGCGGCGCCCATGGAGGCGCCCGTGGTGCCGCTGACGCCCACGGCGCGCGCGCCGGCGGGAACGCCGGGCCCACGCTTGAATGTCGGATGCCGCAGCTGCGGCAGCACGCCGGCCTGGACGAGCCGCGCGTTGGCGTCGTGATACAGCTTGTCCATCGCGTTCAGCACGTAGCGCTCGAACATCTTGAGGATGATCAGGCGAACGCGGATGTTGAGGTCGGACAGCTCGCCCAGCGCGGCCCGGAACGCCTCGGTGAGCGCGTTGGGTCCGAGCGGGTTGCTCGCGTTGGTCGTGTTGCGGCCACCGCTCAGCACCGACAGGCGCTGGTTGAGCGCGGTCAGCGCCGTCGCGAGGCGGCCGTCAGCCTTGGCGACCATGCTGGAGACCGCCAGCGATTCCTCGAGCTCGCGGTCGTCCACCAGGCTGAGTTCGCCGCTGATCGAGAACGCGCGCTGGGCGTCGCTTTCATGCAGCGGACGACCGGCGGCGAAATCGGTGAAACCCAGCACGACGCGTTCGGCGAACAGGCGCTCGATCCGCGGGCGCTTCTTGCGTGTTTCCCGCATGCCGTCGAAGTATTCGGTCTGGCTGGCGTTGCTTTCGGCCTTCTCGGCCAGGTCGAACAGCGTGTCGTCGACGTTGTCCAGCAGCGCCGACACCAGGCCGCCCGCTTCCTTGATCGCCATCTCGCGGATCGCCACCAGCAATCCGCCGAGCTGGTCGGCTCCGGCGGCTTCGGCCGCGCGCGACGTGATGTCGACAACTTTCTTGCCGGTATCCGCGTGCGGCTCGGGTGGCGTGGGCGTCATGCTGGACATTTTCAGTGGTTGTAACCAGAGTTCACAGTATGCCGACGCCGCGGGACCGGAACGTGAATCAGCTCACAGCGCCGATCGATTGCACGCGCCGTTGGCGTCTATTTGGGGAAATCCGTGAGTTGCAGCAGGCCGATCCCTTCGTCGGCTAGCATCACGGGGATGTCATCCTCGATCCGGTACGCCACCTTGCGGTCGGTGGTGATGAGCCCAGCCGCGAACGGCGCCGTCACCCGCGTGCCGACGACGGTGTCGATTTGTCCCGCGGCGATCGCGCGGTTGAGGGCATCGAGTTCGTTGCGTTGCAGCGGGCGCACCGGCGTCTTGGTCACCGGATCGCACAGGATGTCCAGCAGGCGCTTGTCCATGCCGCGTACAATACCCGTTTTGCGACGAACGGGCCATGAAAGAGACGGCATCCCAGCCTCGCGTCGGTGTGGTGATGGGCTCGCGTTCCGACTGGGAAACGCTGCGCCACGCGACCGCGATGCTCGACGCCCTGGGGGTCGCCTACGAGGTCGAAGTGGTGTCGGCGCATCGCACGCCCGACAAGCTGTTCGCCTATGCCGAGGGGGCGCTCGCGCGGGGCCTCGAGGTCATCATCGCGGGTGCCGGCGGGGCCGCGCATCTGCCAGGCATGCTCGCGGCCAAGACCCGCGTGCCGGTGCTGGGCGTGCCGGTGCAATCGCGTGCGCTGCACGGGCTGGATTCGCTGCTGTCCATCGCGCAGATGCCGGGCGGCGTACCGGTCGGCACGCTGGCGATCGGCGAATCGGGGGCGAAGAACGCGGGCCTGCTGGCCGCGGCGATCCTGGCTCTGCACGACGATGCCATCGCGCGTGCGCTGGATGCTTTTCGCACCGAACAGACGCGCGCCGTGCTGGAGGATTCCGATCCGCGCCAACCGGCGGATTCCGGGGCGCTGCCGCAGAAGGCACGCGCGCCGCGGCGGTAGCAGGCAACGACGGGTTTTCGCTTGCCGTTCGGCTTCCTTGCCGGTGGCCACGGCGGGCGGGCGCAGTGTTGATCGCTGGAGGTTGAACGACTGGTCATGGCCGGAACGTTGAAGACGTTGGGAATATTGGGCGGCGGGCAGCTCGCCAAGATGATGGTGCTGGCCGGCACGCCGCTTGGCGTCCGGTTCCGGATCGTCGATGAGGTGGCCGATGCCTGCGCCGGACAGCTCGCGCCGCTGTCGACCGTGGGCTGGGACGACCCCGGCAGGCTCGGGCCGTTCGTCGACGCGATCGACGCGGCGACGTTCGATTTCGAGAACGTCCCCGCCGCGACGGCCGCGTGGCTGACGCGGCGCACGCACGTCGCGCCGAACGCCGCGTCACTGGCGGTGGCGCAGGATCGCGTGCTGGAGAAGACCATGTTCCGCGCCTGCGGCCTGCCGACGACCGCGTTCGAGGACATCACCTCGCGCGCCGACCTGGATGCCGCGTTGGCGCGCATCGGCCCGCACGCGATCCTGAAAACGCGGCGCGAAGGCTACGACGGCAAGGGCCAGTTCCGCCTGAAATCCGCGGCGGACGCGGACGCGGCGTGGGCGGCGCTGGGCCCGCAGGTCGCGGCACGCGGCTTGATTCTGGAAGCCTTCGTGCCGTTCGACTACGAAGCGTCGGTGATCGCGGCGCGTAGCGCGGCCGGCGCGTTCCGCACCTGGCCGCTGACCCGGAACTGGCACGTCAACGGGATCCTGTCGGCCAGCCTCGCGCCCGCGCCGGTCGCCGGGCGCGTCAGCCAGGCGGCGTTTGCGCACGCGCGGGCCATCGCCGAGCACCTCGACTACGTCGGCGTGCTGGCGCTCGAGCTGTTCGTCAAGGACGGCGAGTTGTTCGGCAATGAAATGGCGCCGCGCGTGCACAACTCGGGACACTGGAGCATCGAAGGCGCGGTGACCTCGCAATTCGAGAACCACGTGCGCGCGGTGATGGGTCTGCCGCTGGGCGACACCGCGCAGCGCTTTCCCTCGTGCATGCTCAACTGGATCGGCCAATTGCCCGCGCGCGACCGCATGCTCGCCGTGCCGGGAACCCACTGGCACGACTATGGCAAGGCGCCGCGACCCGGGCGCAAGGTCGGACATGCGACCGTGTGCGCGCCCGATGCGGCCACGTTGGCGGACCGACTGGAGGCGGTGGGCGATGCGCTGGACCGCCATGCGCAGGTCGACCCCGTGATCGCGGTGCTGCGCGCGAAGCGCTGATGTGCGCCGTAGTGCACGGCGCACCATCGACGTATCGATCACGCGTCGCCGCGCACATTGGGCAGGTGATCCATCGAACCTCGAGGTATATGTTGATGCGCAGGCAACTGGCGGCGGCGATCCTGGCGTTCCTGGTGGCGGCGGCCGGCGCCGCGCCCGGCGCCCATGCGCGCACTCAGGGTGCGGCCGAGGCGCAGGATGGTCCGCTCCAGGCCGGTGTCGCGCCGATCGACCACGCGCGTCCCGATGAACCACTGGTCACGGCGCGGCACGGCATGGTCGTCACCGCGCAGCACCTCGCGACGCAGGTGGGCATCGACGTCTTGAAGCGCGGCGGCAACGCGATCGACGCCGCGGTGGCCGTGGGCTATGCACTCGCGGTGGTCGATCCGTGCTGTGGCAACATCGGTGGCGGCGGCTTCATGACGCTGCACCTGGCCGACGGCCGCAACCTGTTCCTGGATTTCCGCGAGAAGGCACCGCTGGCAGCCACGCCGGACATGATGGAGAACGCCGCGGGTTCGGTGGTCGCGGGGCGCAGCACCCGCACGTATCTGGGCGTGGGCGTGCCCGGCACGGTCATGGGGCTCAACGAGGCCTTGGCCAGATACGGCACCCTGCCTTTGAAGGCGGTGCTGGCGCCCGCCATCCAGCTTGCCAGCGATGGTTTCGTGCTCGATGCGGGCGACGTGCGCATCCTGGATACGTCCACTGCGGCCTTCCGGCAGCACGCCAACGTCGCCGCGATTTTTCTCGACCACGACCAGCCGTGGAAGGTCGGCCAGCGGCTCAAGCAGCCGCAGCTCGCCCGCACGCTCGAGCAGATTGCCGCGGGCGGTACGCGCGCGTTTTACGACGGCCCGATCGCGGCCGAGGTGGTGCGTGCCAGCCAGGCGAACCACGGCCTGCTGGCGCTGGCCGACTTCCGGCAATACACGGCGCCGTGGAGTCGACCCATCGAATGCGGCTATCACGGTTACACCGTCGTCTCGGCGCCGCCGCCAAGTTCGGGCGGCACCACGATCTGCGAGACGCTGCAGGTGCTCGCCCCTTACCCGTTGGCCAAGTGGGGGTTCCATTCGGCGCGCAGCGCGCACTACTTTGCCGAGGCCGAGCGCCGTGCGTTCGCCGATCGCAACACCTACCTCGGCGACCCGGCGTTCGTGGACAACCCGATCGAGCGCCTGCTGTCGGCCGAGCACGCAGCCAAGCTGCGCGCCGGCATCCAGGCCGACAAGGCGACGCCTTCGTCCGCGGTCAAAGGGAGCCTCGGCCCCTATCAGGGCACCAACACCACGCACTATTCGATCGTCGACGACCACGGCAATGCGGTGGCGGTCACGTACACCGTCAACAGCTTCTTTGGCATCAAGCAGATCGCGGGCGACACCGGGTTCTTCCTCAACAACGAGATGGACGACTTCACCTCGAAGCCGGGCGTACCGAACCAGTTTGGCCTGGTGCAGGGCAAGGCCAACCAGATCGAGCCGGGCAAGCGCCCATTGAGCTCGATGAGTCCCACCATCGTGTTGCACGATGGCAAGCTCTTCATGGTGACGGGCAGCCCGGGCGGGTCGTCGATCATCTCGACCACCATGGAAAGCTTCTTGAACGTCGCCGAATACGGCATGGACCTCAAGCAGGCGATCGATGCGCCGCGCATCCACATGCAGTGGTATCCCGACCTGCTGTTTGCCGAACCCGGCGCGTTCACGCCGGCGGTGCGGTCGGCATTGGAGGGCATGGGCTATCACCTCCACACCGTTGGTCACCTGGGCGACGTGAACGCGATCCTGGTGAATCCGGAGAGCGGGCTGCTGGAGAGCATGAACGATCCGCGCTACCCGGCCGGCTCCGCCGCGGGCTACTGACGCACCGTGTGCCCGATCCAGTACGGCGGGACCCGCGCCCCGGGTGACTGCTGATCGCAACGGGCCCGCCGCGCGGTTTTGGTCGGATCGGCGGCGGGCAACGGGGATCGACGAAGCGTGGTGCGATCGATGCGCGGGTGGTTCCGGCCGGGAAGATGAGGACGGGCGCTCAGCGGTGCACGATCACGAACCACGCGAACACGGCGATCGCGTTGTTGGTCGCGTGCAGGACGACAGCGGGCCACAGTGAGTGGGCGTACAGCCGCATCCAGCCCAGCGCGATGCCGACGATCACGAGCGAGGGAATCGCGTACCAGGCGAACTTGAAATCGGGCAGGTGGGCGCAGCCGAAGATCACCGCGGTCGCGAGCACCGCCCACGCCGCCGGCATGCGGCGCATGAACCCCGAAAGCAGCGCACCGCGGAAGATCAGCTCCTCGCCCAATGGTGCCACCACGATCGCGACCAGTGCCAGCAGCACGCGCAACGTCGTATCCGCGCTGCCAAACAGCACGCCGACGTTTTGCGGTACCGGATGGCCGTGCGCGAGCAGGTGCCGAAGCGCGCCGCCGATCAGCACTACCGCAATGCCCAGCAGTACGGCGATCGGATAGTCGCCGTGCGCGTGGGCGCGGACCAGGCCAAAGCCGGGTGGATCCGCGACCCGCCACTGCGCCGGCCAAAACCGGCGCACCAGCAGCCACGTGACGACCACGGCGCCGGCGATCGTGACGACCGCGCTTGTTGCCGCGACGTCGGGATGGGTCATCAGTGCGTGGATGGCCGCGTGCGCCAGGGGCGTGGCATGCCACAGGCCCGTGACCCAGCCGGCCTTGAACGCGCTGTAGAAGCCGATCGCGATGCCGACCAGCAGGCCGAATCCGAGCTGCAGCGCGAAATACAGCGCGACGACGCCGAGGCCGCTCCAGATCCCGGGGCGTCCGGGTGGGGGAATGGTCGATGCCGGTGACGCCGGCTCGGGAACCTGGACGGGTGAATCCATTCGGACGAAATCCCTGCGCGGGGCAACGCGTGTGAACTCTAGCAGCGCCCGCCCGTCCGCCCGCGCGTCATTTTTCGATCCGGTAGTTGAGGCTGGCGCGGGTGCCCGTGGTCGCGTTCTCGGCTTCAAATTGCAGGAACCGATTCAAGGTGTAGCGCAGCGTCACGACCTGGCCCGGCGTGAACAGGCCGACGCCATAGCTCAGGAACAGCCGCGGCGAGAGATATTTCCCGGCGGTGAACGCGGAGCCACCCAGGGCCTCGCTGCTCGACACGCCCGCCTCCAGCCCCAGCCGCGTTCCGATCGTTTTCGCGATGCGGTCGCCGGCGAGGCCACCCAACGCCTGCGCAGCGGTGCCGAGGGTGTCGCCCTCACCGCTCTTGAGATCGTTGAGCGGCCGGCCGGTGACGAGGTAGGACAGCGCCTCGGCCTGTTCCATCGCCGGGTCCGAGAACACCGTCAGCACCGGTCGCTGGGCCGTGCCCCGGATGCTCAAGCCCACCGTGACGGACTGGCTGCGGATGCTGCGCACCGCGCGGATGTCCAGGCCCGGGTTGTCGAGGCGCGTGCCGGCGAACAGCAGCCGCCCCTGCTGGATCGTGAGGTCCTGGCCGTAGGCCTGATACTTGCCGCTGATGCGGATTTCACCGCGTCCGGTGGCCGTCTGGCCGGGCTCGACGTGGACCGCGAGCTGGCCGTGCGCGCTGCCATCGAGACCGTAGCCGTGCACCTTGACATGGTCACCGAGCTTGATTTGCATGTCGGCTTGGAGCGCCAGCGGCGTGACAGGCTTGGCCGGCGGCGCATCGACGATGACCACGTCGGGCGAAGCGTGGACCGGACCCTGGCCGGGAAGCTTGTCGGCTTCGATTCTGGCCTCCGGGATCGTGACCGTGCCGGTCAGGTGGAAGGTGTTGCCGCTGCGCGTGATGGCAAGGTCGGGTGAAGCGATGACGCGCGCGGCGGGAATGTCGGCCACCAACACGTTGGTGCCGCGGAGCGAGAGATCGAGCGTGGTTCCGGTGGCGAGGCCGGCGCGTCCGTCGAAGTGCAGCACGCCCTGGCCCGAGGTCAATTGCCCCGTCACCGCGAGCCGGCCTTCGTTGTCGCCCGTGAGCGCGAATTGGCCCTTGCGCAGCTTGAGTCCGGCGCGCGGCAGCTCGGCAGAAAAGTCGGTGGTGGCGATCCGGCCCTGAAAGCGCGGTGCCGACAGCGTGCCCGCAAGCTCGAGGCTGCCCGCGAGCTCGCCCTTGACGTTGGCGGCCTCGGTGGAGAGGGCCTCGATGAAGGCGACGTTCCGGAGGTTGACGTTGAGCGTCCCGGCCAAGGCCCGTGCCGGGCCGCTGATCGTGGCCTCGCCGTGGATGGCGCCGCCGTCATCCAGCGCGCCGTCGAGGCGTACATGTTGCGTCGCGCCCCGGGCGCCCGCTTCGAGATCGAGCCTGGACCAGGCGAGCAGCGGACGCCCCGGATTGCCTGCGAACGCGAGGTCGCCGGCGTCGACGGCCAGGGTGCCGCTGCCGCTGATCGCGCCGGCGGCGGTCCGTGTGAAGCGACCCGTTCCGGAGATTTCACCGCGGGCACGGAGCGGTTGTTCGAGGGGCACCAGTCCCGCGAGGAGTTGCAGTGGCAGCGCCGTGAGTCCGTAGTCGACACTCAGCGCGCCACGCGCGTCGCGTAGCGCGGTGGCGCATGCCCTGGAGGCGCCTGCGCCAAGGCAAAACCGGTCGAGCGTGAACGCACCGCGCTGCCATCGGACGGCAGCGGGTCGCTGCTGGTGCCACGTGGGCAGGCCGTGTGGCGCGAGCTCGATGCCGTCCAGCGTGCCGCTCCAGCGATGCGTGCCTGCACTCCAGGTTCCGGACAAGGCCAGCGCGGCGTTCAATTGCGGACCGCGGGCTTGCAGGCGCACGTGCTGTGACTTTGCGGTGCCGCTGCCCTTGAGTTCCAGCGCCGTCAACTCGAGTCCGGCAGCGTGCACGCCCTGCAGTGCGAGCTCCAACGTTCCGCCGGGTTGTGCGATGTTCGGGACCGACGCCGCGAGCGCCAGCGCGTCGATGTGGCTGCCCTCGACGCGGAGCGCGCGACCACGCAGGTCGCCGTTGACGGCGAGTCTGGGCCAGGCGCCCGTGACGCGAAAGCGCCCCGCGAGGCTGCCTGCCGCGCCCGGCAGCCAGTCGCCCAGCGATGCGACCGCCAGCGTGAGCGTAGCGTCGGTGCGCGCGCCGCCGCGGCCGACGGCTTCGATCCGGCTCTGTCCCGCGACCAGCGTGGCACTGCCGTCCAGCAGGTTGCCGGGTTTGATCTGCAGGTCGGCGCGGCTGCCCGCGATGGAGCGCCCGCGCAGCGTGCCGCTGGCGCGGCCAAGCTGCAGCGTGGCCGCGGGTCCGTTCTTACCGAGCGTGCCGGCGGTCGCCAGCGCAAAGCCGAGGTCACCGCTCCAGCTCGGCAGGATGGCCCCGGGATCGAAGTGCTGCGCGGTCGCCTCGAGTTTCCAGGACAGCTGCGGCGCGAGCTCGATGCGGCCACGTGCGTCGAGCCCACCACGGCCCTGCACCAGCTTCAGGGCGTGGACGTCGAGCGTGCGTGGCGTACCAGCGAGGTCCAAGGTGAGGTTGGCGGTGCGACCGGACGGGCCGAGCGCGAGCGCGCCCTTGAGCGTGTAGCGCGCGAGCGTGCCGCCCAGTCGCACGTCGCCCTGCGTGGCCAGTGGCTGGCCCACCAGGCCGGCAGGCAGGCTGACGCCTTGCCACCGCACGTCCAGCGCGAGACCGATCGGTACCGCGCCCAGGTGCACGTCGCCGGTCACGGTGGCGGTCCCCGCGATCTGTGGCGAGCGCACGCGCAGTGGGTCGAAGCTGAGTACCCGGTTCGCGTAGCGGAACGTCGCCGGGTCCAGGTTCAAGGTGTAGCCGTTGACGACCACGTCGCCGGTCAGGCTGCCGCCGCGTGCATCGCCGCCACCCCGAAGGTTCAGCGCCAGCGTCTTGAGCGACGCGGGCAGGGTGGACAGGACGCGCGCATCGAATGGCGGCGCGGCCAGGGCAAGCGTCCAGTCGTGCTGGGCGCCAAGCCCGATGGTGGCCCGGGCCGTGATGCGTGTGGGGGCACCCAGCGTCACCTCGACGCGTGCGCGCATCCCGTCTGATTGCGAGCTGACCGCACCGGCGTAACGCGTGCCGTCCCCCGTCCAGTCGAACCTGGCCGTGCCTTGGCCCCGGTAGCCGCGCGCGATCGCAAGCGTGCCGGTGAGTTCGGCATGGCCCGCCGGCGCCGTGAGTGCGAGCGCGCGCAGCACCAGCCGACGCGCACTCCACACGCCCGCGAGCGCGAGGCGGTCGGCCGCAAAGACCGGTTTGCCCGCGCCATGCACGCTGATCCGGGTCAGCGCGACGTCGTCCAGCGCGAGCGTCAATGGTGGCCGGAGCGGGAACGCCGCCGTCTGCGTCCCAGGCTTGCTGGGCGCGAGGTCCAGCGTCACGCCGTCGATGCGCGCCTTGACGATGTGCAACCGGCGCGCGAGCAGGGCCCAGGGGCGAAGTTCGACACTTGCGTGTGCCACCTCGAGGCGCGTGCCGTCGGCGTCGCGATAGCGCAGTCCGTCGATGGTCGTCGTGCCTGCGAGCGTGCCGCTGGCGCTGGCGTAGGCGAACCTGCCGTGCATCAGCGCGACGCCGCGGTCGAGCGCGAAGCGCAATCCAGAAGGGGTGTACACCAACCACGCCGCCGTGCCGGCGAGCGCGACGAGCGGCACGCCGACCACGATGCCCGTGGCGAGCAGCCATTTGCGCAGGCGCCTCACAGGTCGGGTCCAATGACGATGTGCAACGCGGGGCCCTTGTAGTAGGGGTTGTCGATGGGCACGCCGACGTCCACGCGCACCATGCCGACCGGTGAGCGCCAGCGCACGCCGAGCCCCGCACCGGTCTGCGCATGGAAGTCGGTGCCGTCGAACGCGTCGCCCGAATCGACGAACGCCGCGATACCCCAGTTGCGCGTGAAATAGTGTTCGACGGTCGCGCTGGCGACGGCGAGCCGCGTGCCGCCCACGACGCGCCCGAAGGCGTTGCGCGGGCCAATCGCCTGGTACGCATAGCCACGGATCGAGCGGTCGCCGCCGGCGAAGAAGCGCAGCTGCGGGGGCAGCCTGCCGAAGTCCTGCGCGGACATGATCCCGGCGTTGCCGCGCAGGATCAGCCGATTGCGCGGACCGAGCGCGTGAATCCACGTGGCGTCGGCCAGCACCTGCGCAAACCGCGTGTCGATGCCCGGCGCCGCACGCGCGATGAAGTTGACGGAATAGCCGTGGCGCACGAACAGCGGGTTGTCCATCACCTTGCGGGTGAGCGCGAGCTCGGGGTAGACCAGCGTGCTGCGGCCGCGTTCGACGCCGGGCATGTTGACGTCGTTGCCCGAATTGCCGACCGTGAACGTCCCGGCCAGCACGTGCACACCCAGCGTGCGCACGAAGCCGTGCCAGTCGCGGGTCGCGTTGGCGGCCAGCGACACGGTGTGCGACACCGAGGTCTTGGTGTTTTCGTCGCGATAGCCGATGCCGAAATTGAAATTGGCGTGGTCGCGCCCCGGCCGCGGAATGCCGTAGACGACCTGCGCGGTCTTGAGGTATTCGGCCACGACGGCCTGGGTATCGAGCGTATGGCCGGAGCGGTTGATCCAGCGGCGGCGGATGCCCCCACGCGCGCCGGGCCCGGTATCGGTGCCGACGAACACGCCTGCGGTATACACGGTGCGCTTGGCGGGCGCGACTTCGACCTTGACCGGTACGACGTGGTCCTTCGCGTTGGCGACCTGGGGTTCGACGTCCACGATGGAGAAATAATCGGCGTCGGTCAGCGCCTGCTGCAGGCCAAGCAGCGCCGACTGCGAATACCAGTCCCCGGGTTGCCAGGGGACGTAGCGGGCGAGGAAGCCGGGCTTGAACTGCGAGCCCTGGAACGTCGCGGGTCCCAGGCGGTAGCGCTCGCCGACGACATAGTGGAGGTGGATCGCGGCGCGATGGTCGGTACGGGTCACGTCGACGCGGTGCATGGTGGCCTTGGCGTCGAGAAAGCCGGCCTCCAGCAGCGCGCTCGCGATGGCGCCCTTTGCGGCCTCGTAGGTCGCATCGTTCATCTGCTGACCGACCGCAGGCTGGAAGGCGCGGACCGCATGGCGTACGGGGCCGAGCTTGAGCGCGGCTTCCGGCATCTGGATATCCACCCTGGACACGGTGGTGGCGGCGCCGGGCGCGACCTTCAGCGTGAGCTGCCAGGTATTGCCCTGTTGCACCAAGGTGTGGGTCGCGTGGGCGCCGTAGTAGCCATAGGGCTCCAGCGCCGTCACCGCCTGTCGATCGGCGTCGTCGGCCAGTACGTGCGCCTGCGTGGCGCTGACGTCGTTGCGCGCGAGGTACTGGCTCGCGCTGATCTGGGCGCGCACCGCGGCGGCAAGCTCCTTGTCGACGCCGGCGACGGTGACCTTGAGCGTGTCGGCGCGCGCGGACTGGACGATGATGCCTGCCACCAGCGCGGCCACGAAGCCGGCGGCGCGCACGGTGGTCACGATGCACCCGGCGCCGTGGCCGCGCTGCGCGCCGCCCGGGCGCCCGACTCCAGGCGTTGGCGGCCGCGCGTGTCGACCCGGCGGTGAGCGCAGCGCGGCGGTCCCTCGGTACCTGTGCGTTGCGCGTCCACGTCAGTCCATGCGGGTCAGGTCGCGGCGGTGCGGGCCTCGACCGGTTCCGGCGTGCGGGTGGGCGCAAGCTGCGCGGGCGCCGGGTTCGCCGCCGGAGTGTCGGCCGGATGGTCGTGCGAATAGTGCGCCACCAGCGCCCCCGTCACGGCCGACAGATAGGGCAGGGCTTGCGCCCCGAGGATGATCATCCACAACTGGCCTTCGATGTAGTGGGAGCCGAACACCACGCCCATGCCGACGATCGCCAGCAGCAAAGCGATCGCCATCAGGAATTCCTCGCGCACGGGGCCGAGCGCGCCCGCGCTGCTGCCGGACAGCCGCCGGCTTTTGGCGGTGCGCACGAACGCGGTCTTCTGGTGGATCAGGCCGTTCCAGATGCCGCGTGCGATCGCGTGCGACAGGCCCATGCTCGCGATCGCCGCCATCAGGGTGTCGCGCCAGCCGCACGGGACCCGCGCGCGATACAGGATGATGCCGAACAGCGCCTTGGCGACGAAGAAGCCCATCACCGGGATCAGGAACAGCTGCATCGGCAGGCTGAACACCGAAGGCGCCAGCAGCATGGCCGCGGTCCAGCCGAGCGCCAGGAGCGAGAACACCATGTGCAGCGCATCGGCGAACCACGAGAACCAGCCGGTCAGGAAGTGGAAGCGCTGGCCCGCGGTGAGGGGGCCGCGTTTGACCAGCCAGTCCCAGCGCCCCTTCAGGATCTGCATCGCGCCGAAGGCCCAGCGATAGCGCTGGCTCTTGAAGGCACGGAAGTCGGCCGGCGTCACGCCCTTGCCCATGATCTCGTCGACGTAGACGGTCTCGTAGCCCGCGTGCATCAGGCGCAGGCCGAGTTCGGCGTCCTCGCAGATCGTCCACTCGGACCAGCCGCCGGAGCCTTCCAGCGCCACCCGCCGGACCATGGTCATCGTGCCGTGCTGGATGATGGCGTTGCGCTCGTTGCGGTGGTGCATGCCGATCCGGAAGAAACCGTCGAATTCCCACGCAGTCATGCGGCGGAACGCATTGCCCTCGAAGTCGCGGTTGGCCTGTGGGCATTGCACGACCGCGACGTTGCGGTTGTGGAAGTAACCCGTCAGCCGCGCGAGCCAGTCCTTGCGCACGACGTAGTCGGAGTCGACCACCGCGATGATTTCGGCACGCGGGTCGGTCTGCTTCAGGCCGTAGTTCAGTGCGCCGGCCTTGAAGCCTGGCCACGGATCGAGATGGAAGAAGCGGAAGCGCTCGCCCAGCTTCTCGCAGTACGCCTGGAGCGGCTTCCACACCTCTTCGCGCTTGGTGTTGTTGTCGATCACCAGCACTTCGTAGTTGGCGTAGTCGAGCGCGGCCAGCGAATCCAGCGTCAGCGCCACCATCTCGGGCGGCTCGTTGTAGCAGGCGAGATGGATCGAGACGAAGGGTTGCCGCCCGGGCGGATCGGGTTCGAGCAGGTCGAAATGCCGCAGCCACTTGCGGTGCCACAGCACCTCGACGAACTCGAAACCGTTGATCAGCAGGATGCCGAGGATCGCCAGCTGCGCGGGGAACAGGATGATCAGCATCGCCCAGTCGACGACGCTGAGATAGAACTGGAACGGCACCGTCACCGACCACACGATCACGCCGGCCGCCAGCTGGACCAACGCGAGGTATACGAACCGGCCGGCCAGCTTGAACCTTCGGAAGCGGTAGGCGAACCAGACCATCGGCAGGAGCGCGAGCAGGCCCGAGGCCAGCGCCTTCCACGGCCAGGTCGGGTCTTCGAGCACCGGACCGGTCATGGGGAACTTCAGCTGGCGATCAGCGTTGAAGACGCCCCAGTACGCCTCGACGATGCCGGACACCTGCTGCTTCCACGGCTGGTCGATCGCCTCCATGGTGTAGTAGTCGAGGTGCCGTTCGCGCGCGACGTGGAACCATTCGCGCAGGAAAATCGCCTGGTTGGCGGGCGTGGGCTTGGCAAATTCAAGCCGGTTGCCGTTCGAAGGCCAGCCGACTTCGCCGATCAAGATGTGCTTGTTGGGATAGAGCTGGTGCAATCGCTCGTAGTGCATCAGCACGTCGCCGATGGCGTCCTTGCGCGGTACGCCATCCCAGTACGGCAGCAGGTGCACGGTGATGAAATCCACGTGTTGCACGAGCTCGGGGTATTTCTCCCAGATGTCCCAGGGCTCGGCGGTCGACACCGGCTGGTGAACGGCCGCGCGCACGCGGTCGAGGTAGCGCATGAGTTCGTCGGGCGTCATGTCGTTGCGCAGCAGGACCTCGTTGCCGACCTCGACCTGCTTGATGTCGGGCCAGCGGCGCGCCTGCGCGATCAGCGCCGTGATCTCGCGCTCGTTGTTCTCGCTGCGACGGTCGAGCCAGGCGCCCGCCAGCACGTCGAGGTGGTACTTCATCGCGAGGCGCGGAATCTCGGGGTACTGCAGCACGGAATACACACGGATCCGGTGCGTGTGCTTGGCCAACAGTGCGAGGTCGCTGCTGACCTCTGCGTCGCTCGGGAAGTTGCCGGCCAGCGGACTCTGGTAGCGCTGGAACGGGCTGTAGGCGAAGCCGTCGACCTGGCCGTTCCAGGCCACGACGTTCGTCGGGCGGTCGGCGATGGCCCACAGCGCAGCGCCCAGTGCGGCGACTGCGAGGGCCAGCAGCACGGCCGCAACGAAGGCGCCGGCGTGCGCGTCGCGCACGTCGATGGTCTGGGTATGGCTCAAGGATTCTCCCGATCGGATCCTGCCGCACGAACCTGCGCAGGGTAGTGGCGTACGGCTGAAGCGTGGCGAACCCCACCTTTCCGGCCGGCGTACGCAATGGGCGAAGTCGCGCGCCCCTCACGGTAAGATCGATCGGTATGCACGACTTTGTCCTGAATCCCGGCACCGCACCGCTGCTGGTCAGCCTGCCACACGACGGCACCGCGGTGCCCGCTCCCCTCGAAGCGCGCCTGTCGGCGGCCGCGCGGCGCGCCCCGGATACCGACTGGCACGTGGGCAGATTGTACGAATTCGCGCACGCGTTGGGGGCTTCGGTGATCACGCCGCACTGGTCGCGCTACGTGGCGGATCTCAACCGCGATCCCGCCGGGCACGCGCTGTATCCCGGGCGCAGTGAGACCAGCCTGGTGCCGACGCGCTCCTTCGCCGACAAGCCGATCTACGCCGCGGGCGACGTGCCCGGCGCTGCGGAAATCGCGGCGCGACGTGCGCGCTACTGGCAGCCGTATCACGATGCGCTCGCCGGCGAGCTGACGCGCCTGCGCGCGCTGCACCCCCGCGTGGTGCTGTGGGACGGGCATTCCATCCGCAGCGAGGTGCCGATGTTCTTCACGGGGCGCCTGCCGGATTTCAATCTCGGCACGGCCGGCGGCGCCAGCTGTTCGCCCGCGCTGCAGGCGCGGCTGGGCGCCGTGCTGCAGGCGCACGCGGACGGCGCCGCCGGGCACTACAACCACGTCGTCAACGGCCGCTTCAAGGGCGGTTACATCACGCGCCACTACGGGCGGCCGGAAACCGGAGTCGAGGCGGTGCAACTCGAAATGGCCCAGTGCATCTACATGGACGAGGACACTTTCGAATACCTGCCCGAGCGCGCCGCGCCGGTCGTTGCCGTGCTCCGTGCGCTGCTGGACGCCTGCCTCGGCCACGTCGCCTGAAGCCGCCGCAGCGCGGTATCCGGGGACTGCCTGCGCGGCATCGTTGCTCGCGATGTCGGCGGGCCCGCGAAGGCAAAAATCCACGCCACGGATCCGGAGCGCCGACGGAGACGATCCTCGGCGTCAGGCCAAGTGATCGCGTACGGGGGAGCGGGGACGCCGCGGCGGAATCGGTGGTGAATGCGATGGGCCGGATCCTCCGGCACGTCTGATTACCCACCAAGCGGTCAAGAAGACCGGCCACTTCCGCATCGGCCGGGACGGATTGCTGGCCGGCGCAGACGGCAAAAGCCTGATCCCGATGGAAGACCACGCCATCGCTCGCGTCGATGAACTGGAAGCCATCGCCGTTTGCGGCAGCGGCCCACGGCCGGCTGTTGATTTCGCGCGCGGCCGTTGCCGGCAGCCGGCATCAACCGTGGACGAAGTGGCTCACCCACGCTGCGTACGCTTCGATGTAAGCGCGCAGGAATTTGCGCGTCCGGTCGTTGTTGATCTTGCCCTGGTCGTCCAACAGCGTGTCGACCTTGCCGAGGTACGCCTCCGGCTGCAGCATGGTCGGGGTGTCGAGATAGGTGAGCGACTGCCGCAGGTGATGATTCGCGCCGAAACCGCCGGTCGCGGCGATCGAGGCCGACACGATGCCTGCAGGCTTGCCGGCCCACACGTTCTGGCCCCAAGGCCGCCCACCGATATCCAGCGCGTTCTTGAGCGCCGCAGGCATCGAGCGGTCGTGCTCGGGCGTCACAAACAACACCGCGTCGGCACGCTTGATACGGGCCCGGAACGACGTGTACTCCGGCGGGCTAGCGGCGTCATAGTCCTGGTTGTAGAGCGGCAACCGGCCGATCTCGACGATCTCGAGCACCAGCGGTTTGGGCGCGAGATCCGCAAGGTTCAGCGC
Source organism: Rhodanobacteraceae bacterium (assembly GCA_035720985.1). Lineage (GTDB taxonomy): Bacteria > Pseudomonadota > Gammaproteobacteria > Xanthomonadales > Rhodanobacteraceae > 66-474. The sequence continues at coordinate 35,528 of DASTNI010000019.1, read as the reverse complement.
GATCTTGCGGTTGAATGATTCCTTGCGCAGGCTGCCTACGATGACGGCTACATCCAAGGCTTTGACCACGACCGGTCCTTTTCGCAACTGAGCGCAGCACGATACCACCGGTATCGCGGGAGCGCGCCGCGACGGAGGTGGCTACCCATGCCCGACAGGCGGCGAGCGGGCGTCGCCGCCCTCCGGATTCAGGCTGCCCGCCCGGATGGCGGGCGCGGGCGGGGTTCCGGACGCTGGTAATACACTCGTGGCCGGAAACCAGGTCCGGGATGAGTACAGGTATGCCAACCGTTGCCGATCAGATGGTCGAGGTGTTGGAATCCGCTGGTGTCAAGCGTGTCTACGGAGTCGTCGGCGACAGCCTCAACGGCTTTACCGACGCGATCCGCCGCAGGGGCGGCCTCGACTGGCTGCACGTCCGCCACGAGGAGGTCGCGGCGTTCGCTGCCGCGGGCGAAGCGGCGGTAACCGGTGAACTGGCCGTTTGCGCCGGGAGCTGCGGGCCCGGCAACCTTCACCTCATCAACGGCCTTTACGATGCGCAACGCTCGCGCGTACCGGTGCTGGCGATCGCCGCGCACATCCCTTCGCCCGAGATCGGTTCTGGATATTTCCAGGAGACCCATCCCGAGCGGCTCTTCCGTGAGTGTTCGGGCTACTGCGAAGTCGTCTCCGCCCCCGAGCAGATGCCACGCATGCTGGAAATTGCCATTCGCCGTGCGATTGCGGAACGCTGTGTTTCGGTATTGGTGATCCCCGGTGACGTCGCGTTGCGCGAAGCCGCGAACGCGCCACCGCCGTCAAGGTCCAGCCTGATGCCCGAGTCGCCTGCGGTGGTTCCGGCGCCGCAGGCCGTGGCGCGCCTCGCGGCGCTCCTGAACGCTGCCCAGCGCATCACGCTGCTGTGCGGCGGCGGCGTTGCCGACGCACGGGTCGAAGTGCTCGCGTTGGCCGAACGGCTCGAGGCGCCGATCGTGCACGCGCTGCGCGGCAAGGAATGGGTCGAATGGGACAACCCCTACGACGTCGGCATGACCGGGCTGATCGGGTTCGCGTCCGGGTACTACGCCATGGGATCGTGTGACGCGCTGCTGATGCTGGGTACCGATTTTCCGTACCGGCAGTTCTATCCGAAGGGTGCGCGGGTCGCCCAGGTCGACATCCGGCCACAGAACATCGGCAAACGCACACCCGTCGAGCTCGGGGTGATCGGTGACGTCAAGCAGACCATCGCGGCGCTGCTGCCGCGGGTCCAGGCGAAAACCGATGACGCTCACCTGAGGGCGGCGCGCGCCCACTACCACGACACGCGCACCGATCTCGACAGGCTCGCTGCCGGCAAGGCCGGTGGGCGGCTGCACCCACAACACGTCGTGCGCGTACTGAGTGAACTCGCCGCAGGCGACGCGATTTTCACCGCCGACGTGGGCCTGCCGACCGTGTGGAGCGCGCGCTACCTCGCGATGAACGGAAAGCGCCGATTGGTCGGGTCGTTCTGGCATGGGTCCATGGCCAACGCCATGCCGCAGGCGATTGGCGCGCAGGCTGCGTTTCCGAAGCGCCAGGTGGTTTCGTTGTCGGGAGACGGCGGCTTCACGATGCTGATGGGTGACCTGCTGTCACTGCGACAACTCGGGTTGCCGGTGAAGATCATCGTCCTCAACAACGGCACCCTGGGCTTCGTCGAGCTCGAGCAGAAGTCGACCGGCTTCATCGACTTTGGCACCAGCCTCGACAATCCGGATTTCGCGGCCATGGCCGAAGCCGTCGGCATCAAGGGCATCCGCATCACCGACCCTGCCGACCTGGAGGGCGGCCTTGCGGCTGCGCTCGCCCACGATGGACCGGTCGTCGTCGATGCCGTGGTCGAGCGGATGGAGCTGGCCATGCCGCCCAAGATCAAGGCCGAAATGGCCAAGGGGTTCACGCTCTACATGCTGAAAGCCGTGCTCAACGGCCGCGGCGATGAAGTGATGGAACTGGCCCGCGCCAACTTGTTCCGGTAGCGCGTCGCGCCGCACCCGATCGGCCGTAACCGAACGGGTGCGTACCCAGGGCGGGCCGGGCCGCGTGCGGCAAGCCCCCAGCAGTGCGTCATGCGGCGGGCAGCTTCGGGCCCATCCAGGCGTGCAGATCCCGTTCGAGCCGCTGCAGGCTGGACCGATTGATGTCAACGGGTGACTTGGCGCCGGTCAGGGTCATCGTGACCACCATGTCCGCGGCAAACAGATCCAGAAGGTGAGACACGCCCTGCTGCCCGCCGACGGCCAACGCGTAAATGTAGGACCGGCCCAGCAACACGCCTTTTGCACCGAGCGCCAGCATGCGAACCACGTCGAGACCGGAGCGCACGCCGGAATCCGCCAGCACCGTCAAATCGCCGCCGACCGCATCGGCCACGGCCGGCAAGGCGCGCGCCGTGGGGATGGCGCCGTCGAGTTGACGCCCGCCGTGGTTCGAGACGATGAGCGCATCGGCACCGAGTCGCACCGCTTGCCGAGCGTCGTCCACGTCGAGGATGCCCTTCAGGATGAGCTTTCCCTTCCATTCGTCACGAACCCACTCCACGTCGTGCCAGCCGATCGACGGATCAAAATTGGATCCGATGAACCCCATGTAATCGTTCATCCTCATGCGGTGGCCGGTGTAGGCCTCGATGTTGCCGAACGACAGCGGCCGACCCGCGAGGCCCACGGCGAACGCCCAGTACGGGTGCGCCACGGCCTGCAGGTACTGGCGCAGCGTGGCCCATGGGCCCGACATCCCGGAACGGCGGTCGCGATAGCGCGATCCGGGTACCGGCATGTCCACGGTGAACACCAAGGTGTGCATCCCGGCCTTCCACGCGCGCTCCAGGGAATTGCGCATGTAGCCGCGATCCTTGAGCACGTAGAGCTGCGACCACTGTTCACCTTGGGCGCCCTGCGCCACTTCCTCGATCGAACAGACCGACACCGTCGACAGCGTGTAGGGAACCCGCCTGTCGGCCGCGGCACGCGCGGCCTGCACTTCGCCACGGCGGGCATACATGCCGGTGGCTCCGACCGGGCCGAGCGCGATGGGCAGGCCCCAGCGGCTGCCCAGCACTTCGCACTCCAGGGACGGCACGCCCACGCCGGCGAGTACGCGCTGGCGCAAGGCGATGCCCTGCAACGCGCGCGCGTTGTCGTGCATCGTGCGTTCGGTGACCGCGGCGCCGTCGATGTAGTCGAACAGGAACCGCGGGAGGCGGCGACGGGCGGCTTCGCGGTAATCGGTCGGACTCGAAATGATCATGTTTTCGCCTGCCGCGTGGATTCGGCATTGTGGTCGGGAATGGGTACCGTGTTTCATCATCGCCGCCGCTCCGGGGAGTTCAACGGGCTGGCGGCATCGATCAATTCCGCCGGTATCGTCGATCGATGGGTATCGTGCTGCCGAGCGGGTTGCTTGATCCACAGCTACCGATCGCTGGACGTCCCGCTGCACACTGGGCCGGCTGGCTCGCCGGGCCCGCGGCCGCGGATCCGCTTGCCACGGGCATCTGGATGACGTGATCGGATGGGGCGGCGTGGGTTCCCGCACGAGAGGCGGGTGCCTTCACGTTGAGCATTTCGGTGCCAATGCGTTGGCCGCGTTCGTCGCTGATCGTCAACCGGTAACGATAGCCGGGGCGCAGGTAGAGCTGGCCCGTGGGAGTGCTGTAGTCACCACGGGTGATCTTCACGTCGTTGATGGTCATGAGCGGCACCGGGTCCAGCACCATGCGGTCGGCCGGGATCGCGTCGGCGCCCTCGTCGGCGTAGCGGGCGGCCACCATGCACGGCCAGTGCCGCCGGCAGGCTTCGCCGCTGACGTCGACCGGCACCCGCGCGCCCCAAAGTTCGAGCCAGGTGGGGCGGCCATACACGAAGTGTTCCTCGGGGAAGATCACGCTCACGTCGTAGCCCGACCGCAGCGACCAGGGTTGGCCTGATTGATTGACGAATACGATGAGCTGGGTCGGGTGCAGTGTGTCGATGATGGCGCGGTAGTACGGGTAGTCCATCTTGCGGTCCTGGTGCGGGATCATGAAGGTCTGCTCGACCGACAGCGGCACGATCCCGCTGTCCTTCATGAAGTGTTCGGCCATCGACTGCGCACCCAGGAACTCACCCGTCTTCTGGATGTGCGCGTAGCCGGCATTCACCAGCAGCCGCGCCTGAGGGTCGTCTTTCAGGATCTTCCACAGGTTCTCGGCCTGCTGTGCCTCGCGCGCATCGCCCGTGTGGCGAGCATCGGCTTCGTATGCGATTACCCGGTAACCCAGCCGCAACGCGGTGCGCACCATCTCGGCGTAGACCGGCTCGCGCGTATAGAACCCGCTCGCGGCGATCGGATAGCCGCGCCGGGCGAGGGCAGCGATGTCCGAGTGGTAGAGCGTTTCCACCGCGAAGACGTTGAAGCCTTCCGCGCGCAGCGGCTTCAGGAGCCGCACGGTCAGCGTGCGCGTGAGCGCGATGTTGTGCGCTTCGTTGACGAACACCACGCGGTGGCCCTTCGCGAGCGCGGGGATTGCCTCCAGCGCGGGCACCGCGTGCCAGCCGGGCTGCACGAGCGGCGAGGCGGCGTCGTGGGGCTGGGGCGTCTGGTCGATCGAGAAGCTGAGCTCGGCGTCCTTGTAGTCGCCGATGAAGGTCTGGAACCACGACAGGTATTGCCCGAAGATCACGCGGAACGCAGGATCGCGGTCACCGGCGTAGGCGCGCCGCATGACCTGGTACTGCGCCAGCAGGTCGCGTTGCGCGGTGGCGCGCTGCATGATCGCGTCGGATTGGCTCATGGCTTCGAGCTGCCGCGCGCGCCATACCGGGGGAACCTGGGCCGGCGCAACGGACGAAAGCCCGGTCAGCAGCAGGGCGAGGACGGCGGTCGGCGACAGACATTTCATACGTTGCCGAAAACGGGCGGGCCACCGACAGTGTGCGCCCGTTTGCCGCTGCCTGGTGCGGGCGACGGTACGTTGCTGGGCGCGCTCTTCGACGTCCGGCGCACTGCCGGATCCGGGGTTCAGGCCAAGGCGTTGCCGGTCGCGGTGTGCTGCAGGAGTTGGCTCAGGGGTCCCGTCGGGTGATCGTGTCGCGCGGTGATCGCGTAGAAGTGCTCGGTGAGCTGCGCCGACTGGCCGACGTTCACCAGCACCCCCGAACGCAGCTCGTCCTGCACGACGACCTCTGGCAGCACGGTGATCCATCCGCTGTCGCGCGCCACCAGCCGCAGCATGGTCATGTCGTCGATCTCGGCACGCAGGCGGGGCTGCACGCCCGCCGCAAAGCACAGGGCATCGAACTGGGTACGCACGCTGTGGCGCGTGCTGGGCAGGGCCACGTCGATGCCGTGAAGATCGCGTGGTACCTCCAGCAGGGTGCCCGACCAATGGTCGGCACGCCCCACCAGCGAGATGACCTGGCTGCCGAGAAAGCGCGACGACACCGGCCGTGCGGGGTCCGAGGGCACCGGCTCGTTGGCCAGCACGACGTCGAGTTGATGGCGCAGCAGGCGCGCGACCAGCACTTCCAGCCAGCCCGAGTCCACCGACAGCACCACCTTCGGGTCGGCGAACAGGGGCCGCAGCCAGTTGACCTGGAAGTTGCGCGACATGGTGGCGACGCTGCCCACGCGTACCCGCACCGTGCCTTCCTCGCGGCCGTCCAGCCAGCCGAGCATCTGCTCGCCCAGGTCGAAGATGCCGTCGGCATAGGCGAAGATGCGCTGCCCCGTCGCGGTGAGTTCGAGATGTCGCCCGCGGCGGTCGAACAATGGCCTGCCCAGGCGCGTTTCAAGCTGCCGGATCTGGGTAGACACCGCCGATTGCGAGGTGTGGAGCTGCTCGGTGGCGCGCGTCAGCGAGCCTTCCTTGGCCACGCGCCAGAAATAAAACAGGTGCTTGAAGTTCAGTTGATTGATGTCCATTGTTCCGTTTTATAGAACGACATTGCACAATAAATATAATTTACAGAACCTTGGAAACCAAGAACAATCCGCGCCGGGCTGGGCGAGGTGGATGATGGCTTGGTTGGCCGAGGCGAATTTCGCGGCGGGGGTGGCACCGGCAATCCTGATGTCGGTGGCGGCGCTCTGGACCCGTTGGGGCGGCGATTCCGATGCGCACCGCTGGCGGCGGTTCAACGCCGTGGCGCTGGTCGCGCTGGCATTCGCGGCGGTGGCGCTGGTGCTCGACTTGGTGGTGGTGCGCATCGGCGGCGCCGCCGCGACGCACGGCGACGCGTGGCTCGCGGTCAATCAGTTCGGTGCGTGGGTGAGCCTGCTGGTGCAGCTGCTGGGCACCGCGATCGGCGTCTATTCGTCCAAGCACCTGCAGGGCGAGCCGCGCCAGGCGGTGTACATCGCGGCGCTCGCCGCGGTGCTGGCGTCGGTGCATGTCCTGCTGCTGGCCAACCATTGGGTCATCCTCATCGCCGCGTGGGCCGCCATCGAATGGGCCATGCACTACCTCCTGTGCTTTTACCGCGACCGGCCGTTCGCGCTGCTGGCGGCCCACAAGAAGAGGGTGACCGATCGCGCCGCCGACGTGCTGCTGATCGTCGCCGCGATCCTGGCGTGGTCGCAGGTGGGCAGCGGTTCGCTGGCCGATCTCCGGGCCTATATCGCGGCCGGTCATACCTCGCCGGAGCTGGCCTGGAGCGGCGTGTGCCTCACGCTGGCGGTCATCGCGCGCACGGCCTTGATGCCGGTGCATGGCTGGCTGGTGCAGGTGATGGAGGCGCCAACGCCGGTCTCGGCGTTGTTGCACGCCGGGGTGGTCAACCTGGGCGGGTACGTGCTGGTCCTGTTTGCACCGTTGCTTGGAGTCTCGCTGGTGTCCCGCTGGCTGCTCGTGGTGTTCGGGCTGGTCTCGGCCATCGTCGCGGGGCTGGTGCTGCTGACGCGCGTCAGCCAGAAGGTGCATCTCGCCTGGTCGACGATCGCGCAGATGGGCTTCATGCTGCTCGAATGCGGGCTGGGCCTGTACCTGTTCGCGGCGCTGCACCTGCTCGGGCATTCACTCTACAAGGCGCACAACTTCCTGAACGCGTCGAGCGCGGTCAAGGACACCGGCCGCAAGCTCATCACGGGCGAGGTCGCCAATTCGTGGACGAGCATGGTGCTGGCGGTACCGGTTGCACTGGCGATCGTCGCAGCCATCCAGTTCCTCGCCGGCAATCATGCCTGGACCTGGTGGTGGAGCGGCGTGCTGGCGCTGGCGTGGGCGCCACTCCTGTGGGTGCCCAAGCCATCGTCCGAACGCCGGGGCGTCGTCACCGCGCGACTGGTCACGGCGCTGGGGACCGCGATCTTCCTGACCCTGGCCGCGTGCGTCGTCGATCGTGCGCCGATCGGCGCGGGCGAGGCTCCGCTTGCCGGCGGCGGCCTCGTCGCGCTGGTGGGTATGGCGCTGATGTATGGCGAGATGGCGCTGTTCCAGGTCTGGCCACGCGCCGTGGTCACGCTGCGGCGCTGGGTGTACGCGGGTTTCTACATGGACGAGGGCTACACCCACTGGGTGCTGCGGCTGTGGCCCGCGCGCTGGGCGGGAGTCGACGAAGAAACCCGGCGCGCTGCCCTGATCGTGCATGCGCCCGTCTATGCGCGGTCGGAAGGGTGAGCGCGATGCCGGTTGGTGCCGCGGCTTTTGATCCGGGTGCCGTACACGCGGACAAAGCAGCGTTGCGCGCCGCGATGGCCCGCGCGTGCGCCAGCATCATGCCGGCGTGGCCGCTGGATCAGGCCGTCGCGGTCAATCCGCACTGGCGGCGGATCGGCCTGCCCATCCGGCGCGTGGCCGCACGCCTCGCGGTGCTGGGCGATTTCCACGTGTTTCCTGCGCGCTCCTACATCCGGCGCGAGTGGGACGCGGGCCGCATCACGCACGCGGATCTGGACGCTGCGCTGGCGGTGCACGCCAGCCACGAGGCCTGCTCCGTGACGGCCGAGCGCTGCATCGCCGGACTTGGGGCGCCGCTGCGGGTGCGTCGCGAACCCTTGCTGGTCGACCTGCTCGACGACGTGGTGCAACAAAACAAACGCTGGCCCTGGCGCGCGGCCATCGTGTTCCAGTTGAGCCAGATGTGCGCCGCGTATTTCGACCGGCACCAGGCCGACTGGCGCGCCGCCGGCAATCCCGGCCTGTACGGGTTCTGGCGTGAAAGCGCGGTGCGCGACCACGGCCTGCCGTCGATGTTTGGCCTCTCGGGTCTGGGCCGGCAGCTGCGTGGCTTGCCCCACGACGCCGAAGCTGCGGTGCGCTGGGCCATCGACGAGCTGGAACTTTCCCCGTCGACCTGGCAGGACTACGCCAAGGCGCTGCTGCTCTCGATCAACGGCTGGGCGTCGTGGTGCGCCTACGTGCAATGGCAAAAGGTGCCGAGCGGCGAGGCGGACGTGCGCCTGTATGAGCTACTGGCCGGCCGCCTTGCCTGGGAGGCGCTGCTGGCCCGCTGCGTGGCGCCCGATCGGCGGCGTGCCGCGATTGCGGCGCTGGGAGCCGGCTGGAACGAATTTGACGCGCGCGTGGCGGAGGCCGACGCCGCGCTGGTCGTCGATGAAGTGTGGCAACAGGCGCTGGAGGCCAGCTACCAGCGGCAGCTGGCGCACAAGCTCCGTGGCGCGCCGGCGGGTTCCGGCGTGCCCGCAGCGCCCGCGGCCCAGGCCGTGTTCTGCATCGACACCCGCAGCGAACCCATGCGGCGCGCGCTCGAAGCCGTATATCCCGCGGTCGAGACCCGCGCATTTGCCGGGTTCTTCGGCATCCCCATCCGCTACAACCTGCTCGGTACCGACATTCACCGCCCGCAGCTGCCGGGATTGGCCTATCCCAGCGTCGCGGTTGAGGACGTGGTGACGGCGCCAAGTGACGCACGCCGGGACGCCGCGCGCACGGCGCGGATCCGTTCGACGCGCTGGCGGCGCCTGGCGCGGCTCGACCAGTGGCTTGGCACCGTGCGCTGGCCAAGCGCCACGTTTTCCTTCGTCGAGGCGTTCGGCGTGGGCTATCTCGGCAAGATCGCGCGCTGGATCCGGCCCTCGGCCGGCACGCGTGTCAGTGCTGACCGCATCGGACTGCCGGTTGCCGCGCAGGCGGAATGTCGCCCCCTCATTGTCGGGCTCGATGGCGCACAGCGGGCGGACCTGGCGGCCGGCGTGCTGCACACCATGGGGCTGGACGACCGTCTGGCGCCGCTCGTCGTGCTGTGTGGGCACGCCGGCCACTGCACCAACAACGCGCATGCGTCGACGCTCGATTGCGGCGCGTGTTACGGGCGCCCCGGCGAAGCCAATGCGCGGGCGCTGGCGGCGCTGCTCAACGACCCGGAAGTGCGCGGCGGGTTGCGTGGGCGCGGGGTGAACATTCCACCCGACACGGTGTTCGTCGGCGCGTTGCACGACACGACCACCGACGAGGTCACGGGCTTCGACCTCGACCTGCTGTCGCCCGCGGCGCTGGCCGGCTGGGAGCGCATGGCCCGGGCCTTTGCAGCGGCCGGCGACCGCATCCGCCGCGAGCGTGCGCCGGCGCTGTGGATGGACGCGGCGGCGGCGCCCGACGAGCTGCTGAAGGCGTTCCGCCGCCGTGCCAACGACGGCGCGCAGACGCGCCCGGAATGGGGCCTCTCCCGCAACGCCGCGTTCCTGATCGGCCCGCGCGAGCGCAGCCGCGGCCGCGTGCTGAACCGCACCTACCTGCACGACTACGACGCGCGCTTCGACGCCGACGGCAGCGTGCTGGAAAAACTCATGATGGGACCGATGCTGGTGACGCACTGGCTGTCATGGCAGTACCACGCGTCGACCTGCGATCCGCTGCACTACGGCAGCGGCAACAAGGTGCTGCACAACGTGGTGGGTGGACACGTAGGCGTGTTCGAAGGCAACGGTGGCGACCTGCGCATCGGGTTGCCCAGGCAGTCGCTGCACAACGGCGAGGGCTGGTACCACGAGCCCGTGCGCCTGACCGTCGTGATCGACGCCCCCGCGGCGTCCATCGAGCGTGCGATCGCGCGCAACGCCGTACTCGGCCAACTGCTGGACAACGGCTGGATGCTGCTGTGGCGCTACGCGGGCGATGCGCTGCAGCGGTACGCACGCGGGCGCTGGGTGGATCTTGAGGTGTGAAGCGCTGCCGCCGCGCCCGGGGGAACCCTGAGCGATTGCCCGGCCGCGCCTCGACGGGCTCGGCGCGAACCGGCAACGCGCCTATTCCCTTCATGGTGAGCCGTGTCGAACCGTGGGCGGAATCAGCAAAATCGAAGGCTCCCCGAGGATCCCCCGATCAGGCGGTCTGCCTGTCCTTTGACAGGTTCAGGACGAACGGTTGATGCATGCGTTCCGTTCGTGGTGAGCTTGTCGAACCACGGACGGAACCCGCAAAGTCGAAGCGTCCTAACGGTCGTGGATGGCGCTGCGCAGTTCGGGCAGCAATCCGGCCGCCTTGTTGGGCTTCTTGCACATGCCATTGGCCACGGCGTCGGCGTAGGCCCGCGTCATCTTCCCCAGCGAGATCGAGCCCTCGGGGCTGTGCTCCAGGTCGTAGCTGCCGCTGGTGACCGGCGTCGCGGCCTGCGTCCCGCCGAACGTCGACGTCGAAGGCACATTGACGTTGCTGAAGCTGGTGGGCGACTGCGACCAGTACGTCTTCGCGGCAAGCTGCTTGCGCGAGGTGCTGACCACGAGGTAGCGCGCGTCGGCGCTGTCGACCTTGATCGCGCCGAAACCACCCGACATGCTGGGGCGCCAGTTGATGTAGATGCACAACCCGACGTCGGTGGTGGAGAGCGGCTGGTAATCGGCGTTCAACAGCGTGGCCGTAGGCGCCAGCAAAAAGCTGTTGCCGAGCTGGCGGGCGCTGGGCTGCGCCTGGAACACGATCCGGTACGGCTTGTCGAACTTCGGCAGGACGAACGTCAGGAAGTGCGTGCGCTCGCCATCCAGATCGGCCACCGGACTGAACTTGTCGATCGTGAACTCGCGCGGGCGCTCGGGCAGGGCGTCGTGGAAAGGCAGGTCGGCGAAGGCGCGGCAGCACGGCGCCTTGTCCTCCAGCGCTTTCATCGCCGCCTTGCGTGACGGCGGCGGCGTATTGTCGATGGTCGGCAGCAGCGGGATCTTGACCGTGTGCGCGCAACCCCCCAGCGCGAAGAGGCAGGCGAGGGCAACGGACTGGCACAGTCGGGACACGATGGTCAATGCAAACAGATGAGTGTGGCAAAACGGGGGCGCGTTCATGCAATGTAACGGCGGATCGGCAAGCAACAATGTGCCAAAAGAGGTGGTTCCGCCCCCTTCGACCGGCCGCGCGGCGCCAAGTTTCCGCCGGCTCAAAACTCCGCGTGGCCGGGCGTGCGCGGGTAAGGGATCGCGTCGCGGATGTTGGCGAGTCCGCACACGTACACCAGCAGCCGCTCGAAGCCCAGGCCGAATCCGGCGTGCGGCACGGTGCCGTAGCGGCGCAGGTCGCGATACCACTGGTAGTGCGCGGGGTTGAGGCCAAACTGCGCCATGCGCCGGTCGAGCACATCCAGGCGCTCTTCGCGCTGCGAGCCGCCAATGATCTCGCCAATGCCGGGCGCCAGCACGTCCATCGCGGCGACGGTTTTGCCATCGTCGTTGACGCGCATGTAGAACGCCTTGATCTTCTCGGGATAGTTCATCACGACCACCGGCCGGCCGACGTGGGTTTCGGCCAGCCAACGTTCGTGCTCGGTCTGCAGATCCATGCCCCACGCGACCGGGTATTCGAAGTTCCGGCCCGACTTTTCGAGCGCCCCGACCGCGTCGGTGTAATCGATGCGCTCGAAAGGCGCGGCGATGAACTTTTCCAGCCGGCTGACGGCCGTCTTGTCGACGCGTTCGGCAAAGAACGCCATGTCATCCGCGCGTTCCTCCAGCACGGCCTTGAAGATGGCCTTGAGGAAGCGTTCCGCGCAGTCGGCGTCCGCGGCGAGATCGGCAAACGCGATCTCGGGCTCGCACATCCAGAACTCGGCAAGGTGCCGCGGCGTGTTGGAGTTTTCCGCGCGGAACGTCGGGCCGAAGGTATAGACCTTGGACAGCGCCAGGCAGTACGCCTCGACGTTCAACTGGCCGGAGACCGTCAGGAACGCCTCGCGCCCGAAGAAATCCTGGTGGAAATCGACCGTGCCATCGGCGTTGCGGGGCAGGTTGGCGAGGTCCAGCGTCGATACGCGAAACATGTCGCCCGCGCCCTCGGCATCGCTGGTGGTGATGAGCGGCGTGTTGACCCAGAAAAAGCCCTCGGTGGTGAGGTGCCGGTGGATCGCCGTCATCATCGTATGGCGCACGCGCGAGATCGCGCCGAAAAGATTGGTGCGGGGGCGCAGGTGCGCGACCTCGCGCAGGAACTCCGGCGAGTGCTGCTTGGGCTGGATCGGGTAGGTTTCGGGATCATCCACCCAGCCGGTCACCTCGATGGACTCGGCCTGGAGTTCGAAGGCCTGGCCCTTGCCCTGCGAAGGCACCAGCCTGCCGCGGGCGATCACCGACGCCCCGGCCGAAAGCCTTTGCACTTCGCTGGCGTAGTTCGGCAGCGTCGCGGGTGCGACGATCTGGAGCGCCGCGAAGCACGAACCATCGGACAGGTTCACGAACGACAACCCCGCCTTGGAATCGCGGCGGGTGCGCACCCAGCCGCGCACTTCGATCGACGTTCCCGCCGGCGCGCCGCCGGCCAGTGCCTGTTTGACGCTCAAGGTTGCCATGGTGTGCAAGCGTGTCCCCGTTTAGCCATGTTTGCGTGCGGCGAACACGCGATAATAGCCCACATGCCTCGCCAATCGGTACGCATCATGGCCATCGAACTGACTCCCGCAGCCTCCGCCCGCATGCGCGCATTCCTGGCGCGCCAGCCCTCTGCGCCCGGCGTGCGCTTTGGCGTCAAGCACGCCGGTTGCTCCGGCTTCGGCTATACGGTCGACCTGGCGACCGAAGTGACCACAGCCGACACGGTTTTTGCGCTCGACGGCGTGAAGCTCGTGGTCGACGCCCAGGCGTTGCCGCTCGTGGATGGCACCCGCATCGACTACGCGCGACAGGGTTTGAACGACGCGTTCGTGTTCCACAACCCGCACGCGGTCGCCGCGTGCGGCTGCGGGGAGAGCTTTACCGTCGGTCCCCACGGCGGCTGACGGGGTCCGCGTGGCGCGGCCCGCCGGATCGCCACGCCGTTGTCACGCAACGGCCTGCGGATGGCGTCGGCGGCGGCGCTCCGGTCTCGGGAAAGTCGGGCAGGCGCTTCGCGTACGACCTGGCTTCGCCGGTGGACAACACGCGTATCGAGGCGCATGACGACGAGGGGGCTGGCCGACCCGCCCCGGGAAGCCCAACGGCAGCGCGCAGCGCATCGCGGCGGAGTAGAGTCGCCAGGCGCCAGCGTTGGCGTCCCAGTCCTTCGGACACGCCCCCGATGCACGACATTCTGATCCACGTCCGCGGGTTCGAGACCCACACCCCGGCCGCGCGCTTCGGCGTGCGGCTGGCGTCGCGACTGCACGCTGCCGTGACCGCGGTGTTCGCGTGCCCTGACCCGGTCTACGTCGCGCCGGCGTACCAGCCCGAGGCCCTGATGGTCGCCATCACCGAAAACCGGCGCCAGCTCGTACGGGACGCGGTGCAGGCGAAACAGACTTTCGTCGACTGGGCCAACGCCGGGGGCGTCACGCGCGCCGAGTGGCTGGTGGCGCAGGGGCCAGCGAACGACGCACTGGCGCAGGCCGCGACCTGGCATGACCTGGTGGTGCTGGATCACGGCGACGTCGAGCGCGATGCGCCGTCGGACATTTCGCGGCTCGTGCTGCGCGTCGGGATCCCATGTCTGGTGGTGCCGCCGCACGAGCCGCAGTCCGCCTCGTTCGCCCGCGCTGCCGTTGCGTGGAACGGTTCGCCCGAAGCGCTGCGCGCGATCCATTCCGCGCTGCCGTTCCTGCGCGACAAGCCCGTGTTGCTGATGCACGGCAAGGCAAGCGACCGCTACCGCGGCGTCGACTGGCAGCCGCCGTTCAACGTCTGCGAGTACCTGCGTCGCCGCGGCGTCATGGTCGACATGCTCGAGATCGAGGCCAAGCCCGAGGACGCCGGCGCCGCACTGCTGGAACGCGCTGCCAATTTCCGGGCCGACCTCCTGGTGATGGGCGCCTATGGCCGCAGCCGCTTCAGCGAGTGGATGCTCGGCGGCGCCACGCGCCACGTGCTGACCTTTGCGGACCTGCCGGTGTTGATGCAGCACTGAGTCGGCGAATGACGGGCTCACCGCCGCACGTGCGGGTGCCTGGTACGCGCTGGGTGCGAGCGCTGCGTCGTCGCGCTCCGGGCGAGCCCGTATTCGCGGGATGTAGGTCGGTGCGCGGCAGGTGGGTTTCGAGCGCGGCAGGGCGAAACCTGAACGGCGGACCAGCCACGCGCCATACACCGCGTCCGGGGCGGCGTGATGCAGGATGTGGATCTCGATGAAGCCAAGCAGGAATTCGCACAGCATGGGGCGGAACCCGATGTCGCGCCGCGATACGATCGCCGGCCTTGCTGCGATGGCGAAAGCTCCGGCGGGTGCGTTGCTGGTGGCGCGTGACCTGGGGTGCACGATCGCGGGGCGCAGCCTCTGGAACGGCGTGCAACTCGCGCTGAATGCGGGGGAAAGTTGGGCGATCACGGGCCCGTCGGGAGTGGGCAAGACGCTGCTGCTCCGGACTCTGGCCGGGCTGCGCCCGGCCGACCTCGGCGAGATCCGGCTGGATGGCCGGTCATCGGAGGACTGGTGGATGCCGGCCTGGCGCGCGCGGGTGGTCTACGTGGCGCAACGACCGGCATTGCCGGAAGGCACGGTCGAACAGGCTCTCGCGGCGCCGTTCAGGCTGCGCATCCATCGTGCACATCGCTTCGACGCGGAGGCAGCCCGCCATGCCCTCGGCGCGCTGGGTGTCGATGCCGCGTTCCTGGATCAGGCCACCACGGAGCTTTCGGGCGGAGAGGCCCAGCTCGTGGCGCTGGTGCGGGCCCTGTCGATCGAACCCCGGATTCTTTTGCTCGACGAGCCCACCGCTTCCCTGGACCCCGACCGCACCCGCAGGGTCGAAGCGCTCCTGCGCGCCTGGCTCCGCACGCGCGAGCGGCGCGCCTGCGTCTGGACCGGCCACGACCGGGCGCAGGTCGAGCGGGTCAGCGACCACGTCCTCGCGCTGGGGCGGGCATGAACCCCGGATACATCCACGTCGGTGCCTGGCAGTTGGTCCTGGCCGCGCTGCTGATCGTCATCAACCTGGTGTTGTCCGCGTGGTTGCGCCTCGGCCTGACCCGAAGCCTCGTGGTCGCGAGCGTGCGCATGGTGGTCCAGCTGCTGCTGGTCGGCCTCGTCCTCGAATACATTTTCGCGCTGCAACGGCCGCTGCCCATCATCGGCATTGGCCTGGTCATGACGTGTCTGGCCGGTATCGCGTCGGTCAATCGCACCCGGCGGCGCTTCCGCGGCGTTTACCTCAACAGCGTGCTGTCGGTATTTGCGGCGTCGTTCTTCGTGACCGGCGTCGCCATGCTGGGAATCGTCGACGTCCGTCCCTGGTACACCGCGCAGTACGCCATCCCGCTGCTGGGCATGGTGCTGGGCAACATCCTCAACGGCACCTCGCTGGCGCTCGACCGCTTTACCGAAAGTGTCAGCCGCGAGCGCGGACTGATCGAGGGCGATCTGGCACTCGGCGCGACCGGCTGGGAGGCCGCACACGCCATCATCAAGGCCAGCCTGCGTACCGGCATGATCCCGACCATCAACTCGATGATGGTCATGGGCATCGTGAGTCTCCCCGGCATGATGACCGGGCAGATGCTGGCGGGCGCGGCGCCGGCCGCGGCCGTGCGCTACCAGATCGTGATCATGTTCATGATTGCGGCGGCTACGGCGCTGGGGGCGCTGGGCGTGACCGTGTTGGCGTTCCGTGCGTTGTTCAGCGACGACCATCAACTGCGCCTGGATCGTCTCCAACGGGCCAGCGATGACGGCTGGTGGAAGCGATTCACCGGAAGCATTCGTCGGGACGAACGCGCAGCGCGGTAGCGCGGAACGCGAACGACGATCCGACTTTCACGCTACCGGCGCGATGCGCGCGTCGCGAGACTTTGCGCCACCGGATTGCGCAGGTCGTCACCCCCCCCCCGTGATCCGGGACCTGCGGTACTGCAGCCGATGCTTTCCGCGCGCTCGTCAGCGTCCGGCGGGTCGTGGGTGGCGAGTCGGTGTTCGAGCAGCTCTACGGTGGCTTCCGATCGCTTGCGGGCCCCGGAGGCGCGTGCGACGAGGTGCCGGCGCAGGACGCCGGCCGGCGCGGGGAAGGCGGCGTCGACGATGACGGGGTAGCCGGCCGGGAGGGATTGGGTGTGCGAGCTCGGCAAGGCGGGCGCAGGTCCTGGCGCTGGGTCGCGACTCTTGCCCGAACCGGTTCCGGGTCCGGCGTCGGACCAGGGCGCTGGACTAGAAGCAGGTCGGCATGACTTCGATGACTTCGAGCCGGTCGTTCACCAGCAGCACCTGGCGCCACTTGTCGAAGGTGAGGCAGGGGTGCGAGGTGCCGAAGCAGATGATGTCACCGATGGCGACGTCGTCGTCGCGGTCGATCTCCATCAGCGTGTGCTGGTCCATCACGCCACGCACCCGCGCGCCGGTGCAAGGACGCGGGGGCCGGCCCGCGCGATAGCGCTGCAGCGGCAGCGGCAGGTCGGGATCGCAGGACACATCGCGCTTGCCCATCGCGACGATGGCGGTGCCGGGCTCGGGCAGCGACTGGATCCGGGCGAAGACCGCGAGCGCCGGCTGCAGTCCGCCGACGAGGTCGGGTTGCCGCAGCTTCAGCTCGCGCATCGCATCGCGATAGAGGCGATGGTCGTGCGTGACGTAGCAACCTGGACGCAGCAGCGGCGTGAATGAAGCCACGAGGTCGTGCCGCTGGAACGCCTCGGCAATCAAATCAAACCATTGCGAGCCGGCGGCCGTGACGATCGGCTTGGCTCCGTGCAGCAGCGCCGCTTCGCGCAGCGCGCGTGCCAGCGCCACCAGCCGCTCGGCGTACGCGCGGATGTCGCGCGCCGCGTCGGTGGTATGGATCAGACCCTCGTAGCCTTCGACGCCGCACAGCCGCAGCGCGGGCAGCGCGGCGATTTTCGCCGCGAGCGCCATCGCCTCCGCCTCCGTGCGCACGCCGGTACGTCCGCCGGATATGCCGAGCTCCAGCAATACCTGCAGCGTCAATCCGCGCTCGGCGAAGTAACCGTTCAGGGCTTCGACATTGGCGATGCTGTCGACCAGGCAGTAATAATCCGCACCGCGCCGGATCAGCCTGGCGGCGAGCTCCATGTTGGCCGCGCCGACGAGCTGGTTGGCCATCAGCAGGCGCGACACGCCGTGTTCGAATGCCGCCGTGCACTGCGTCGCCGTCGCCAGCGTGATGCCCCACGCGCCGGCCGCGAGCTGCCGGCGGAACAGCGCGGGGGTCATCGTCGTCTTGCCGTGCGGCGCCAATCGCGCACCGTGGCGTTCGGCGAAGTCCTGCATCCATGCGAGATTGTTGGCGAGCGGCGCTGCGAGGACCACGGCCGCCGGCAAGGCGACGTCCTGGAGCAGCGATCGGCCGCCAATGGGCGAACCCTTCTCGACGAGATCGATCTGGATTTGCATGGAGCGCTTCTAGTGTGAGAGGGAATGGGCGGCCGCGGTAAGCGCCTTGAGGAGCGCACCCCGGCGCGTTTTGGTGGCGTCGCGCCCGACGGTGAAGCAAAGGGCGGCGACGACGCGGCCGCGCTCGTCGGTGACCGGCGCAGCCATGCAGCAGGCAAAGCTGTCGACCAGCCCTTCCGTCATCGCGTAGCCCTTGAAGCGCGCCTTGTCGATTTCACCAAGGAAGTCCCCGGGGTCGATCGGGGTGCCATTGGGCAGCACGAAGTCCGCCTTGGGTATCAGGCCCAGCACCTCGGTGTGCGTCAGGCCCTGCAACAGCAGGCGTCCGGAGGCCGTCCATGGAATGGGCACCTTGACGCCGATTTCCGAGCTGACGACGAAGGGTCCAGCGCCATGTTCGTTGAGCAGCACGGTGTATTTGTCGGCATCCAGCGCGCACAGTTGCGTGGTTTCGTTGAAAGCCGCGGACAGCCGCCGCATGACCGGACGGCTTCGCTTGATGAGATCGTTGTGGTCGGCGTAATCGAGGCCGTAGAAGTGCACGGCGCGGCCAAAGAACACCTTGCCGTTCGGATCCATCTCGAGCCAATCGGCCTTCGATAACCGCGTCACGAGGTCGTATACGCTTGAACGCGGAGCCCCGGTTGCGCCTACCAGCTCGCGCACCGACATGGGCGCCCGCCGCTCATGCAGCGCCGCAAAAATGCCGACCAGCCGCTCGATGCCGCGCGCACGTTCGCCGGGCGCCTTGCGCTTCCGGGCGCTCGAGGCGGTCTTCCTGTGCGGCGTGGCTGGCATTGGGCTTGTGATCCCGGCGGGCGTGCGAGTAGAGTGCGATTATACGTTCCGCTAGACGTGTGTCTAGTATATTGGACTTGCAGTGAGCGCTGCGACCACCGTCCTCATTCAAGACGTCAGGGTGCTTGACGGCACCGGCACGCACGCCCGGGCGGCCGACGTCGAGATACGGGACGGACGCGTTGCGGCCATCGGGCACCTTCCTCCGCCGGCCCATTGCCGCGTCATCAAGGGGCGCGGGCGGTATTTGTCGCCCGGCTTCATCGATGTACACACGCATGACGACACCAGTGTCGTTCACGGCCCCGAAATGCGGCCGAAGCTCTCGCAGGGCGTGACCACGGTTGTCGTTGGCAACTGCGGGATCAGCGCGTCGCCGATCTCGCTGCGCACCGACGAGGTGCCGGATCCGATGAACCTGCTCGGGCCGCGTGGGGTTTTCACGTATCCGGAGTTCACCGACTACGCGAGTGCCGTGGATCGCGCACGGCCAAGCGTCAACGTCGCCGCGCTGGTCGGGCACACGACGCTGCGCGCCGGTGCCATGGCCGACCTCGAACGTCCGGCCAGCGGGCGCGAGATCGAAGCCATGCGCACGAGGCTCGCCGCGTCGCTGCACGCGGGTGCGTTCGGCCTGAGCTCGGGCCTCGCGTACCGAAACGCGAGGCAGGCGCCGCCGTCGGAAATGGACGCGCTGGTTCGCGAGCTGGGCCTTCACGGCGCCGTGTACACGACGCACCTGCGCAACGAGTTCGATCGCCTTCCGCAGGCGCTGGACGAGGCATTCGCGACGGCGGCGAAGGTCGGCGTGAGGTTGCAGGTCTCGCATTTGAAGTGCGCCGGCGCCGGGAACTGGGGCCATGCGCCGCAGGCGCTGGCCATGGTCGAGCATGCGGCCAAAGACCTGGGGTGCCATTGCGACTGCTATCCCTATACGGCAAGTTCCTCGACGCTCGATCTTGGCCAGGTGAACGCCGAAACCGACATCTTGATCACCTGGTCGGAACCGCATCCCGAAATGGCCCGGCGCCGATTGAACGCGATCGCCGCGGAATGGCAATTGCCGCTGGCTGCCGCCGCCAAGAAGCTGCAGCCAGCCGGCGCCGTATATCACAACATGAGCGAGGCGGACGTCCGCCGCATACTGGCACACCCGCTCGTCATGATCGGGTCCGACGGCCTGCCCAATGATCCTTTTCCGCACCCGCGCCTCTGGGGCGCGTTTCCGCGCGTCATTGGACACTATTGCCGCGACGAGCGCCTGTTTCCGCTGCCGGAGGCCATCCGGAAAATGACCGGGCTTCCCGCGGCGGCCTTCGGCCTCGCGGACCGCGGCGTCGTTCGCCCCGGCGCCTGGGCCGACCTTGTGTTGTTCGACTTCGACCGCGTTCGGGACACGGCGACGTTTGCCGCGCCAAAGCAGGCGGCCGAAGGCATCGATCTGGTAATGGTGAATGGGCGCATCGCGTGGCAGGACGGAGGGTGCGTGGACCGGCCCGGTCGGTTCCTGCGTCGCGGTGCGGCGTGAATTCGGACAACAACGGAAGGAAGGGATCATGGCAATCAAGCGTTTTGGCAGCAGCAAGGGGCAGGGAACCGGTGGACAACCGCTGCCGTTTTCCCAGGCGGTGCAGGCGGGCGGGTGGCTTTACGTATCCGGCCAGGCACCCATGCGCGATGGCGAGGTCGTCGAGGGGAGCATCACCGAGCAGGCGCGGCTCGCCCTGCACAACTGTTTGCGCATCATGGAAGACGCGGGCTACCGCGTCGAAGATGTCGTGCACGTCACGGCCATCCTGAGCGATGCGCGCTACTTCGCTCCCTTCAACAAGGTATTCCGGGAGTTCTTCGCCGATCACGCGCCCGCGCGGATCTGCAGCGTCCAGGACCTCGTGGTGGATTGCAAGGTCGAGCTCGACGTCACCTGCTATCGCGATGGCTGACCCGACCGTGGCCGACGATTTCAAGTTGCTGAAAGCCACCCTCGTCGTCGTGCTGATCGCGGCGATCGGCGGCATCCTCTATGGGTTCGACATCGGCGTCATATCCGGTGCGCTCATCTTCCTGTCGCACGACATCGCGATGACGACCAACGAGGCGTCGCTGGTCGTCGCTGCCGTGCTTGGCGGCGGGGCGCTGGCAACGCTCGTTTCGGGCCCGTTCGCGGATCGGTTCGGGCGCCGCCTGTCCATCAATGTCTCGGCGATCGTGTTCATGCTCGGCACCCTGTGGCTCGTCATGACGCACGGCTTCGCCGGGGTGATGGGCGGACGCGTCGTCCAGGGTGTTGGCGTCGGCATGATGATCATCGTGATTCCCATGTACCTCGCCGAAACGTCGCCGTCGCTCTGGCGGGGCCGCGGCGTGCTCGCGTTCCACATTTGCGTGACGCTGGGCATCCTGCTCGGATACCTGGCGAACTACGCCTTGCGCTCCAGCGGCGATTGGCGCCTGATGTTCGGTGTGGCGCTGGTGCCTTCGCTGGTCCTGCTCGCGGGCGGGCTCGTTGTCCTGCCGGAGTCGCCGCGCTGGCTCTATCGACGTGGCCGGGTGGACGCCGCGCGCGCGGCGCTGCTGCGCATCCAGCGCGAGCGCGACGCCGCACTGGCGATGGCCGAGATGCAGGCGGTGCTGGCGGCGGAGCGGCGGACGTCGGGAAACGCGTGGCGCCTGCTGCTGGGCCCGGGCTACCGCAAGGCGTTCCTGATCGCGTTGGCGATCGGCATCCTGAACCAGCTCACCGGCATCAACGTGCTGCTGCAGTTCAACGCGACCATCTTGGGCGCCTCGGGCGCGCATTCGGGGATTCTCGACAGCATTGGCGTCGGGATCGCGAATTTTGTGGTGACGGCCGTGGGCATGGCACTGGTCGACAAGCTGGGCCGCCGTCCGCTGCTCATCGTCGGCACGGTCGGGGTGACGATCGCGCTGGCCTTCATGGGGGTGATCCATCTGTTCCCGGTTTCGGGCTGGGTAGCGGCGAACGGCATGCTGGCCGGGTTCATGGTCTTCATCGTGTTCTTTGCGGTCGGTCCCGGCGTCGTGGCGCTGCTGACGATATCGGAGATCCTGCCGCTGGCCATTCGCGCCACCGGCATGTCGGTCGCATTGTTTGCCAACTCGCTGGCTTCGGCGGCGCTGGCCGCGGTGTTCATGTCCGGCGTGGCGGTCGTGGGTTATGGCGGCGCGTTTCTGAGTTTGGCCTTCTTCACGCTTCTGTACGTGCTGGTGGCGATCTTCCTGCTGCCGGAGGCGAAGGGTCGTACGCTGGAGCAGATCGAGGAAGGATTCCTCGCGCCATGACCGGAGGCGCGAGCGGGTGCACCCGCGATGTACCCGCGGGTCGATGGCTGCTTGGATCTCGCGAGAACGAGGCACGCACATGAACGATTGGGCCCGTCCACCATTTGTCGTCTGGGACTACGTCGATGGGGGCGTCTTCACCAAGTTCATCGAAGGTTCGAGCGTGGGGCCGGACGGCGCGCTGTATCTCGTCGGGTTTGGCGACCAGCGCAACGTTGCCAGGATCCCCGTGCCCGCGGCGGGGCGCGCGGCCCTGCCGGAAGTGTTCGTCGAACTGCCGCCAGGCAGCGCCGGCAACGGCACGCGCATCGACCGGCGCGGCAACCTCTTCGTGGCCGACTACACCGCGCACAACGTCTGGCGGGTCGACCTGCGCTCGCGCCGCTTCGTCCTCCACGCGCACCTGGAAGGCGCGTTCCAGCCCAACGACCTCGCGCTGGCGCCCGACGGCACGCTGTACGCGAGCGACCCCGACTGGGCCACCGGCAACGGACAGGTCTGGCGAATCCGTGCGGATGGTTCGAACGAGCGCGTCGCGGTCGGCATGGGCACTACCAATGGCATCGCCGTCAATCCGGTCGGCGATCGCCTCTACGTCGATGAGAGCGTGCAGCGGAAGATCGTGGCGTTCGACATCCGGCCGGGCGGCGACATCGTCAACCAGCGCACGCTGGTCACCTTCGATGATGGCGGAATGGATGGCATGCGTTGCGATGTACACGGGAACCTGTACGTCACGCGCTATGACGCGGGCGCGGTGGCCATTGTGGCGCCCGATGGGCGCGTCCTGCGGACGGTGCCGCTTGCGGGACGCCGGCCGACCAACCTCGACTTTGGCGGCGTCGACGGTCGCACGGTATACGTGACGCTCCAGGATCGCGGTGCGGTCGAGGCGTTCCGCAGCGAGCATCCGGGACACCGCTTCGGTCCGCGGTAGCGGGGTGCCCGCCTTGTCACGCGCCGTGTCCATGGGTGACCCGACGATCGACGGCGCCGGCGCGATCACGATCGCGTGCGCGTGCGACGCGGCGCGTACGACCGGACCCGCGGCGGGCATGAGATGAAGTCCGGTTCCGCGATTCCGGCCAGGCAGCGGCTGATGATCGCCGGCGGTGCCATCGGCACCCTCATGGAATACTACGATTATTATCTGTACGGCCTCGCTGCGTCGACGATATTCCCCGTGGTATTTTTCCCGAGCGACAGCGTTGCCGCCGGCGTCATGCTGTCGTTCGTGGGGTTCGCAGTCGGGTTCGTATTCCGGCCGTTTGGTGGCCTGCTGTTCGGCTTCATTGGCGACCGTTTCGGACGCAGGCGTGCACTCCTGATTACCGTCGTCGGCATGGGGCTGTGCACCATGGCCATCGGCCTGGTGCCCGCCACGGCTACGATCGGTATATTGGCGCCGGCATTGCTGCTGGCGTTCCGCGCGCTGCAGGGCATTTTCGTGGGCGGCGAGATGGGGCCTGCAGCCACCTACGTCGTCGAGCACGCGCCACCTGGCCGGCGTGGCCTCTTTGGCGCGTTCCTCATCACCGGCGCCGGCGCCGCCAACATCGTATCGGCCGGGTTCATGTCGGCGCTGGGCCTGGGCGGCGACTCGTTCTTCATCCAATGGGGTTGGCGCATTCCCTTTGTGTTCGCGCTGGTGCTGGCGATCGTGGCGGTCCTGTTGCGCTCGAAGCTGGAGGAATCCCCGAAGTTCGAGCGGTTCCAGCGCGAGGTCCGCGCGCCATGCAGTCGGGCCGTCCGGCGCCCCAATCCGCTGCGCGAGGCGATCCGTCATCCACGGAATGCCGTCCTTGGCATCCTGATCGGGCTGCCGCAGAGCATTGCCGGTTATATCGTCCTTGTCTTCGGCATCAGTTACGTGGTGCAAGAACGGGGTACGTCCGCCGAGATCGGCTTCGTGGGCGCCATGATCGTCGGGGTGTGCCAGATCTTCATCGCGCCTTTTTGGGGCATGGTTTCTGATCGAGTTGGCCGCCGCACGTTTTATATCGCCGCGTGCGTGCTGTTTCCGCTGTTGCTGTACCCGGCGTTCATGTTGTTCGGGACGGGTATTGCGGCACTGGTCTGGCTCGGCATGGTGGTGGGCTTCGTGATCCCGGGTGTTGCCATGCAGGCGACGCTCCAGACCCTGTTGTGCGAGATGTTCGGCGTCGAGGCGCGCACTACGGGCGTCAACATCGGCTATCAATTTTCGAACGTGTTCGGCGGCGGCTTTGCGCCGCTGATCGCGGTGACCCTCACCGCGCGCTTCCAGAGCACCGTGCCGGTGGTCGTGTACGCCGCCTGCGTGTCTGCCATTGGCGCCGTTGCCACCGCTTGCGTGGCGTTTCGTCGCGAGGCGGTGCCGCCGCAGGCGCCGGCCCTCGGCATCAAGCCGGCGGCATGAGGTCGCGCCGCGCAGCGGTGCGAACGGGCGCCAGGCGCCGGCGTTGCGATGCCCGGGATGTGCCGGTGTTAGGCCTATCGACCCTGCCTTGGTTCCGGTGCTTTACTGGCGCGGTCGTCGCGCCGCCGCACCTGGAACGCACGCTCGCGCAGTTCGGGGATTTCCGCATCGCGACCGAAAGCGCGCGTGCCGGCATTCCTGTCGCGATGCGTGTCCCAGGTGCGCCCCCGTCACCGCGGCGTTGATGCGCGTCAACAGTTGTGGCTGACCTGCGGCTGGCGCGTAGGGGCGGCCACTGGATCCACCCGCTTCCTCCGATGAAGGTGCCGCATGACCCCGATCGCGCGCTGCAACCCCCTCCGGGCGCCCGCTTGCTTCGGCAGCGCTTTGCTGTTCGGCGACCCGCTGCGCAACTTCGCATGGCGCCGGTCTCCAGGCGTCCAGCGTGCGGCTCGGCGTCATCGAGGACGAGCATGCCCATCGCGTGCACGCCGACATCCGGAGCGTCGACAAGCAAGACATTCACGTCGCGGTGGGCGGCAACGAGGTGTCGATCACGGCCGAATCGAAGAGCGGGTTACAGCGGGGTGGCGAGCGCGACATCGTGACCGAGCGCGCCCCCCATCCATGCCGCACGTGATGACACAATCGTTCCAGACCTCTGCTTCCGGGTGACTCGGAAAAACGAGGACGCTTGACCGCCTCGGGTGGAAGGCCGGCGACCGCACTGATGGGTGCAGCGATGTTTGTAGCCAGAATTGGGGAGCTATGGAGATGCGCGGGGAAAGGTCGGATCCCGGACACGCGGCGGAACGCGGTTTCAGAGATGTTTCGAGCTCCTCTTGAGGGTCTTGGGCAGCCACAAATCAAATCCAAAGCAATGCGCCGCATAGTGACACTGCACCGCGGGGGGCGTATGGAGGCGGTTGTCGTGTCCAGTACGCGTATGCGGCCGGTTTTGCCTTGCTTGCTGATGACGGCGTACGCACTTGCGCCGCTGCGTGTGGCAATCGCCGGCGGCCGGTTCCTCATCGATCACGACGTGTCGCTCGACAACCACGGGTTCCGGCAACGGCGCAAACCCGCTCGTGCTGGGATACCGTACCGTCGCAACCGTGATCGGCGGTTCGCTGTTCTCGGTAACCAGAGCGAGCTCGGAGACACGTTCTGGCGCTCGTTGGATGCGATGGCATTCGGCTCGGCGATTTTGCGGGTCGCGAAATGGACGTTCTCGCGCGAGCGGCCGGACGCCACGACGGACCCGGGCAGGTTTTTCCAGTTTCAGGCTTTCGGCCAGAACAGGGCCGAAAGCTTTCCCGGTGGCAAAGTCACCGCAGTTGCCGCGGCGGTCACGCCGTTCATCCATGAGCACCACGCCGAGCGTCCAGCGGTATATGCGCTGGAACTGCTCCCTCTGTACGACGCTGTCGGGCGTGTCAAGATACACGGGCACTGGCAGAGCGACGTGCTGGCCGGGTGAGCGTTGGGGACCGCGGCCGGCATCTGGGCCGGACGCCGCAAATCGCCCTTGATCCTGATCCGGTTACCAGGTGGCTTCGAGATTGGATTCATTCACCGGTTTTGATCGGCTCGCGGTACTGCAGAGACCACTTCCACGATAACCACGACCGTCCACACCGTACCCTCCGCATGGAGCCACCCGCTGCGAGCGAGCCACCTGCTGCTCGTCGTTGCGGTTACCGCGCAGTTGGTCATCGGTGGCTTCATGCGCGATCCACGACTCGGATGGCTGGATTCGTTCGGTTTCACGCGCCACGGGGTAGTTGGCGGCTGCACGCTGGCATTCATCGTCCTCCGCTGGATTTGGCCGGCGACGCACACCGATGAGCGGATTCGCCACCTTTCTCCGCGGACCCGCGCAGGGCTGCCGCGCGTCGTCGCTGCATTGCGGCGAGCCGTGTCTCGGCAACACTTGCCGGTCGGTAGCCCGGCCGACGAGGGGCTCGTTGGCGTCGTCCACGGTCCCAGAGTCCTGGCCATTGGCGCGATCGCCGTCCCGGGCGGCACGTTTTTCGTGCGCCGTGCCCCGCGTACGAGCCGCACTGCCATCAAGGAAACCCACGACATCGGTGCCGTCGTCGTGTGGATCTTCTGGGGCGGACGCCTGTTGGCAACCATCGCACACGGCTTGCTGCTTCAATCGGTGCGCCATGCAATGCCCGGTCCACGCGTCGCGCGTGGCAGGAGCGCCGAAAAGCCGCACGTTGGACGCGGCGCATGAAGGCCCCCAACCTCCAACGCGCGCTCGACCGCAAACGCTACAGCGAGCTCCGGCGGCGCCTGCTCCGCCGGATTCTGCAGCCATGGCTCGGCGCGGGCACTGCAGCCGCGGCGCTGGTACACGGCACCGATGCGACGGCGATCCACCGTGTGCTGATCTGCAGGCCCAATCACCGCCTCGGGAACCTGCTGCTGCTCACTCCACTGGTGGCCGAATTGCAGCGGCTGCTCCCGCATGCGACCGTTGACATCGTACTGGCCGGCGATCACGGGCCGGAACTGTTCCAGGGGTTTCCCAACGTACGGCATGTGTACTGCCTCGCGCGCCGCATGGTCCGGCATCCATTCGCGACGGGCCGCGTCGCGCTGCAGATGCGGCGTGCACACTACGATCTCGCGATCGACCCGTGCGAGGCATCGCAGTCGAGTCGGCTGCTGGCCGCGCTGGCGCAGCCGCGACAGCTCTTGGGCATGCCCCGCAAACCCGATTCCGAAGCGCTGCCGCCAGCCTGGGCGCGCTCCGCACCCGTGCACATGGCGCAATGGCCGGTGTATCTGCTGCGTACCGCGCTGCGGTGCCCGTTGCCGGCGCGAGCCTTCCCGGTCCTGGAGATCCGGCTTTCAGACGACGAACGTCGGCGCGGCCGGGAAACGGTCGCGTCCGTGCTTCGAGAGCGTGCTGCCACGCGAACGACACTGGGCGTGTTCGCCGAAGCCACGGGCACCAAGCGCTTCAGCCTCGACTGGTGGCGACGATTCATGGTTGCAGCGCAGGTGCACCATCCGACTCTGGCGTTCGTTGAAATCGTTCCCGCCGATGGCCGGGCGCGCCTTGCGCCGGAGATTCCCGGATTCGGTTCACCGAACCCCCGCGAGGTCGCCGCGGCCATTGCCGGCATGGACGGCTGCGTGAGCGCCGATTGCGGTGTGATGCACCTCGCGAACGCAGCCGGCGTACCGACTTTCGGGTTGTTCGTGACTTCGAATCTCGCGCGGTACGCGCCGTACGGACATGGCAGCCGCGGCCTCGCAACCGCGGGCGAGGCTCCGGAAGTGGTTGCACAACGGGCGGTCCGCTGGATCGAAGCGCTCACCGCCAGCCGCCCGACAGGTGACCGTTTCCACGTTCCGGTAAGCGGCGACCCCACGCGCCCGGTCCCGGTTTCAGTACCTCCCGTCGTCA
This sequence comes from Rhodanobacteraceae bacterium, assembly GCA_035720985.1. Lineage (GTDB taxonomy): Bacteria > Pseudomonadota > Gammaproteobacteria > Xanthomonadales > Rhodanobacteraceae > 66-474. The sequence continues at coordinate 7,916 of DASTNI010000019.1, read as the reverse complement.
CGGGGCCTGCCGGACGACCGCTTCCATGATGCTCGTGACCGGCGGAGCCGGGTTCATCGGTTCAAACATCGTCGCTGCACTGAGCGGGCGCGGCACACCTGTCGCGGTCTGCGACTACCTCGGTAATGGCGGCAAGTGGCACAACCTTGCCAAGTCCGAAGTCAGGGATGTGGTGCACCCCGATTGCCTGGACAGCTGGCTCGATCACAACGTAGGCGTGCTCGACGCGATTTTGCACATGGGTGCAATTTCCGCAACCGATGTGACCGACGCCGACCTGGTCATGCGCGTGAATTTCGGGCTCACGCTGCATCTGTGGCAATGGTGCGTACGTCACCACAAGCGCTTTTTGTACGCCTCGTCGGCAGCGACCTATGGCGATGGCAGCCTTGGCTATGACGACGACGCGAGCCCGGCTGCCTTGGCGAAACTGCAGCCGCTCAACCTGTATGGCTGGAGCAAGCACCTCTTCGACCGGCACGTCGCACGCGCCCTTGCCGACCGCGAAGCGCTGCCCGCGCAGTGGGCCGGCCTCAAGTTTTTCAACGTCTACGGGCCCAACGAATACCACAAGGGGTCCATGCAAAGCGTTGTCGCGCACGCTTACCGCACGATTGTCCGTGGCGAGCCCGTATCGCTGTTCAAGTCGGCCCGGCCCGACGTCGCCGACGGCGACCAGAGGCGCGACTTCGTGTACGTGGGCGACTGCGTGAACGTGATGCTGTGGCTGCTCGACCACCCCACGGTCAACGGCCTCTTCAACGTCGGAACCGGCACCGCCCGCAGCTTCGCCGACCTCGCACGTGTCCTGTTCGCCGTGCTTGGTCGTCCTCCACAGGTTGTCTACCGGGACATGCCGGACACCGTGCGCGCGCACTACCAGTATTTCACCGAGGCGCGCCTCGAACGGCTGCGCGCAGCGGGTTACGCCGAGCCGTTCACCTCGATCGAAGACGGCGTGCGCACATACGTGTCGCGCCACCTCTCGCAACCCGATCCCTACCGCTGACATCCGTCGATGCCCATTCCCATCCGGCACGTGATTCTCGATCGCGACGGCGTGTTGAACGTCGAGCGCGGCGACGGCGGCTACATCGAAACCGCGGTGCAGTGGAACTGGCTGCCGAGGGCACTTGATGCCCTTCACGACCTCGGCGCAGCGAACATCAAGGTGTCGATCGCCACGAATCAAGCGGGTGTCGGCCGCGGTCGTATCGCGCGAGCCGATCTCGATGCCCTGCATGCGCGCATGGTGCGCGAGGCCGATCACGCGGGCGGGTGTATCGATCATGTGTTCGTGTGTCCGCACGCGCCGGAGGATGGTTGCGATTGCCGCAAACCCGCACCCGGGCTGATCATTCGCGCCATGGCCCGTTCTGGAATCCCCGCGAGCGCGACGGTCCTGGTTGGCGATGACACGCGCGACCTTGAGGCCGCGCGCGCCGCGGGTGTACGGGCGGTGCTGGTGCGCACCGGCAAAGGGGTCCGCAGCGAAACGGTCGCCGTACGCGCCGGAATCCCGGTGTTCGACGACCTGGCCGCGTTCGTGTCGGCGCTCCTTGTCAACCCGATTCAGCGGACTCTCAACGAGGCGACATGAACATCCACGCAACCTTCGCCGAGCACCGGACCGTGATGGACGCCGCACTACAGCTCGCTCCGTCGGTCGAGGAAGCCATCGCGCTCCTGCACGCCTGCCTCGCTGCGCACCACAAGATCCTTGCCTGCGGCAATGGGGGCAGTGCGGCCCAGGCTCAGCACTTTGCGGCAGAACTGGTGGGCCGCTTCCGCATCGACCGGCGGGCACTGCCAGCCCTTGCGCTCACCGCCGATACGGCGGCCCTCACCGCCATTGCCAATGACGCAGGCTATGCACGGGTCTTCGCGCGTCAGGTCGAGGCACTTGCAACGCCCGGCGACGCGCTGTTGGCCATCAGTACCAGCGGCCAATCGGCCAACGTCATCCAGGCGGCAAAGGTGGCGCAGGCGGGTGGTTGCGGGATCGTCGCGATGACCGGCGCGGATGGCGGCGCACTGGCGTCCCTCGCGAATGTGGCGTTGCGGGCGCCGTCGCGCGTAGTCGCGAGGGCTCAAGAAGTTCACGGTGTCTGGATCCACATCCTCGCGCAAGCGTTGGAGGAGCAAGCTGATGGCTGATCCATGCATGACCGCGATGGGTAGCAATCCTGACCGCGCCTTTCTCGCCCGGATGTTCGCACGCGCCCACAACCTTACGGTGTGGGTGATCGGCGATTTGATGCTCGATGAGTACGCAATCGGCGACGCAGAAAGGATTTCACCTGAAGCGCCCGTGCCGGTCGTGAGGGTACGGCAGGTCAGCGAGCACCTTGGCGGCGCCGCCAACGTCGCTTGTCAGGTCGCGATGTTCGGCGCACGCGTCGCAATTGCAGGGCTGGCCGGCACCGACCCTGCGGGTGATCGCCTCCTGGCGCTTTGCCGCTCCGCCGGCATCGACACTGGCGCGGTGCGTCGGCTATCGACGCGGCAAACCTCGCGCAAGCTGCGCGGCCTGGCCCGGCACCAGCAATTGGTCCGGCTCGACTGGGAAGACACCGCGTCGTGTCCGGCCGATGAAGCCCTGCACATGCTCGAGTGTCTGCGCGAAGGCGACAAGCCTGATGTGATCATCCTCAGTGACTACGCGAAAGGGGTGTTGACGCCAGCGCTGATCGACGGCGTGCGGGCAATAGCAAACGCCACCGGGGCGCCTGTCGTGGTCGATCCCAAGCAGCGCGACTTCGGGTCGTACCGGGGTGCCAGCGTCGCTACCCCGAACTTGCGCGAACTCGAGGCCGCCACGGGCCGTACCTGCGATCCTGCAGACATCGAGTCGGTCGCTACATGCGCACAAGCCTTGGCCGTCCGTGCAGGCATCGACGCGCTCGTCGTGACCCTGTCGGAGCATGGCTTGTTGATCGTCACCGCCGGCGGCACTTGGCAATCGATTCCGGCGCGTGCGCGAACCCTGTTTGACCCGACCGGCGCCGGAGATACGGTCGTCGCGGTACTGGCAACGCTGCTCGCCGCCGGCGCGTCGCTGGCCGACGCCGCGCGCATCGCCAACACCGCCGCGGGAATTGCGGTCGGCAGCGTCGGCACGGTCAGCGTCACGGCCGACGCCATCATCGGGTCACTGGTGGGCGAAGAGAGCCACAAGGTGCGCGCCCTGGAACAACTTGCCATCGATGTGCGCGGCTGGCGCGAAGCCGGTCAGCGCATCGTCTTCACCAACGGGTGTTTCGACCTGCTGCACATGGGCCACCTTGAGCTGTTGCGCGAAGCGGCGCGACAGGGCGACATCCTGATCGTCGCGGTGAATGGCGATGCCTCCGTGCGCAGGCTCAAGGGGCCGGCGCGCCCACTTGTTCCCGCAGGCGAGCGCGCAGCCATGTTGGCGGCGCTCAGCTGCGTCGACGCCGTCACGATTTTCGACGAGGACACGCCCCTTGCGGTGTTGCAGGCCGTACGTCCCGACGTGCTGGTCAAGGGCCAAGACTATCGCGTCGAACAGGTTGTTGGACGAGAGCTCGTGGAATCCGGCGGTGGCCGCGTCATGCTCGTTCCGCTCACACCGGGGAAGTCCACGACCGCGCTGGTCGAGCACATCGCTCACTGTTATTCGGCTCGTTGAGCGAACCGCAGATCGCGCTGCCGCTGGACCAACATGGGAGCCCCTGACGGTGTCGGGTCGGCGATAGGGCCACCGCACGTTGGCGTAGTTGAGTCCCGCACGTTGCTCCGCGGCAACGCGACCAGCCGGGCGTCCGCGGACCGGAAGCGCGTTGACATGGCCCGGCGTCGGATCAGCCGGTACTGTCGCCGCCACGCTCGGCAGCATCCAGCAGAGCGGCGGTTGCGTGTGCGATCACGGTTTCCTCGTCTGTCGGGATGACGTACACGTCGATTCGGGAATCCGCTGTACTGACGTGTCGCGCGTGCGCGGCGTTGGCAGATGCGTCCAGGCTCACGCCCAGCAAGCCGCCCCGCTTGACCCGAACCGCTCACGGGCTACGGCCTCGAATGTGCTGGCATTCGTCCCGGCTGACTAGTCGGCTCTGCGCTGTGTACCGGGATTGTGTCCCGCTGCGTGGTGTAGCTTCCGGCCCGGTGGGTTCCGGGCGGGTTCGAGCAGCGGCGGTCAGTGTGCCATAACGGCCAACTCAGCCGCGGGCTGATCCAGGACGTCGCTCAGCGTGTCGCGTGGCATGTGACGGGCCCGCTGCACGGTCCACTCGTCGGTTTGTTCAAGCGAGACCGCCCCCACCAGGCGCCGGATGGCGGCTTCATTCGGGAAGATGCCGATCACCTCGGTGCGACGCTTGATCTCGTGGTTCAGGCGTTCGATCGGGTTGGTGCTGTGCAGCTTGGTGCGATGCGCTGACGGGAAGGGCATGTAGGCCAAGACGTCGGCTTCGGCAGCATCCATCAACCCGGCCAGCTTGGGCGCGGTTGGACGCAACGGGTCGGCGACGCGACGCCATTGCCCCCGGGCCGCCGTAGGCGTGCCGTGGGCGAAGGCGGCGGCGATGAAGGCGGCCACCACCCGTTTGCCGCGCTTGCCGGCGTGGGCCAGCGCATTGCGCATGAAGTGCACCCGGCAGCGTTGCCAGGTGCAGCTCAAGACCTTGGACACGGCCGCCTTGATGCCGGCGTGGTGGTCCGAGATGACCCGCTTGACGCCACGCAACCCGCGGTGGGCGAGACTGCGCAGGAAGCCTGCCCAGAACACCTCGGCCTCCGAGGTACCCACGTCCATGCCCAACACCTCGCGTCGGCCATCGGCGTTGACGCCGATAGCAACGATCACCGCCACGCTCATGATGCGACCGGCTTCGCGGGTCTTCACGTATGTGGCGTCGATCCACAGGTGGGGCCAGTCGCCTTCGATGGGGCGACGGAGAAAGGCGCCGACCCGTTCGTCGATCTCGCCACACAGCCGCGAGACCTGGCTCTTGGAGACGCCGGTACCGCCCATGGCCTGCACCAGAGCGTCCACGGAGCGGGTGGACACGCCTTGGATGTGAGCCTCCTGGATCCACACGCGCTCCTGCATCGGCCGCATACCAAGCGCATTGAGCTTGTTGGTCGCGCCGGTGCAGGCCGTCGTGATGGAAACCGACGGCACCACCATGCGATTCGTTGGGCTGTCCATCTGCATGCGTGTTACTCCAATGGCGTCATGCCCGAACGCTTCACGGCGCCGCGATCGAAGCTGTAAACCTGTTTGCAGCCGGCAGCCAATGCCAGTTCGGTCACCAATGCGTCGGGAAAATCGCCCTGGGCTTCCCGGAAGCGCCGCAGCGCGCGCCAGACGACGTCGGCGCGCTCGACCTGCAACGCGTCGGTTCGCAGCAGCGTCTCGATCACCTGGCCGACTCGCTCGGCGCCGGCGTCGTAGCGTGACTCGAGCACCCAAATCGTCTCTGCCAACACGATCTGCGACACGAACGCGGGGCTGGCGGGAGACAGTGACTGAAACAACCGGCTTGCGGCTGCGGACTGCTTCGCATCATCCTGCGCGAGATAGCGCACCAGCACATTGGTGTCGATGCCGATCATGCGCCCGCGGCCTTCGCCGCTCGTTCCCGAATGGCGGCGTTCATGTCCGCGATGCTGACGGGGCGCCTGGGCTTGGGTACCAGGCCCTTCAGTGCAGTCACCGGTAGAGTCGCCGCAACCACCTCGTACCGCCCCGGCTCCAGCTCAATGAATTCCACCCGGTCGCCCGTGTCGACGCCCAGCCCGGCGCGCACCGCGGCAGGGATCGTGACTTGCCCTTTGGACGTCAGGGTTGCAGTGGCCATATCGCGTTCCTCCGGTCCGCCTTACGTACGTGTAAGGATACAACATGAGTCGTGCCGACGCGCGGCCGACGTGCGCCTGCCGCGGCAGCAGCACCGAAAGTGGCGGCTGCGTTTCGGGATGGTCGCTACTTCCTGGTCTTGTTGCGGCGCTCGGTGACGACACGCGCGAAGGTGGCCTGCACCTACCGCTTCCAGCCGTGGTTGGCTGCGATCTCGGTGAACACCTGCTCGGCTGGTACGACACGGCCATGCTTGGCGTCCTCGATGCCGGCCTGGATACGTTCGATCCGCCACTTCCGCGTCGCGATGTACTCTTCCAGCGCCTCGTTCACCACGTCGTTGGGGGATCGGTGCATGGCTGCCGCCAGCGAGTCCAGTTCGGCGATCGTGCCACGCGCCACGCGGATGCTTAGCCCATGCGACGCAGTGCGCCAAGCAGCGCCATGTCGGAGAGCGGCCGGCGGGGTCGCGCGTGCCGGAAAGACGAAGCGGTCGCCGCCGGTCAGCGGCTGCAGCTCCCGCAGGATGGTGACCGCCTGCCGAGACAGCGGTACGAGGTGCGGCTGGGTTTGTGGGTCGTGCTTGCGTACCTGGGTCAGCTTGCGGCGGCTGGCCGGCACGTTCCATTCGGCAGCGTCCGGGTTGAACTCGGGCCACTCGGCCTTCCGCATTTCCCCGGGGCGCAGAAATACCAGCGGCGCGAGGCGAAGCGCGGCGCGGACGGGCAGGGTGCCGGAGTAGGCATCCAGGTCGCGCAGCAAATGGCCGAGCTGGACCGGATCGAGCATCGCCGCGAAGTGGCGCTCTGCCACCGGCGCCAGTGCCTCACTCATGCGGTGGGTGACGTCCGCGGTCGACCGGCCGGTGGCGATCGCGTAGTCGAACCGCCAAAGCTGACCTTCAGGCGGAGCCGTACCCGTCACTCAGGACGTCGCTCGTACCGCGCGCTCGGGCGCGGTCCACTTGGCTGGACGACAAGGGCGTGATGCGCCTTGGCATTTTGGCGGTACGCGACTCTGGCTGCGGCTCGGTACCGCCAAAAGTACCGCCAAGCTGGCCGTGATTCGAGGTCACTCGGAGTTGGTCCGAGTCAACCAAAGCAAGAAAAAACCGCGTCAGAGCGCGGTTTCAAGGGATGAAAGATGTTGTCATTAGGAGATGGGTGGTGGAGGCGGGGGGAATCGAACCCCCGTCCGAAGGTGCTCCGCGCCCGGCGCTACATGCTTAGTCCGGCGTTCAGTCTCGCCCTGCGGCAGCACGCCGAACGAAGCGCACCGCAGGACCAGCGGGTTTTGTTTTGGCTAGTGGCCGACTCGCGGCAGCCATCAGCGATCCCGTGATGATGACCCTACATCCACGAGCACGAGCACAAGTGGGTTCGGGGCTCAAGCCTTAAGCGGCGAGAGCGTAGACGTCGTCGTTGGCGTCTGATTTTTTGCCATCGGATTTACGAGGAAGATGACGCCCTCGGCATGCTCCAAGCTACGTCACGACCCCCGTCGAAGCCAAGTCGCCCCCGGGGTACGCGAATGATGCGGGTGCGCCCCGCGGAAATCAATCGACGTAGCTGGCATTATGCGGGGTCCGTTCACCGGCATACGGCTTTTGCGCATGGGCAACATCGTCTGGCTCGCGTCCTATCCGAAGTCCGGGAACACCTGGCTGCGCGCCTTCCTGGCGAACCTCGTGGCCAACCGCGCGACGCCGCTGCAGCCCGACGAGCTGCGCGCTTACGGCGACGCCGAGGCCAGGGCGGATCGCTACTCGGAACTCGCGGGCAAGCCGAATACGGAACTGACGCCGGATGAAATCGCGGCGCTCCGACTGCCGGTGCACGCCCTGATCGCGCAGCGGGCGCAGGGTACGCGCTTCGTGAAGACCCACAACTACAACGGTTCCTTCGACGGCCACGAGCTCGTGAACTGGCAGGTGGCCGCGGGGGCCATCTACGTGGTGCGGAATCCGCTTGACGTTGCGGTCAGCATGACCCACCACTTCGGTTTGACGCTGGATGCGGCGATTGACCGGCTCGGCGATGAGCGCGTGGCATCGATCAACGATGCGCTGTTCGTGAGCCACTTCATCGCGTCC
>DASTNI010000018.1:0-23066 GCA_035720985.1 Rhodanobacteraceae bacterium | reverse complement strand
GCGCGCCAGGCGCGTCAATTGCCGATGTTCGTCTGCGCTCAAGGTGATCTTCGCCGCAACTCGCATGCACTGTCCTCCGTGTTCCATTGTCGGACAGCACGCACCATCACAAGTTCCTTTATTTACGAAGCACTACACTAGAACCAGCGCCGATTCTCGCCCGTACCGTGCGCGTCGAACGCCGCGACATTTTCCACGCAACGCCCGCACAGCTCGGGATCGTCTGCGTGTTGGCCGACGTCGTCCCGATGGTGCCAGCAACGCACGCATTTTGGCGCGGCGCTCACCGCCGCCGACACGCCGACCTGGTGCCCTTCGAGTTCCACCACGGCGGCATCGGCAGGCGCCGCGCCCGCCACCAGGTGCAGCTCGGAAACGATGAAGAAGAATCGCAGTTCGTCGGCCACCTTCTGGTAGCGCTCGACGAGCGCGGCATCGGCGTGAACGGTGACGATCGCATCCAGCGAAGAGCCGATCCTGCCGTCCTTGCGCATGCCTTCCAGCACGCGCGCCGCGGCCTCGCGGATGGCCAGCAGATCGGCCCACCATGGGCGATCTTCCGACCCGCCCGGCGCTTCCCGCAGACCCTGGTACCAGGTCTGGTAGAGCACCGAGGCATCGCGCACGGTGAAGCCGCCGCGCACCGCGGTCGGCATGTGCATGTGCCTGGGCATCGCCTGCCAGATTTCCTCGGACGTGAACGCGAACAGCGGCGCCAGCCAGCGCACCATCGCCTCGAGGATGCGGAACATCGCCGACTGGGCACTCCGCCGACCATGGCTCGTGGTCGGCATCGTGTACAGGCGATCCTTGGTGATGTCGAGGTACAGCGCGCCCATCTCGTTGGTGCAGAAGTTCTGCACGCGCTGCGCGACCTCGGGGAAGTCGTAGCGCGCGTACGCGGCGATGACGGCTTCCTGCACGTCGCGCGCGCAGCGCACGGCCCACTGGTCGAGCAGCAGGCAGCGCTCGATCGGCAGCAGGTCGGTCGCTGGATCGAAGCCATCGAGGTTCCCCAGCAGGAACCGGCAGGTGTTGCGGATGCGCCGATAGCTGTCGGCGACGCGCTTCAGGATGACCTCGGACAGCGCCATGTCGTCGCGGTAGTTGGCCGACGCGATCCACAGGCGCAGGATGTCGGCGCCGTAGCGGTTCATGACATCCTGCGGCTCGATGCCGTTGCCGAGCGACTTCGACATCTTGCGGCCCTGGGCATCCACCGTGAAGCCGTGGGTCAGGACCTCGTCGAACGGCGCATGGCCGTGGATTGCGCAGCTCGTCAGCAACGACGATTGGAACCAGCCACGGTGCTGGTCCGAGCCCTCGAGGTACATGATCCGGTCGCCCGCGCCGTGGTGCAGCTCGGGCCGCGCATCGAGCACGCAGAAATGCGACGTCCCGGAATCGAACCACACGTCGAGGATGTCACGCACCTTCCGGTATCGCGCAGCCTCCGCGCCGAGCAGGTCCCCGGGATCCAGCGCGTACCACGCATCGATGCCCTCGCGCTCGACGCGCTCGGCCACCTGCGCCAGGAGTTCGGCGCTCCGCGGATGCGGCTCGCCCGTCACCTTGTCGACGAACAGCGCGATCGGCACACCCCAGGTGCGCTGGCGGCTGATGCACCAGTCGGGGCGGCCCTCGACCATGTTGTTGATGCGGGCCTCGCCCCAGTCCGGATAGAACTTGACGTCGTGGTGGATCGCGTGCAGCGCATTCGCGCGCAAACCCGCCGCGTCCATCACGATGAACCATTGCGGCGTCGTCCGGAACGCGATCGGCGTGTGGTGGCGCCAGCAGTGTGGATAGCTGTGGTGGAGCTTGCGCGCCGCCAGCAGCACGCCGCGCTCGCGCAGCAGCGCGATGACGGCGTCCTGCGCCTTCCAGATGTGCTGGCCCGCGAAGATCGGCGTGCCCGGCAGGTACACCCCGTCGTCACCGACCGGATTGAGCACGTTCGCCGGCGTCGCCGCGACGATGCCGTACTTCTGGCCGACCACGAAGTCGTCGGCGCCGTGGCCGGGTGCGGTGTGCACCGCGCCCGTGCCGTCCTCGGCCGTGACGTGGCCGCCCAGGATCACCGGAATCTCGCGGTCGTAGAACGGATGCTTCAAGCCCCTCTCCCCCCGGGAGCGGGGTTGGGGTTGGGGTGAGGGTCCGGCGGCGCTGTGATGCTCCGCTTCGGACGAACCCTCAGCCGCCCTACGGGCACCCTCTCCCGCAGGGAGAGGGGAAATGCTCGCGAGTGCTGCACCCTTGGCGCGGCCCAGCACCTTCACCGCATCGACGCCGTAGCGCGCCAGCGCCTTTTCCGCCAGCGCCTCGGCCAGCACCATCAGGACGCGCTTGCCGCCGCGCGCGGGGCCTTCGACCAGCACGTAGTCGAGGTCCGGCCCCAGCGTCACCGCCATGCTGGCCGGCAGCGTCCACGGCGTCGTCGTCCAGATCGGCACCGTGACGATGGTGTCGGGATCGACCGTGACGCCGAACTTCGCGGCCAGCGCCGCCGGCTCCAGCGCGTCGTAGGCAACATCGATCGCCGGCGATTCGTGGTCGGCGTATTCGATCTCGGCCTCGGCCAACGCCGAGCCGCAGTCGAAGCACCAGTGCACGGGCTTGAATCCGCGCGCGACGTGGCCGTTGGCGTACACCTTCGCCAGCGCGCGCAGGATGTCGGCCTCGTAGCGGAAATCCATGGTGCGGTAGGGGTGTTCCCAGTCGCCCAGCACGCCCAGGCGCTTGAAGTCGCGGCGCTGCAGGTCGATCTGCTGCGCGGCATAGTCGCGGCAGTGCTGGCGAAAACTTTCGGCGTCGATCTTCTTGCCGACCTTGCCGTATTTCTTCTCGACGGCGATCTCGATCGGCAGCCCGTGACAGTCCCAGCCCGGCACGTAGGGCGAGCGGAACCCGGCCAGCAATTTCGAGCGGACGATGATGTCCTTGAGGATCTTGTTGACCGCGTGGCCCAGGTGAATCTTGCCGTTGGCGTACGGCGGGCCGTCGTGCAGGATGAAGGCATGCTCGCGCTGCGCGGTGTGGCGCTGCAATTCCGCGTAGCGATGCCCGGCTTCCCACTCGGACAGCATCCCCGGCTCGCGGGTGGCGAGGCTCGCCTTCATCGCGAACCCGGTGTGGGGAAGATTGATGGTGTGCTTGTAGTCGCGGCTCACGCGAAGGCTCCGGACAGGGTTGAAGGCTGGGCAAGCATGGCGCGGGCGGCCGCGGCGTCACGGTCCATCTGCGCGCGCAACGCGTCCAGGTCGGCAAATTTTTCCTCGTCGCGCAGCTTGGCGACGAACTCGACCTCGATGCGGCGGCCATACAGGTCGCCGGCAAAATCGAAGAGGTGCACTTCCAGCAGCGGCTCGCCGCCGCCCGTGACGGTCGGTCGCACGCCGAGGCTCGCCACGCCCGGCAGCGCGCGCTCCCCGACGCCGCGCACGCGCACCGCAAAGATGCCGTTCAGCGGCGAAACCCGCCTGCCCAGGCGCAGGTTGGCGGTAGGATAGCCGAGCCTGCGTCCCAGGCGTCGACCGTGCGCCACGCGGCCACCCATGGTGAAGGGTCGTCCCAGCAGGCGTGCCGCGTGCGCGAAGTCGCCCGCCGCCAGCGCCCCGCGCACGCGCGAGGCTGATACGCGCTCGCCGTCAGTGACCGACACCGCATCCAGCACGCGTACCTCGTAGCCGCCGGCGCCGCCCAGCGCATCCAGCGTCTCGACGTCGCCGGCGCGCTGGTGGCCAAAGCGAAAATCCTTGCCCACCCAGATCTCGCGCGCCCCCATGCGCGCCACCAGCACACGGTGCACGAAGTCCGACGCGATCATGTGCGCCAACGCCCGGTTGAAGCGCAGCAGCAGCAGCAGTTCGACGCCGGTGGCTTCGATGCCGCACAGCTTTTCGCGCACCGTGCTGAGGCGTGCCAGCGGCGCCGGCGCGAAGTACGCGCGTGGCAGGGGTTCGAAGCTCACCACCGCCGACGCCACGCCGAGCTCGCCCGCGCGCTTGACGACGCGCTCCAGCAGCGCCGCGTGGCCGCGATGCAGACCATCAAATGCACCGATTGCCAGCACGCTGCCCTGCGGCGCCAGGCACGGCCCCGCGATGTCCCGGTGAATCCTGAGCATCCGTGCAGTATATCGGCGGGTATCAAGCGATCGGCACGCAGCCACGGGCATCCACCCGTGCCAGCAGATCGGCCACGCGCCCGCGTCCGGGCACCTCGAGATCGGGGGCGACCTCGGCGAGTGGCACGAGCACGAACGCGCGGTCCTGCAGGCGCGGATGCGGCACTTCGAGCTCGGGCAGATGGATGGTCCGTCCGCCGTACAACAGCAGGTCGAGATCCAGCACGCGCGGTCCATTGCGGATGCCGCGCACACGACCAGCGCGGGCCTCGATGGCCAGCAGCGCCTGCAACAGCTCGCGCGGCTCCAGCGCCGTATCCAGCACCGCCACCGCGTTGACGAAATCAGGCTGGTCCACCACGCCCCAGGGCGGTGTCCGGTAGAGGCGTGAACGCGCGCGTACCTGGGTTCCGGGCAGTGCCGCCAGCGCCGCAAACGCCTGTTCGACGTGCGCGCGCGGTCCGTCGAGGTTGCTGCCCAGGGCAATGCAGGCGTCCGTCATCGGGGCCGCGGACTATTCAACCGGCGTATCGGGCGCGTTCGACGACTTGCGCCGCCGCCCGCCGCGCCGATGCCGACGTCCGGTGCGGGCCGCAGGGTCGCCGGCTCTTTCGCCCGGCGCCGCGGTACCCGGCTTGCTGGCCAGCGCTGCCGAAAGCGCGTCGGGCGCCAGCGTCTGCGCGTGCGCCCACCACTCGCCGCAGGCGCGCACGGCATCCGACTCTTCGGCGCGCAGCAACAGGAAATCGTACGCGGCGCGGAACCGTGGGTGCGCCATCAGCCGGAACACCCGCTTGCGCGTACGTTCGGCAAAGCGCGGCTGCAGGGCCCAGATTTCCTCGATGGCGTAGCCAAACCGGCGCGGAACGGCCACGCGCTTGCCCTGCTCGGCCATGACCCGGTGCGCGGCGCGCTGCCACGCCAGCGAGCGCGCCGCGCCTTCGCCCTGCAGTTTGGCCGCCAGCACCGCGACCTCGCCCCAGAGCAGCACCGCGAACAGGAACGCCGGCGTGACGGGCTTGCCCTCGGCGACGCGCGCATCGGTGCCGGCGAGGCCGCGCTCGATGAGGCGCATCAGGCCGCCCGTGGCATCGTGTGCCAGCGCGCGCGCGGTGCCCGGCAACAAGTGCTCCAACAGGCCGTAATCGACCAGCTCGCGGAACCCGGCGAGCCCGTAGCCCGCAAGGAACATCTTGCCGCATTCGTCGAACAGGCGGGCCGGCGGGGCCTCGGTCAGCAGGTGGCCAAGCGGCACGAACGGCGCCAGCGCCGGCGGATCGATCACGAAGCCGAGCTTCGCCGCGAGGCGCACCGCGCGCAGCATGCGCACCGGGTCCTCGCGATAGCGGACTGCAGGATCGCCGATCAGCCGCAGGCGCCGCTCCTCCAGGTCGCCGATCCCGCCCACGTAGTCGAGCACGCTGAAATCGGCGATGTCGTAATACAGGGCATTGACGCGAAAGTCGCGGCGCAGCGCGTCCTCCTCGATCGTGCCCCACACGTTGTCGCGCAGGATCCGGCCATCGACCACGCGCCGATCGTCGCTGTCGTCGCCGTCGCCGGTACCGCGGAAGGTCGCCACCTCGACGATCTCGGGGCCGAAGATCACGTGGGCCAGGCGAAACCGCCGTCCGATCAGGCGACAATTGCGGAACAGCCTCTTGACCTGTTCCGGGGTCGCATCGGTCGCGACGTCGAAATCCTTCGGCACGCGTCCCAGCAGCAGGTCACGCACCGCACCGCCGACCAGGCAGCCGCGAAATCCCGCGTCCTTCAGGCCGTACAACACACGCAGGGCGCCGCGGCTGATCTGCTTGCGCGACAGGGTGTGTTGATCACGCGGAACGACGCGCAATTCAGCGCGGGGCGAATCGGCGGTTGCTGCAGGATCGGAAGGAATCAAGCCAAACGGCTCCGGGCGCGTGACCAGCCGCGGTTCCGCGGCACGAAGTCCGCTATACTAGCGCGCTCGCACGGCCCACGCTCCCTTCGTCTAGTGGCCCAGGACATCGCCCTCTCACGGCGGCAACGCGGGTTCGAGTCCCGCAGGGAGCGCCACTTGATCGCGGGTCCGCGTGCGCAGTGGACCGCGACCCACGCGTGCAGCCGCATCCGGCGCACGGGTTCCGCGGTTTTGGCGCGGTGGCGCGCTGACGTCAGAGGGCGCGCGTTTGCGCCTACTTCAAGCGTGTGTGCAGAACCTGCATGACCTGCTCAACCGCCGCGGTTGAGCCTGTCGCGGTGACGACGCTGCCCGCGCCTTCCGCCGCAACGCTCACGTTCGCCTCGCCGCGCACGGTCTGCTTGTGGCTGCGGTGGAACAGGCGGCGCAGGAAACCCCCGGCCGGCTTTTCGGTCACGGTCGTATCGACCGCAACGGTGTAGGTGTGCGCACTGTCATCGTGCGCCGTGACCTCGCCCACGTCACCGCGCGCAAGCGCGAGGCCAATCCGGCGATAGGCGTTGTCGACGGTGTCGGCAAGGGTCAACGTGCGCGTCACCGTTGCGGCACCGGCGGCTTCGGTCGGCGCCAGCGCAGGGGGCACCGCCGCGGTCGCGGCGGTTGACGCGGCCTGCGATGCACCGCCCGCGTTCTCGCCCGGGATCGCCAGCGCCTCGGTGGTCGCCGGCTGGTTGAGTCCGGGCGGCACTTCCAGCGGACGCTCTTCCTGCGCCACCTGATAGTCGGGCGTGCGATGCCGGAACGGATTGTGTGTCTTGATGGTCTGGCAACCGCCCAACACGACGGGAACCGCAAGCGCAGCGACGAGTGCGAGTCTTTTCATTTCCGGATTGTGCCCGATCAAGGTTGCCCAACGCCAGCCAGCGGCAGCAGCACGTCGCGCAGATGCGCGCGCGCCGGGCCGTCCGCCAGTTCCACCAGAGGCAGGCGCAGCGCGTGTCCGCACAGCCCGAGTTCGGCCAGGCCCGCCTTCACCGGAATCGGATTGGGCCCGCACTGCAGCGCCGCCAGCAGCGGGCGCAGGCGCGCCAGCTGCCGCTCGGTCGCCGCGCGGTTGCGGGTCAAGCCGGCGTCGATCCACGCGCGCACGAGCCTGGGCACCAGGTTGTTGATCACCGACACCACGCCTCCAGCACCCGCAAGCAACGCTTCGGTCGCGCTGTAGTCATCGCCGGACAGGTAGACAAATCCGGGCCGCTGAAGTTGCGCCAGCGCGGCAATGCGCTCGGGCGTGCCGACCGCTTCCTTGATCGCGACGATGCCCGCGGTGTCGCGCAGCCTGGCCACCGTCTCGGGCAGCATGTCGCAGCTCGTACGCGAGGGCACGTTGTACAGCACGATCGGGATGTCCACGTGCGCGGCCACCTCGCCGAAGTGCCGACGCAGGCCCTCCTGGGTCGGGCGCACGTAGTACGGGGTCACCACCAGCGCGGCGTCCGCGCCCAGCGCCTTGGCACGCCGGGCCGCGGCGATCGTCTTGGCGGTGCCCGCCTCGCCCACGCCCGCCAGCACCGGCACGCGATGGGCGACACGCTCGACGGCAAACGCCAGCAGCCGTTCGTAGTCGCGCGCGTCGAGCATATGCGCCTCGCCGGTGGAGCCGGCGACCAGGATGCCCTGGGTGCCGCCCGCGAGCTGGTGGTCGATCAGGCGACCGAACGCGGGCAGGTCGAGCGCGCCGTCGTCCTGGAACGGCGTCGCGATCGCACACACGCTGCCGGCAATGTTCACGCTTGGCTCCGCACCTGTAGAAACCGTGCATCATAACGTGACAGCCATTTGCCAACAGCACTATTCTCCAGCCCGTGAACCTCAAGACCGTCACCAGCCTGCAGCCGCCGGCACCGCGGCCCGCGGCCGATCACCAACTGCTGATCCAGGCGACGGCGCCGGCGAGCGACTCGCCGTTGCTGCTGCTGACCCGGCGCATCGCCGACGCCGGCTGCCATCTCGTCGAATCGCGCGTGGCCACCGTCGGCGCGGACGTTTCGGTGCTGCTGCTGGCACGCGGCGGCTGGGACGCGGTCGCCAAGCTCGAAACCGCGCTGGCGCGCATCGAACGCGGCGATGGCCTGCATCTCTTGAACTACCGCACGCAAGCGCGCGAGCAACCCAGCCACCTGCTGCCCTACATGGTCGAGGCGGTCGCGGCCGATCGCCCGGGCGTCATCGCCGAGCTCATCGACTTCTTCGACCACCACAAGGTCACGATTGAACAAATGTCCTCGATGCGCTACCAGGCGATGCAGACCGGCGCCGCCATGTTCCAGGTCCAGATCACGATCGGCATCCCCGCGGAAACGCGCATCGCCGAACTCCGGGACGAATTCATGGAACTCTGCGACGGCTTGAACCTCGATGCCATCATGGATCCGGTCAAATTTTGAAGTGCGGACTCCCCTCGTTCGCCGGCAAGCGCCGCGCAACCCAGTAATGACGTCAGACAGATGATCAAGATCGGCAACAAGGTTCCCAAACTCGGCGGCACCATCCAGTCGGGCGATACGCTGAAGCTGGCGGACTTTGCCGGCCAGTGGCTGGTGCTCTATTTCTACCCCAAGGACAACACCACCGGCTGTACGCGCGAGGCCGGCGATTTCCGCGACCGCTACACCAGGTTCAAGCGCCGCGGTGCCGCCATCGTCGGCGTGTCGCGCGACAGCGTACGTTCGCACTATGGATTCAAGGAAAAGCTGGGGCTGCCGTTCGCGCTGGTGGCCGACACCGGGGAAACCTGGTGCAAGGCATTCGACGTGATCCGCAAGAAGAAACTCTACGGGCGCGAATACCTCGGGGTGGAACGCAGCACGTTCCTCATCGGCCCGGACGGCAAGCTTGCGCAGGAATGGCGCGGGGTGAAGGTGCCCGGCCACGTGGACGCCGTGCTCGCCGCGATCCCGCCCAAGTGATGGCCAAGCGTCCAGCCGCCGTGCCGCGTGGGCAGCGTGCTCCCAAGGCTGCCGTTGCGCGCATCGCAACTGCGGTATCCCGGCCCGAAGCCCACCGCATCTACGCGCTGGATACCAACGTGCTGCTGCACGACCCGACCGCGCTGTTCCGGTTCGAGGAACACGACGTCTTCATCCCGATGACGGTGCTGGAAGAGCTGGACGAAAAAAAGCAGGGCATTTCCGAGGTTGCCCGCAACGCGCGCCAGGCCAGCCGTTTCCTCAACGAACTCATCGAGCGCAACAACAGCCATGGCATCGCCAACGGCCTGCCGCTGGCCCAGCCCGACGGCGTCAAGCTCCGCAGCGGCAACGCGCGGGGCCGGCTGTACTTCCAGACGCACAGCAACGGCAACGCGCCGGGCAAGGCCGACAACCGCATCCTCGCGGCCATCCTCGACCTGCGCGAAGAGCACGCGGAAGCGGCGGTGGCGCTGGTGTCCAAGGACATCAACCTGCGGATCAAGGCGACCATCGCGGGCGTGGCCGCCGAGGACTACGAGAACGACCGCGCGCTGGACGACTTCTCGCTGCTGTACACCGGCGCCGCGGAACTGCCCGCCGACTTCTGGGATCGCCACCCCGAAGTGCGCTCGTGGTCCGAACACGGCCAGACGTTCTACGAGTTGAAACCCGACGCCGAGGACACCTGGCAACCCAACCAGTGCCTGTATCTCCCCGGCGAGGCCAGCGTCGAGCTGCGGGTGTTGGAACAAGACGAAACCCGGGTGCGGCTGGTGCTGATGAACAGTTACACCGGGAACGCGCACAGCGTGTGGGGCATCGCGGCACGCAACCGCGAGCAGAACTTCGCGCTCAACATGCTGATGGACCCCGAGATCGACTTCGTCACGCTGCTGGGCACCGCCGGCACCGGCAAGACGCTGCTCGCGCTGGCCGCGGGGCTGGCGCAGGTCATGGACCAGCAGCGCTACCGCGAAATCATCATGACCCGCGCGACGGTCTCGGTCGGCGAGGACATCGGCTTCCTGCCGGGCACCGAGGAGGAAAAAATGACGCCCTGGATGGGCGCGCTCACCGACAACCTCGAGGTGCTCGCCAATCCCGAGGACGGCGGCTCGTGGGGGCGGCAAGCCACCAACGATCTTTTGGCCTCGCGCATCAAGATCCGTTCCCTCAACTTCATGCGCGGGCGCACGTTCCTGTCGCGCTACGTGATCATCGACGAGGCGCAAAACCTGACGCCCAAGCAGATGAAAACGCTGGTCACGCGCGCCGGCCCCGGCACCAAAATGGTGTGTCTCGGCAACGTCGAGCAGATCGACACGCCTTATCTCACCGAGACCACCTCGGGCCTGACCTACGCGGTCGACCGCTTCAAGCAGTGGCCGCACGCGGCACACGTGACCCTGCGGCGCGGCGAGCGCTCGCGGCTGGCAGATTTCGCTTCCGAGGCGTTGTGATCCGGCGCAGGTGGGTGACCGCCGCACGGCGCTAGAATTGCCGTCAGCATCCTGGATCGTATTGCGATGTCCGCCCTGCTGATCGCCCGCCTCGTCCTGCTTGCCCTGGTCGTCCTGTTTCTGGCCAGCGCGCTCGTCGTGCACCTGCGCTCGCGCGTGCGCCTGCAGTTGCGCCGCCAGTTGACCGGCCACGCGATGCTGTTCGCGCCCTACAACCTCTTGATGTACGCGTTTTCCGCGGTGCCGGCGGGCGCCTTTCCGGACCGCAAGCGCTTCACCGCGGTCGACGCGTTGCGGGAGAACTGGCAGACGATCCGTGACGAAGCCGCGGGGTTGTCCAACGAGGGCCGCATCCGCGCGGCCTTGAAGGACGACGATGCCAGCTTCCACTCCTTCATCAAGGCGGGCTGGAAGCGCTTCTACGTGAAATGGTACGGCGAGCCCCTGCCCTCGGCCCAGAAGCTGTGTCCGAAAACGGTCGAGCTCGTGAACCGCATCCCGGGCGTCAAGGCCGCGATGTTCGCGTTGCTGCCGCCGGGCGTCACGCTGAACCTGCACCGCGATCCGTTCGCGGGTTCGCTGCGCTATCACCTGGGCTTGATGACGCCCAATTCGGACGCCTGCCACATCATGGTCGACGGCCAGGATTATTCCTGGCGCGACGGCCGGGACGTCGTGTTCGACGAAACCTGCGCGCACTGGGTCGAGAACAAGACCGACCAGACGCGCGTGATCCTGATGTGCGACCTCGAGCGCCCGCTGCGTTCACGCGCGATGGCGTGGGTCAACCACCACGTCAGCAACTTCATGGGCGCGATCACGCAGTCGCCCAACGAAGCCACCGAGCACACCGGGGCGATCAACCGGATGTTTTCGGCCCTGCGCAGCCGGCGCGAGAAGAACCACGCCTTCAAGCACCGCCACAAGCAGCTCTTCAAGAGCGTCAAGCTGGTCGGCAGCGTGGCGATCGTCTGGGTGCTGCTGTTGGCGCCCTGGCCGCTGTTGCGCTGATCGGCGGGCGATCAAAACGCAGGCCACCCACGGCCGCTTGCCCGATCCGTGGTCCCCGAGCGGCGTGTCAGCCGCGCACGCGCTCGACCACCGCGGCGGTCAGCGTTTCCGTGGTCCCCGTGCCGCCAAGGTCGGGCGTCACGCGATCGTGGGCTTCCAGCGTGGCGCGGATCGCCGCGCGCAAGCGTGCGGCCTTGGCGCGCAGGTCGAGGTGATCCAGCATTTCGGCCGCGGCCAGCAGCAGCGCACAGGGGTTGGCAAGGTGTTTCCCGGCAATGTCGGGAGCCGAGCCGTGCACCGCCTCGAAGATCGCCACGCGCTCGCCGATGTTCGCGCCCGGCGCCAGGCCCAGCCCGCCGACGAGACCGGCGCAAAGGTCCGACAGGATGTCGCCGAAGAGGTTGGTGGTCACGATCACGTCGAACTGCCACGGATTCATGACCAGCTGCATGCAGGCGTTGTCGACGATCATTTCCTTGCACGCGATCTGCGGGTAATCCTTTGCGACTCCCCGCGCGACATCCAGGAACAGTCCGGACGCCGTCTTGATGATGTTGGCCTTGTGCACGACCGTCACCTGCTTGCGGCCCTGCGTCACGGCCAGCTCGAACGCGTGGCGCACGATGCGGCGGGCGCCGTGGCGGGTGTTGCGCACCAGTGACTGCGCGATCTCGCCATCGGGCGAAACGAGCTGGCCTTCCTGCAGGTAGGCGCCTTCCGTGTTCTCGCGCACCGTGATGATGTCGATGTTCTCGTAGCGTGCGCGGGTGCCCGGAAAGCTCACCGCCGGGCGTACGTTGGCGTAGAGGTCGAAGTGGCGCCGCAGCGCGACGTTGAGCGAGGCGTAGCCCTTGCCGATTGGGGTCGTCAGCGGCCCCTTGAGCGCGATTCCGTGCCGCGCGATGGTGGCCAACGTCGCCGCTGGCAAGAGGTCGCCGCGCGTCTTGAGCGCGCCTTCGCCGGCGTCGGCGAAGTCATAGTCGAGTCCACAGTCCAAAGCGTCCAGCACGGCGAGCGTCGCCGCCATGATTTCCGGGCCAATGCCGTCACCGCGCAGTACCGCAATCGTCTTGGACACCAGCAACTCCTCACCGCGTGCCCGCACGCGCCGGCACAGGCAAAAACGGGATTCGGGCCGTGTGCGCGGCCCGCCAGGGATGGTTCAGCCCACGCCGAGGAGCTGGTTCAGCTCGCCGTTGCGCTCGGCCTCGGCCAACTGGTCGAAGCCGCCGACGTAGACGCCGTTGATGAAAATCTGCGGCACGGTACGCACACCGGGCACGCGCCGCAGCATGTCGGCACGCGCGCCCGCGTCCACGTCGATCCGGAATTCACGCCACGGCAGCCCGCGGTTGCGCAGCAGGCTCTTGGCCGCCGTGCAGTAGGGGCACATCCCGGTCGAGTAGATTTCGATGTCGGTCATGAGGCAACCTGGCATGGGCTGCGCGTCATTTTACTCGCGCTGAACACGCCGCAACCGAGAATGGATCACCGTTTTCGCGTTGCCCACGCCGACTTACACTCGAACCATCCACCGGCCCAAGGGTCGAACCTCAAGCCGAACCACCTGCACGCCATGCCGCTCCCGTTTCGCCCTCGCCTTCTCCTCACGCTCTTCGCGACCTTGGCGCTGGCGCTGCCGGCGGCGGCGCAGCAGGCCAACGTGCGCCTGCCCAATCTCGGGAGCTCGGCCGACACCATGCTGTCGCCGCAGCAGGCACAGGCCTATGGCGCGGAATTCCTGCGCGAGCTGCGCGCCGCGCACCTGGTGCTGGACGACCCGCAGGTCGACCAGTACCTGCACGCGCTCGGCTACCGGCTGGCGGCGGTCAGCGGCGATCCCACTCAGCACTACACCTTCACCGCGATCAACGTCCCCGAAATCAACGCGTTCGCGACCTTCGGTGGCTACATCTTCATTTTCTCGGACATGATCACGATGACGCAGGACCAGGACCAGCTGGCGGCCGTGATCGCCCACGAACTCGCGCACATCAGCCAGCACCACCTGCAGCGCGCGATGGAAGACCAGAAGAAATCCGCGCCCCTGTACATGCTGGGCGCGCTCGCGGCGGGCCTCGCCGCCTCGCAGGTCGATTCGGGCACGCGCAACGGCCCCGTCGGCGCCCCATATGGCTACGGCTACGGCAGCGGACCGTACGACGGCGGCACGGACAACGCCATGGGTGCCTTCATCGCGGTCATGGCGATGATGCAGCAGCATCAGATCGACTTCACGCGGCGCGATGAGGAAGAGGCCGACCACGTCGGCATCCAGACACTCGCCAAGGCCGGGTTCGATCCCGAGGGCATGGCCAAGGTATTTGCGCACATGCAGGCGATCATGCGCCCGGGCGGCAGCGGCGGCATGGCGGCCGGCAACCTGCCGGACTTCCTGCAGGACCATCCGGTGACGAGCGTGCGCATCGCCGACGCCCGCGCCCGCGCGCTGGTGCTGAAGAAGCAGATGCAGGCCGACCACCTGGCCGCCGCCGATCCCCCCACGCCCAACCTGTTGCCGCTGCCCTTCGTCAAGGGCGGAGTGGCGACGCTCGACAGCTCGAGGCGCGGCCCGAGCGAACTGCAATACGCGCTCATGCGCGAGCGCGTCCGCGTGCTGTCGGCCAGCAATCCACGCGCGATCATCGACTACTACACGCACAACATGGCCACCAGCCCGACTTTCGCTGACGCGGTGTCCAACCAGTACGGCCGCGCGCTGGCGCTGATCCAGATCGGCAGCGCGCGCGCCGCCGTGCCGATCATGCAGAAGCTGGCCGAAGCGCAGCCGGGCAACCTCACGCTTGCGCTCGGGCTCGCCGATGCCGAACGCCGCGCGGGCCAGCACGCCGAAGCGCTCAGGCGCTACGCGAGCCTCAACGCGCTCTGGCCCAACGATCCCGCGATCGTGCTGGAGTACAGCCGCACCCTGCTCGATGGCGGCGGCAAGGCCAACGCCAGGACCGCGCAGGCGCTCCTGAAGCCGCTGCTCAACGACGACTCCGAGCCCTCGCTGTACTCGGCCTACGGCCATGCCTGCCTCGCGGCCGGCGACGAAGTCCACGCCGGAATCGCCTATGCCGACGCCACGTTCCTGTCCGGCCACGCCGCGGATGCGCTGGACCAGCTGCATCGCCTGCTGAAGCGCAAGGATCTCGACTACTACACGCGCGCGCAGATCGATTCGCGGATCGATCAGATCACACCGATCGTGCTGGAGATCCGGCGCCGCCATCTCGACCGCGGCAGCGACAACAGCTTCGCCCCCACGGATTCGCCGCCGGCTTCCGGATTCCACCTTGGCGTATGCGCGGCCGACGCGTGTTCGTTGCCATGAGCTGCGGGGCGCGCGGCCGCGCGCGTATCATGCGGGCTTTGCCCGGCGGCGCGCTGCCATGATCCGTTCCCGGTTTTCGCCGTATCGCGTGCTGCCTGCGCTCGTCCTGGCAGCGATCGCGCTGCACGCGTGGGCGGCACCACCGGCGCCCGCGCCGGCAACATCCGCCGCCGCCCCCGCGGCAATCGCCCACCCGCAGGTCGAATTCACGACCTCGCAGGGCGACTTCGTGATCGAGCTGTTCCCCGACAAGGCGCCCAAGACCGTCGCCAATTTCCTGCGCTACGTCGAGGAAGGTTTCTACGACGGCACGGTGTTCCATCGCGTGATCCCCGGGTTCCTGATCCAGGGCGGCCTCTACACGCGCGAGCTGCGCCCCAAGCGCACGTTGCCGCCCATTCCGGACGAAGCCGACAACGGACTTTCCAACCTCCGCGGCACCGTGGCCGCGGCGCGTGGCCCCGATCCGGATTCGGCGACCTCGCAGTTCTTCATCAACGTGGTCGACAACCCGCGCCTGGACTACGTCGGCAACCAGAACGGCATGACCTGGGGATACGCCGTGTTCGGCAAGGTGGTCAAGGGCATGGCCGTGATCGACAAGATCGACCACCTGCCGACGTTTCCGCAGGGCCCGTTCATCGGCGATGTGCCGCGGCCGCTGGTGGTGATCGACAGCGCCAAGCTCATCGGCAACGCCGCACAGCCCACCGCCGAACCGGTCTCGCCGGTGACCGGGCAGGCCCCGGCGTCGGCCCCCGCGGCGTCGGCCAAGCCCGCCGCCAAGCACTGACCGGTGACGACGCTTTTCGTCTCCGACCTACACCTCGACGACGCACGGCCGCGCATCGTCCAGCTGTTCGAGCGTTTTTGCGCGGACGAAGCACGTACCGCCGATGCACTCTACGTGCTGGGCGACCTGTTCGAGGCCTACGTCGGCGATGACGACGACAGCGCGCTGAACCGGCGCGTGGCTGCGGCGCTGCACGGCGTCGCCGCAGCGGGCGTTCCCGTGTACTACCTCGCCGGCAACCGCGACTTCCTGCTGGGCCCCGACTACGCGCGGCGCGCCGGCATGGACATCCTCGCCGATGGCACGGTGGCCGGCCTGCACGGTACGCCGACGCTGCTCCTGCACGGCGACGTGCTGTGCACCGACGACGTCGGCTATCAGGCGTTTCGCCGGCAGGTGCGCGACCCCGCGTGGCAGGCCGCCTTCCTCGCCCGGCCGCTGGTCGACCGCCGCGCATTTGCGGCCAGGGCGCGGGACGCCAGCCGCGCCCACACCTCGCACACCGACCTTGCCATCATGGACGTCAACGCGGACGCGGTCGCGCGATCCCTGCGCACCACGGGCGTCACCCGCATGATCCATGGCCACACCCACCGCCCGGCGATCCACGAGTTCACGCTGGATGGCAAGCCCGCGCAACGCATCGTGCTGGGCGACTGGTACGCACAGGGCTCGGTCCTGCGGGTGGATCGGGATGCCGCCAGGCTGGCCGGGCTGGCACCAGCCTGACGGAGACACCATGCAACTGATCGGCATGCTCGATTCACCCTACGTGCGGCGCACCGCGATCTCGCTGCGGATGCTCGGCGTGCCCTTCGAGCGCCACCCGCTTTCGGTATTCCGCGACTTCGACGCGTTCCGCAAGATCAATCCGCTGGTCAAGGCACCCACGCTGATCTGCGACGACGGCAGCACGTTGGTCGATTCTTCACTCATCATCGACTACGCCGAAACGCTGGCGGGCCGCAGCCTGGTGCCGCGCGAACCCGGCGCTCGCCGCGCTGCCCTGCGGCTGACCGGCCTGAGCCTGGTGGTGTGCGAAAAGGCGGTGCAGCACTTCTACGAGATCAAACGCGCACCGGATCTGCGCGATCCGGCGTGGCTTGAGCGCGTGCACGGACAACTGCGCGATGCCTGCGCACTGCTCGACGCGTCATTGCGCGAGGCGCCCGTCGATCGTTGGCTCGGCGGCGATGTCCCCACGCAGGCCGACATCAGCGCCGGGGTGGCGTGGACGTTCACGCAAATCGTCGCCGCTGAAATCGTTGCCGCCCGCGACTGTCCGGCATTCGCGGCGTTCGCCGCACGCGCGGAACGGCTGCCGGCATTCGCGGCGTTGCCGCCGGTTTGACGGCGGGCATCGCGCCCCGGAACGACGACACCGGCGCTCTTCCCGACCACGCCCCAACCGCAGGCGCCGATCGCGTCGCGTGGCAGGCAAACGGACGTCCAGACGTCCACGCCTGCAATCTGATGTCTCGCACGCTTCGCGAGGGGCAGGCTGAACCGCGCCGTACGCGGTCGCCTTGAGTTGCGGCAAGACAAGTGCATCCCCGATCCGTATACTCCTTGATGCGGAGGGCCGGGACCACGTTGCACATGCCCTGCGCCACCCCGCATCGAGCGCGTGTTTGTCGTTCCACCGTCCAATGTACTAGTGCGTTATTGCGATAAAGACATGCCCGACCACCCCCTCATCGACGACCGGAGTCCAGGCATGACCTACCTGCATCAAACCTTGGACGGACTACGCCGCAGCAGTCCCGCCCAACCCGATTTCTACCAGGCAACCGACGAGATCCTGCGCAGCCTGAAGCCGCTGCTCGACGCCGAGCCGCGGTATCTGGAACAAGCGATCATCGAGCGCCTCGTCGAACCCGAGCGCCAGATCATGTTCCGCGTGTGCTGGACCGACGACGCCGGCAAGGTGCAGGTCAACAAGGGCTACCGCATCCAGTTCAACTCGGCGCTGGGTCCCTACAAGGGCGGCCTGCGTTTTCATCCCTCCGTCAACGCCGGGATCATCAAGTTCCTGGGCTTCGAGCAGATCTTCAAGAACGCCCTGACCGGGCTCGCGATGGGCGGCGCCAAGGGTGGTTCGGATTTCGATCCCAAGGACAAGTCCGATGGCGAGGTCATGCGCTTCTGCCAGGCGTTCATGACCGAGCTCTACCGCCACATCGGCCCCACGGTCGACGTGCCGGCGGGCGACATCGGCGTCGGCGCGCGCGAGATCGGCTATCTGTACGGCCAGTACAAGCGCCTGACGCACCACTATGAAGGCGCGCTCACGGGCAAGGGCCTGCTGTGGGGCGGCTCGCTGGCGCGCACCGAGGCCACCGGCTACGGCACGGTGTACTTCGCGCGGCACCTGCTGCGCGACCGGGGCGAGGACATCGAAGGCAAGACCTGCCTCGTTTCGGGCGCCGGCAACGTTGCCCTCTACACCATCGAGAAGCTCTACCAGCTCGGCGCCAAGCCCGTCACCTGTTCCGACTCCGGCGGCACGATCTACCAGCCCATGGGCATCAACCTCGAAGTCCTGAAGCAGATCAAGGAGGTCGAACGCGGCCGGCTCACCGAC
The DNA here is from genome assembly GCA_035720985.1 of Rhodanobacteraceae bacterium. GTDB lineage: Bacteria > Pseudomonadota > Gammaproteobacteria > Xanthomonadales > Rhodanobacteraceae > 66-474. The sequence goes on along the minus strand of DASTNI010000018.1, from coordinate 4,880 downwards.
TACGCCGAACGCGTGCACGACGCACAGTACATCCCGCGGTCCGAGTATCCGGTCGACGGCCACGCCGTCTGGCGCTTCGACGCCGACTGCGCATTTCCGGGCGCAACCCAGAACGAGGTCACCGAGGCCGATGCGCGCGCGCTCGTGACCAACGGCGTCACCTGCGTGGCCGAGGGCTCGAACATGGGCTCGACCAGCGGGGCCGTCGAGGTGTTCCTCGACGCGAAAATCGGCTACGGACCCGGCAAGGCTGCCAACGCCGGCGGCGTCGCGGTCAGCGGGCTCGAGATGGCGCAGAACGCCGGCATGACCAAATGGTCGTTCGCCGACGTCGATGCCAAGCTGCACGGGGTCATGGAAGGCATCTACCGCGAGTGCAAGGAAACCGCCGAGAGGTACGGCCAGCCCGGCAACTTCGTCATGGGCGCCAACATCGCCGGCTTCCGCAAGGTCGCCGACGCGATGCTGCAGCAAGGCGTGTACTGAAACGCCGGCGGCATCGCGCACCGCGCGATGCCGCCGACTCCGTATGGACGAAGGTCAGGATCGCGTGGGCCTGCGCGTTCCGGCCATTTCGATAACGACCTTCGCCAGGGCTATCGGCCGCCCGCGCGATTTCTCCAGGGCCCGCGGAGCAATCGGCCAGCGGCCTTCAGCCGCAGGCGTCGATCGCCTCGCGCAGGCGTTCTACGCCGACGACTTCCATATCGCCCACCCGTGCCGACTTTTTCGGCGCGTTGGCCTTGGGCACGATCGCGCGCCGGAAGCCGTGATGCGCGGCTTCCTTCAGGCGCTCCTCGCCGTTCGGCACCGGTCGCACTTCGCCGGAGAGCCCCACTTCACCAAACGCGACGGTCTTTTCGGGGAGCGGCCGATCGCGAAAGGACGACAGCACGGCGAGCAGCACCGGCAGGTCGGCCGCGGTTTCCTGCACGCGGATGCCGCCCACCACGTTGACGAACACGTCCTGGTCGAACACCGCGGCGCCGCCGTGGCGGTGCAGCACCGCCAGCAGCATCGCGAGGCGGTTTTGCTCCAGCCCCAGCGCCACGCGGCGCGGATTGCCGAGGTTCGACTGGTCGACCAGCGCCTGTACCTCGACCAGCAGCGGCCGCGTGCCCTCGCGGGTCACCATCACCGCGCTGCCCGGCGTCGTGCCCTGCTGCTGCGACAGGAAGATTGCCGAAGGATTCGGCACCTCGCGCAGGCCCTTGTCGCCCATCGCGAACACGCCGAGCTCGTTGACCGCGCCGAAGCGGTTCTTGAAGGCCCGCAGCACGCGAAAGCGCGAACCCACCTCGCCTTCGAAATACAGCACCGCGTCGACCATGTGCTCCAGCACGCGCGGACCGGCGATGCCGCCCTCCTTGGTGACGTGGCCGACCAGGAACACCGAGGTATCGGTCTGCTTGGCAAAGCGCGTCAGCCGCGCCGCGGATTCGCGCACCTGCGACACCGAGCCCGGCGCCGCGGGCAGGGTTTCGGTCCAGATCGTCTGGATCGAATCGATCACCAGCACGCGCGGCTTTTCCGCCGCGGCGTGCTCCAGGATGCGCTCGACGCAGGTTTCGGCCAGCGCGCGCAGCGGCGCGAGGTCCAGCCCCAGCCGATACCCGCGCGCGGCGATCTGCGCCAGCGATTCCTCGCCGCTCACGTACAGGCTGGGCAAGCGAGCGCCCAGCGCGGCGAGGGTCTGCAGCAGCAACGTCGACTTGCCGATGCCGGGATCGCCGCCCACCAGCACGACCGAGCCCTGCACGAGGCCACCGCCCAGTACGCGATCGAGTTCCCCGATCCGGATGAGATGGCGCGTCTCGACCTCGCCGGCAACGCCCGCGAGCGGCTGCACCCTGGCCGCTTCGGTCCCGGCATAGCCCACGCGGCGCACCGTATGCGCAGCGTCCTTCGCCGGCTCGACCACGAACGCCGACAACGTGTTCCACGCGCCGCACGACTCGCACTGGCCCTGCCACTTCGGATACTCGGCGCCGCAATCGCCGCACACGTACGCGGTCTTGGCCTTGGCCATCACGCACCCGCTCCCTGATCGCGAAGCATTCCGCGCAACGCGCCAAGCGCCTGCCGCATGGTTTCGCCGTGCGCCGCAATGGAGTCGAGAATAGTCTCGGGCGTGCGCGTATCGCGCGTGTCCACCGCACGCGGGTTCACCGCCTTGAGATCAAAGCACGCGGCGTCGATGGCGTCGGCTTTGGCCTGCGCGTCGCGGGCAGCGTGCTCGGCGCGAGATTGCAATTCCCGGCTGGCGGCCAGCGCTGCATCGCCTGCCCTGCCCCGCCGCAGGCGCGCGTATTCTTCCTTCAGCCGGACCAGCTCTTCGCGTCGCGCCGCCGCTTCGTCCAAGTGCGGCTGCATCGCCTTGCGCGCACCCACGCGCCGCGCCGCAAAGTCCACCGTCCAGGAACAATCGCTCTCGCCTTCCGGCGCTCCACGCTTGGCCAGCAGCCGCGCAAAGCTCGGGAACGGCGCGCCCGCGTCGCCATCACGTGCCCGCCACTCGCCCACGAGGCTCTCGGGCAGCGCCGCATCGTCGAGGACTTGGCCGTCGGACCCCCAGCCGAAGTGCGCCAGCGTCAGCGGCGATTTCTTGCCCACCTTCACGTGCGAGAGGTCGTAGTACCAGATCCGCGTGGTCGCGACGCCTTTCGTGAAGAACAGCAGGTTGGTCTTGACGCCCGCTCCGGCCGTCGAGAACACGCCACCCGGCAGGCTGACGACGCACCACAGCGCGCACTCGTTGAGCAGCCGGCGCTTGGTCTCGACAAAGGCGCCCTCGTTGGTGCGGAACAGCAGCCCCTCATCCAGCACCATGCCGCAGGTGCCACCCGGCCTCCCGTCCTGCGCGGGCCGCAGGCTGTCCAGCACGTGTTGCAGGAACAGCACCTGGGTCGCCCCAGTCTGGAACGGGAAGTTCCATCGGGCGCTGGCGCCTTCCTTGCCGCCGAACGGCGGATTGGTCAGCACCACGTCGAAGGTTTCCGGCGCGCCCGCAAACAGTCCGTCATAGACGGAAACACGCGTCAGGGTGTTGCCGTGCCAGATGTTCGGCTGATCGATCCCGTGCAGCACGAGGTTCGCCAGCGCGATCGGAAACGCGAGATTGTCCTTCTCGCGCCCGTAGAACGTCTCGCGCTTCAGACGTTCCAGCGCGGTCGCGGAGGCGTGTACGCCCAGCTCCCGCAGCATCGCCTCGTACGCCTGCGCGAGGAATCCCCCGGTGCCGCAACAGGGGTCGTATACGACGTCCCCCGGATGCGGCGCGACCGTACGGACCATGGCCCGGATCACCTCGCGCGGCGTGAAGAACTGGCCGCCGGAGTTCTTCTCGCCCATCTTCAGCAACAGGCCCTCGTACGCCTGCGAAAGCGTGAAGAAGTGCGTGTCGTCGATCCGGTCGATGTTGATCTCGTCGATACGATCGAGGATGTCCGCAAGGTTGGCTTCATCGTCCACGCGAACGCACTCGACCGCAGTCATGATGCGGGCGATCACGCGCCGGCGCGGTGTCGCCGCCGGGTCCGGACGGCCATCGGGCAGCAGGTCCAGCGTGTGCAATTGAGGGAGGAGATCGCCGTTGATGAACGCAATCAGATCGCCGACGCGCGCCGACAGCACGTGGCGCTTCCAGCCGAACGGCTGGCCTTCGGGCGTGTGCAGGGCATCGTCACCATCCCGGAATGGCGCGGCCCAGTCCTTCCAGCGATACGGCGCCCGCAGCACCGCGGTAAACGCCCGGCCCTGGGCCTCGGCCTCCAGCCGCGCCCGGCTTTCCTGGGCGTCGAGGATCCGCAGAAACAGGATCCAGGTGAGCTCGGAGACATACTGCAGCGCGCTCGCGCAGTTGGAGCGACGCATGATGTCGCACACACCCTTGACGAATGCGGTCAAGGACTGCGTGGAACCGATCGCGCGGTGCGATTTGCCGTTGCTTGCTGTGCGTGCCATCAAGCGCCTACTCCGATCGGGTCAGCCATGCCGGGATGTCGCGATGCGCATGCAGCACGCGCCAGACATCCACCGCCGCCTCGCGCTCGGTGTAAAACACGAGATAGGCAAAGTGCTTGACCGGCCAGAACCGCAGTTGCGTCAGGTCCAGGGCACCGCCGTAGCGCAAGGATCCACTGGCTGGATAGGCGGCGACGTGCTGGATGGCAGCTTCCAGCGCCGTAAGGAAACGCAGCTCCAGCGCGACACCGCCCTCGCCAAAATAATGGTCGGCAGCCTGCTCCACATCACGCTGTGCCTGCCGACGACGGAGTACCGCCTTGGCGGTCATTTGGTGGCGCGGGTACGCGCACGCTTGCGCAGGCCTGCAAACCAGGCGTCGTCCATCACGCCAACGACGGGCGAATTCGCGCCCTCCAACAGCAATGCACGAAGCTTTTCGACGTTGCGCTGCTTGCGGATCAGATCGCGCATGTATTCACTGGTCGATCCGAACCCGTGCTCGGACACCTGCTGGTCGACGAACGCCCGGAGCTCATCAGGCAACGAGATGTTCATGGTGGTAGGCATGGGCCGAACCTTGGCAAGGATTGCCAAACGATCGTAGCGTACCGGTCGGCGGCTGTCGATCGCGGCGTGACCTCCGGGGCCACCCGTGCCAAGCCGGTGGAACCACGAACGCACCCGCCATCCCGCTCGTGGTGATCCCGTCGAACCACGAACGCGCCCGCTATCCCGCTCGTGGTGAGCTTGTCGCACCACGAACGCGCCCGCTATCCCGTTCGTGGTGAGCCTGTCGAACCACGAACGGGGGTTGTTCGCGATCGCGCCAAGCGCGCTACTTCCACCCAATCGCCGCGCATCATGGCTTCCTTCTTCCCGCGGCTCCAGCCCTTGATGCGCCGCTCGGCCGACAA
>DASTNI010000017.1:0-6229 GCA_035720985.1 Rhodanobacteraceae bacterium | reverse complement strand
TGCCCGGTGGTGTGGAACGTCGCTTGCGTGGTTGTTGCGGTACAAAAACCTGTGCGTGCTGGCGGGTGCCGCTCAACAGAGCTGCGCGGAATGGCCGTCCAGATACAAGCCGGCCGCGCCGATCACGCCGTGCTGGCCGTGCTCCATCAGGCGCACCGGAACCTGCTGCAGATAGGCGTGCATCACGCCCTTGTTGAAGAAGCGTTGGGCGAACGTGCTGGCCAGCAGCAGCTCGCGGATCTGCGGCAGGATCCCGCCGGCGAGGAACACCCCGCCGCGCGCGCCGTACAGCAGCACCAGGTCGCCGACGAAGCTGCCCAACAGGCCGCAGAACATGTCCACCGCCTCCACCGCTGCCGCGTCGGAACCGGTCAGCGCACTGCGCGTGACCTCGGCCGGCAGCGTGAGCGCGGGGGCGCTGCCGCGCAGCTCGCACAGCGCGCGATACAGATTGATCAGCCCCGGGCCGGACAGCGCGTGCTCGAACGACACGTGCGAGCGTTCGCGCGCCAGGATGCGCAGCACCGCGATCTCGCGCTCATTGCCGGGCGCCAGCGCGATCTGCCCGGCCTCCGTGGCGAGCACACGGGGTCCGTGCATGCCCGGCAGCAGCACGGCCGATCCCAGGCCGGTGCCCGGACCCATCACCAGCACGGGCCCGGATGCGGCCGGCGCGATGTTGTCGATCACGCCCAGCGTGTCGGCCTGGGTCAGGAACCGGGTGGCGTAGGCCACCGCCTCGAAATCGTTGATCACCGCCAGCTGGGCCAGCCCCAGCCGCTCGCGGATCTCGCGGATCGACACGGGCCACGGCAGGTTGTCGTTGACGATGGCGTCGCCCAGCACGTAGCCGGCACTGGCCACGGCGCAGCGTTCGATCGGCGCGGCGGGCGCCACGCGGGCCACGAAATCTTCCAGCACCGCGGTGAGGCTGGGCCACTCGGCGCAGGCGTAGCGCTGGTAGGCGTGCACGCTGACCGGCTGCGCGGCGTCCGCATCACGGCTGACCAGCCCGATGCGCGCATGAGTGCCGCCGACGTCGGCGGCCAGGAACGGCCGCGCGGCCGCGCCCCCTGCACTCGCCACCGCGCTGTGTGCTGCCACTTCCGCCACGCCGTCTTCCCCCATCCCCGAATGGCCCTGCGCCGGTGCTCGGCGAGGGCGTGCAGGGCCGGAGTGTGTTCAGCGCATGACAACGTTGTCAACCATTTCCGTGGCAGGATCCGGAACGCCGTCTTTCGCGCCGCAGCACATCGACAGGTTCACGCCACGCGGCCGACTCACGGGCCACGCAACAGGCCGCGATCTGGTGCCAATCCAGCCCGACGAATGGGCAACAACAAGCCATGCGGCGGCGCACCAGAACAAGCGCGAAGGAATCCGGCGGGAGCCATCAGGACGACGGCGATGAGAGCAATGCTCGGGACATTCTGATTGACAACGTTATGCCTGCACAGCCATAAAGCGGACTTCGACGACGGTGGTCGCGACAGCCGACCTACCCGAATCACATCACTGCCGCAGACCGGCTCGGGGGAGCTCCGCATGTCGTCCACCACGCTCGAGGCGTCGCCCCTGGCGGGCCGCTCCACTTTCGGTCCGATGATCATCATCGGCGTGCTGTTCTTCATCTTCGGCTTCGTGACGTGGCTCAACGGGCCGCTGATCACCTTCGTCAAGCTGGCCTTCAATCTCGACGACGTGAACGCCTTCCTGGTGCCGTTCGCGTTCTACATTTCCTATCTGGTGTTTTCGCTGCCGGCGTCGGTGGTGCTCCGGCGCACCGGCATGAAGAAGGGCATCGCGATCGGGCTTTTCACGATGGCGATCGGTGCGGCAACGTTTGGCCAGTTCGCCACCATGCGCATCTATCCCGGCGCGCTGATCGGCCTGTTCGTGATCGGCGCGGGGCTGTCGATGCTGCAGACCGCGTCGAACCCGTACATCTCGATCTTGGGGCCGATCGAGAGCGCGGCGCAGCGCATCGCCTTCATGGGCATCTGCAACAAGGTCGCCGGCATTGCGGCGCCGATCGTGATCGGTGCGGTGGTGCTGAGCGGAATCGACAGCATCGACGCGCAGGTGAAGGCGGCTCCGTCGGCCGCGGCACGCGAGGCGCTGCTGGACGCGTTCGCCGGCAAGGTGCACCTGCCGTACCTGATCATGGCCGGCCTGCTGGTGGTGCTGGCGATCTGGATCGCGCTGTCGCCGCTGCCGGAGATCAAACCGTCGGGCGCCAACAGCGAGGCCACCATCGGCCACGGCAAGGGCAGCCTCTTCAGCTTCCCGCACCTGTGGCTGGGCGTGCTGTGCCTGTTCCTCTACGTGGGCGTGGAGGTGATGGCGGGCGACGCGATCGGCACCTACGGCGCCAGCTTCCATCTGCCACTGAGCCAGACCAAGTTCTTCACCGCCTTCACCTTGGGCGCGATGCTGCTGGGCTACCTGGCCGGGCTGGTGCTGATCCCGCGCTTCATCAGCCAGCAGCGCTACCTGGCGGTGTCGGCGGTGCTCGGCGTGCTGTTCTGCCTGGGCGCCTATGCGACGTCCGGGTATGTCTCGGTGGGCTTCGTGGCGGCGCTCGGCTTCGCCAACGCGATGATGTGGCCGGCGATCTTTCCCCTCGCGATCCACGGGCTGGGCCGGCATACCGAGGCCGGATCGGCGTGGATGATCATGGGCATCGCCGGCGGCGCGATCCTGCCGCAGGCGTTCGCCCACCTGAAGGCGCACATCGACTTCCAGCTCGCCTTCGTGCTGCTGATGGTGCCGTGCTACCTGTACATCCTGTTCTATGGCGTGCGCGGGCACCGCGCGGGCCTGCCGGCGAGCTGACTGGCCGGCATGCGGCCCACGTCACAGCCTGTCGCCGTACCCGGCCGGTCCGGGTCGGCTACGATGCGTGGTTCATCGGAAGGAGTACCTCGCGTTGCGTCATGCCACCATCAAGGACGTCGCCAAGCGGGCCGGTGTCTCGCTGAAGACCGTCTCGCGCGTGATCAACCAGGAAGCGTCGGTACGGGCGGACACGCGGCAGAAGGTGGAACGCGCGGTCGAGGCGCTGGGCTACCGGCCCAACCTGTCGGCGCGCAGCCTGCGCGCGGCGCACTCGTACGCGATCGGGCTGGTGTACGACAACCCCAACGCGCACTACGTGATCAGCCTGCAGGAGGGCGTGCTCTCCGCCTGCCGCGAGCGCGGTTTCGGGCTGCAGATCCATCCGTGCGACACCACCTCGCCGCACCGCGCCGACGAGCTGGTGTCGCTGGTCCAGCGCGCGCGGCTGGCCGGGCTGGTGCTGGCACCGCCGATGTCCGAGCAGCCCGCGCTGATTGCCACGCTGAAGGAACACGGCGTCACCTTCGTGCGCATCATCGCCTCGCGCGACGACCCGAAGGACGGCTACCCCTGCGTCTACGTGGACGACCGCGACGCGGCGTATGCGATCACCGAGCACCTGATCCAGCTTGGCCACACGCGCATCGGTTTCCTGTGGGGCGAGCCGCATCACCATTCCAGCCCCGAGCGCTACCAGGGCTACGCCGATGCGCTGAAGGACTACGGCATCGCGCTCAACAAGAAACTGGTGCTGCCGGGGCGCTACGCGTTCGACGACGGCTTCCGCGGCGCGCGCAAACTGTTTGCGCTGAAGGAGCCGCCGACCGCGATTTTCGGCAGCAACGACGAGATCGCCGCCGGCGTGCTGGCCGCGGCGCGCTCCACCGGTCTGGACGTGCCGTGGGATCTCTCCATCGCCGGCTTCGAGGACAACCCGTTCTCCAAGCAGGCGTGGCCGGCGCTGACCACCGCGCGCCAGTCCACCCGCGAAATCGCCCGGCACGCCGCGCTGCGCCTGATGGCCGAGCTGCAGCATGCCGAGAGCAACGACGACAGCCCGCCGCCGGCCAACGAGGGCTTCGTGCCCGAGCTGGTGGTGCGCGGCTCCACCGCGCCGCCGCGCGGCGCCACGCCGGGCAAGCGCTCCGGCTGATCGCGCGCGGCGCGCTGTTCCGCGGCGCGCATCCCTTCCCATCGCTCACGCCACCCACGAAGCCGGCCACCGGCCTCGCGGCATGCGCGCGTGCGCCCCGCCTCCACCGACGGATCGTTCCATGAAAGACGCCAGCAGCACCCTGATGTACCGCGAAGCCGGCGAAAGCGCCAACGTGATCGAGCGCCAGTTCGCGCACAACGCAGACCGCCTGCGCGTACTCGGCGAGCAGCTGCGCGCGAAGCCGCCGCGCTTCATCGTCACCTGCGCGCGCGGCAGCTCCGATCACGCCGCCGCCTACGCCAAGTACGTGTTCGAGACCCAGCTCGGCCTGATCACCGCTTCCGCCTCGCCGTCGGTGTCGTCGATCTACGACGCCCCGCTGGCGCTGGGCGACGCGCTGTTCGTGGCGATCTCCCAGTCCGGCAAGAGCCCGGATCTGCTGCGCGCCGCGCAGGCGGCGAAGGACGCCGGCGCGCGCGTGCTCGCCCTGGTCAACGTGGCGGATTCACCGCTGGCAGCGATGGCCGACACCTGCATCCCGCTGCACGCCGGCGCGGAAACAAGCGTGGCGGCGACCAAGAGCTACCTCGCCTCGCTGGCCGCCGTGCTGCAGCTCACCGCCAGCTGGCGCGGTGACGGCGCGCTCGACGCCACGCTGGCCGCGTTGCCGCAGCAGCTGCGCGATGGCTGGGATGCCGACTGGTCGCCGATGGTGGATGGCTTCACCGGCGTGCAGAACCTGTTCGTGGTCGGCCGCGGCTTTGGCTTCGGCGCGGCGCTGGAGGCTGCGCTCAAGCTCAAGGAGACCTGCGGCCTGCACGCGGAGGCGTTCAGCGCGGCCGAGGTGAAGCACGGGCCGATGGCGCTGATCGGGGCCGGCTTCCCGGTGCTGTTCTTCGCCCAGGACGACGGCACCATGGACAACACCGTGGCGGTGGCGCGCGAATTCCGCGCGCGCGGCGCCCGCGTGCTGCTGGCCGCGCCGGGCGTAAGCGGCGAGGACAGCCTGCCGCTGGCCTCGGGTGTGTCGCCGCTCACCGCGCCGCTTCTGGCCGTGCAGAGTTTCTACAAGGCGGCCAGCGCGCTGTCGCTCGCGCGCGGCTACGATCCCGACGTTCCGCCCCATCTGCGCAAGGTCACGGAGACCGTCTGATGTCCGCTTCGCTCACTGCCCTGGTCAACGGTCGCGTCATGGGCGAGCACGGCCTGCGCGAGGGGCTGGCCGTGCTGGTCGACGGCGCGCGCATTGCCGCGGTCTGCCCGGCCGACGGTCCGCGCGTGGCGCAGGCGACCCGGCATGATCTGGGCGGAAAGCTGCTGCTGCCGGGCTTCATCGACGTGCAGGTCAACGGCGGCGGCGGGTTGCTGTTCAACGACGATCCCACGGTGGAGACCTTGCGCGGCATCGCTTCGGCACATCGCAAGTTCGGCACCACCGGGCTGCTGCCCACCCTGATCACCGACACGCGCGACACCATGCGCCGCGCGCTGGAGGCGGTGGACGCGGCGATCGAGCAAGGCGTGCCGGGCATCCTGGGGATCCACCTGGAAGGCCCGTTCCTCGCCGGCGCGCGCAAGGGTATCCACGACAGCTCGCTGTTCCGTCCGCTCGACGAGGAAGACCTCGCGCTGATCTGTGCGCCGCGCCGCGGCAAGGTGATGCTCACGCTGGCGCCCGAATGCGTGCCGCCGGCAACCATTCGCCGACTCGCCAACGCCGGGGTGATCGTGGTCGCGGGCCATACCGGCGCCGACTACGCCACCACCCGTGCGGCGCTCGACGCGGGCGTGTGCGGCTTCACTCACCTCTACAACGCGATGACCCCGCTCACCAGCCGCGAACCCGGCGTGGTCGGCGCCGCGCTGGACGACGCGCACAGCTGGTGCGGGCTGATCGTCGACGGCCACCACGTGCATCCGGTCAGCCTGCGCGTGGCGATTGCGGCCAAGGCGCGCGGCAAGTGCGTGCTGGTGACCGATGCGATGCCGCCAGTGGGCTCGGATCGTCCCGCCTACACCCTCAACGGCCAGACCATCGTGATGAAGGACGGCATCTGCCAGAGCGACGACGGCGTGCTCGCCGGCTCCGCGCTGGACATGGCCACCGGCCTGCGCAACCTCGTGCAGATGGTCGGCCTGCCGCTGGATGAAGCCTCGCGCATGGCGAGCGAATATCCGGCCGACTGGCTGGGCCTCACCGCCACGCACGGGCGCATCGCGCCCGGGCAGCAGGCC
>DASTNI010000016.1:0-2157 GCA_035720985.1 Rhodanobacteraceae bacterium | reverse complement strand
ACCAGCACGTTGGGCCGCGTGTAATCCCAGAACACCAGCGGGTGGTAGATCAACTCCGAGCCCAGCCAGTTGCGCCGCAGCAGCGCGGCGTTGCCGCCTTCGCGCATCAGGTCGAGCTCGTCGAAGATGACTTGTTCGTATTCGTCGACGATGGCACGCGGTCGCACGCGACGTGCTTCGGGCACGAAGCGCTCCGCCAGCCGCGCCAACGTGTGGAGCAGATCGACATCGCGCGCCACCTGCGCCTCGACCCCGGGGCGTAGCACCTTGACTACCACTTCCGGGCCTGACTCCGGTTCGCCGCCTGGTCCCGGCGGCAGTCTTGCCGCGTGCACCTGGGCGATGGAAGCCGAGGCGAGCGGCGTCGTGTCGAAGGATTCGAACAGGTCAGAGATGGGTTTGCCGAGCGCCGCCTCCACCATCGCGCGCGCCGTCTCGCCGGGAAACGGCGGAACGTCATCCTGCAGCTTGGCGAGTTCGATGGCGACGTCGCGGGGCAGCAGATCCGGCCGTGTCGACAACGCTTGGCCGAACTTCACGAACACCGGCCCGAGCTCCTCGATCGCCATGCGCAGGCGTACACCGCGCGGGCGTGGATCGGGATGCGTCTTGCGGCCGATGAACTCGCCCAGGTGGTAGCGACGGGCGACGCGCATGATTTGCGCTACGCGGCGTACTTCGCCCAGCCTCATGTGCGCTGCTCCAGTTGCGCGATCCGAGCGTCGAGTCGGTCGATGCCATCGCGTAACGTCTCGACGCCGGCAAGCCAGTCTTCGACGTCGCCGCTGCGCGCCAGATCGCCCGTTTCCTCGCGCAGGTATTCGGCGCCGCTGTAGGACATCTCCTCCACGCCGTTGCGCGCCCAGTGGAACAGACGCTGCAGGCCACCGGCCAGCCGGTGCGCCGGTCCGTCACCGACGAGCGGCGCGAGCCACTCCTCGAAGTCGAAGCCAGCCAGCGCCAGCGCGTGCGAGAACTTCTGCAGCAGTTCCGTATCACCGGAGATTTCGACGCCATGAGCCCCAACGCCGGTCGCATTTTGGCCGCGCAATGGTCGCAGTGCTAGGGCGATGAGACGCGTACTTGGGGCGCGGATGGTCACGTCGTCAGTCATGTCTCCGCCGGATGACACGCGCACACCGCGTGATTCGGGTTCCACGCTGAAGCGCCAGCCGAGATCGGTGGTCTCAAAGCCTAGACGCCGACCGGACAGTTCCCCGCATGCTGCCACTGCCGCGGGTTCGAGCCGCAGCGTGCGGTTTAGCGCGATCTCGAGGCCCGCGCACAGGACGGCCGGCGTGCGCATCAATCCAACCGATAGCCGCGGTGCACCGCGACCACGCCACCGGTCAGGTTGTAAACCTGCACGCGCGAAAAGCCGGCGCGTTCCATCATGCCTTTGAGCGTGGCCTGATCGGGATGCATGCGGATCGATTCGGCGAGATAGCGGTAGCTGTCGGCGTCGTGCGCCACCAGTCGGCCCATGAGCGGTAGCAGCTTGAAGGAGTACTGGTCGTAGAGCTTGGCAAAGCCCGCGTTCAGGGGCTTGGAAAACTCCAGCACCAGCAGGCGGCCGCCGGGCTTGAGCACACGGCACATCGAACGCAGCGCGGCGTTCTTGTCGGTGACGTTGCGCAAACCAAAGCCGATGGTGATGCAGTCGAATCTGGCATCGGCAAAAGGCAGACACTCCGCATTGGCTTGAGCCAGCGGCACGTTCACCACGCCGCGGTCGGCCAGCCGGGTGCGGCCCGCGGCGAGCATGTCGGCGTTGATGTCGGCCAGCACGACCAGCCCGTCCTGCCCCACGCCATCGCGCGCTTTGACCTGGTGCGAAAACGCCGCCGCAAGATCGCCGGTACCGCCCGCCAGATCCAGCACCTGTTCGCCTGCCGTGACGCCGGCGAGATCGATGGTGAAGCGCTTCCACACGCGGTGGATGCCGAGCGACATCAGATCGTTCATCACATCGTAGCGGTGCGCGACGGATGAGAACACGGCGCCGACGCGATGTGCCTTCTCGGCGACGGGCACGCGCTCGTAACCGAAGTCGGTGAAGCCGTCTGCCGAACCGTGACGTTTGTCGTCGGTCATGAGGGGGGCCTGTCCAAGGAGGCGCGATTATCCCAAAGCCGGCGCCGGCCTGCCCATGGACGC
>DASTNI010000015.1:0-71873 GCA_035720985.1 Rhodanobacteraceae bacterium | reverse complement strand
TTGCGGCGCTGGTCGGCGTAGGCCTGCGAGAGCAGTCCCTTGACGGGTACGTGGTAGAAGCGCGGATCGGCATACCATTTCGAAAGATCGGCCGCGCCCAGCCGCTGCGCGCCGATCTCGGCCATCAGGGTGTCGGCGCTGCCGGCGCCCATCTTCCTGAGGTCGAAGCCCTTCAGCACGTTCAGCATTTCCAGCGTGGCGAAACCCTGGCCGTTGGGCGGCAGCTCGTACACGTCGTAGCCGCGGTAGTCGACCGAGCGCGGCGTGACCCACTCGCCGTGGAAATCCGCGAAGTCGGAATACGTCAGGCCACCCGGGCTGACCTGCTTGAAGAAATCGGCCATGGTGTGCGCAATCGGGCCTTTGTAGAACGCATCGCGGCCGCCCTGCGCAACCGCCGTGAGGGTGTGCGCGAAATCGGGGTTGCGGAACACCTCACCCTGCCGCGGCGTGTGCCCGTCGATGAGATACACGTGTTGCGCGTTGGCGAAATCCTTGATCAGTCCAGGGTGCTTGAGGAACGCCTGCCAGTTGCCCGCCCAGTACTCGGCGACCACCTCGGTCACCGGAAAGCCCACCGTCGCATAGTGGATCGCCGGCGCCAGGTCTTCGGCGATCGGCAACTTGCCGAACTTCTGGTGCAGCGCAAACCAGGTGTCGATGATGCCGGGCACCGTGATCGGCAGCGGACCCAGGAGCGGAATCTGGTTGCTGGGCGGCATGTCGGCGTCCCGATAGGCCGCCTTCACATCGGCCTGCATCTGCCTGAGCGAACGGTCCTTGGGCGACCATCCCGACCCGTTGTAGCCGTAGAGCTTGTGGGTCTTCGGGTCATACACGATCACGAACGCGTCCGCGCCGAGACCGTTCAACACGGGTTCGGTCAGGCACAGCATCGCGCTGGTGGCGATGGCGGCGTCGACCGCGCTGCCACCCTTCTTGAGGATTTCCACGCCGACCTGCGAGGCCAGTGGCTGCTCGCTGGTGACCATGCCGTGCTGCGCGATCACCGGCGAGCGCGACGCCCACGGTTCGCCCGCGTAGCGATCGCCGCGGTTGGCCGTGGCGGGCTGCCGGGGGCTTGCGGTCTGGGCGGCCGCGACGCCGGTCAACGCGACACCCGCGCAACACAGCACGCCGAACAACACCCGGCGGGCCAGGCCACGCGACGGGTCCGGTACACAACGGCGATGGGTCTTTTTCACGATCGCTCCCGATGACAGACAACCCGGCGGCGCGTGCCACGCGACACGCGCTGACCGACGATGAGGAAGACGTTCCACACGGCTAGGGCTCGAACTTGAACGCCAGCGTGTAGCGCGGCGCGTAGCAGATGCGGTTGGGCGGGCGCCCGGCGTGCAGGATGGACCCGTCGAAGATGGCCAGGCGACCGGGCCGCGGCGTCACGCAGGCCACGGCATCGCGCTGGTGGTCGTACAGCAGCGTCTCGCCGCCCCACTCCACGTCCCAGCGCGGCGCGACGTACCACAGCGCGGTGATGCCGCGTTTGCCTTCGGTGACGTCGGTGTGGGTGAACAACATGTCGCCGTAGCTCGAGCAGTTGCAATACACGCGCTGGATGCGATACCCACTGCAGCCCGGAAACGCGCGCAACGCGTCGAGCGTCGGCGGATATACGCACAGCCGCGGCCAGACTTCGGCGCCGATCGTGAGCTGCCAATGGCGTGCGGCGTAGGTGTCGGGCCGCGCCACTTCGTCGCACACGAACGCGCCGGCCATGAAGGCATTCGTCAGCTCGCGCACCGCTTCGACCGGCACCAGGCCGTCGTAGACGCGCAGCGGCTTGCCGTCGATTTCCATGCTGCGCGTGAGAGCCATGGGGCTTACCTGATCGCGATCCGTCGGGCCGTTTGCGCGCTTTCGATCCGGTACCGGTCCCGCGTGCTGCACGGAACGCTGCCAAGGCACGGACAAGCCCGCCCGCCCGGGCCTTGGTGCAGCGACCACCCGCGGATTCCGGGCGCCACCCGCCGTGCGGGTGCGCCCGGAATCACGCAGGGACTTGCCGTCGTCACACTGCCGCGGCGTCGTGGAAGGAACTTCAACTTCATCATTCCGACGCGCGCGCCGGCCGGCCGGCGCGGAACTCCGGAACCTGCCGCGGCTTGGCCGGGATGAGAGCAGATTCCGGATCCCGCCCACTGCGTGGATGCGTCCGGCATGACGAACCTGTTCGGGAGACACCACACTAAAAATCGACCGTGGCGCGCGCCCAGTAGTAGCGCCCGATCACGTCGAAATCGGCGCTGTCGGTGTTGCCATTGCCAAGGCCCGTGATGTTTTCGTAGATGAGCGGCGGCTGTTTGTCGAACACGTTGTTCACGCCCACCTGAAGATGCGTATTGAGGGGCCTGATCGTGTAGCCGACCTGCAGGTCGTTGTAGACGTACGCTCCGTAGTGCAGCACGTAGCCCTTGATCCCCGGCACGGCGCTGTAGCCGCGTGCCAGCACCGGCGAGCCGACATCGAACCGGCCGATGTACTGCATGCGCCACGAGGCGCTCAGGTCACCGAGCTGCCAGGCGAGCGTGCCCTGGCCGCGTATCCGCGGGATGAGATTGCCAAGCCCGCTGGCCACGTCCGAGTTGAGGTTGCCAACCTCGCCGATGACCTGGTTGCCTGCCAGGCCCGGCGCGGTCTGGAGGTTGTACTGATCCATGTAGGTCCCCGCGAGGTTGACGGTGAAACGCCCCACCGGGGTCGGCGGCAGCACGTAGGTCGCCTGGAGATCCGTCCCCTTGACGTCGATGCGGCCGAGGTTGGCCGTGGGCTCGAAAATGCGCAGGATCTGCCCCGGGCTCGCGGTGTCGGCGCCGAAGCGGTGGATCAGCGGGCAGAACTGGGCGAGCCCGGTAAAGCACGCGTTGAGGATGGTCTGCCCACCGACGCCCGTGATGACGTTGTCGAGGTAAATGCGCCAGGTGTCGGCGCTGATCGAGAGTCCCGACACGAAGTGTGGCGACCACACCGCGCCGAAATCGAACGATTTGCCGTTCTCCGGCCCCAGCGGGAAGTTGGCAAACGCCGAGCCCGTGCCCTCGACGTTGATCTGCTGGTGCAGCGCCACCGCGGTGTCGACGAACGAGCCATCGGTCGGCACCCCGACGCACGCCGGGTTGGGGCTGGTGATGCCGTTGCAGGGATCGCTGTTCAGGACCTGCCCACCGATCGTCGGCGCCGCGAAGATGTCGCCGATGGTCGGCGCACGGAAGACCTCGGACACCGTGCCGCGCAGCAACAGGTCCTCGATCGGCCGGTATTCCAGGCCGATCTTCCAGTTGTTGGTGCTGCCGAAGTCGCTGAACTTCGAATAGCGGTCGCCCAGGTCCAGGCTCAGGCGATGCACGAACGGCACGTCCTTCAGGAGCGGCACGAACAGTTCGGCATAGGCCTCCTTGACGCCGAATCCGCCCTGCAGGTGCGAGGTGCACTGGCTGCTCAGGATGCACGAGCCGCGGGCGTTGACCAGCAGGCCGGCGCCCACGTTGTTGTTGGTGTACTCGGTCCGCCACGACAGCCCCAATGCGAGCTGCGCGGTGCCGGCGGGCAGGTCGAACAACCCGCCGCTGACGTCGGCGTACTTGATGCGCTCGATGTCGTAGGTATTGAAGAGCCCCGACGAGGTGGCCCCCGGCTGCGCCAGCACCTTGGCGTTCTGCGGGTCGTCCAGGTCGAACGTGTCCCACGGCACGCAGTTGGCGATGACCGTGGCGGGATCACCCGGCGTCGCCACGCAGCTCGGAACGCCGTTGACCAGCATCGATGGCCCAAGCCCGGGATTGAGCACGTTGAGGTTCGGCATGCCCATGACGGTCGCATTGACGCCGATGTGGCCGTAGTTGTAGCCGACGTCCCACGACCAGTCCTGGTTGAACATCGACCAGCGGCCATGCAGGCCAAACAGCATCTCGTCCGAGGTCCGCGACACCGCCGTGAAGCGGTTGCCGGTGGGGATCAGGCGCGAGCGGAAGATGTTGCCGTTCGACGGCGTGAAATCGACCCCGAACGGGTTGTACATGCTGTCCTTGGACACCACCTCACCCGCCGAATTGCTGCCCCACACCGGCGGGCCCAGGTTGAACCCGGCGTCGGTCTTGTTGTGTAGCACCGTCGCGGTGGCGTCGATGTCGTCGCTGATGTGATAGGTGCCCTTGAAGAACGCGTTGGTGCGCTCGGTCTGGTCGATCAGCGGCCGGACCGTCCCGAAATTGAACAGGTCGGTCTCGGGGTTGAAGCAGTGGTAGTCGGCCAGCGTGACGGGCGCCGCGCTGCCCGCCGCGCCGGGGTTCAGCGATACGTTCTTGCAGCCGAACTGCGCCTGCAGGTCCTTGGGCAGGCCGATGAAACCGCCCGGAGTGAAGCTCGAACCGCCCTTGAAGACGTGGATCGGCGTGGTCGCGTTGCCGGTGATCGACAGCGTGTCGCGCGCGAACTTGCGCGCCGACTCCATGATCGGGTCCATCTTGTTGTACGAAACACCGGCCAGGATGCTGCCCTTGTCGGACGTCTGCCCGAACATGAAGGAATACCCGCGGCGCTCGCCGTCGCCGTGGTCGGAGATGCCGTAGTTGGCCGAAAACTGGGCGCCCTGATAGTGCGACTTCAGGATGATGTTGATGACGCCACCGATCGCATCGGAACCGTACACCGACGACGCGCCGTTGGTCAGCACCTCGATGCGCTCGACCGCCGCCGTCGGAATCGCGTTGAGATCCTGGTTCAAGACGCGTTCGCCGTCGACCAGCACCAGCGTGCGGGACGAACCCAGGCCGCGCAGGCCAACCAGCTCGGAACCCGTCGCATTCGTGCCGCCCTCGTTGTTCACGGTGGGCGTGAACACGGGGCCGGTGATCGCCGGCAGGTTCTGGATCGCCTGGCCCAGCGTCTGATCGCCCGTCTGCTGGATCTCCTGCGCGCTGATCGCGATGACTGGATTGGCGGTCGCGAGTTCGGCCGCACTGATGTGGCTGCCGGTCACGATGATGGCCTTCAGCGTACGCGGCCTGGGCGGTGGAGCGGCGGCGCCGACGGCGGCCTGCGGCGGATCGGTCACCTGCGCCTGCCCCGGCGGGTCGGCACGCGAAATCGTGACCGTGTTGGCGTTGAGGTAGCGGTACTGCAGGCCCGTGCCACGCAGCAACTGCTGCAGGGTCTGTTGCGCAGACAGGCCATCGTCGGCGCCCTGCGTCCGCACGCCGTCCGCGATCGCCGAGACGTACACCAGCTGCAGGTGCTCGCGCTGCGCAAACTCGTTCAGCGCCTGCTTGAGCGGCATGGCTGGAATGGCGGCGCTGCTGGCCGCCGGTGCGGCGGCCACCACGCCGGTACCGGCCAGTGCCAGGCCCGATCCCAGCGCCAGTGAAATCCCCAAAGCGATTGGTGTGTACGCATGCATGACCCGCTACCCCTTTGTGGTGGACGCAGGGCCTCACGGCGACCGAACGTCGTGCGCCTGTCCTGTACGAGTGTCCAGCGGCGGGTTCGGGTACCGGCCGGCCGCGTTTTACCGGCGGCGACGTCTCACTGATCGCCGGATCGCGGAGCGTCGACCGTGACCTGCTGTCCGCGCGTCCGGACGGCAACGCCCGGCAGGCCTTCCAGGAACCGCACGAACGACGCGACGCCGTCCGCCTGGAACGTACCGGTGATCCGGATGGTGCCGATGGCGGGGCTCCGCACCGTGATCCGGGTGGCGTTGTAGCGGTTGAACTGCGCCGCCACCTCACCGATCGGCATGTTCTCGAACGTGATGCGCCCGTGCGTCCATCCCAGCGCCTGCCACAGGTCGGCGGCGCCGGCCGCGAGCACGCGCCCGCCGTCGCTGACGCGCACCTGCTGGCCCGGGCCGAGCGTCGCGACCGGATCGAGTGGCCGCGCCCCGCGCGCCCCGATCCCGCGTCCTCCCGGCGCCGCCACCTCGACGTGACCCCGGACCACCGTGATCGTGGTGCCGGTCGTGTGGCGGTAGACGTCGAACGTGGTACCGATGTCGCGGATCACGATCGGTCCCGCGCGCACGCCGAAGGGCCGCGCCGCGTCCGCGGCGACCTCGAAGTAGGCCTGGCCGCGCGCCACCTCCACCTCGCGCCGCGCGCGGCTGAAACGCACGATGACGCGCGATTCCGCATCCAGCTTCAACAGGGTGTGGTCGGCCAGACGCGTCGTGAGTTCCTGGCCGCGCCGCGTCGCCAGCGTTTCCACCGCGGCCCGCGTGCCCAGCCAGTGCCAGCCCACCAGCGCCAATCCCAGCGTGGCGCACGCCGCCAGCGCCGCCCGCCGCACGACCCGGCGCCTTCGCCGCCCGCGGACGCGCGGCCGATCGGAAGGTGCGCCAGGACGCCCTGGGTGCCTGAAGGCGCCAGCCACCGGCAACGCCCGCACCGGCGCGCCGGGATCGGCCAGCAGCGCCGCCAGCGGCGTCGCGTCGCTGCGCGCCACGTCGGCGATCGCGCGTTCGAGCTGGGCCATGGACAGGTATTCGCTGACGTGCAGCGGTGAGGTCTGCAGCCAGCGCACGAGCTCGCTGGCCTGCTCGTCGCTGAGCGGCCCTTCGCGCTGCACCGCGTGCCACTCCGCCGCCTGCTCGCTGATCAACTGCCGCAGCTTGTCGTTCTTGGAAGGCAAAACTCAGTCCTCGTGCGCCAGGTCGTTGCGGCACAACAGGAGCGCGCGGACCACGTACTTCTTGACCATGTGGGTCGATACCCCGAAGTGCCGCGCGATCTCCTCGTAGCTCATGCCATCGCGGTGCTGCATCACCAGCACCGCACGGCAGCGCGGCGGAAGCTTGTTGAGGGTGCGGGTCAGCCGCTCGCGCCGCAGGGTGCGCTCGGCCGCGTCCTGCGCCGAGCCCTGCGGCGCCTCGAGCTGCGCCAGCGCATCCTCGGCGTCGACCCGGCAGGCGGTGCGCTTTTGCATCAGCGCGTGTTCCTTGACCAGGTTCGCGGCCACCGTGAAGAGATACGCCCGCGGATCGGCGATGTCGCGCACGTGGTCGGCGTCGATCCGCAACATGCGCGCGTAGGTTTCCTGCACGATGTCCTGGATGTCCCACGCCTGCGGCACGCGTCGCCGCAGGAATCCCTGCAACGCCGAGCGGTTGCTCGCGAACACGTGCCCCCAGAATGCGCGCACTTCGAGATTCAACCGCCGCTCCCCGCGATCAGGTGTGTCCCCACACTCTCTAAGACACTATTCGCGTGAAATCGGGTACAGACGGTGCCGGTCGACCCGCCGCCGGAACGACATCGAACGCAATCGTCAGTCGGCTCTCTGCAACGGAGCCAGGAAACGGCACGGTGCCATGCCAGAGGTAGGACGGGAACAGCGCCAACAGTCCGGGCTCGGGCTTGAGGAAATATTCGGCGGGAAGCGCAGGCACCGTGGGGAACGCGGGTTCGCCGAACCTCAGCCAGCCTTCGCCGTCGCACCCCGCGACCGCGGCCGGCAGGCGCAGGTAGCACGACGACGAGATCCAGCCCTTGGGGTGGTAGTGGTTCACGTGGAATCCGTTCGCGCGCAGGCGCACCGACCACATGCCATTCAGCCGATAGGCGCCCGTGTTGCGCCGGCGCATCGGATCCGGACCGGTACCCAGTGCCCGCAGGTACCGGCCGATCGCGCCGTCGATGGCCTGGGGGAACGCGCGAATCGCGGCGACGTCCGAGCGCTCCGGAACCAGCGCAACCTGGCTGCCGCCGCGCAGCGAATTGGCGACGGGATGGATCCGCGCGCCGTGCAGCGCGTCGAGCGCCTGCCCCAGATCGCCGAGATACGCGGTCAGGCTTGGCCAACCCTTGGGCACCTCGATGCGTTCCGCGTGCACGAGGTGCGTGTAGTCGAACAGCGCGCGGTACCGGGGATCGCCCGCCATGCGCAGCGCGTCGGCGCGCATGGCTAGGGCTTCGCCATGGTCGGGATCGCGCGCGCACAGGCGATCGGCCGCCGCGAGGGCCCCGCCCGCATCGCCGGTCGCGAGCAGCGCATTGCCGAACACGGCGATGGCATCCCAGTCGTTCGGGATCACGCGCAGGGCGCGCCGCGCATAGGCCAGCGCGCGCGCGCCATCGAACTGCAGCGCCATGCCGGCAGCCGCGCGCAGCAATCCGGGATCGTCCGCGGCGTCGGCCAGGCCGGATTCAAGCTCGGCCAGCGCGCGTTCGGGCTGCTGCGCCGCCAGCCACAGCCGCGCCTTCGCCACCCGCAGCGCGCCCGCGACCGCCGGATGTGCGTACAACGCGCGATCGAGCTCGACGCTCGCGGCTGCCACGTCGCCCGTCCGCATCCACACGAGTTCGGACAGGTTGTGCTGCGCGGTGATCTGCGTGGGATCGAGCCCGATCGCGTCGCGCAGGCAGGTTTCGGCTTCCTCGAACCGCCGCTGGTCCATCAGCGCGCGGCCGAGGATGAACAGGGCGTTGGCCGACCTCTCACCATCCTGCAGGCACCGCCGGACTTCGGCTTCGGCCGCCCGCCCCTGCCCGTCATCGGCCAGCGCGGCCGCCAGGCGCAGGCGCGCGTCCGGGCTTTCCGGCTCGACGCGCAACCATTCCCGGAACGCGTGGACGGCATCTGACGCCAAGCCAAGCGCCATGCACGCATGCCCGCGCAGCATCCAATATTCGGCCGCGATCGCCCGCGGTGGCGCGGTAAAGTTCTGCAGCGCATCCAGCGCCGACCGCGCCTGTCCGCGCGCCAGGCATGCGCGAACTGATGCACAGGCCATGCGAAACGCTTCGAGTTCCTGGTTGGCGTGCTGAGGCATGGCGCGACGGGGCGATCGGCCTTGAGTCCGGCTGGAAATACGCGTGGACCCACCGCGGTGACGCGAGTCCACCCGCGGAGCATAAGCCTGCGACGCCCGCTATAGCTCACAAGCCAGCCACGGCGTGGGGAAGGTAGGGCGACTCGAGCTGCGCGATCTCCGCCGCGGACAACTTCAGGGCCAGCGCGCCCAGTGCATCCTCCAGATGCGCCATGCGCGTGACGCCCAGGATGGGCGCGGTTACGACCGGTTCCGACCACAACCATGCCAGCGCGACCTGCGCGCGCGGAATGCCGCGCGCCTTCGCGACCGCGCCAACGTTCTCGATCACGCCCCGATCGGCATCCAGCGCGGGGGTGTACAGGTGCTTCCCGTAGTCATCGATCTGGCTCCGCGCGGTGCTCGTCGCCGACTCCCACGGCCGCGCCAGCCGGCCCCGCGCGAGCGGGCTCCACGGCAACACGCCGATGCCTTCGGCCTCGCACAGGCCCAGCATTTCGCGTTCCTCCTCGCGATACAGGAGGTTGTAATGCGGTTGCATCGAGACGAAGCGTGCCCAGCCGTGGCGATCGGCAAGCTGGAGCGCCCTGCAGAACTGCCATGCGCACATCGAGGATGCGCCGAGGTAACGCACCTTGCCCGCATGGACGAGATCATCCAGCGCTGCAAGCGTCTCCTCGATGGGCGTCTCGGCGTCCCAGCGGTGGATCTGGTAGAGATCGACGTAATCGGTGCCGAGGCGCCGCAGGCTGGCATCGATCGCCGTCATGATCGCCTTGCGTGACAGGCCGCCGCCGTTCGGGCCAGCGCGCATCGGGTAGAACACCTTGGTCGCGATCACCACTTCGTCGCGCTTCGCGAAATCGCGCAGCGCGCGGCCGGTGACCTCCTCGCTCGCGCCTTCCCCGTACATGTTCGCGGTGTCGAAGAAATTGATGCCCGCCTCGAGTGCGCGCTTCACGATCGGACGGCTCGTGGCTTCGTCGAGCATCCAGCGGCGCGCTTGCACGCCAAAGCTCATGCACCCCAGGCCCAGCCTGGATACCTTGAGGCCGGTGTGGCCGAGATTCACGTAATCCATGATCAATCCTTGCCGGCGATGGCCGGACGATGCAACGCAACGCCTACGACGACGAGCCCGACACCGCCAAGCTCCTGCGGCGAGGGGACCTGGTGCAGCACGACGATTCCAATGAGCACCGCCGCGACCGGCAACAGCGAGAGCAGCAGCGCGAAGCTTGCCCGCGGCAAGCGGGCCATGGCGAGTTGGTCACAGACGTACGGAATGACCGAAGAAGTGATGCCCACGCCCACCGCGGCGCCAAGCAGTGCCGGATTCGCGAAGGCCAGCGTGGCCTGCCCGATGCCAACCGGCAACGCGGCCACCATGGCCACCAGCATGGCGCCAGCCAGACGATCGATTCCGCGACCGCCGCCATCGGCCGCCATGCGGTGCCCCAGCACGATGTACAGCACGAACAGGGCGCAATCGGCAAACGCGAAGGCGAAACCGATGGATTGGCCGGTAATCCGCACATCGGTCAGCGCATAGACACCGACCACTGCCAGCAGCAGCGCAGCCAGATTGCGGCGACTGTGCGCGCCGGCGACCGCCAGCCCGATCGGTCCCAGAAACTCGATGGCACCCACCGTCGCGAGCGGCAAGCGCGCGATGGCCTCATAGAACACGCAATTCATCGCCGCCAACACGAAGCCCAGCGCGACCACGACGGCCCGCTGACCGCGATCGAGCGACGCGAAAAACCGCCACGGCCGTCGCCACGCCGCAAACACCACCGCAGCAGTGGTGATGCGCAGCCACGCGACGCCCAGCGGGCCCACGTAGCCGAACAGCAATACGGCGAACGCCGGGCCCAGGTAATGGAAGACCGCACTGATTAGGAAGAACGCATGCGGCGGCAGCTTCAGGGCTGCCGACGGCTCGTTGGCGATGACATGGGACATCGCAATCCAGCCAGACGTGTCGATTTCAGTCTGACAAGCATTTGACGCCGGTTGAATACCATGATGGATTGGATAAGCTTTGATTACGTTCACATCAAAGGCCACATGTCCAATGGACATTCAAGTCGGAGAACTATTGCGCGACGCCCGCAACGTGCGGCTGCTGGAGCTGTTGCGCGGCAATCCGCGCGTCGGTCTTTCCGAGCTGGGGCGGCGGATCGGAATGTCCGCGCCGGCCGTACGCGAACGGCTGCAGCGCCTGGAGGAAGCGGGAGTGATCAGCGGCTATCGGCTCGAACTCGACGCCGGCGCGCTCGGCTATCCCATCCTCGCGTTCGTGCGCGTCCGTCCGGCGCCCGGCGCGCTGCCCAGGATCGCGGCACTGGCGCAGCGCCTGCCGCAGGTGACGGCGTGCTATCGCATCACCGGCGAAGATTGCTTCCTCATCAAGGTCCACCTCGGCAGCCTGGACAATCTTGATCGGATCCTCGACCAGTTCCTGGTGTTCGGGCAGACCACGACCTCGATCGTGCAGTCCGTTCCGGTTCCGCCGCGCGGCTTGCCGCTGCCATCGCGCGGATGACACCACCACCAGCGTGTCGCCGGGATTCTCACCCCGACTTCCGCAAGGCGAGCCCGGTTTCCGGAGCCACCCACCCGAATGTCGCCAGCCGCCGCCGCGCATAAAGATTGCGCGCAGTTCCACCCACACAGGCTGCGAGCAGCCACCGGCAAGAACACGTGGCCCGCGCGAAACACTGTCGCGGCGCCGGGGCTGCCACCGGGCGGGTAACCCGCCATTCACGGACGCCCTGTTTGGCTGTGGCGCCCCGATCGGGAACGGGCCACTAACCGCCGCGAGGTCGATCACCCATGTGCGCTTTGCTCATGAAGGTGCGTTGGTATGCGTTCCTCTCCGCGGTGGCACTCCTCGCGCTGCCCGCCATCCAGCCCGCGATCGCAGGCACGCCACCGGTGCGCGCCCAGGCGTGTGCAAGTGGAACGCGCTGGATCGTCAGCGCCGGCAGCCTGCTGCGTTCACGCTCGGCATTTCCAGTGGATCGGCAACGCGAGTACCTCGACTCGCCTTGCACCTTTCTCATCGAAGGGCGTTCGAACGCCGTCGACTATCGCGGCCGGCGTGCCGCGCGCACGGCTTCCGCCACGAGCATCGCGATGGTCGCGCGCGCTGCACGCGACCCTGCCATCGTCGCCGTGCTGTATGACCCGGAAGCATGGAAGATGACGCCGCGCGCCGAGCAACGTGACCCCGTTGCGGCGGCGTGCAAGGCCGAAACCATCGCGCATGCGCACGGCAAGCTGCTGATCGTTGCGCCGGCGGTGGACCTGCTGCGCGTGCTCGCTCCGGGCAGGGCGCACCCAGGCGGTCGCTATGCGCTGTTCGAGCGCCTCAACCTCGCGGACCACATGGCACGGCGCGCGGATGTCTACGAAGTGCAGGCTCAGGGCGCGGAAGCCAACGGCGCCAAATTCAGCAGTTTCGTGCACGCTGAAGCGCGCCAGGTGCGCGCCTCGAACCCCTGCGTGTTGGTGTTGGCGGGACTCAGCACGAACCCCTCGGGGCAACGCGTCACCGCGCAACAGGTCTACGCGGCCGCGCAGTCGGTACGCGGCAACGTCGATGGGTATTGGCTCAACATTCCCGCGGGAGGAAAAGCCTGTCCGCGATGCGGCGTACCACAACCCCAAGTCGCCGTGCGGTTTCTGGGCATGCTGGCGGCGAATAATCCTTGATCGCACGCCGTCGGCGTGGCGACGACGAAGTGGGCATTCCGTCGGTCTACCCAACCCACCCCGCAGTCGTCGGCCCGCGTGCCCGTGCCGACCTTTCCCCCAACGCTCACGGCAAGCTTATCGCGCGGCTACTCAACGCAAAATCAAGATGATCGCGGCGACGGTCGCATCACCGACCCTGACATAACATAAGCCGGATCAATAGTGCGTGGAGTGCGCGGGTGGATACCCCAAATAATTAGCTGCGATACCGCAGTTTGATTCGCGCTTTCGGTCCGCGCTTTCGGTGCATGGTCCATGGCTTCGAAGCCGCAATACGTACCCTGCTCCAGCTTCCTGGATTCATGTGGATTGCGTATCAAATGAACCCCCAAAGGACAATGGAAGGATGGCCTGCCGGGTTGGCTGGCGGACGGCCCGACATGGCCAGTCGACCTCGACCTGCGCAGTCCCGTGCACAACGGCGGCTCGCTGCCTGCGGTCGGTGGGGCTCGTCCTGCAGACAGCCCGTCCGAATCAGTTGCTGACGCCAACGCTGACGATGACCTTGCCGCGAGCGTGTCGGGAGGCAACCTTCTCCAGCGCAGCACGGGTGTCGGTCAACGGCACCACCGAATCGATAATGACCCGAAGCTGCCCGGCTTCGAACATCCGCATTGCCTGTGGAAGAGAGGGAGCAGCATCCGCAAAGAACACGAACTCGCCATGGCGGCCGTCACGCGCGTCAATGCCGAATTCCACGAGGCTTACGATACGCCCGTCAGGGCGCAGCACCGACCACGATTTCTCCAGCGTCCCGCCGCCGACGGTGTCCAGCACCAGATCGATGTCGCGAAGTTGCGCGAAGTCCTCGACGTGGTAGTCGACCACTTCGTCCGCGCCCAGGGCTTTCACCAAGGCATGGTTTTGCCCCGAGGCTGTTGCGATGACGTGCGCACCCACGCAATGCGCCTGTTGAATGGCCATGGTGCCGACTCCGCCTGCGCCTGCATGGATCAGCACCCGCTGCCCGGCCCGCAGGTGGCCTGCATTGAAGAGCGCCTGGTGGGATGAGCCGAAGGTAGTCGGCAAGGCCGCAGCCTGCTCAAAACCCAACGCCTCTGGCACGCTGCACACGCTGGCAGCTGCGGTGACCAGGTATTCGGCGAACGCGCCACCGGCCTGCGGTGCCGTGCGCCCGACGACCCGGTCGCCAGGCCTGACACGCCTGACCCGTGTACCGACCGCTGCGACGATGCCACTGAAGTCTGTGCCCGGCGTGTACGGCATCTCGACGGGAAAGATCTGCTGCATGCGACCAGCAATGGTCGCCACGTCAAGCGGGTTGACGCCGGCAGCCACGACGTGCACGGCGACTTCGCCCGGCCCTGGATCACGCGTCGTCGTGACATCGAGCGTCACGACATCGGGTCTGCCGAATACATCGATCCGGGCAGCGCGAGTTGCTGGCTCCGGACTGGGGCAGGAAGTTTCCAGGTTCGACCGAGGCATGTGAGTTCCTGTTGAGGCGAGGGGTATCGTGCGACGGTATCTTGGCTATTTCTCTGCGCCGCATAAATACCATAAGATTGAAATCACAATTTCATATTCAACAACAATGGGCCTCGATGGATCGTCTCGATTCCCTTTACCTGTTCACGCGCATCGTGGAACTGCACAGCTTCAGCCGCGCAGCCGACGCGCTCGACATTCCGCGGGCCAGCGCCACCCATGTCATCAAGCAACTGGAGGGGCGGTTGAATACCCGACTACTGGAACGCACGACCCGCCACGTGCGCCCGACGCCGGATGGACAGGCGTTCTACGAGCGGTGCGTGCAGATCCTGAGTGATCTGGACGATGCTGAAGCGGGCCTGCGACACGCTGCCGCAGACCCACGCGGTGTCCTGCGCGTGGACATGCACGGGACCCACGCCACGCAAGTCGTGCTGCCGCGGGTTGGCGAGTTCCACGCGCGCTATCCGCACATTGAACTGGTGATCAGCAGTGAGGATCGGCTGGTCGACTTGATCCGCGAGGGCATCGACTGCGCCATCCGAGGAGGAACGACGCGCGACTCCAATCTGGTGGCGCGGCAATTGGCCATCATTCCGGAGGTCACCTGTGCGAGTCCAGACTATCTCGGCCGCTTCGGTACGCCACAGCACCCATCGGACCTTGCGACGCATCATGCAGTGAAGTTCTTCAACGCCGCCGGTGGCGTCGAATATCCCTTCGAATTCACGGTCGACGGCACGGTGCGCGAGTACGACCTCCCTGGCTGGCTTTCGGTCAACGATGCCGAAAGCTACGTGGTCGGTGCGCTCCGCGGTTACGGCCTCATCCAGCTGCCGCGCTTCCATGTGGAACAGGCGTTGCACGATGGTCGCCTGGTCGAGGTGCTTGCAGATTGGCGGGGCCCCTCGCTTCCGGTGACGGCGCTGTATCCGCACCGCCGCCAGTTGTCCCCGCGGGTGCGCATTTTCCTCGATTGGGTGAGTGCGCTGTACGAGGAAAAATTCGGTGCCCGGGTCGCACCAGTAGGCACCTGATCCGGATTCCTTATGTCGGTGCCGGCCGGTCGAGGCAGGACGCGGGCCAGCCGCAGCAGACCGAACCGGCTCGTGCAGCGCTTTGGTCAATGATTTCCGGCGGCGTGGTCGGCAAATCCGACGCAACGATCAACGAACGGCAGCGCAGTCAATGCGGTACCCGGCGACGTCTTCGCGGTGAACCGCGTAAGCGGCCAGCACCGGTCGCGCTTGGCTACGCAGCAGACAAGCGAGCGCCGAAGCGCACGCGACCTCAATCGAACTCGGTCGTCAACCGCGGGTTGCGGGCGTGCACGAACATTCGGGCTATTTCCCACGCCGTGACGCGCGACTCGGAGAGGGCCGGCAGGGCGCCTTCCTCAAAAAAGCGCACCTCGCTCGTTTCCGCACTGGGCGCCGCTTTCCCGTCGACGACGTCGCAGATGAAAAACAGCTTGTAGACGTGAAAGGGAAACGCCGGCAGGTGCCCTCGCCGGCTGCGGTCATACGCGGCGGCGAGCCTGGTGGCGACGACCCGGTATCCCGACTCTTCCCGGACCTCGCGAACCACCGACTCCCCTGGCGTCTCGTTGACGTCCGCCCAGCCACCGGGCAGCGTCCAGCGTCCGTCTTCCCGCTCCCTCACCAGCAGGATGCGGTCGCCCGAAATGACGGCCCCCCGCACGTCGACCTTGGGCGTCGCATAGCCGGTCTCGCGCTGAAAAAGCCCAAGCAGCTGCCCCGGGTCGATCGCGCCCGCAGCACCCATGATCTCGGCGGCGATTTCGCGGATTCGCGCGTAGCGCTCGGCGTCGAAATGGTCACCGCTCGGATAAGCCAGGCCGATCTGTGCGATCGCCTGCAATTCCTTGGCCCATTGCAGCCAGTTCGGTTCCATGGTGACGGGCATGTTGCCACAGCGCGTGGTGGCGGCCGCGATTCTCCCGATTGCCCGGGTGGCCCTTGGCGTGACGGCAGGAGCGGCGGAAGCCGCGACCGGCGCTGCGTGGGCCAATCCTTCCGGCGAACACCGTCGGGCCCTCCGGCCCTCCTACGGCCGCGTCGCGGTTGGCGAACCGGGACGATCGGGACGATTCCCGCGCCCCTTGGGCGCGCGCGGACCCGATCGGCACTCCCGGCCGCGGGGCGGAAAACGATGCGGCCGCCCGCAGGCGGCCACAACCGTCAGGATCACGCGCTCAGTGCGCGGCCGGCAGGTCCATGTGCACGCTGATCGCCATGCGGTTCCAGGTATTGATCGCACAGATCGCCATCAGCAGGTGCACGATTTCCTGGTCGTTGAACTCGGCCTTGACGCGCGCCCAGGTGGCATCGGTCACGCCGGCTTCGCCGATGCGCGTCACTTCCTCGGTGAACACCAGCGCCGCCTGCTCGCGGCTCGAATACAGGGTCGGCGCTTCGTGCCACGCCGACAACACGTCGATCCGGCGCTGCGCCACGCCGGCCTTCCGCGCTTCCTCGTTGTGCATCGCGAGGCAGAACGCGCAACCATTGATCTGCGAGGCGCGCAGCTTCACGAGGTCGATGAGCGCGTCGCCGAGCGTGCCGGCGTGCACGTATTTCTCCAGCGCCATCATCGGCGGATACGCCTCGGCATCCACGGCGTGGATATCAAGACGTTGCTTGAACGATTCGACTGCCATCATCTGCTTCCTTTTCTGCGAGTGGATCATGCAGCTTTCGAGCGTGCTCGGCTTCGCGTTCAGCAGCCGTGACGACGGATGAAGTCTTCCACCAGCACCGCGATTTCATCCAGATGGTCATCCAGCGCAAAGTGCCCCGCGTCCAGCAGGTGCAGCTCGGCGTCGGGCACATCCTTCAGGTAGGCGCGCGCGCCCGCGCCCGGGAAATAGCCATCGTTGCGGCCCCACGGCAGCAGCACGGGCGGGCGCCGGGTGCGCAACCATTCCTGCCAGCGCGGATACTGCGCGACGTTGGTCTGGTAGTCGTAGAACAGGTCCAGCATGGGTTGCGTGCGCTCCGGCAGGTCGAGCCAATGCTGGTCGAGCGTCCAGGTGTCCGGATCGACCAGTTCGGGGTCGGCAGCGCCTTCGAGGTGCGCGTTGCGCGATGCCGCCAGCGTCAGCGCACCCTTGACGTCCGCGACGTGCGCCTTGCGGTCCGCCCAGTACGGCTTCAGCGGCTGCATGTTGGGGCCCAGCCCCTCCACGTAGGCGTTGCCGTTTTGCGAAATCACGCCGCGGATCCGCTCCGGATGCCGCAACGCGAGCCTGAAGCCGACCGGTGCGCCGAAGTCGAACATGTACACGAAATAGCGGTCGACGCCGACCTGGTCCAGGAAGTGGTCGGTGATTTCGGCCAGGTGGTCGAACGTGTACGCGAAGCCGCCCCCGACCGTCGTGGACTTGGGCGCGTCGCTGTAGCCGAACCCGGGGTAGTCAGGCGACACCACGTGGACGCTTGGTGTCAGCCGCCGCATCAGCTGCGTGTACTGGTACGACGCCGCCGGAAACCCCGGCAGCAGCACCAGGGTTGGCGCGCCGGTCGGCCCCCCCTCGCGATAGAACACCTTGACGCCGTCGACGCTCACCGTGCGATGGCGAAGATTGGTGGTTGCAAGCACATTCTGCGTAGTGTTGGTCATGGCTGTCCTCCTGATGCGAATTCCGCGACTCTTGCAGGCCCCATTGTGGTCATCGATGACTAATGCGTCAATGCATTATCCGTGATGACGTCATGCGGAACCGGGGCGCCACGCCCCCGCGCGCGGATGCCCAGGGATGGCCGGAGGCCGCCGATTTCATCCATGGTTCGACGGACCTGCCACGAACGAAATCAGCGCGACACCCGTTTGCCGGGCCCGGTCGAAGGGCGGACGGGCACGCGGCCGCGGCCACGCGGGCGGGCAATCGATCGTGGGGCTCCTAACCCCCGCATGCCCACTTGCACTAGATTGGCGGTCACCGACGCCGTCGGGGTTCGATGCCGTGACTGCCACGATCACATTTCCACTGCTGGGCGAACCGCTGGCGCTCGACCTGGTCAACACGCGCATTCTCGAGCGCGGCGAGCCGGCCGATCTGCTCGATCGGCCGGCCGCCCTCAACGCGTGGTTGCGGACGCAGCGCCACCGGCTCGACTGGCGTGGCGCGGTGACCCACTCCGACCTCGCCGCCGTCCGCGCGCTGCGCGACACCATCGAGGCGCTGGTGCGCGCACGCCTGGAGCAGGCGTCCACGCCGCCTTCCGCGCTCCAGGACTTCAACCGCGCGCTCGCCATTCCGGCAACGGGTGCGCGCCTCGAGTGGACCCGCAGCGGGCCGCAGAAGACCGCGCCGCCCGCCGGCGCCTCGCGCGATCGGCTACTCCGGACCCTGGCGCTCGATGCGCTGGAGCTGTTGACCGGGACCGCAGCGGGTGCACTGCGCGAATGCGCGCACCCGGACTGTCGCCTGCTGTTCGTGGCGCGCAACGCGCGCCGGCGCTGGTGCTCTGGCGCCACCTGCGGCAACCGCGCGCGGGTCTCGCGCCACTACGCCCGCAGCCACGACTGAGGCGCCGCGCGCCGCTCACGCAAGCGCCGGACGCGCGGACGACGCGCTTATGCGCCTGCTGCATATCGCCATGCCATCGACATCGATACAGGCGCTGCGCCACGCCGCCGCGCCAAGCGTAGAATTGGTGGAATTCGCCGCTGCAGCCACCGCGAGTGGGTGCCGCGACCGGCCGCGCTCACATGGATGTACGCGTTAGCCGGTCACGGGTGTCGACGCGTTCCGCTCGACACGGCGCGGGCGATTTGGGACAGATCAAGACATGGCTTGGCACATCGCTTGCGGAAAGCGCCACGGCGCGTTGCGGCACGCTGTCGGAGCCATGTCTCTGGCTCCGGCGCTGGCGCTCCTCGCATCCTGTGCAGTGGGGCCGACCTACCGGCGCCCGGCGCCGCCGGTGGTCGCGCGGTATACCGCGGCGCCCGCGAGCAGCGGCGTGCCCGCCGCCCCCGCGGTCACGGGCCACGCCGGTGGTGCGCAAAGCTTCCAGCCCAACGCCGCGGTTTCGGCCATGTGGTGGCGGGCGTTCGAGTCGCCGGCGCTGGATCAACTGGTGCAGCGCGCGCTGGCGCACAACCCCAGCCTGGCCGCGGCCGACGCCACGCTGCAGCAGGCGCGCTTCGAACTGCGCGCGACCAAGGGCGTGTTTTACCCGCAGGTGTCGCTCGGGCTCGCGGGCGAACGTACACGCACGTCCGGCGCCGGGACGGGCGGCGCCACCGGTCCACAGCTCTACAACCTGTATACGGGGCAGGTCGCGGTCAGCTATTTTGCCGACGTGTTCGGCGCCAGCCGGATCGCGGTGCGCGGCCAGCAGGCCGAGGTGGACGTGGCCCGCGCGCAATTGGACGCCGCGCGCCTGACCATCGCAGGCAGCGTCGTCAACACCGCCTTCGAGCTCGCCTCGCTCCAGGACCAGGTCGAAGCCATGCGCGAGACCGTTGCCGACCAGCGGCAGGTGCTCGGCCTCACCCGGACGCGCTATCGCCTGGGTGCCACGCCGCAGTTCGAAGTGCTCACGCAGCAGAGCGAGCTGGCGAGCAGCGAAGCCGAGCTGGTCCAGCTCCGGCAGGCGCAGGACGCGACGGCACACCTTCTGGCGACGCTGCTCGGCGAGTTCCCGGATCAGGCACGCGCCCTGCAAACGCCGCAACTCGCAAGCCTGCAGCTGCCGGCGACCCTGCCGCTCAGCCTGCCCGGCCGACTGGTCCAGGGCCGACCCGACATCCGCGCCGCCGAGGCGCAGCTGCGCGCGGCCAACGCCCAGGTTGCCGAGGCGGTGGCGGCGCTGTTTCCCAACCTTGAGATCACCGCCGACTTCGGCCAGCAGAGCAATCACACCGGCGCCTTCTTCGACCCGGCCAGCCGGATCTGGGACGCCGCCGCAGGGCTGGTCGCGCCGCTATTCGAGGGGGGGACCCTGCGCGCGCGCAAGCATGCGGCCGAGGCCGCCTACCGGGCGGTATTCGCCGACTATCAGGGCACGGTGCTGGGCGCCTTCCGCCAGGTCGCCGATGCGCTGCGCGCGCTGCAGCATGACGCGGCCCTGCTGGATGCGCGTGCGCGTTCGATGCAGGACGCCCACCGCGCGCTGGACCTCGTCACCACGCAATTTCAGAACGGCGGCGTGGATTACCTCGAGGTCCTGACCAGCGAAACCCAGTACCAGGCCGCGCGTATCGCCTACGTGCAGGCCGAAGCGCAGCGCTATGCCGACACCGCTGCCCTGTACGTCGCCCTCGGCGGTGGCCGATGGACGGACGACGGCAGCAACCCGGGACGGGCCGCGATCGCACCGGCCAGACGCAGCGCGACCGGCGCCGGCGGGACCGCGGCGGCGTATCCGGCTCGGGCAATCGAGGAACACTGATGCGCAAACAACTCATCATCGTCGTCGTGCTTCTGGTCCTGGTGTTCGGCGGGCTATTCGGCGGCAAGTGGTACGCGGGCCATCGCACCGCGGTCGCCGCGGCCCACCGCAGCATGCCGCCGACCAGCGTGTCGACCGCGGTGGCACGGATCCAGCCGTGGAGCCCCGAGACCAGCGTCGTCGGCAGCCTCGAGGCCGTTTCGGGCACCGAGATCACCGCGCAGATCGCGGGCAACGTCACGGCCATCGCGTTCCGTTCGGGCGCGCGCGTCGCGAAGGGCGCGCTGCTGGTCCGCCTGGACGATTCCAGCCAGATGGCCCAGCTCCACGCCGACGCGGCCAAGCTCGCGCTGGCCCGCACCACGCTCGCGCGTACGCAGAAGTTGTTCGCTGCACACGCCGACAGCCAGTCCGACCTGCAATCCGCCGAGGCGGGCTTCGGCACCGCCAGCGCGGCGGTCGAGGGCGACCAGGCCGTGCTGCGCAAGCTCAACATCGCGGCGCCGTTTGCCGGCGTCGTCGGGATCCGCGAGGTGAGCCTGGGTCAATACGTATCGCCGGGTACGTCGGTGGTCGACCTGCAAAGCGACGACCCGATGCTGCTCGATTTCACGCTGCCGCAGAGCACGCTCGCCGAACTCGCCGACGGTGACGCGGTGGCCTTCCACACCAACGCGTACGCCGGCAAGGCCTTCCTCGGCAAGGTGACGGCGATCGGTTCGCGCATCGACCCCAGCACCCGCAACATCAGCGTTCAGGCGACGCTGCCAAACCCCGACGGCCGGCTGCGCCCCGGCCTGTATGGCGACGTGCAATTGACGCTCGGCCAGGCGCGACGCGGAGTCGTGGTGCCCGCCACGGCGCTGACGTTCAGCACCTTCGGCGACAACGTCTACGTCGTGCGCAAGCAAGCCGACGGCACCCTGACGGTGCACGCAGAGGTGGTGCACGTCAGCGACCAGCACGCTGGATTGGCGCTGATCGCCTCCGGCCTCGCCGAGGGCGACGTGGTCGTGACCGCCGGCCAGAACAAGCTGCACGACGGCGCGACGGTCGCCGTCGACAACAGCGTGCAGCCATAGCCGAGCGCCCATGAAATTCACCGACCTGTTCATCCGGCGTCCGGTGCTGGCGAGCGCCATCAGCCTCGTGATCCTGCTGCTGGGCATCCGCGCGTGGACCGGCATGACGGTGCGCGAATATCCGACCGTGACCAGCACCGTGGTGACGGTCACCACCGCGTATCCCGGCGCCAGCCCGGACACCGTGGCGGCGTTCATCACCTCTCCGCTGCAACAGGCGATCGCCAGCGCGCCCGACATCGACTACATGACGGGCAACAGCGCGGTTGGCATGTCGACCATCACCGTCAACATGCGGCTCAACGCCGATCCCAACGCCGCGGTGGCGCAGATCCTGTCGAAGGTGAACCAGGTCCAGAACCTGCTGCCGGCGCAGAGCCAGCGTCCGATCATCAACGAAACCGTCGGCAGTGCGACCGCGCTCATGTACCTCTCGTTCGAGGGCAAGGGCCTCAACCAGCAGCAGATCAACGACTACGTGCTGCGCGTGGCGCAACCCAAGATCCAGGGCGTGCCCGGGGTCGGTCAGGCGCAGATCGTGCCCGCGGGCACCGACCCGAGCGGCAACGCCTTCGCGCTGCGCGCGTGGCTGGATCCGGTGCGCATGGCGGCGCGCGGCATCACCGCCGCCGACGTGGCCTCGGCGCTCGAGGCCAACAACTTCATCTCGGCGGTCGGCACCACGCGCAACGCGCTGCGCCAGGTCACCTTGACCGCGACCACTTCGCTCAACAGCCTTCAGCAGTTCCAGAACCTCGTGGTACGCAACGTCGGCAACACCGTGATCCGGCTGAAGGACGTCGCCAAGGTCACGCTCGGCGCCGAAAACTACGACCAGGCGGTGTTCTACAACGGCGACCACGCGGTGTTCATCGGCGTGCAGCCGACGCCGGATGCCAATGCCCTCGACGTCGCCGCCGGGGTGCACAAGGTGGTCGACCAACTGCGCGCCTCGCATCCGCCCGGCATCCGCATCGACGTCGCGCTGGACCAGAGCACGTTCATCACCGCGTCGCTGCACGAAGTGCTGTCGACCATCGTCATCACGCTGGCGGTGGTCGTGGTGGTGATCTTCCTGTTCCTGGGCTCGCTGCGCTCGCTGCTGCTGCCCGCGGTCGCCATCCCGCTGTCGGTGATCGGCGCGGGCATCATCATGGTGGCCCTGGGCTTCACCATCAATCTGCTGACGCTGCTGGCGGTGGTGCTGGCGATCGGCCTCGTGGTCGACGACGCCATCATCGTGCTCGAGAACATCCAGCGCCTGATCGACGAGGGCGAAACCCCGTTCCACGCCGCGATCGATGGCGCGCGCGAACTCGCCAGCCCGATCCTCGTGATGTCGACGACGCTGGTCGCGGTATTCGTGCCCATCGCCTTCATGGGCGGCCTGACTGGCAGCCTCTTCACCGAATTCGCGTTCACGCTGGTGGCGACCGTCATCATCTCGATGATCGTCGCGCTGACGCTGACGCCCATGCTGAGCTCCAAGGTGCTGCGGCCGACCGCGGACCGGGGTCTGACCCACGTGCTCGACCGCGGCTTTGCGCGGTTGCGCGAGCACTACGATCGCTCGTTGCGCGTGGTCATGCGCTTTCGCCCGCTGGTGCTGCTGGTGACGGTGTGCGTGCTCATCGCCATTCCGTTCCTGTTCCTCGGCAGCAAGAGCGAGCTGGCGCCGACCGAAGACCAGGGCGTCGTGCTGGTGCAGGGCATCGGGCCCGCGACGGCGACGCGGCACTACCTCGATGCCTACAACCGGCAGATCCGCAAGATCCTCGCAAGCTTCCCCGAAACGGCGCTGGTGTGGCAGATCAGCGGCATCGCACCCTCCGGCGGCGCCGGCAACAACGCCGTGTTCGGCGGCGCCAACCTCAAACCGTGGAGCCAGCGCTCCCGGACGCAGATGCAGCTGCAGCCGCTGATCCAGCAAAAGCTCGGCGCGGTGGCCGGGCTGCAGACCGTCGCCTTTCCGCTACCGACGCTACCCGGCGCCTCCGGCGGCCTGCCGGTGCAGTTTGTGCTCACCTCGACCCACGGCTACCGCGAGATGGACGCGGCCGCCGGCCAGTTCATCGCCACCGCCATGAAGAGCGGTCTGTTCACTTTCCTCACCAAGGATCTCCGCTACGACGATCCGCAGGACGACCTCAAGATCAACCGCAACCTCGCGGCCAACCTCGGTCTCAACATGCAGGACATCGGCAACGACCTGAGCGCCCTGCTGAGCGAGAACTTCGTCAACCGCTTCGACATGTCCGGCCACAGCTACGAGGTGATCCCGCAGGTGCCCGACGCCGACCGCGCGGACATCAACGCGCTGGGCAACTACTACGTGCGCACGGGCAGCGGCAAGCTGGTGCCGCTCACCACGGTGGTCGACGTCAAGCACACGGTCGCGCCGGAATACCTGCCGCAGTTCCAGCAGCTCAACTCGGTGACGGTCCAGGGCACGATGGCGCCCGGGGTGCCGCTGGGGCAGGCGCTGGGCTACCTGAAGAACCTCGCCGCACGCACGCTGCCGCCGGGCTATGGCGTCGACTACGCCAGCGAGTCGCGCCAGTTCATGCAGCAGGGGCACACCATTCTCGTCACCTTCGCGCTCTCGCTGCTGCTGGTCTACCTGCTGCTGGCCGCGCAGTTCGAAAGTTTCCGCGATCCGGTCATCGTGCTGGTCGCCGTGCCCATGTCGGTGTTCGGCGCGTTGCTGTTCCTGTTCCAGGGCGCCGCGACGCTCAACATCTACACCGAGGTCGGCATGATCACGCTGATCGGGCTCATCACCAAGCAAAGCATCCTGATCGTGCAATTCGCCAACGTCATGCGCGAAGAACAGGGCCTCGACATCCAGGCTGCGGTCGAAAAAGCCTCCAGCATCCGTCTGCGCCCGATCCTGATGACGACGCTCGCGATGGTCTTTGGCGTCGCGCCGCTGCTGGTGGCGCATGGCCCGGGGGCGGTCAGCCGCTTCGACATGGGGTTGGTGATCGCGACCGGACTCACGATCGGCGCGCTGATCTCGCTGTACGTCGTGCCCGTGATCTACACCTACGTCGCGGGCAAGCGGGCGCCCGC
Organism: Rhodanobacteraceae bacterium; assembly: GCA_035720985.1. Lineage (GTDB taxonomy): Bacteria > Pseudomonadota > Gammaproteobacteria > Xanthomonadales > Rhodanobacteraceae > 66-474. The sequence continues at coordinate 47,298 of DASTNI010000015.1, read as the reverse complement.
CGAACCGGCTCCCGAGAGCGCCCAGATCGCCATCGACCCGCACGGTTCCAACTGATCGCGCGGCCGCGGCGCGGTGCGCGTTCGACATGCGGACGCGTTCTGTCCTCATGTCGAACGCGCAGCACCAACCCCGCGCGCACGCTTGAATCGCCCGCCGGCACGCGCCATTTCGACACCGCGGACGCGCGATGCCGTCCGTGTGCACAGCGAGGCAATCGAAAGTGGATCAGCAAGTGAATGTTGCGTGCGCAGCCCGCTCACCGGGGTCGGCTGCGGACGCCGATGGCAGCGTCACCGCGAACCTCACGTTCATCGTGCGCGGTGCCACGAAACCGGTGTTTGAAAGCGCCGCCTATACCCATGGCGAGCCACGCCTGTATTTCGCAACCGAGCCCCACGCCGTAACCATCCACGACCTGCGACGGCTGCCGGCGACGCCGCGGCTCGACCGCGAGGGCTTCGAGTTCCACCCGCACGCGAGCCAGGTCGGTGATTTTTACTCCGACGCGGAAATCGAGCGCATGTACTACCCGGAGGTCCAGGCGCTCGTCGCCGCGGCCGTGGGCGCCACGCGCGTGGTCGTCTTCGACGTGACGCGGCGTTCGGATGCCGGTGCCGGCGCCCGCAACCGCGATGGTCAACGCGGCCCCGCGCGCCGCGTGCACGTCGACTACACCACGCAAAGCGGCCCGCAGCGGGCGCGTGACGTGCTGGGCGCGGCGGAGGTCGAACGCCTGCTGCGGCGCGGCGCGCGCATCGTGCAGGCCAACGTCTGGCGGCCGATCCGCGGCCCGGTGCAGCGCTCGCCGCTCGCGCTGGCGGACGCCCGCAGCGTGCGCACCGAGGATCTCGTGGCGACCGACCAGGTCTTCCCTAACCGCGTTGGCGAAATCTATCACCTGGCGTACCACGCCGGGCAGCGCTGGTATTACGCGCCCCACATGCGGCCGGACGAGGTCCTGCTCATCAAGGGCTGGGACAGCCTGGCCAGCGTGCCCGCCCGCTTCACGCCGCACGGCGCCTTCGAACTGCCGGATACGAGCGCCACCACGCCGGCGCGCGAAAGCATCGAGGTGCGCACCCTCGCGGTCATCGAATCCTGACCGGCGCGCCGCACCGGGAATCTTCCCGTCAGGCGCTCCGCGCCCGCGGGCCGGCGCAAAGTTCGTGCCCGGGCGGCGGCGCAGTGGGATACTTCGCGCATGTCACGCCCATTCGCAGCAGTACTGGTTCTCGTCCTCGGCACCTCCTTCGCGACCGGCGCCGCCGCGGCTCCGGCGGCACAAGCCTGGCCCATGTTCGGCGGCAACCTTGAAGGTACGAGCGCGAACGCCCAGCCGACCGGCATCACGGCCTCGACGGTGCACGCGCTCACGCTGCGCAAGGTCGCGTTGCCGGGCACCGTGGATGCCAGCGTGATCTACCTGCCCAACGTATCGATCCATGGCGCGCGGCACGATGCCCTCTTCGCAACCACCACCTACGGCAAGACGCTCGCGGTCGATGCGGACACGGGCGCGATCCTGTGGGACTACACGCCCGCCGGCTACGCGAAGCTCGCCGGCACCGCGCAGATCACGACATCGACTCCCGTGGCGGATCCCGACCACCGCTACCTCTACGCGGCGTCGCCGGATGGCTACGTCGAGAAGCTCGCCATCGCCGACGGTCACGTCGCCTGGCGCACGTCCATCACGCGGTTGCCCCAGCGCGAAAAGATGGATTCGCCGCTGAAGTTCGACCACGGCGACGTGATCGCGGCCACCGCGGGCTACGTTGGCGACCAGCCGCCCTATCAGGGCCACGTCGCGATCCTGGATGGCAAGACCGGCAGGCTGCTGCACGTGTGGAACACCCTGTGCAGCGAGCGCAGCGGCCTGATGGACCCCTCTACCTGCCCGGCCAGCGACGCCGCGATCTGGGGCCGCGCCGGGCCGGTGATCGATCCACAGACCGGCGACATCTTCATCGCGACCGGCAACGCGCCCTGGAACGGCAAGACCGACTGGGGCGACGCGGTCATCGAACTCGACGCCGACGCCACGCGCATGCTCGCGAACTACACGCCGGCCAACACCGATTATTTGAACGACCACGACCTGGACCTGGGTTCGACCTCGCCCGTGTGGCTGGGCGACGGCCTGATCGCGCAGGGCGGGAAGGACGGCAAGATCCGCCTGCTGAGCCTCAAGGCCATCGCCGGCACGGCGCCCCACAAGGGCGGCGAACTGCAGGTCGTCCCGACGCCGGGCGGTGATCGCCTGTTCACCCAGCCCGCGGTCTGGAAGCAGGCTGGCAAGACCTGGATGTTCGTGGCCGACAACAGCGGCACCGCCGCCTGGCAGCTCGCCGCCGGACGGCTGCATCCGGTCTGGCACAACACCACGAGCGGCACCAGCCCGTTCGAAGCCGGCGGCCTGCTCTACGTGTACTCACCCGAGGGCGGGCTGCACATCTACGACGCGGCTTCCGGAAAGGCCGTGGCCACGCTGCCCTGCGGCTCGGGCCACTGGAACAGCCCGATCGTCGTGGCCGGCCGGATCATCCTGCCGGAAGGCAACGCCAACGCGCACGCGACGCGCGGCGTACTGGACATCTGGAGCCTGCCGCGCGCGCGAGGCTGAAGACCGCGGCGAACACGCAACGCTGCACTGACCAAACCACCTCTCGTCCTTCGACAAGCTCAGGACGATTGGACAGCGCATTGATTCCGTTCGTGGTGAGCTCGTCGAACCATGAACGGAATCAGCAAAAGCAGAGCATCCTCAACGATCGTCGATTTTCAGGATCGCCCCGGCGCCCGGATCGCACACGTACACGTGTCCGGTCTGGTCGTGGGTGACGCAATGGGCGCGCGCGGCGGTGCGGTAAACCGCGAGCGGCTTCAGCGCGCCGGACGGTTCCGCGTTGAAGATCGTGAGCGTCTCGGCCTGCGCGCCGGGCACGTAAAGATGATGCAGGCGTGAGTCGTAGCTGATGATGTCGATCCCGGCACCCGCGTGTGCGGTGGCGATCACCTTGCCGCCATCCGCTGGCGCAAGCGTGACGACCTTGCCCGCGCCGCAGCCCACGAACACGTGATCGTGCTGCGCGTCGATCGCGATGCCGTGCGAGCGTTTGCAGGTGTTGGGCCACTTCGCCAATACGGCATGCGTCGTCAGGTCCATCTCGACGGTGTCGCTTTTCCAGAGGTTGGAATACGCGCGATCGCGTTGATCGTCGATCTCCAGCGATTCCGGCCCACCGGCAATGTGGATCACGGTCTCGGGCGTGAGCACGGGACGCGCTCCCACCGCCAGCTTGAACACCTGGATCTGCTGGCGCTCGGGCTCGGTGACCCAGACCTCGTGGGTGCGCACCACATAGCGCACGTAGTCCGGTCCACCCGCCAGGGCGGTGCGCCCGACGATCGCGTGCGTGCGCGGATCGATGGCGACGATCGCATCCGGATCGTGATCGCTGGCAAACAGGTAGCCCTCGGCGTACATCGCCGAAGTGGTGCCCTCGCGGTGCGACTCGCCCGGCGCCGACGCCGCGCTCACGCCGGGAATGACGGTCAGCGCGTCGGTGGCGGGATCGAGCAGCACGAGATTCCCGGTCGCACCGGCCGGGATCGTCACGCGGCCAAGCGCCGCCGCATAGCCGATGTCGTCGAAACCAACGCCGTGCTGGCCACCGGGAATCGGGATCACGGCCTGCGGCGCGCGGGGCGCAGACGCGCCCAGCGCAACCAACGGGAAGCCGAGCAACGTGCACGCCAGCACGCGCGCCGCGATGCGCCGATGCGGCACGGGCCGCCAGGGGGAACGCCGTTCGAACATGCGATGTCCTTTCCTTTCAGGATCAAAAGCGGTGGATGAAACCCACCTCGAAACCGTGCGGCAGCCAGCCCAGGATCAGTGGCGACTGGCGGCGCGCCGCCCAGATGCCGACGCCCGTGCCCAGCGCCCAGCCCACCAGCACGTCGCTTTGCCAGTGGCCACGGGTCTTGACCCTCGCCATGGCGTCGTAAAGCGGCAGCAACTCCAGCGCATACACAGCCGGATCGTCACGACCATACGCCGCGACGAACGGGGTAACGGCGCTGGCGACCGCCGTGACTTCGCCGCTGGGGAAACTTTCGTTGTGGATGCCGCGGAAAAACAGGTTTGGATTGCTGGTCTGCGACGGTCGTTCACGCTGAAACGTCCACTTCATGCCCTGCGCCAGCACCGTTGACACCGCCAACGAATCCAGCGAGCGCCAGAACGTGTCGCCCAGCTTGTCCTGATCGCCGAGCACCAGCGAGCCGCCAATCACGGTCGCCACCGTGGCGTAGATCAGCGCCTTCTGGTTGCTGCGTTGCCAGATGCCGCTGTTGTCGTACGCCACGCGATGATCGATGCCAAACGGCCCGCTCGCTGCCTGCGCGAGGCACGGCAGCAACACGATCACGGCAATCAACCATGTACGCGAGGCACGCAGCATGCGCGGCACCCGTCGCCAGCGGATGACCTGATGCTGGCACCCGATCCTTTGCGATCGCTTTGGCAACCCACGGCGGGAAGGCTTGTTTGGATAGTGGCCGCGTCGTGGAAGCGGTCGCTTCGCGGGAGCGTCCTCAGCCGCGACCCTCCCGCATGGCCACCCCGGTCGGGGCGCTGAACCACCCACGCCGACGCGCGATATGATCGCGCCGCGCTCGAGGCGATCCGAAATGCCCACGGCAGTGCCTGCAGCCAGCAGCGACGAGATGGCGTCGGTTCGGGCGCAACTGGAGCGCGTGCTCGCCGCCGACCTGTTCCGCACGGCGCCGACCCTGGCTCGGCTGTTGCGCTACCTCGTGGAGCGGTACGTGGCGAACGCCGCCGCGCCGCCCAAGGAATACGGCATTGGCGTCGACGTCTTCGGCCGGGGCGCCGGTTTCGACCCGCGTACGGACACAATCGTCCGCGCGGAGGCACGGCGGCTGCGGGCGCGGTTGACGCGCTACTACAGGACCACAGGCGCCGGCGACCCCTTTTGCATCCGGGTACCGAGTGGCCATTACCGGGTGGAAGTATTGCCACGCGCGGCGGTGGGCCGGGCGGGATCGGATCCGCCAGCGATGGCCCCCCGCGTCGAGGCGCCCGCAACGTATTCCGCGTTTCGTGCGAAGCCCGGCGCGGTGCCCGCGCCGCGGCTGCCGCTGCTCGGCCGTGCGCGCGAACAGTCCGAGCTGGATGCGCTGCTGACCGCGCGCCAGGGACCACGCCTCATCACGTTGACCGGCACCGGGGGCAGCGGCAAGACGCGTCTGGCGATCGAGGCGGGCCTGCACGCCCGGCGACGACGCACCGCTCGGGTGTATTACGTCAGGCTCGCTGGTGTACCGAACGCCGCCATCTTCCAACTGGCCATGCTGCGGGTATTCGGGCTGAGTGCGGCGGACAACGCGCCACCGATCGAAACAGTGTGCCGGCACCTTTCGGGCGCGCGGCATCCGGTCCTGCTCATCCTCGACAATTTCGAGCACCTCCCGGCGGCAGCGCTCGTGGGCGCGATGCTGGACGCCTCGATCCATCTGCGGATTCTGGTTACCAGCCGCACGGCGCTTCACCTGTACGGCGAACGCGAATACCGCGTCGTGCCCTTGGCAGTGCCCGCGGGCGACGCGACCGTGTCCGAGCTGAGGGCCACGCCGGCCGTGCAGTTGTTCGTGCAGCGCGCTGCGACGGTCCGACCAGGATTCGCGCTGACACGCGCGAACGCGGCGGCGATCGCGGAGACCTGTCGGCGCCTCGACGGGTTGCCGCTCGGAATCGAACTGGCGGCGGCACAGTGCCGCACGCTGAGCCCGGCCGAACTTGCGCGGCAGCTTCCGGGTCATCTCGACATGCGCGCCGACAACGTTGCGGACGTCCCCGACCGGCAACGCACGCTGCGCGATGCCATCGACTGGAGCCACCAGCTGCTTGGCACCGCCGAGCAAATCCTGTTTCGGCGCCTCGCCGTGTTCGCCGGAGGGTTCACACTGGAGGCAGCCAAGTGGGTGGGCGATGCGCCTGGTGACCTTCGGATGGACGTCGAGGCCGGGGTTGCCAGGTTGCATGGCCACAGCCTGTTGTATGTCACGACGCCGGACCTGGAGCAGCGCTACGGGATGCTGTCCACCGTGCGCACCTATGCACTCGAGCGGCTGGCCGCCAGCGCTGACGGCGACACGCCGCGCCGGGCCCACGCCGCGTTTTGCCTGCACCTCGCGGAAGCGGGAGCGCGGTGCGCCACCGATGACCTACGCACGGCGTGGCTGGCGCGCTGCGATCGGGAACGCGACAACTTCCAGATGGCACTGGACGGCCTGATTGCGCGCGCCGACGCGCAGCGGGCCCTGCTGCTCGTCGGCGCGCTCTGTCCATACTGGGAGCGTGGGCATGTCGCGACCGCGCATCGGTCGATCCAGGCGGTTCTGCAACGCTTCCCGCCGGATGCCGCGCCTGCGCCATGGGCAAGAGTGTCCTGCCTCGGAGGCGCCCTGGAACAGCGGCTGGGCGACGCCTCGGCGGCGCGCGCCCTTTTTCTGCGTGCCCTCGCCACCGCGCGGGCGTGCGGCGATCCTGCCGTCGAGGCGATGGCGCGCACCGGGATGGCCGCCTCCAATCCCGCCGGCCGTGCGATCAACCGGCGCCGCTCCCGCGCGAAGGGTTCCTGAAACCGATTGGCGCGCTGGTGCGTCTCCGGCCGTGGCTGCCGGCTGGCCGGGTGCATGCCACGCGCAATGCCCCGCGTGCCATTGCCGCGGCCACACGTTTCACCGTGAAATCACACCATTTCACTGCGTCGTGAAACGCGGTTCGTGCATGCTGCCACCCACGCCGCAGCCGATCAGGGGTGGGCAATCGAGCTGCGCGGCGTGATGCGTTGGCGCCGAATACGGGCAGCGGTGGTTGCTTGGTCATGCCGGCTTGCCGACGCGCCCGCCGCAGGACGCCCGCGGACGCGCCAGTCCATCGCCGCTGCAACGGACCATCTCGATGTTTTTGGCACAAGTGGGGGCCAATGAACGCACCGAAGGCCGGGCGCCATCTGTCCTGGAAGGACCAGGACGCGATCATCGTGCTGTGGCACGAGCTGGCGGAGTTCCCCGCGTCCGCACCGCAGGCGGCCCTGGGCCATTGCCTCCATGCGCTGGCGCGGCAGATCGGCGCAGTCAACGCCACGTGGGTCGGCGTGGCCCGCGAGAAGGATTGGGCGCGCAAAAATCCCCGCGATCCCTTGCTGGGCTGGCGACCGAACGTCTGCCTGACGCTGCATCCCACGGACGAATGGCAGCGCGCCCACGAAGTCGCCGTGGATGCGGTCCGGAACAACTACATGGACCCGCAGACGGTCGCGCTTGCGAGCCGGTTCGGACACGACCGCTGCCTGTTGCGCGAGGAGGTCGTCACCGATCGCGATTGGAAGCGCGACCGGATCAATCGGGAAGTCCTCGCGCCGCTGGGCATCGGCCACCGCCTGATCGGCGCCGCGGCAACCGCGCCGGGCGCGGAATCGTATTTCATATTCGACCGGGGGCACCGCGGCCGCGGCTTCGGCGTCCGCGAGCGGAACCTCCTGGCATTTTTCCTGCGCGGCAGCACGCTCCTGCACCGGGAGATGCTGCAGATGCACGGACTGCTGAACGCCTTTCGGCCGCTGAGCCCGCGGGAGCGCGACGTGCTGCGCCTGCTGCTGACCGGGGCCCCGGAGAAGGAGCTCGCCAGAACGCTGCACCTGACGCCGGCCACGACGCATCAGTACGTCGTGGCGGTGCTTCGCAACTTTGGCGCGCACAGCCGCGCCGAACTGATGGCACAGTGGCTGCGCCGCCTCGCGCCTTCCCCGGCCCTCCCTACCGATCAGTAGGATTGCGCCTTTTCTCCACGCAACGAAGAATCCCTTCGATGAGTGGTCCCCCACCACTCGTCCACACCACAGGGTGAATGTCAGGTCTTTGTTCCGTTCGCGGTGAGATATCGCGCCACGAATGGACGAGAACGAGATCGGGGCGCCATGCGAATCGTCCACCCTGTTCGTCCGACCGGCGAGCCATGGATGTCTGCACGTCGGTCATAGCCATGCTCGGAGGACATCATGAAAGTTCAGACCGTATGCATAGTCGCCGCACTTGCGGCGTTGGGCGTTACCAAGGCGTACGCGGCGGACGCCAACCCGGCGTCGATCACCCGGGATTACACCGACACCGTGGCGCCAGCACAGCAGGCGGCGTATGAGGCCGGCGAAAAGGCGTGGAACGAATGCCTGCGCCAGCACGGATTCAAATACGACGTGATCGCTCTGCAGCACGCCACCGGCAATACCTATACCTATGCCTACGAAATCGGGCCCTATTCCTGGGCTGATTTCGACCGAATGCACGCAACCGAAAATGCCTGCGACGCGACGGTCAGCGCGCAGTTGAATCCGCATCTCAGGAACGAGACCAGCACCTTCTTCGTGGACCAGCCGGACATGAGCTACCTGCCAGCGGGCGCGCGCACCCTGCCGCCGCCACCGCTCATCGATATTGTCGCTTACACGCTCAAGCCCGACCACGCCGCCTACGAGACGTTTACCTCGGCGGTGAAGAAAATCACCGCAGCATCGATCAAGACGAGGTCGCTGATTTACTACTCGACCATGGCGGTTCAAGCGGGCGGCGAGGGCGCGCCGGATTACGTCGTCGCCATCGGCAGGAAGAACTGGTCGGATTACGGCACCCTGGTCAATTCATCCCTGCGGAAGATGCTCGAAGGCGTGTACGGAAAATCGGCCACGGACGCGCTGCTCAAATCGTTCGAGGAATCGATCGCCAAAGCATCCGAGCACGTCGACAGCTACAACGCCGATCTGAGCTATCTCGCCGGCAAATAGCGGCATGGCCATCGCCCCGGCAACCGACGTGGCTGCCCGGACGCACCCGTGCAACACCTCCACGTCGTCATTCCGGGCCGGCCTGCCGCGCCATCGCAAGCCGGACCCAGAATCCATGACTTTGCCCGTCAACGGGTTAAGTCCAAGACACCGGATTCCCGCCTTCGCGGGAATGACGAATTGAAAATCCGAGGTTGCCATGTACCTGAAACCGAACCTTGCCGTTACAGCCGCGGCCGTGGCCGCGTTGGCGGGTGTGGCGTGGGCAGGCGGTGCGGCGCCTGCGTCAACCCTGCCAGCCGCCACGTCGTCCAGCGCCGCATTCATCGCGGCGGAAACGTGGGCGTTGCCCAAGGAGCATTCGCCGGACCCGAGTTTGCCGAAGGCATTGCAGGCCGCGAAGCCCGACCCGCACGCCCCCATGCACGTCCCCGGCAGCACGCGCACGTATACGCGCGCGGCGTTGGCGGACGGCTTCGAGGTTGCCGACTGGTTTCCGCAGGACCACCCGCCGATGCCGCACGTCGTCGCGTTCGGGCGCAAGCCGGCGTATGCGTGTGCGGCCTGCCACAACGCCGGCGGTGAAGGCTATCCGTCGACCGCGTCGCTGGCGGGGCTGACGACCGCATACCTTCGCGAACAGTTGCAGGCGTTCCGGGATGGCCAGCGCCACAACGACATCATGCCGTTCGAGGCCCGCAACCTCGACGCCGCGGACGAGCGGGCCGCCATCGGATATTTCTCGAAGCTGACATTCACGTCGCACGTCAAGGTCGTCGAAGCGGCAACCGTGCCGCAGACGCACTGGGACGACTACATCCTGGCGCCCGACCACGACGGCGCCCGGGAGCCACTGGGCGAGCGCATCATCGAAGTCGAACCCGACGCCGGCGAACACGGCAGCGAGCGGGTCATCTACACCGCGTACGTGCCGCCGGGCAGCATCGCGGCGGGCGCCCGGATCGCCGCGCATGGCGTGCGCGGTGCGCCGGCCTGCGAGTCCTGCCACGGCGCGACGCTGCACGGCGTCGGGAACATCCCGTATCTCGCCGGCCGCTCGCCCACCTACATCGCCCGCGAACTGATCATGTTCCGGTTGGGCAAGCGCACCAACGCCGGCGCCGCGCCGATGCGCACGGAAGCCGCGCAACTGACGCTGCGGGACATGCTCGACGTGGCGGCGTATGCCGCGTCGCGGCAGCCGTGACACGGAACCGCATGCAAGCCGTTCGGGCCTCGCGGCAGGCGGCAAGGCGGAACCCGCGAAACGGTTTCCACGGCCCCCGGCCCTGGCGGAAGCGGCCGCGCCACTTCCGCCCTGCGCGCTCCGGAAGTCCCTGCCGTGAACCCCCGCTGGCGAGCGCCGATCTGGTTGATGGGCATGACCTGGGTGCCGTTCGGGCTGCTGAGTTGCCTGGACGCCGTCACCCTGCCGCAACTGCTGGCTGCACGGCATGTTTCCGAAGGTGCGATCGCGACGCTGACCGCGCTGGCCCATTCGCCGAGCGTTGGTGCCTGCTGCTGAGTCCCATGCTCGACGTGCGCTTCACCCCGCGGTTCTATGCCGCGGCGGGCACGGTGGTCGCGGCCGTGCTGACGCCGGTGGCGTTGCTGAATCTCGATCACCTGGTGCTGGTGATGGTCCTGCTGGTGGTTGCGAACATGGCGAGTGCCTTGATGACCTACGCATTGGGCGGATGGTTTTCGACCGTCATCCCGCGCGCGGACAAGGGCCGTCTGAGCGCGTGGACGATGGTCGGCAATCTCGGGGCTTTCGGCGCGATCGCGGTGGTCGCGATCGAGCTGGTCGATCACATGTCGCTACCGACAGCCGCGATCCTGCTGGGCGCGATACAACTGCTGCCGCTAGCGGTCCACCCGTTCATCCCGGTGACGCGGCCCGATCCGAAACTCGCGCGCGACAGCTTCGTACAGTTCTTCCGCGAAGTGGGGCGCCTGTTCAAGCGTCGCGAAGTGCTGATCGCGCTGGCCAGGTTCATCCTGCCCTCGGCGTCCTTCACGCTCAGCAACGTGCTGGGCGGGCTGGGGCGCGACTTCCACGCTTCGATGGAATGGGTCGGCATCGTCGGCGGCAGCGCGAGCCTGGTGAACATCGCCGCCAGCCTGTTCCTGCCGCGGCTGGCAAAACGCATGCCGCTGCGGCCGCTGTACCCTGGTATCGGCGTGGTGGGCGGGTTGTTCACGTGCAGCCTGTTGCTGCTGCCGCACACGCCAACCTTTTCACCGTGGCGTTTCTTGGCGAAAGCTGGTTCCAGTCACTCGCCATCACCTGTTCGGTCGCGATCACGTTCGAAGCCATCGGCCGCAACAACCCGCTGGCGGCGACGACCTTCAGCGTGCTGACCGCGGCGGCCGTCCTGCCCATCACCTACATGATCGCCGTGGACGGCCACGGCTATGCGTGGCACGGCGTGGCGGGAGCCCTCATCACGGATGCCGGGCTCGGCATCGCGTCGTGCTTGCTGCTGGCGCTGATGCTGCTGTGGCTGCGGTCGAAACCGAAATCGGCGGCATTGCCGGAGCCGGTGTGATCGCGCGTTCCCCATGTCCACCCCGCAAGAGGCTTCGCCGATGACCGCCTCGAAACGTCAGCTCGGTCTCGTGATGGCGACCGCACTGGTACTCGGCAACATGATCGGCTCGGGGGTGTTCCTGTTGCCCGCGTCGCTCGCGTCCTATGGCGGCTTCAGCCTGATCGGCTGGTCGATCAGCGCCGTCGGTGCGCTGTTGCTGGCCGGCGTGTTCTATCGCCTCGCCAAGCGCGCACCGCGCGCAGGCGGCCCGTATGCCTACAGTCGAGCCGCTTTTGGCGACTGCATCGGGTTCCTGGTCGCCTGGACGTATTGGGTGTCGGGCGTCGTCGGTCTTGCGGCCATTGCGGTGGCGTGTGCCAGTTACCTGTCGGTGTTCCTGCCTGCGATGGGTGCGCATCCGCTGTACGGCGCGCTGGCCGCGCTGGCCGCCATCTGGGTGGTCACCGTGGTGAACATCGTCGGCGTGAGCCAGGCAGGCGCGCTGCAGGTGGCGACGACGTTGCTGAAACTATTGCCCCTGGTCGCGCTGGCGCTGTTCGGCTTGTTCCACTTCAACCCGCAGTTGCTGGCGGTGGGACCGCACGCCGGCTCTCCATGGCACGCGATCAACATCAGCGTCGCGGCCACCCTGTTCGCCTTCCTCGGCGTGGAATCCGCCTCGATTCCGGCGGGTCACGTGCGCGATCCGGAGAAAACCATTCCGCGCGCGACGCTGCTGGGCACCGCGATCGCGGCCATCGTCTACATCGCCTGCACCGCGGCCGTTCTGGGGCTGGTGCCGGCTGCCGAGCTCGCGCAATCGCAGGCGCCATTGGCGCTGGCGGGACGCCTGTTGTGGGGCGGTTGGACAAGCTGGCTGATCGCCGGTGCGGCGGCGATCTCCTGCTTCGGCGCGCTCAACGGCTGGAGCCTGATCATCGGCCAGTTTCCGCAGGCGGTGGCGCGCGACGGTCTGTTCCCGCGCTGCTTTGGGCATGAGTCCGCGCGTTCGACGCCGACCGTGGGACTGCTGGTCTTCGCTGCGATCACGAGCGTCATGGTGCTGGCGAACTACAGCCGCGGCATGGTGGCGATGTTCACGTTCCTCGTCCTGCTGACGACCTTGGGCAGCTTGATTGCGTACCTGTTCAGCGCCATGGCCGACGTGGTGCTGGCGCAGCGCAGCGGACGCCCGTTGCCGGTGCGCGACACGGCCCTGGCGCTGCTCGCATTCGGCTTCATGCTGTGGGCCGTGATCGGCGCCGGCACGGAAGCGGTGCACTGGACCTTCGTGCTGTTGCTGGTGGGACTGCCGTTGTACGTCTGGATGGCGCTGCGCGCACGACGCGTGGGCGATGCCGACGCTCGACCGGTGGCGCCGGAGACAAGCGTGGCGGTCGAGTAGACACGTGCCCGGGCGACGCGGCTCTTCCCGAATCGATGGACGCTGGACCCCGATTCGCCACCGGCGGCTGCAGGATCCGCAGGTCGCAGAACCCCTTGCGGTCCGTCGTTCGGCAAGGCGAAGGCACGGCACTTCTTCCCCCTTCCGCAGGAAGGGGCGACCGAGGGGGATGCGCCCCCGCAGGCATCAAGTGACCACACGTCGCCACGCACGGCAATCAGGATCAGCGTGCCATCCGATGAAAAGTCACGAGTCCGTGGTGCGCGGTGCGCCGGCTTTGGGCTTCTCGCGCGCGATCTTGGATCGCTTGCGCTTGCGCGGGGCCGGTGCTGGCTTGCCCTGCCTGTCCGCTGTCGCGGCCGCCGGCGCGGCAACGGCCGGCGGCGCTTCGATTGCCGCATCCGCGACCGGCGCATCCGAAGTCATCGCCTCGCCCACCCGTGACACGTCATCCGGCTCGGCGGTCGGCTGATGCGCCGCGCGCGACGCCTGCGTCGCCCGCTCGGCGTGCACGGCGCGCAGTAATTCGGCCTCGCAGGCGGCCACGCCGCAGGCGTCGGCGATGGAAGCGGCGCTCGCGCCGCCGGACGCCATGTCGCGCGCCAGGCGGTAGCGATCGGCCGCGGCGGTCGGGGCCGCACCGTAGACGCGCGCGCCGAGCGCCTCATGCAGGCTGGCCTCGAGCTGCGCGCCGACGCGCAGCAGTCCGCCGACGAGCTTGTCGGCGGCATCGGCGGGCTTGGTGCCCGCCGTCGGGAACCGCCCGGCCAACGAACGCAGCCGCCATTCGAAATACGCCCACTGCGCCAGCGACAACGCCAGTCCGCACGCGACCAGCACCACCAGCACCCACCACGGATGATTCCCGGGCATGTCCCCTTACTCCTGTGCGCGCGGTGCCGAAGCGGTCTGGAGGCCAGCCGGCAATGCCGGGCCCGTGATCACGCCCGCGCCTGCAACCTCCGGTTCGGCAGGCGAAGGCGACGCACGCCAATCGCGTGTCGCTGACGCCCCCGCCGCGTCCGCCCCATGGGCCGCCGCCACGCGCGTATTCCCACCTGCCTGCGACGGCGGTACCGGATCGCCACCCGTCACCACCACCACGACCCGACGATTGCGGGCGCGACCGGCTGCGCTCGCGTTGCTCGCGATCGGGCGGTATTGGCCCCAACCGACCACGGCCAGCCGCGCCGGCGCGACGCCGGCCGAGCCGAAGAGCTGCGCCACGCTGGCCGCGCGCGAGGCCGACAGTTCCCAGTTGGACGGGAACCGCGCGGTGTGGATGGGCAGATCGTCGGTGGAGCCCTCGATCCGCACCGGGTTGTCGAACGGCGCCAGCACCTTCGCGACACCCCGCAGGGTCGCGCGCGATAGCGCCGACAACTCGGCGGCGCCTTCGGGAAACAACACGTCCGTGCGAATGGTGATCGCGAGCCGCCACGGCGTTTGCCGGATCGTCACCGCTCCGCTGGCCACCCACGGCTGCAGCGCCTGCGCAACACGCCGGGAGATCGTCTGCAACTGGGGGTTGGCGGAGGTCGCCCGCGGCGGCGCCGGCTCGGCCCGCGCGCCATCGATGCGGCTCGGCAGCACCCGTGCGATCGGCGCCAGCGGCATCGGCAGCAGCGCCTGCGGCGCCACGGGCAACAGCAGGCGCGCCGCCCGCGGCGCCGGAGCATCGGCGGGCGCGCCGCGGAAGGCATGGCCCAGGGACTGCGCCAGCGCGTGGTACTTCGCGGTGTTCACCTGCGACACCGCGTACATCGCGATGAACACGGCCAGCATCAGCGTCAGGAAATCACCATACGGGATCGCCCAGCCACTGGTCTCGGGTTCGGGCGTGCGGGCGCGCCGTCTCACGACACGAACCCCCGCAGCTTGCTTTCGATGTGGTGCGGATTCTCGCCCCGCGCGATGGCCACCAACCCTTCGACCAGCATGCTCGACACCTGCGCGCGCCGCTGCGCAATGCTTTTCAGCTTGCTCGCGATCGGCAGCATGAAGAGGTAACCAAGCGAAATGCCGTAGATGGTCGACACGAACGCGGCGGCGATTCCGGCGCCGAGCTGACCCGGATTGCCAAGATGCTGCATGGCCGCCATGAGACCCATGACCGCGCCGATGATCCCCATGGTCGGCGAATAGATCCCCGCGTTCTCGAACATCCTGGCCGCGTCCATGTCGGCTTCCTCGCGCGTGTCGATTTCCACCGCAAGGATGTCGCGGATGGTGGCCGGCTCGGTGCCGTCCACGAGCAATTGCAGGCCCTTGCGGACCAGTTCCTCGTGCTCCGTGTCGATCCGGCGTTCCAGCGCCAGCAGGCCACGCGTGCGCGACACCACGCTCCACGCCACGATGCGCTCGATCAATCCGTCGGACTCGAACGCGGGCGGCCGGAACACCCAGCGGAAATTCGCCAGCGCCCGGCGCACCTCGGGCATCGGCGTACGCAGCAACACCGCCGCGGACGTGCCGAGGAACACGACGACGAACGCGCCAAAATTCCAGAGCGCGCCGAGGCTCGCACCCTTGAGGACGATACCCGCCGCGAGCGTCACGACGGCGGCCACCACGCCCGCGATGCTCAGGCGATCCACGCCGCGGCCCGCGCCGCGCCAGGCGTGCATCGCCGCCGACAGGCGGGACCACGCCGGCCGGTGGCCACCATCCCGCACGCTGGCGTTCATCGACCGACCGCCTCGCCCGGACCTGCCATGCGGGCGCGCAGCCGCAGCAGTGCCTGGGCGTGGATCTGGGACACCCGCGACACGCCGACGCCCAACACCTCGCCGATCTCGCGCAGGTTCAATTCGTCCTGGTAATAGAGGCCGATCACGGTCTTTTCGCGCTCGGGCAGCGTTTCGATCGCGGCCGCGAGTTCGGCTTCCGTCAGCGCCTTTTCGGTCAGCGCGGCCGGACCCTGGTGTGCGCTCGGCAGCAGGTCGGCATCTTCCGGCGGCATGGTCACGATTTGCGCGCTCGCGGCATCGCTCAACACGCGGTCGTACGCCTCCGCGCTGATGCCCATTTCCTGCAGGATTTCGCGCTTCTGCGCCGCCTTGCCGGTGCGGTGCTCGATCGTGCGGATGGCGGCGACGATCTGCCGCGCCTGGCGATGCACCGAGCGTGGCGTCCAGTCACCGCGACGGAGCTCGTCCAGCATGGCACCGCGGATGCGGATCACCGCGAAGGCACCAAACTCCACCGAGCGATCGGGCGTATACGCCTTGGCGGCTTCCAGCAGGCCCACCATGCCCGACTGGATCAGGTCGTTGACGTCCACCACTTCGTTCGGCAGCCGCGCCAGCAGGTGATACGCAACGCTCTTGACCAGCCCGGTGTGCTGGCGCACGAGATCGGTGAATTCGGCCTGCTCGGCCCGCTGATATTCGGAGACCGCACTCATTGCACAGGCCGCCCTTCGGCCTTGCGACCACTCACTGGAGCCGCCCCGGAATCGCGAGGTTGGCAAGCTCGCTGGCCGGCACGGTGGCGCGCGCGTGCCTCCAGGCGGCATCCACCGACTGTTCGAGCCGGCGCACGACGTCGCCCGCTTCCAGCCTCCGTATGTCGGCCGGAACGCGCTGGCCGTCGGTGCCCCAGACGCACCGCAGGCGGTGGCGCAGCACGACCGACAACGCATCCCCGAGCGACGGCGCGGCGTCCAGCTTGGTCAGCACGCATCCCGCCGGCTGCAGCGCACCATAGGCGCGCACCGTCATTTCCAGCGCCGGTTCGGACACCGTGGCCGGCAGCGTGAGCAGCACTTCGAGTCCGGCGCAGTCACGCAGCAGCTTGAGGTACGGGCCAAAGGCGCGCTCGCCAGGTTCCAGCCCCGCGCCATCGATCAGCACCAGCCGATACCCGGTCAGCGCGGCCATCAACTCGGGAAACGCGGCGGGCGTCGCAAAGCTGTAGACCGGCACGCCCAGCAGCCTGGCGTAGACATCCAGGCGCGCGGAGCCGCCAACGTGATAACAGCCATCGGTGACGATCGCGACGCGATCGGCGCCGCCGCGGGTCGCCGCCAGCGCCGCGAGCTTGGCGATCGTCGTGGTCTTGCCCGCGCCCGGCGGACCGACCAGCGCGACCTTGCCGGCGGCATCTTCCGGCGCGCGGGTATCGAGGGCCAGCCCGCTGACCAGCAGCCGGCATGGATCGCTGCCGGAGGCGCCCGGCCCGGACACGCCACTCCGCGCCGCTTCCTCGGCCAGCAAGGCGTCCACGACATCATCGGCCACGCGCAGGCCGCGCAGGGCGTCCGCGAGGGCGGCGTCGTGCGGACTGCGCCGGGCCGCGGCATCACGCTGCAGCCCCGACAGGTAGAACTCGAGGGTGCGCCGCAGCGCCTGGATATCCTGATGAATCCCGGCGACGGCCGGCGCCATCGGCTCTGCCGGCTCCTCCGCGCGTTCGCGCAGCGCGGACGCCGCCGCGACCGGCGCGGCCGGCGCGGCCGCCCGCACGGTCGGCCCATCGGCCACGGTGGGCCCATCGGGCTCGCGGATCCGTTGCGGCCGCAACGCCGCGGGCAACGCGCTGATCGCCCCCGGCTTCGGTCGGGCACCGCCCGTACCGCGCGCCAGGTCGGCCCGGGTGGACGCCAGCGCGGCCGCGGCCGCGATCCGGACCGATTCCGGAAGGTCCTCGCGCGGACGTTCCACCGCGGTCACGATCTCGATGGTGCCATCCGGCAATTTCTGCGTGGAAAGAATGACGGCCTTGGGGCCGACGGCGGCCCGGATGGTCTCCATGGTTTCCCGGATGCCCGTCCCGGTGAATCGCCTGATTCGCATCGACCGCTACTCCCGTCACGCCACCGTCAAGAACGCCAGACCTCAACCGACCGCCGCCACCAGCTTGACCTCGCGATCGTCCGGCACTTCGTCGTACGACAGCACCCGCAGGTCGGGCACCGCGTGCCGCACGAACCGGGCCAGCCAGGGCCGGATCGAGGTCGGTACCAGCAGCACCGCGGGTTCCCCCGCGGCTTCCTGCCGTTGCGCCGCGTCGGCGATCTTCTGCTGCAGCCGCTGCGCCAGGTCCGGCTCGACGACCGCCACCTCGCCGCCTTCCTGCACCGACTGAAGCAATATCCGTTCCAAGTCGGAGGCCAGCGTAAAGACCGGAACATCCTTGCCCAGTGCACTGATTTCATTGACGATCTGGCGACCCAGCGCCACGCGTGCCAACGCGGTCAGGGCGCCGGATTTTTGACTCGCCTCCGCGTGTTCCGCCAAGGATTCGACGATCGCACGCAGGTTGCGGATCGACACGTGATCGGCCAGCAGGTTCTGCAGCACCTTCGCGACGGTGCCGAGCGGCAGCCGCTTGGGCACGAGATCGGCCACGAGCTTGGGCGCCTCGCGCGCCAACCGGTCCAGCAGTTGCTGGGTCTCCTGATAACCCAGGAGTTCTCCCGCGTGCGCCTGCAACAGGTGCGACAGGTGCGTGGCGACGACGGTCGGCGCATCGACCACGGTGTAGCCCAGCGCTTTGGCGCGGCTGCGCGCCGCAGGCTCGATCCACACCGCCGGGAGCCCAAAGCTCGGATCGCGCGTCGCGATGCCATCGAGGGTGCCGCGGGTCTGCCCGGGGTTGATCGCGAGCATGCGTCCGAGCTGGATGCTGCCCTCGCCCGTCGGCACGCCCTGCAGCAGGATGCGGTAACGATCGGGCTCCAGGTCCAGGTTGTCGCGCACGTGCACCGTCGGCACCAGGAAGCCGAGATCCTGCGAGAGCTTGCGCCGCACCGACTTGATCCGGCCCAGCAATTCGCCGCCCTGCGTGCGGTCGACCATCGAGATCAGCCGATAGCCGACTTCCAGCCCGATGGCGTCGACCTGCGTGACGTCGTCCCAGGTGAGTTCCACCGGGTGCGCAGGCTTCTGCGTGGCCGCCGCGGCGTCCGCGGCCTTGACCTTGGCCACCGCACCGCCGGGCTGCTGGCGCTGGCGCCGCGCGAGCATCCACGCGATGCCGCCGCAGGTGCCTGCGAGCAGCAGGAACGCCACATTCGGCATGCCGGGGATGATCCCCATGACGCCCAGCACCACCGCGGCGATCGTGAGTACCCGCGGGCTGCCGAAGAGCTGCTTGACCACCTGCCCGCCCATGTCCTGCGAATCGGACACGCGGGTGACGATCACCGCCGTGGCGGTCGACAGCAGCAGGGATGGAATCTGCGCCACCAGGCCATCGCCGATGGTCAACAAGGTGTAGGTCCGCATGGCGGCGTCCACCGACATCCCGTGCTGCAGGATGCCGACGATGAGGCCGCCGACGATGTTGATGATCAGCACCAGAATGCCCGCGATGGCATCGCCACGGACGAACTTCGAGGCGCCGTCCATCGCGCCGTAGAAATCGGCCTCCTCGCGTACCTCGCGCCGGCGCGCACGGGCCTGGTCCTGCGTCAGAAGGCCCGCGCCGAGATCGGCGTCGATCGCCATCTGCTTGCCGGGCATCGAATCCAGGGTGAAGCGCGCGGTCACCTCCGACACGCGGGTCGCGCCCTTGGTCACGACCACGAAATTGATGATGGTGAGGATCGCGAACACCACGAGGCCCACCGTGAAGTTCCCGCCGATGGCGAATTCGCCGAAGGCCTGGATCACCTTGCCGGCCGCGCCCGGGCCGGTGAAGCCGCGCAGCAGCACCACGCGGGTCGAGGCGATGTTGAGCGCGAGGCGCAGCAGCGTCGCGCCCAGGACGACCGTCGGGAACGTGCTGAACTCCAGCGGCCGGCCGGCGTACACCACGGCCAGCACCACGACCAGCGACAGCGTGATGTTGAAGCTGAAGAGGACGTCCAGCAGGAACGGCGGCAGCGGCAGCACCACCATCGCCAACAGCAACAGCATGATGATCGGCGCGCCCGCGCCGCGCAGGCCCACGCGCCGGCCAAGGCCGGCCCCACGCTCGGCCCACTGCTTGATGGTCATGGTGCCCCCCCCGATTCCGGCAACCGATACGGCCCGAGCAGCTCCGGTGCCACCTCCGGATCGGGCGCGTCCGGCACGGCCGCGCCCTGTGCTTCGGCGCGCCGCGCGCGAAACACCCACGACAGCACCTGCGCCACCGCGGCATACAGTTCGGCCGGAATCTCCTGATCGACGCGCGTCGTGTGGTAGAGCCCGCGCGCCAGCGCCGGCGCCGCGACGACGGGGATGCCGTGGCGGCCCGCGATCGCACGGATCTGTCCGGCCATCAGGTCCAGCCCCTTGGCCACCACGCGTGGCGCGCGCATCGTGGCCTCGTCGTAACGCACGGCAACGGCAAAATGCGTCGGGTTGGCGACCACGACGTTGGCCTTGGGCACGGCCTGCAGCATGCGGCGGCGCGCCAGTGCGCGCTGCGCCTTGCGGATGCGTCCGCGGATCTGCGGATCACCTTCGGTGTCCTTCATCTCGTCGCGGATTTCCTGCCGCGTCATGCGCATGCGCTTGGCGTAGTCGAAGCGCTGCCATACCACGTCCACCAGCGCGATCGCGCCCAGCGCCAGGCCAAACAGCAAGGTCGCATGCGCCAGCGCGCCGAGCGCCGCGGCGATGCCTTCGCGCGCGCCCACGCGTGCGGTGGCCAGCAGGCGCTCGCGCGAGCCCCACAGCACCAGCGCCAGCACGCCGCCGACCAGCGTGACCTTGAGGATGGACTTGGCGAGTTCCATCAGGCTGCGCAGCGACACCATGCGCTTCAGGCCTTCGGTCGGATCCAGCCGCTCGGGCTTGGGTTGCAGGGCAGTCACGCTGAAGTGCGCGCTGCCCATGATCACCGGCGCCAGCGCCGCGCCCACCATCGCGCCGGCGGCGGGCACCAGCAGCACCTTGCCGCCGGCCAGCAGGCCATGCGCGAGCGCGGGCACCATCGCCGTGCTCTGCACCAGATCGCGTGCCGAATAAGCCAGTCCGACGCGCAACACCGCGCGCAGTTGCGCGCCCATCCAGCCGTGGAACGCCACCATCGCGCCCACGCAGCCCAGCACCACCAGCGCGGCCGACAAATCCTGCGAGCTCGGCACGTCGCCTTTTTCGCGCGCCTCGCGCAGATGCTTTTCGGTCGCCTGCTCGGTGCGTTCTTCGTTGTCGTCGGATCCCGCCATGCTTCACGCTCCCGCCAAAACGCGCACCAAAGCGAACGCGGCGCGACGCAGCGTCGCGAAGGCGCCGGGCAGCGTCACGAGGCCGATCCACACGCCGACGAACCCGAGCGCGATCGAGATCGGAAAGCCGATCGAGAACAGGTTCATCGCCGGCGCCGCACGGCTGATGACGCCGAAGCCGGCATCGGCGATCAGCAGCGCCGCCAGCGCCGGCAAGGCCACCATCACCGCGCCGCTGAAAAGATGCGCGCCGAACTGCAGCAGCTGCCACAGGTGCGCGCCGCCCGGCATGGGCGCGGCCCAGCTCGCGTGCCGCATGCCGGTCGCGAGCAGCGAAATGAGTTCCAGGTGCCCATCGAGCGCCAGGAAAATCAGCGTCGCCAGCAGTGCGTACAGCTCGCCCAGCGCCGGTGCGTCGTGCCCGTCCAGCGGCGAGGCGACCTGCGCAAACGACAATCCCATCGCGTTGGTCACCAGACTGCCCGCAAACGTCAGCGCCGCAAACGCCAGCGCCAGCGCAAAGCCCATCGCCGCGCCGACCACCACCTGCTGCAATACGGTGGCAAAGCCGTTGAGGCTCATCACGTCGACGCCACCGGACTTCGGCGCCAGGGGCATCAGCACCAGCGTCAGGATCACCGCGAGCCCGGCGCGCACGCGCACCGGCAGCGCGCTCGCGCCCAGCACCGGCGCGGTCAGCAGCAGCCCGCTGACGCGCGCGAACGGCCACAGGAACGCGGCCAGGAACGCCTGCAGCTGGGTCACGTCGAGGTTCACCGGAACAACCCCACCATCACCGGCATGCTGACGATGAGATGGCGCGTGAACAGCACCATCACGTGCAGCATCCAGGGTCCGGCGATCGCCAGCACCAGCGCCATCGCGAGCAGCTTCGGGATGAACGCCAGCGTCATCTCGTTGACCTGGGTCGCGGCCTGGATCACGCCGATGACGAGGCCGACGACCAGCGCCGTGACCAGCAGGGGCGCGCCGACCAGCATCGCGAGGTACAGCGCGTGCTGGCCGAAGGTGACGATCGATTCGGGCGTCATGCGCAGCGCCTCATCGCACGAAGCTCCCGGCCAGCGTGCCGAGCAGCAGCGTCCAGCCGTTCACCATCACGAACAGCAGTACCTTGAACGGCAGCGAGATGAGCGATGGCGCGACCATCATCATGCCGAGCGACATGAGGACGCTCGCGACCACGAGATCAATGATGAGGAACGGCACCAGCAACAGGAAACCCATCTCGAACGCGGTCTTCAACTCGCTGGTCACGAACGCCGGCACCACGACGTCGAACGGCACGGCCGCGAGCGACTTGTAGGGGCCGCTGCCGGCGAGATGGCTGAACAGGTTGAGGTCGTCGCGGCGCGTCTGCTTCAGCATGAAGCCGCGGAACGGCGCGGCGACCTTCGGCAGCGCTTCGGTCGCGGTCAGCTGGCCGTCCATGTAGGGCTCGAGGCCCTGGCTGTAGGCGTGGTTCAGCACCGGCGCCATCACGAACAGGGTGAGGAACAGCGCGAGTCCCAGCAGCACCTGGTTGGGCGGTTCGGACTGCGTGCCCAAGCCCTGACGCAGGAAGCCCAGCACGATGATGATGCGGGTGAATGACGTCATCATCAGCAGCACCGCCGGCAGCAGCGTCAGCGCGGTCATCACCGCCAACACCTGCAGCGACAGGCTCCACGTCTGGGTGCCGTTCTTCGCGGTATGCAGCGTCAGCGCGGGCAGCCCCTGCTGCAATGCCGGTGCCGCCGCGTGTGCGAGTCCAGGCAGCGCCAGCAACGCCAGCGCGGCGATCCAGGGCCAGGCGTGTTTCACGCGTGCTTGCCGAATTGGGCGAGGACCGCGCGGAAGCTGGTCCGCAGATCCGGTGCGACCGCCGTCGGGCGCGGAGCCGGGGCCACGGGCTCGGCCAGGACTTCGAGCGTCGTGAGTCCACCCGCCGACGCGCCGACCAGGACCTGCTGCGTACCGACCTGGATCAACAGCACGCGCTGCTTGTTGCCGACCGTCAGCGACTCGATGCAGCGCAACCGGCGCCCCGCGGGCCCCACGCGTCCCTGGGCGCGCCGCGTCAGCCAGCCTACGCCGATGACCAGCGCCAGCACCGCCGCCAGGCTCACCACCACGCGCAGCACTTCGCCGAGGCCGACACCCGTGGCCATCGGGGCCGCCGCTGCCGCGTCGATCACGCCGGCGATCATGCGAGGTTACGCACGCGTTCGGCCTGGCTGACCACGTCGGTCAGCCGGATGCCCAGCTTGTCGTTGACCACCACCACTTCACCGTGCGCGACCAGCGTGCCGTTGACGAACACGTCCAGCGGCTCACCCGCGGTGCGTTCCAGCTCGACGACCGAACCCTGGTTCAACTGCAGGAGGTTGCGCAGACTGATCTTCGCGCGACCGACCTCCATCGACAGCGTGACCGGCACGTCCATGACGGCGCCGACCGAAAGGCTGGCGGCATCCAGCAGCGCCGCGGCGCCGCCCTCGCTGCGCGCCGCGGAGCCCGTGCCGGTGGCGGACCGCGCGGGTGGCACCGCTGGCGTCGGCGTGGTGGCGGATGAATTCTCGGGTGTACTCATGATTGGCCTTTGCCATTGATGTGCGGGGGTGTCGCGGGCGCGCCTGGACTGCCGGCGCCCGCAGGCTCGGGAAGCTCGAGCCGCGCGTCGAGCTGGACCGCGACGTTGTCGTGCGAGGTTCCCATGTGGCCGCGAAACAGCGGCACGTCCTCGGCATAGAAAGTGACCTGCTCGGCGTGCTGCAACAGCAGCACGTCGCCGGCCTTGAGCCGGCTGAATTCGCGCAGGCTGAGCGTGGCGTCCGGCAGCCGTGCCGACACCGCCACCTCGGCCCGCAGCACCTGTTCGCTCAGACCGGCGATCCAGCGCTCGTCGCGCTCGACGCGGTCGCTCTGGATGCCGCCCACCAGCAGGTCGCGGATGGGCTCGATCATCGCGTAGGGCATCGTCAGGTGGATGTCACCGCCGCCACCCTCGATCTCGACGTGGAACCTGGACACCACCACGGTCTCGCTGGGGCTCACGATGTTCGCGAACTGCAGGTTCACCTCGCTGCTGACGAACTTGAACTCGAGCTCCATCACCGGCGCCCAGGCGTCGTGCATGCCGGCGAAGACCTTTTCCAGCACGAGCTGGATCACCCGGTTCTCGACCGCGGAAAACTCGCGGCCCTCGATGCGCGCGTGCGAACTGCTGGTGCCGCCAAAAAAGTTGTTGACGATGCCGAACACCAGCGTGGGCTCGAACACCGTCAGCGCCGTGCCACGCAACGGCACCACGCGCGTGAAGTTGAGGTCGCTCGGCACCACCAGCGAATGCAGGTAGTCGGAAAACTTCACCATCGTGACACCCAGCACCGACACCTCGCAGGTCTTGCGCAGCACATCGAACAGGCTCGCGCGGAAGTAGCGCGCAAAGCGGTCGTTGACGAGTTCGAGCGCCGGCAGCCGCCCGCGCACGACGAGGTCCTGGTCGGTGAAGCGATACGCCCGCGGCACGCCCGAGGCGACGGCCTCGTCGACGGCGGGCGCGGGCTGGGTGGCGCCGCCATCGAGCAGCGCGTCGACCTCTTCCTGGCTCAACCAGTCCTTCGCACTTCCGGCTGCCACGTCACCGCACCCCGCCGCAGCGTTGGCGCACGGACGCACCTGGCGATGACAAAGACGGCTCGATTGCGGCAACGCTGGCGTGCATGGAACGACGCTTTCAGACGGTCGGTACCGACGCGGAATGCATTCCGCGTGCCATGCGCCATGCGATCGCAGGTGATTGATCCAAAACGCTGTTTAGCGCACCCGCCGAGGAGGCGTCAGTTTTATGGCGGCGCCGGCACGCCCGACGCCAGCCGCACATCACGAGCGGCGCGGCGGAAGCCGCGACCGCTGCCGCGGAGGCCGACCATCCCGTCTGCAATCCCGCCGGTCGGGCCTTCCGGCCCTCCTACGTTCACACCGTGTACGTCCACGCGGCGTAGGAGCGGCGGAAGCCGCGACCGTCTTTCGCGGTGGCCCGCTCGAACCGCGAACGGCACCACGGAGTCAAAGGCGCTCAGGCAAACGCGTCGACCCGGCCGGCGGCCCCCCCGGACGCGGGCGTACGCGGGCCGCCGGTGCGGGCGGGACCGGCCACGCGTGTCGCCGCCGGGCGCGTCTGGGATTGCGACTGGCCCTGACCCTGCTGCGACTGCCCGCCCTGGAAGCCCTGCTGCGCGACGTTGGCCTGGCCAAGATTGAGGCCCTGCTGCGCCAGCGCGGACTGGAGCTGCGGCAGGCTCTGCTGCAACGCCTGCGCCGCCTGCGCACTCTGCGCCACGAACGCCACCTGGATCACGTTGTTGTGGCTGGTGACCTGCACCTGCACCCGCCCCAGCTGCGGGGGATTCACCTGCAGCGTCATCTGCGTGCCGCCGGTCTGCGCCAGCGTCAGGACCTGCTGGGCGACCTCCTGCGCGAACTGCGGCGTTCCGGCCTGACTGGTCATGGGCAGCGGCTGTGCAGACGCCAAAGGCATGCCAGACGCCAGCGACAGCGTGCCGAGCGCCGCCGCACCGGACGCGGTGGCGGCCTGTCGCGAATCGTCCTGCGCATCGGCCATGGCTGGTTTCCCGGTCGCGGCGAAGAGGCTCGCCCCCGGCGTTGGCGACCCGGCGCCCTGTTCCTGGGCGCCGTTCACGCCAGTCGTCGGCGCGTCACCTGCATGACCGGCCGCGGCGACACGCGACGCAGCGGCGCCCGAGCGTGGGGCGACGGTGGCACCGGTTGCCGATACCGCCACGGCCACCGCGCCCGCCGGACCCACGCTGGCCTGCAGCGCGCGCGCGTCGATGCGCAGTGCGGCGTGGGTGGCCGCGGCCGTTGCGGTTTTCGCGCGCTGCGGGATGGCAGGCGCAGGGTCGTGCGCTGCCGGCACGCGGCGCACCAGCGTCACGCGCTCCGCAAGCGTGGCCGGATCTGTCGCAGCGGCCGATCCCGCACCGGGCTGTCCGTCCGCGACCGCGGTCGCGTCGACCGTGGCGCGCTGACCATCGCCCGCGCTGGCGGGGACATCGGATACGCCGGGGCGCACAGCGGTGGGCAAGGCCTTGCCAAGCTCGGCCACATCGCTGCCCGACACGTCGGCGACGGACGTCGCCGCGATCCCCGGATGTGCCGCGCCCACCGTGGCGCGCGGTACCGCGACCGCCGCCGCATTCATCGCCGCGATCGGCGCCGTGTGTGGGCGCTTGACGCGCCGCTGCGCAGAGTCGGTGGTTTCCGATCGTGTTTCCGGGTGCGCCGAAGCCGCCCGCGGGGCGGTGTCGTCCTGCTCGCGCTGCAACATGCTCGAAAACGGCGTCGCCGGCGTGCCCGCCGCATCGGGGGCGTCCGCCGCATGCGGAGCCGGCGTTCCCGTATCGCCTTTCCCCACCGCGACGGTGGGCAACATGCTGATGCTAGTGGCCACGTTCGGAACCTCCCGCAAGGTATTGGTGTGCGCCGGTGCGCACGTTGCTCGCCCACTGATCGTCCGCCTCGGCCTGGTCGACGCGTTCCGCATCCGCGCGTTCGGCCTGCTGGTAGCGCTCCGCGACGTTGGCCAGCGCACCGCTGCGCTGGCGCTGGCTGATCCACGTGGCGCGTGCCTTTTGCCAGCGCTCGGTACAGGTGTCGACCTCCGCCGTTTTCTGCGCGATCGCACGGTCGATCCGCGCGACGAAGCGGCCGCGGTTGGCCAGCTCGATCCCGCTCGTTCGCGCCGCGCCCGGCGCGGCCGAGCGGGCGTAGTCGCCGCGAAAGCGCCGCAGGTCGCCCAGCTGCCGCGTCGCGGCATCCAGCGCTCGCGCGGCTTCGCGAACCTGCCGCACCAGGCTTTCCGCCTCGAAAGCCGCGAGCCGCGCCACGCGCTCGATCCGCTCGGAGGGCACCCGGGTCATGGTGTCACCGGCGCGGCAACGCCCGGCAGCACGGCGGCCAGTTCGTGCAGCGCGCGCGCCATCGGCACGCTCTCGCCGGTCGGCTGGCGCAGGAATTTTTCCATGGCCGGCCACAGCGTGATCGCCTCGTCGACGCGGGGATCGCTGCCCTTCCGGTACGCGCCGATGGTGATGAGGTCGCGGTGCTCGCGCCAAGTCGCGTAGACCTGCCGGAAGCGCTCGGCCAACGCCAACTGGCCGGGCGCCGCGACGGCCGGCAGCACGCGGCTGACCGACGCCTCGACGTCGATCGCCGGAAAATGGCCGGCCTCGGCCAGGTCGCGCGAGAGCACCACGTGGCCGTCCAGGATGGCGCGCGCGGCGTCGGCCACCGGATCGTGCCGGTGATCGTCGCCCTCGGTCAGCACGGTATAGAACGCCGTGATCGAGCCTTCGCCGTCCGCGCCGGTGCCGGCGCGCTCGACCAGCGCCGGCAGCATCGCGAACACCGAAGGTGGATAGCCCTTGGTCGCGGGCGGCTCGCCGATGGCGAGCCCGATCTCGCGCTGCGCCTGCGCGTAGCGCGTCAGCGAATCCATCAGCAGCAGCACGCGTTGCCCGCGGTCGCGGAAGTGTTCGGCGATCGCGGTGGCCACCTGCGCGCCCCGGAGGCGCGACAGCGGCGGCGCATCGGACGGTTCGACCACGATGACCGCCTTGCGCCGGCCCTCGACGCCGAGCGTGCCTTCCACGAACTCGCGCACCTCGCGGCCACGTTCGCCGATCAGCCCGACCACGACGACGTCGGCATCCGTGAAGCGGGTCAGCATGCCGAGCAGCGTCGATTTGCCCACGCCGGAACCCGCAAACAGCCCCAGGCGCTGGCCACGCCCGACCGTCAGCAGGGCGTTGATGGCACGCACGCCCACGTCCAGCGGTTCGTGGATGGGCTGGCGCTGCATGGGATTGATCGGCGTCCGCCGCAGCGGCACGCTGGCTTCGGCGGCGAGCGGTCCGCCGCCATCGATCGGACTGCCGCTGGAGTCGAGTACGCGACCCAGCAGCCCCGCCCCCACGGGGATCGACGCGCCGCCCCGACAGGGGCGCACGGCCGCGCCCGGCACCGCGCCGTCCAGCGTGCCGATCGGCATGAGGAACGTGCTGTCGCGCGCAAAACCCACCACTTCCACTTCGACCGCGCGACCGCCCGGCGCCGCGACGAGGCAGCGCGAGCCGACCGGCACGCGCAGGCCGTGCGCCTCGAGCGTCAGGCCGACCACGCGCAACAGTTGGCCTTCGACACACACCACTTCGGCGTCGCGCACGCGCCCGGCGCAATCTTCGAGATGCGCCGCCCAGCGCTGGCCCAGCGCGTAGGTCATTCGGATTCTCCCAGCACCACGTCGACCAGCGCCTTCAGGCGCGCCGCCGTGGTGCCATCGATGCTGGAATCGCCTGCGTGCACGCGGCAATCGCCGGGGCCCAGCTGCGCGTCTTCGCGTAGCGACCAGCCGGCATGCGCGGTATCGCCGAACGATTCCCGCAGCCACCTGGCAGCGGCGGGACTGACCGCCACTTCGACGTCCTTGGCCTGCGCCGACAGCGCCGCCAGCGTCGCCCGCACGACGTTGACGATGCGCTGCGGCTGCAGCGTGAGTTCCGCGCCCACCACGCGTTCGGCGATCAGCGTCGCCAGCCGCGCGAGATTGCGTTCGACCTCGGCGTCGACCGCGCGCAGCGGGCGTGCGAGCGCGGTGCACATCTGGTCGAGCGTCTGCAGGCGATCGCGGAGTTCCGTCGCCGCCTGCTTGCGCTTTTCGGCCAGGCCCTGTGACAGGCCCTCCTGCCGACCCTGCTCGCGCGCCGCGGCCAGCGCCGCGGTCGTCTCGGCGGGCGTCGGCGGATTGTCGGGCGCCGGTGCCGATGGCCGCGGCGGCGTTGCAAAACCGTCGCGCCCCGGCGCCGCGCGCGGCAGGGCCGGCAGATCCCAGCGCCGCGGCGCCAGTGTCCCGCCTCCCGTCACGATGCGCGCGGTCCGGCTCAAATCATCTGCTCCGTGCCGCCGAGCGCGATGGTGCCGGCGTCGGCGAGCTTGCGGGCGACGGCCAGGATCTCTTTCTGCGCGGCGTCGACTTCGGACAGCCGCACGGGGCGCGACGCACTCATGTCTTCCTTCAGCAGTTCGGCCGCACGGTGCGACATGTTCTTGTAGAACTTCTCGCACAGCTCGGCGTCGCAGCCCTTCAGCGCGATCACCAGCTGGTTGGTCGAGATTTCCTTCAGCAGCAGCTGCATGCTGCGGTCGTCGACCTCGACCAGGTCGGCGAAGGTGAACATCAGCTCTTCGATCTTGCCGCCCAGGTCGGGGTTTTCGGTGCGGATGCCCTCCAGCAGCGTGGTTTCGTCCACCGTCTCCATGTTGTTCAGGATGTCGGCGGCCGCCTTCAGGCCGCCGATGGGCGCCGCACGGAACTTGGCGGCGCTGCCCGAAAACTGGCCTTCCATGACGGCATCGAGTTCATGCAGGGCATGCGGCTGCACGCCGCTCAGGGTCGCGACGCGCATCAGCACGTCGCTGCGCAGGTTTTCCGGCAGGTGGCCGACCACCTGCGCCGCCTGATCCGAACGCAGGTGCGCCAGCACCAGCGCGATGATCTGCGGATGCTCCTGCCGGATCATCGCGGCGATGTCGGCGCTGTCCATCCACTTCAGGGCCTCGAGTCCCTTGCCGCTGCGGCCCAGCATGATGCGGTCGACGAGATCGTTGGCCTCGTCCTTGCCCAGCGCGTCGACCAGCACCTTGCGCACGTAGTCCTCGGTCTCGACGCCCAGCGTGCTCTGCTCGCGCAGTTCGCCTTCGAACTGGGCCAGCACGCGCACGGCCTGGTCGCGCTGGACGGCCTTCAAGCCGGCCATCGCGCTGCCCAGCACCTGGATGTCGCGCGCGTTGAGGTGCTTCAGCACGCGTGCGGCTTCCTGCTCGCCGATCGACAGCAGCAGTACGGCGGCACGCTCGGTGCCGGTCATCTCCGCGGTCGGATCAGTTGCCATCCGCGGCGACCCAGTTGCGCACGATCTGCGCGACCTTGCGCGGATCCTCGGCCGCGGCGCGCTGGACGCGCGCGACGCGGCGATCGTACTCGCTGCCGCGGGCCGCGCGCTGATCGTCCGGCAACGCCTGCGGCGCGGATCCGGTTGCCGCGACGGGCTTCAGTTCGACCATGGTCGCCGGCGCCTCCAGTTGGGGTAATCCCGATGCTGCATCTTTCCTGCCAAGCAGCTTGCGCAACACGGGCCGCAACAGGAACCACGTCACGGCCAGCAAGGCGACCACGGCGGCCAGTTGCCGCACGATCGCCAGCAGCGTCGGGCTCTGCCAGAAATGCGTGGTCGGACCCGCGACCGGCGGCTCACCCTGGAATGCCACGTTCACCACGTTGACGAGGTCGCCGCGCGCCGCGTCGTAGCCGACGGCGCCGCGCACCAGCGCGGTCAGCGCCGCCATCTCGGCGGGCGTCTGCGGCAATTCTTCGGATTTGCCGTTGCGGCCCGCCACCTGCCGGTCGTCGACCGCGACGGCCACGGTGAGCCGCTTGATCTCGCCCGCCGGATGGGTGGAATAGACGACGGTCTGGTCCACGTCGAAGTTGCGCGTGGCCTTGCTCGTCAACACGCTGGTCGGTTTGGTCGGCGCGGTGCTGGCCGACGCCACCGCGCCGCCGCCCGCGGTCGGATTGGCCGCCGTCGGCTGCACCACGGTGACGGGCGGCTGGTTGCTGAGCGCGCCCGGCACGCCACCCTGCGCCTGCGCCCGCGAGGACGAACTCGTCCGTTCGCTCAACAGCGCCTGCGGGCCCTTGCCGTAGGTTTCACTCGCCTGCGTACCATCCTGCACGTTCAAGGCGACGTCGACCCGCGCGTGCACGTGGCCGC
Source organism: Rhodanobacteraceae bacterium (assembly GCA_035720985.1). GTDB lineage: Bacteria > Pseudomonadota > Gammaproteobacteria > Xanthomonadales > Rhodanobacteraceae > 66-474. Next base: position 16,530 of record DASTNI010000015.1, on the reverse strand, counting down.
GGCCCACGATGGGCGCCAGCAGGCTGTCCACGCGCTCGGCGTAGAGATTGTCCAGGCGCTCGGTCTCGCGCACGCGCTGGTCTTCACCGGCCTGCGCGGCATCCTCGCTCTTGTCGGTCAGCAGCACGCCCGCGGCGCTCACCACGGACACCCGCGAAGGATCGAGATTGGGCACGCTGGTCGCGACCAGGTGCACGATCGCCGCGACCTGCTGGCGCTCGAGCTCGGTCCCGGGATACAGCTCGACGACGACCGACGCGCTGGGGTGGCTGTCGTCGCTCACGAACTCCGACGGCTGCGGAATGGCGAGGTGCACCTCGGCGTTCTGCACCGGCTGCAGGCTCGCGATGGTCTTGGCCAGGCTCTGCTCCAGCGTGTGCTGGTCGCGCAGTGCCTCGGCGTTGTCGCTCATGTCGAAGATCGAATCCGGGCCGGCCTGCTTGCCGGCGGCGGCATGGCCATGTGGCAGCCCATCCGCGGCCAGGCGCAGGCGCAGGGCATCGACCTTGTCGGCCGGCACGAGGACGCTCGCACCGCCGGCGGTCAACTGGTAGGGCACCCCGTCGCGCTGCAGGTCCTGCACCACGCTCGACGCATCCTTGGAAGTCAGGCCCGAATACAGCAGTGTGTAGTCCGGTGCGCGCGACCACAGCACGAGGCCCATGCCGAGCGCCACCGCAGCGGCGATGCCGACCAGCAGGCCGGCCTGCCGCACCGCCGGGTTGTGCAGCACGTCGGCGAGCGACTGGTAGCGCGCGAAGCGGCCGCCGGCGGCGGGCGCCGGATCCTGCGGCCGCGCCGGGAGGGAGGTGTCAGCCACGTTGGAATGCCCTCGCCTAGACCTGCATGCCCATCACGGTGTTGTAGGCATCCACGACCTTGTTGCGCACCTGCACGGCGCCATCGAAGGTGAGGTTGGCCTTCTCCACGGCGATCATCACCTGCGGCAGGCTGGCATTGGGATTGCCCTGCTCGAATTCGGTGCTGAGCTGGCTGGCCTGCTGCTGCGACGATTCCACGTCCGCGAGGGATTGGTGGAGCAGGCTCGCAAACGAACCCGCGTCGGGGCTGGTGGCAGCGGTGCCGCCCGGCGTCGTGGCGCCGGACGGCGCACTCGACTCGGCCATGCCGACCAGCTTCGATCGAATGCCACGCAGGTCGGCCAGCACGCTCGTCACGCCGATCGGGTTCATGGATGCGCCTTCGTTCAAGGGACAGACGAATCCATCTCAGCAAGCGGCGTGCCAAGGGAACTTCCCTTTACGAACAATGAGTTCCAGCGCCCGACGCACAAAAATGACGCGCCGCCCGACCGCGGGCCGCACCAACGTCAAATTCCCGACGGCGTCCGCGTCGCAGGTGGGCCACTCCGAACCCCATCGGTGTCGCGACTGAAGTCGCTGCCGCATCCCGGGTAGTGAGGGGCCATCAGCTCAACCACCGGAGGTCCGCGGGCCTGGCCGTGTGGGAGGGGCTTCAGCCCCGACTGGGGTCCGATGTCGTGGAAGGCGCTTCAGCCCGACTGCAGGCTCCCGATGCGGCCTCGCCACCGGCCGCCTGCCGTGCGGCCGCGAGCCGCTGCCGCTGCTGGCGGAACACCAGCCGCTCGATGCCTTCGCCCACCGCGTCGGAAAGCTCGTGGAACTGCACGAACCGCCGCCCCGGCGCATCCGCCTCGACCACGCGCCCCGGCAGGGCCAAAGGCATCCCCGCGCAACCATCGAAATACAGCTCGATGCGCACCTGCGCCTGCGGCGCCGGCAATGCGCAACCTTCGAGCGCCACGCCGCGCGTATTGAGCCGCACGCGATGGGCCGGCGGCAAGGTGATGCGGCCCAGCAGATAGCGGTTCAGCACTTCGACGAGCATGTCGAGCTTGGCGTCCACGCGGGCCAGCGCCTGGCGGGTGGCGTCGTCGCCCTCGCCCGGCGGCAGCCTGTCGCCCAGCATGCCGAGCGAGCCCAGGATGCCGGCACCCAGCCGCTCCAGCCGCGTCGCCTCGAACGCGCCCGGCACCTCCGCCAGCGGCACGCACGCCACGGCCAGTTCGCCTTCCCACGCCACCCGCTCCTGAAACGACTGCCAGGGCGTCTGCGGCAGGGTCAATTCACGACCTCGATCGGCGCCGTACGCACCGCGCGGTAGCTCTTGAGCGCGGTGGCCGAGCGCTGGCAGGCGACCGATTTCGCCATCGCCTCGCCGCGCAGCGCGCCCAGCACCGCGCACAGCCGCTGCTGCAGCTCGGTCAGTTCGTAGAGCGCCTCGCGCGCATCCGGATCGGTGTAGAGATCATCGGTGAACAGTGTGCCGCGGTCGCGCTGCGCGCCACGGTACAGGTTCCAGTCCTGATGCTCGGCCGCCGCCAGCATCGTGCGCGTGAGCGCCACCGCATGTTCCAGTCGCGTGGCCATCACGGCTGGCCCCCGTGCAGGGATTCGGGAATGGCCATCCAGCCGTCTTCCACCTGGCGCAGCAGGCCCGCCAGCTCATCCAGCTTGCCCGCGTCGTCGTAGCGGTTGGCGTACATCAGCCCGCGCGAGATGTAGCGATACAGCCCTTCGAGCCGCGTCGCCAGTTCGCCGCCCTGTTCCGCGTCCAGGCACTGGCGCAGGTAGCCGACGATGCCAATGGCCTTGGAGATGTTCTCGCCCTTCGGCCCCACCTCGCCGTGCTGCATACAGGCCTTGGCGGTCGCGATGCGGTCCAGCGCGCCGTCGAACAGCATCACGATCAACTGGTGCGGATCGGCGGTGGCCACGTTGCCCGCGGTGTCGATGCCCGCGTAATCGCGGAGTGCCCGTGCCGCGGAGCTGGCATGACCGGGCCTCGATGACCATTCCGTCGTCCCCGCGGAGGCGGGGACCCAGTGACTTGACCCACCAGCATCGGAAGACTCTGGATTCCCGCCTGCGCGGGAATGACGATCAAAAGCGGCTCGCCCGAGGTTGCCGAACGCATTCATGGTGCTCAACTCCCACTACTCGAAGACGACTGGGGTGTGTACAACGCCTGCAGGCTCGCAAGCTGCGAGGTCAGGAAGCTCGTGGTTTGCTTCGCGTCGGACATGGTGACGTCGAGGTTGCTGTATTCCTTCACGTACATCTGCTGCAGTTGCGCGGTGTAGGCCTGCAGCGCCTGCTGCTGGGTCTGGAGCTGCTGGCTTTCGGCGTTCAAGGTCTGGTTCTCGCTGTCGATCAGGCCGCCCGTCCCGAGGTAGCCATTCACCAGCTTGTTGAGCTGCGAGGCGTAGCCCGAGGTCGAGCTGAAAAGGTTCGAGAGCGCCTGCGGGTTCTCCGCAAACGTGTTGCCAAGCTTGGTCGTATCCACGCTCAGCGTGCCGTCGTCCTGCAGGGTGATCCCGGCGGCGCCCAGCGTGTTGAGATTGGCATTGGTGCCCGCCTGCCCCGACAGCACGGTCGCGAGCTGCGACTGGATGGTCATCAGCGTGGGATCGCCCAGCAGCGGACCTGCGGTGCCGCTCGTGGCGTCGTAGCTGGAAAGATTCTGCGCGCCCTGCACATACGAGTTGTACGCGCTCACGAACGCCTGCACGTCGGTCTGCATGGTCGACGCGTCAGGCGCGACCGTCAGCGTGTCGGTGGTGCCGGGATCGGCCTGCGCGGCATTGATCGTCACGCCGCTGATCGGATTGCTGATGACGTCGGTCGCCGAAGTGGCGGTGAAACCATCCACCGTCACCTTCGCGTCCTGCGCCGCGGTTTGCTGGCTCAGGCTGCCGGTGGACGTGCTGGCATCCCAGGTCAGCGCCGACAGACCGCCATTGCCGCCGCTCGCGCTGACGCTGAAGGCATTGGCGACGCCGGTCGCGGTCGAGGTCAGCACCAGGTGATCGCCATCGGTCGCCTGGATGATCGTCGCGCTGACGCCGGGGTTGTTGCTGGCGCCGTTGATCGCGGCCGCGATGCCGGACAGCGTGTCGTTGCTGGAATCGATGGTGATGCTCGTCGACTGGCCGCCGACGCTCAGCGCCAACGTGCCGGTACCGACCGCCGCGTTCGCGGCGAAGGCGCCGGAGGCCACCTGCTGCGCGGCGGCGAGCTGCTGCACCTGCACCTGGTAGACGCCCGGCACGGCGCTGCTGGTCGCCGTGGCGGAAAAATCGGAAGACTTGCTGGACGTGGCCGTCAACTGGGAAAACGCGCTGCCGTCGGCCAGCGTGCCCAGCGTCGTCTGCACCGCGGACAACAGCGACTGCAGTTGCCCGATCGCGGACGTCTGCGTCTGCACCGCCGCGGTGCCGTTGTTGATCTGGTCCTGCTGCGCCTGGGTGCCTTGCTGCACCAGCGCATTCACGATCATGTTGACGTTGAGGCCCGAGCCGACGCCCAGCGAACTCAACAGTCCGGTACCCGCCAGCGCCGAGTTGCCACTGGACGCGGACGAACCCGTCGTGCCCGAACCCGATGTGGCTGTCGAGGTACTGATTGGATTGGGAAGCGTGACCGCCATACGTCCTCCTGCATCGGTTGCCTGGAAAGCAACTCTCGTACCACCCGCAACGCGTGCCGTACCGGGAAGGCCCGACCCACCCCACCCGCCGTCATTCCCGCGCAGGCGGGAATCCAGCGTCCTTGCCGTAACCCACTGAAATCACAGACGCTGAATGACGGCCTGGGCGGCAAAACCCGCGCCGGTCGCGGACTGACGTGCGAGCAAAAGCGGTCCAGAGACCCGCACGCCGCGCATCCCTGCGCCGCCGCCGCTCCCTGCAACATCGTCAAAAGCTTGACGCTCTACCCGTATCCATCCGCCACCCATGCCCGGGATGCTCCGGACGGGTCGGCCAAGGCCGTCCGTCCTTCGACAGGCTCAGGACGAACGGATACGTTCCGGGTTTCGTTCGTGGTGAACCTGGATTCCATTCGTGGTGAACCGGGAGTTCCGTTCGTGGTGAGCCTGGGGTCCCGTTCGTGGTGAGCCTGAGGTTCCGTTCGTGGTGAGCCTGTCGAACCACGAGCGGAATCAACAACACCATCCCATCAAGCATCCCGCCCTCCGGCGTCGAAGCGCCGGAGGGCGGAACTACCCGTCTTACTGCAACAGCTTCAGCACCAACTGCGGCTGCGAGTTGGCCTGCGCCAGCATCGAGATGCCCGACTGCTGCAGGATCTGCGAGCGGCTGAGCGTCGCCGTCACCGCCGCAAAGTCGGTGTCCTGGATCGAGCTCTGCGACGCCGACAGGTTCTCGGAACCCGACTGCAGGTTGGCCACCACCGAATTGAAGCGGTTCTGCATGGCGCCCAGGTTCGACTGCAGCGTGCTCACTTGCGCGATTGCGGCATCGACCGTCGCCATCATGGCGTTGGAGTCATCCACCGTCAGGACGTCGCCGCCCTGCAGGCTGCCTGAAGTGGACGTGGTCCCCGCAGTCAGTCCGAGCGTGGCCGCGGAAGTGCCGCCCACCGTCAACGCGCTCTGCGACGTCAGTTGCATGTTGTTTCCGCTGTCGAGATAGGCCTGCACGCCCGGAATCGCCTGTGCATTGATTGCAGCAACGAGGTCCTGCGAGTTGGCAAACGTACCCGTGATATTCACCGCATTGCCGCTTCCGGCCTGCAGCGTCAGATCGCCGGTGGCGAGCGTCAATGGCGCGGCACCCCCAGGTGCTGTAACTGCGGCATTTACGCCGGTCGATGTCGCCGTGCCCGCGGCAGCCACGTTGGACAGCCCCAATGTCGACGCTTCCGAGCCCGCGAACGCGACCGCGTCGGTGGCACCCGCGGTAATCTTGATCTCGTTGCCGCTTACCGCAGCGATCGTCACTGAAGTACCGCCGTTTGCCGTAGTGGCGGCCGTGTTGATCGCAGTCGCCAACGCCGATGCGGATGTGTAATTTCCACCCGCGACACTCGTTGCCGTTCCACTTCCGTAGTTCACCGTCAGTTCGCCAGCGGTCAACGTAAGCCCGGCCCCTGAAGTAAATGCCGAGCTCAGTGTCGCAGCCGTCGCGCTGGTCGTCGCCAATTGACCGATCTGGTTGGACTGCGTGCCCTGCGAGAAATCCATGTTGATGACCTGGCCCACATTGGCGCCAATCTGGAAACTCACGTTGTTGCCCAGTTGACCCGTCAGCAGGCTCAGGCCGTTGAAGCTGGTCTGTTGCGAGATGCGCGAGACCTCGGCGATTTCCTGTTGCACTTCGGTGTTGATCTGCTGGCGGTTCGAAGCGGTGTTCGTACCGTTGGCCGACTGCACTGCCAACTGGCGGATGGTCTGCAGGTCGTTGGTGATCTGCGACAGTGCGGAGCCCGCGGTCTGCGCCATGGAAATGCCGTCGTTGGCGTTCTGCTCGGCGACGGTGTCGCCGTTGATCTGGCTCTGCATGCCGGTGACGATGGCGAGGCCCGCGGCGTTGTCGGCCGCGCTGTTGATGCTGAGGCCCGTCGACAACTGCTGCATGGCGGTGTTCAGCGTGTTCTGGCTGTTGTTCAACGCGTTCTGCGCGGTCAACGACGCCAGGTTGGTATTGATGATCTGTGGCATGGGAAATACCCCCGATAGACGTGGATGCCGGCGAGCCGGCGATGAGTAGCCGTGGATGTGTCAACACAGCACACACATCGCACATCCGGGATAATCGGCGGGCTGTCGGAATATTCCATCGGCGGCGCAGGTATTAGTGCACGCTGTGATGCGGGTCGCAATTTCGGCCAGGCAGATGCACGCGGCACGACGGAGGCCGCACCGCACGGGCCGAAAGGAACAACCTGATTACCCATGCACGTCACCTGCAGGCTGGCGACGACGCAACGGTAGGAGGGCCGGAAGGCCCGACCGGGATCGCCAGCAGGGTCGGTTGTCGCAGCGGCAACCGTGATGCCCGCGGGAGCGGTCGCGGCTTCCGCCGCTCCTACAACGTGGGCCAATGGTCGGCTGCGCGCCAAGCGGAACAACGATCCGCCGCGCACCGCACGCTCAGCGCGGTGGACTCGTCGATTCGCCGATGGCGGCTTCGAAATCCTGTCCGCCATAGAACACGCCCACGATCGAAACCGTCTGCGCGACGGTGTCCGCGCGTACGGCAATGGACAGGCGGCGGCGGTAGCCGACGACGCGCAGCCCGGGAAGCAGGTCATCCCGCCGCACGCCACGTTCGCGGAACGTCTGGAATCCTTCGCAGTACGCCACCACGCCTGCCACGAAGCGCTCGGCAGTTGCCGGATCCCCGCTGGCGACCGCAATGTAGTCTTCAGGCACGGCGAGCTGTTCCAGCGCCGCGGGCGCAAACCGCACCGCAAACGTCACGCCTTGCGTGCGTGGGCCCGCGCCCGGCGCTTCTCGGCCAGGTGTTTGCGCACCTGCGCGGGTGCAAGCCCCCTTGCGGGAGCGCGCTCCAGCTCGAGTGCCGCCGGCACCACCTGCTCGCGCAGCCACGTTTCGATCGCACGGTCTCGCGCCATCAGGCTGCGCAGGCCCTCGCGGATCACTTCGCTTTCGGTTGCGTACTCGCCGCCGGCAACCTTGGACCTGACCATATCCGCCATGTCGTTCGGGAGCGTGATGCTGAACTGCTGCGTAGACCGCATGCGGTTGATCTCCGTGCGTAGGATTGAATCATACGCGGTTCAACGCGATGCCGACGAACCCGCTACGGCTGCAGGTAATTGAACAGCGACAACCCCTGCACCTTGACGAAGGCCTGCTGCGCGGCCTGCAGGGCGACGGTCTGCAGGTCGAGCTGGCTGATGGCGCTGGCCATGTCGAGATCCTGCAGGTTGGAAAGGTCGCCCTTGTACAGCACGCCCAGGTTGCCTTCGGACGTGTTCTGCTGCTGCAGCGTATCGACGCGCGCGCCGACCTGGGCCTGGACGTCCTCGACCTGGCCCAGCGCGTTGTCGATGCCCTGGAGCTGCTGGTTGATGACATTGCTGGACGCCGCGCCGGGCGTGCCGCCCTGCAGCGTCGCGATGAGATTGCCGAAGGTCGTGAACACGCTTTGCGGCACACCGGACGTGACCTGCAGGCTGTCGCCGGCCGCGGCTTGCCCGGTGACCTGGATCTGCATGCCGCCAAACGCGATGCTGCCGGTGCCCTGGCCGGTATCCGACAGCGTGCCGGTCCCGACCGTGGCGCCCGCCGCGTTGGTCGCGGTCCAATCGCCCGTCGTGTCGGTGAACTGGATTTTGTAGCTCCCGGCGACGAACGCGGACGGATCGGTGACCGAGGTTTGCCCGACGACCAGCGACCCCGCGTTGGCCGCGTTCGCGGCTACGGCAAATTGCCCATTGCCGGCGGGGATGTCCATGAACACCGTGCTGCCCGGGTCGCCGGTTGCGACCTGCATGCCGGGCGCCGCGGCCACCATGCGCTGGCCAGCGTCACCCGCGTAGCTCACCGCGTTGCCGCTTTGCACGAACGGCGCGCCGGATACCGCGTTGCCGCCAAACAGCGCGTCGCCCTGCCCGTCGCGGCTGTTGGCGACCTGCACCAGCTGGTCGAGCATCTGCTGCAGCTGGGTCGCGATCGCCTGCTGGTCCTGCGCGGTCTCGGTGCCGTTGCTGGCCTCCAGCGCCAGGCTGCGCGCGCTTTGCAGGATCGTCGTCACCTGGTTGAGCGCATCGCCCTCGGCGTTGAGCCGATCGGTGCCGGCGGTGATGTTGGTCTGGTACTGGGTGTTGGCGTCGCTGATCTGGGTGAGGCCGAGCACCTGTGCCGCCGCGGTCGGATCATCCGAAGCATTCAGCAGCTTCTGGCCGGAAGCCAGATGGGCTTCAGTGGTCGAAGCGTTGCTTTCCGCGTTCAGTACGCCGTTCAGCGCGCTTTGCTGGGCCGACATGGTCGAGATGCGCATGGGAAATCCCCTATTGGATCGCGTTCAACAGCGCGTTGAAGATCGTGTTGGCGGTCTGGATCACCTGCGCCGACGCCTGGTACGACTGCTGGTACATGACGAGGTTGGCCGCCGCCTGGTCGAGGTTCACGCCGGACACGGATTGCTCGGCCTGGGTCGCCTGCTGCGACAGGGCGGTCTGGGTGGTGAGATCGGTTTCGGCCTGCTGGCCAAGATCGCCATTGGCCGCGACCAGCGCCGCGTAGGCCGCCGCCGCGGACGTCGTGCCGCCGTTCAACACGCCCTGCGTCGCGGTGTTGCCCAGCGCCAGCGCGTTGCTGTTGTCGCCGGTCACGCCGGCCGCGTTGCTGCCCACCGTGAACGTGTCGCCGCTGACCGGCGTGCCGGCCAGCGCGAGGCTCCAGCCGTTCTGCTGGATCGTGCTGCCGGTGAGCGTCTGCGCCGCACCGCCGTTGACGGTGTACGTCGTTGGCGAGGCGAATCGGACCGTCGCGCTGGCCAGTAGGTCGGGGTTGGTCGGATCCAGCACCGACACGCCGCCGACGGTGGCACCCGTGTTCGACGCCCCGGCCTGCGCGACGACGGGCGCCGCCAGCGCCAGGTCATTCGGGTTGGTGATCGCGACCTGGATCGTGTCGGCGGCGCTGCGCGTCGGCAGGATTTCGAAGCTGTCGCCGTTGGCCGGCGTGCCGGAAAGCGTGAGGCTCAGGCCGTTGAAGGTGAGCGGATCGCCCGCCGCGCCGGTGCCGGTGACACCCGTGACGGGTGTGCCACCCATGGTGGTGACCTGAAGGGCGCCGGCCTGCTCCGTGACGACGTAGTTCTGGCCGGTGAGCGCACCGGGATCGGTCACGCTGGCGCTGATGCCCGCACCACCGGTGTTGCCGCTTGCGGCCAGCGCCGTGGGGTTGGCCACGCTGAAGAGCGGCGAGCCCAGCGCGCCCGTCAGCGTCATGCCCTTGGCCTGCTGCGCGTTGACGACGTTCGTGAAGGCCAGCGCGGCGGCACCGAGCTGGTCCTGGGTCGGCGCGAGCACCGTGGTGCGAAACGCCAATGCGCCGCCGAGGTCGCCACCCGTGAGCTGCCCGCTGACGTCGGTGCCCTGCGCCGAGAACACGTCGGTCTGCGAGGCGTCGTAGGCATTCGGCGCCGTGCTGAGCGCGTAGGCCTGCGTGCCCGAGACCAGCATAGTGCCCGAGCCCACGCTCACATTGACGCTGTTGCCTTCGGCATAGACGTTGACGCCGACCTGCGATGAAAGCTGCCGCAGCGCCTGGTCGCGCTGGTCCAGCAGGTCGTTGGGCGTGGTGCCGGTGGCGTAGGCCGCGACGATCTGCTGGTTCAGTGTGGCGATGGTGCCGGCCAGGCCGTTGATGGTGCCGACGTCGCCCGCGACTTCCTGGTTGACCTGCGACGCCTGCGTGTCGAGCTGGCCGGCCAGCGTGTGGAACGTATTGGCCAGCGAGGTGGCCTGCCCCAGCAACGCCTGTCTCACGGGCACCGAAGACGGATCGTTTGCCGCCGTCTGGACGCCCGAGTAGAACGCGTCCAGCGCGGTCTGCAGGTTGGCGCTGCCGCCAAACAGGTTGTTGGTGTCACCCAGCAGCGTGTTGAGCGAGGTCGCGCCCGCGAGTGCCGAATTCTGGGTGCGCGCGGCGGTGACGAGATACTGGTTGTAGGCGCGCGTGATGCCGGTGATGGCAACGCCCGTGCCGATCGAATAGTTGCCCGCGTTCTCGGCCGGCGCTGCCTGCAGGTTGACGGTCTGCATGCTGTAGCCGGGCGTGTCGGCGTTGGTGATGTTGTTGCTGACGGTGTCCAGCGCGGTGCGCGCCGCCAGCAACCCCGAAACCCCGGTATTCAGCAAATCGGCCATGGCTGCCTACGCCTGAAGAAAAAAGGACCGCCGCCGCGCGCACGCGCCGGCGGTAGTGGATGCGACCGCGCGCGTCGGCGCCCTCATGGAATCGGCCGATCGGCAGAATTTTTCACAAGTTCCAGCGCGTGGGTCATTTCCGCGCTGCCCGCGAGCGCCGTGAGCTTGCCGGCATAGGCCGGATCGGTGGCGTAACCGGCGCGCGTCAGCGCGCCTGCAAACGCCGCCACGTCGCCGCCGTTGCCCAGCGCGGCGGCGTAGCGCGGATTGCCGGCCAGGGTCTTCACGTAATCGACGAACGCCTGGGCGGGCCCCGCATAGGCACGAAACGCCGCCGCGATGCGCACCGCCTGTCCATTGACGTATTCCAGCGTCGAAGCCGTGGCGGCCGGGCCCGTCCAGCCCGGCCCCGCCTTGATGCCAAACAGGTTGTGGCTGCTCTGGCCATCGGCGCGCTCGGGCAGGTGGCGGCCCCAGTCGGTTTCCAGCGCGGCCTGCGCCAGCACCGCGCGCACGCTGACGCCCAGCGCCTGCGCCGCCTTTTCGGCGTACGGCGCGAGGCGGCGCACGAAATCGTCGGGGCCCGCGAAAGTGGTGCCGCCCACGGCCTGCGCCGCGCCGCGCGCCCAGCGCTCCATCGCCTCGATGCCGCGTTCGGCGCGGCTGGCGATCCCGCCGAGCAGCGCGACCGGCGCCTGCGCGATCGGCATGGGCGCGGTGCCATCGACGGTACGCGTGGCGCGCTCCTGCGCCGTCAACGCGGTCGCGGCACCCGGTTTGGCTCCCGTACCGCTGCGACCGAGCTGGCGCTCCAGCATCGTCGCAATCCCGATGCCCGAGCCGTCATTGGCCAGCGACAGCGCGATCTGCTGGTCGAAGATCCCCTGCCACTGCTGCATTTCCTGCGAGTCGAAGATCCCGCCGCCAAAGTTGGCCTGGCGCATCGAGTGGATCAGCATCTCGACGAACACGGCCTCGAACTGCTTGGCGACGGCCGGCAGCGCGGCGCTGCCGTTGGCCTCGGCCTTGGCTTTCAATCCCGCCAGGCTGTTGATGTCGGTCCACACGCCGGTGCCGGTGGCGCCGCCCGCGACCGTCGGCAGCGGCAGGCCGGCCATCAGATCACCACCAGTTGCGCATGCAGCGCGCCGGCGCGCTGCAGGGCTTCCAGAATCGACACCAGCTCGGTCGGCGAGGCGCCCACGCGATTGACGGCCTGCACGATCTGGCTCAGCGTCGCCGCCGGCCCGAACTCGATCATGTGGCCGCCGTGCTGGGCGATCTTGATCGTCGTACTGGGCACCACCTTGGTCTGCCCGCCGCGGCTGAACGGTTCCGGCTGGCTCACGATCGGCTGCTCGCCGATGCTGACCTCAATCGATCCGCTGGCGACCGCCGCCGGCCCGACCTTGACGTCGGACCCGATCACGACGGTCCCGGTGCGGGAATTGATGACCACGCGCGCCGGCGTCGGCCCCGGATCGACGCTGAGGTTGCGGATCGAAGCGATCCATGGCACCGCGCCTTCGCCGAGCGGCGCGCGGACCTGGACTTCGCCGGCGCTGGCCGCCTCGGCGGTGCCGGCACCGTAGCGCGCGTTGATGGCGTCGGCGATGTTGGTCGCCGTGGTGAAGCTCGGCGTATCGAGATCGAGCGCGATGTGGCCCTGCGCGACGACGCTGGTCGGCACCGTCGCCTCGACCGTGGCGCCGCCCGGAATGCGCCCGGCGGACGTGATGTTGACGCTGACGCTGGAGCCACTCTTGCCCTGCGCGCTGATGCCCGCCACCAGCACGCTGCCCTGCGCCAGCGCATAGACCTGGCCATTGACGCCATGCAGCGGCGTCAGCAGCAACTGCCCGCCACGCAGGCTGCCGGCGTTGCCGATGGCCGATACCGTGACGCTGATCTTCTGGCCGACGGTCGCAAACGGCGGCAAGGACGCCGTCACCACAACCGCGGCGGCATCGCGCAACTGCGGCGCGATGCTGGAGTTCACCGTGACGCCGAGGCGCTGCAGCATGTTCTCGAGGCTCTGCACCGTGAACGGCGTTTGCGTGGTCTGATCGCCACTGCCCTGCAGCCCCACCACCAGGCCGTAGCCGATGAGCTGGTTGGTGCGCGCGCCGCCGATCTCGGTGAGATCGCCGATGCGGTCGGCGCGCGCGGGCGGCGCCTGCACGCACAATCCCACCGCCGCTGCCAGCAGCAGCGCCGCCAGACGCGCACCCACCCCCTTCCGCAGGAAGGGGGTCGCCGCGCAGCGGCGGGGGGACGCCTTTACCCCCTTCCGCAGGAAGGGGGTCGGTGCGCAGCACCGGGGGGATGCCGGGGTCGCCTCGCCGCAGCGAGTCCGCCCTTTGCACTTCATGCAAGTCATCACGGCATCCACTTCGAATTGAAGAAACGCGAGAGCCAACCCTGGCGGTTGGCGTCGTTGATGGCGCCCTCGCCCGTGTAGGTGATGCGCGCGTCGGCAACCTGCGTCGAGAGCACGGTGTTGGCGCTGCTGATGTCCTCGGGCCGCACCACGCCTTCGAGCTTGATGAGCTCGCGCCCCTGGTTGATCGTCAGCCACTTGCTGCCGGTGACGATGAGGTTCCCGTTGGCGAGCCGCCGCGACACCATGACCGTGACGTCGCCGGTCAGGCTGTCGCTCTGGCTGCTGTCGCCCGAGCCCGAAAACGAATTGTTGGTCGAATCATCGGCCAGGTCCTTGCCGCTGCTCGGCAGGGAATGCCCCAGCAGGCTGATCGCACCGATGGAATCGCTCTGCTTCTTCGAGGTGTCGGTGCCAGCCTTCTTGCTGGCCTGCATGCTTTCCTCGAGGATCACGGTCAGGATGTCGCCAACCTGGCGCGCCCGCGTGTCGGTGAACAGCCCGCCCGAATCGGCCTCGCTGTAGAGCGAGCCCGCCGCGTGCGCGCTGGCCTGCGGCAGCGGCATGATCGGCTGCCAGGGCGGCATCTTGGCCGCGGGACTCGCGCAGCCGGCCAGCGCGGCGGCGAACAGCAGCGCCAGCGCGCCAATGGCGCCGCTCCGCAGCAAGCGCTGCGTGGGGCCGCCACGAACGTGCCGATTCCGTTCGTGGTTCGACAGGCTCACCACGAACGGAATCCCTGCGGGAGCCGTTCGTCCTGAGCTTGTCGAAGGACGCGCAGACGGCTCGATCAGAACATCCTTAGGCATCTTGGGTCAGGTCCTGCAGCATCTGCGACGTGCTCGAGACGACCTTGGAGTTCATCTCGTACGCGCGCTGGGTTTCGATCATGTCGACCAGCGACGACACCACGTTGACGTTGGAGGTTTCCAGCGCGCCCTGTTGCAGCGAACCGAAGCCATTGAGGTTCGGCTGGCCGATCTGCGGCGCGCCGCTCGAAGTGGTCTGCGTGTAGAGGTTCTGGCCCATCGGCTGCAGGCCGGCGGGATTGATGAAGGTGGCGAGCTGCATGGTGCCGATCTGGGTGGCGTTGGCCTGGCCCGGCAGCGTCGCGCTGACCGTGCCGTCGGTGCCGATCGTGATGCTTTGTGCGTTGGGCGGAATGTTGATCGGCGGGCTGATCTGGTAGCCATCCGCGGTCACGAGCTGGCCACTTTCGTTGAGGTGCAGCGAGCCATCGCGCGTGTAGGCGATGGAGCCGTCGGGCATGTTGACCTGCAGGAAGCCCTGGCCCTCGATCGCCACGTCCAGCGCGTTGCCGGTCTGCGTGAGGTTGCCCTGCGTGAAGAGTTTCTCGGTGCCGACCACGCGCACGCCGGTGCCGATCATGGTGCCCGAGGGAATGTCGGTCTCCTGGGTCGACTGCGCGCCCGGCTGGCTCTCGTCCTGATAGATGAGGTCCTGGAACGACGCGCGCGAAGACTTGAACGCCGTCGTGTTGACGTTGGCGATGTTGTTGGCGATCACCTCCATGCGCGTTTGCTGCGCATCGAGGCCTGTCTTGGCAATCCATAGGGGTGCAAGCATGGGTAGAACCTTCCTGGGTAGATCGACTAGCTCGGCTGGATGAGTTGCGATGCGGTCTGCGCGTTCTGGTCGGCGGCCTGGATCGCCTTGACCTGCAGACCGAAGCGCCGCGCGAGCGAAATGACATCGACGAGCGATGCAGCGGCGTCGACGTTGCTCTGCTCCAGCACACCCGAGGCCAGATGCACGGAGGCGTCCGGCGGTGCCGTCCCGCCGCCGGCAAGGTGCATGAGCCCGTCGCCGCCTTCCTCGAGGGTGCCCGATGGCGGATTGACCAGGTCGATGCGACCGACCGTCGCGAGCGAGCGCGCCTGCTGGCCCAGCGGCACCACGGAAATGGTGCCGTCCGAACCGATGTGGATGCTCGCGGCCTGCGGAATGCTGATCGGACCGTTGTCGCCCAGCACCGGATCGCCTTGCGCATCCGTCAAGAGCCCGGCTGGTGTCAATTGCAGGTCGCCGGCACGCGTGTAGCCAACTCCACCCGCCGGGCTTTGCACGGCGATCCAGCCCGGCCCCTGCACGGCAACATCGAGCGCACGCCCGGTGCGGACCAGCGGCCCCTGTGCGAAGTCGTAGCCAACGCCGTCGCTGACGGCATTGACGCGCGTGGCCGCGCCAGGCCCAAGGACCGGCCTGTCCTCGAAGGCGTCCACGGTTGCCTTGTAGCCCACCGTGGACGCGTTGGCGATGTTGTTGGCTACTTCGGTCTGCGCGCGCAGGATCTGCGCGGCGCCCGTCATCGCAACGTAGATCGAGCGATCCATGCTCAGGTCACCGCGCTCATCAGCGCATTCATGGTCTGCTGGTTGGTCGTGATGACCTTGGCGTTGGCTTCGTAATTGCTCTGGGCCGTGATCATGTTGACGAGCTGAGAGGTGACGTCCGACGTGTTCGAAGACTCGAGCGCACTCGACTGGACCTGGCCGACGCCGTTGCTGCCTGCGGCCGCGTAGACCGGCTCGCCCGACTGCGTGCTGGATGCCCAGTCCGTATCGTTGAGCTGGCTCAGGCCCTGCGGATTGGCGAAGTTGGCGAGTGCCAACTGACCGAGCGCCTTCGATTGCCCGTTCGAGTACTGCGCGGCGACCACCCCGGTGGCAGATACGCTCACCCCGGTCACCTGCCCCGGCGCGTAGCCGTCCTGACTGATGGCGCCGGTGGAAAACGCGGTGCCGGTCTGGGTCGCCTGCGCCACGTTGAGCGTCAGGTTCAGCGGGCTGGCGCCGGCGTTGCTGGTCGTAATGTTGTTGAACGTCAGGGTCGGCGGAGTCGTACCGAGCGATCCGTTGCTGTTGAACTGGATGCTGCCACTGCCCACCGGGGTTGCGCCGCCGTCCATCGTCAGGTTCACGGTCCATGTGTTGGTTCCCGAATCGACGAGGTATGCGGTCGCGTTGTGCTGCACGCCCTGCGAGTCGTAGACCGTGAACGGGATGGCTTCGTTGAACGAGGTGGGGTCGTTCGGATTGAACGACGCGGTGGTGGGCGGTGTCGCGTCGGCGGGCAGGTTGAACGCCAATTGCACGGCGGACGTCGCGTGTGGTTGGCCGAGGGTGTTGACGATCTGCAGGTTCTTCAGCGTGCCGGTATTGAACCCGCCATTCGCGGTGGGCGGGAATACCTGCAGGTTTTGTCCGCTGGGCGTCACGACGAAACCGTTGGCATCCTGCTGAAAATCGCCCGCGCGCGTGTAGGCGGTGCCGTTCGGGCCGCTTACCGTGAAAAACCCGTTGCCCGTAATCGCCATGTCCAGGCTGTTCTGGGTGTTCTGGAGGTCGCCCTGCTGGAACTGCTGTGCCACATCGGAAAGGTTCACGCCTTCGCCGATGGACGTGCCGCCGGTGCCCGCGCCGGTACTGGCATAGATATCGG
>DASTNI010000014.1:0-2125 GCA_035720985.1 Rhodanobacteraceae bacterium | reverse complement strand
ACAATCACGCGCGCCGCCGCGCGCACCCGGCGACGACCGCTTCACTTGCCGCGGCAGTAACCGTCGCGTTTGGGCGTGAGGCACACGAGACCCGCGAGCGTGCGGCCATCGGCTTCCAGCACCACGAGGCGATTCATCGATCGATCATCGAGAATGGCGCGTGCCTCCACCGCCGGTCGGTCGGGTGTGATGGTCGGCACGTCGCGACGCGCGTAGTCGCGCGCCAGCGCAGCATCCGGTGCTGAAGCCGGCAGGTCGGCGCGGGTCAGCAAGCCAGCAAAAATCTCGCCATCGGCCAACAAGGCGTTGGCGGCACGGGGATTGGCCAGCAAGGCCCGCACCTCGGCGACCGTCGCCGTGGCCGGCAAGGCCTTGGGACGGCGCAACATCACATCGGCCACACACTGGCCAGCAACTGCCGCATCGTCCAACTGGGAACCGGCACAGGCTGCCGGCGCTGTCTTGTCGCTCATCGTCACATCCTCAAACCATGCTCACGGCACGATAGCGGATCGCGCAAAAGACTGCCCAGTCGCCCCAGCAGCGGGCCGGTGATCGAGGAACCGGAGACTGAGCCACCCGGGTAGGACCCGCGTGCCCTGTCGTTCAGCGCGACGGAGGCCCGTCGTCGATTGCGTCCACCAGGCCCCACGCCAACGCCGTACAGGCGTCGATGCGCCGCCCAGTCAGCATCATCCACGTCGCGCGCTGGCGACCGATGCGGCGGCTGATGCTCACGGTGCCGCCCGCGCCGGGCAGAAGGCCGTAGCGCAGTTCCGGCAGCTGGAACCAGGCGTCACGCCGCGCCACGATGCGGCCCGCAAAGGCCGGAAACTCGATTCCGGAGCCGATGCACGCGCCGTGTACCCGCACCTCACAGCGGGCGGCGCAGGCAGCCAGCAGACGCCCCGGCAACGCAAGCCGACGCACCAGATGCGCCGTGACGGGATCGGGCGCAGTGCCGAACTCGGCCAGATCGCCGCCCGTGCAGAAGCACTTGCCGGCGGCGTCGAGCGTCACGGATTCGATCGCCTCATCCGCCAAGACCAGCTCGAACGCCTCGCACAAGGCATCGCGCATCTCGAGGGTCATGGCGTTGTGGCTGACGGCACGATTGAGCCGGAGATGAAGCCTCGCGCCATCGCGCGCCAGCTCCACCGCCGGGCCGGAGGCCGGTGACGGCGGACGCCGGCCCAAGCGTCGATAACCCGCCAGCCAGCGGGCAAATTCAGGCCCCGCCTGCAGCGTGGAATAGGCCAGTGACTCCAGGTGCAGCGCCGCGTCCAGCGGCAGCCCTTCGGCAGCACGCAGCGTCTGCACCAGCACGGCTGCCGCCAGGGGCGCGCGCTCAATGCCAGCCACCATCGCATCCGCAGCCGCCAGGTCCGCGGCCGCCACATCGCAAGCCGCGGCCCATCCGGCCCCAAACGCGACTCCGGTTCCGCCAACCGCGATGCTCGGCACCGCCAGCGCTGTCAACCAGCTGGTGACGCGCGGCAAGTCTTGCGCCGCGAAGGCGCCGGTCGCGTCCACCAGCAGCCACGACCGCGACCCCAGCGGCGAACAGCAGGCCGGTGCCGCCGGATCAGCGCTCCACGCCTGCAGTTGCGCGACCGAGGTCAGCGCCGATTCACGGGCAGCCACCACGCCACAGTGTCAGCTCTGGGCCAGCCCGGCGTAGCGCTGGCGCAGTTCGCGCTTCAGGATCTTGCCACTGGCGTTCTTCGGCAGACCGTCGCTCAGCACCACATACTTTGGCGCCTTGTAGGGCGCCAGGTGCTCGCGCCCAAAGGCCAGCAGCTCCTCGGGCGTCACGCTCACGCCCTGCTTGGGCACCACCACGGCCACGACGGCCTCGATCCACTTCGGATGCGGGACTCCGAAAACCGTGACTTCCGCCACGGCCGCGTGGCCGTACATCGCCTCCTCGACCTCGCGGGTGGCGACATTCTCGCCGCCGGTCTTGATCATGTCTTTCTTGCGATCGACGACGAAGATAAAGCCCTCGTCGTCCATGTAGGCCAGATCCCCGCTGTGGAACCAGCCGTTCTTGAAAGCCTTGGCGGTCTTGTCCGGATCGTTCCAGTAACCGAGCATCACCTGCGGGCTGCGGTGCACGATCTCG
>DASTNI010000013.1:0-8395 GCA_035720985.1 Rhodanobacteraceae bacterium | reverse complement strand
GCGTGCGCACATGGTGGACTCGCCCGCAAAGTGGCCGTGGAGCAGCTATCAAGCCATTACGGGGGAGGTGGGCGCGCCAGCTTGGCTGGAGACTGATGGGCTTCTTGCGCAGTTTGGAACACGCCGTGCCCGGGCCGTGGCGGCGTACGAGAAGTTCGTGCACGAGGGGATGGAAGGCGAGTCGATCTGGAAGCATCTGAACCGCCAGGTGTTCCTCGGTGACGATGCTTTTGTCGCTGGCGCACACCAACGAGCCGGGCAGCGGTCGGATGACATCAATATTCCGCGTGCTCAGCGGCGGCCGCCAGCACCGCCATTGAAGGCGATTGCGAAAGCCCACCCGGACCGTGATAGCGCCATGCGGGCGGCGTGGGCGACCGGTGAATACAGCTATACGCAGATTGCCGCCTACTTCGACGTTCACTTCACTACGGTTGGGCGAATCGTCCGCCAAGCCGTTTGATGTCCGAATGCAATGATGCTGGATCTGACCCTTGGGGTGCGTGCCGAATTCGAAACGAAGGTCTGGCCATATGACAGGCCTCAAGCTAACAAATGCTACGATGCTAGACCTGACCCCTTGCTCGCACGTACGAGGGTGAGGATGCGGCGGTGATGGGCCTTGGCGAGGCGGCCTTTCGTGATTTCGCGGTGCATCTGAAGACGAAGAACATTCCCTCCGCCATCAACGACCGTCCCGGCGACGCCGTTGCGGTCTTCGCGTTCGGCTATTCGCAGGGCGGACGCTTCCTGCGCGACTTCGTCTACCACGGCTTCAATACCGGACCGGACGGCCATCGCGTGTTCGACGGCATGCTTATCACCACCGCCGGCTCGGGCCGCGGCTCCTTCGAACACCGTTACGCGCTGCCTGGCGAGGCGGGCAACTCGGTGATGAGCAACTTGCGCGCGGTGGACCTGTATCCCTTCGCCGATGTGCCGACGCCGGATATCGACGGCACCGGCCACGCCGGCCTGCTGGACCGTGCGGTGCACGACCACACCGTGCCGAAGATCATGTACATCCTCAGCAGTTCCGGCTACTGGGCGCGCAACGCGTCGCTGCTGCAGACGACCACCGATGGCAGGCAGCCGGTCGCGCTGGGGGCGGACAGCCGGCTTTATTACTTCGCCGGCGTGGCGCACGCGCTGAGGTTTCCGGGCCAGTTCACCGAGAAGGGCAGGGAAGCGGCCTATCCCTACAATGCCAATGTCGGCCTGGCCGACGGCATGAATGCCCAGCTCGAGAATCTCCGGATGTGGGCGGTCGACAACGTGGCGCCGCCGCCCACGATGGCGCCGGTGCCGGGGTCCACGCTCATCCCCGCGACCGAGCTGAAATTCCCGGCGATCCCAGGCATCCGCGTGCCGAACGATCCGCCGCCGCTGTGGCAGATCCGCATGGGGCCTGACTTTGCGAGCAAAGGCATCATCACCGAGCCGGTGCGTGTCGGCGCGAGATATCCGCTGCTGGTGCCTGCCGTCGATGCTGACGGCAACGAGTTGGGCGGCTGGCGCGGCGCGATGTCCTCGGTGCCGCTCGGCACTTACACCGCCTGGAACTGGACGTCGCCGCAGCTCGCGCGTTTCGGCTTCATTTCCAGCCTCTACGGCGCCTTCATCCCGTTCGCCCACACGCGTGCCGAACGCCTGGCCGCGCACGATCCCAGACTGTCGATCGAGGAACGCTACGGCGATCGCGCCGGCTTCATGAAAGCCGCCGCCGCGTCGATCGACAACGCGATCGCCAAGCGATTCCTGCTGCCGATCCAGCGCGAGGACATCCTCGCGAAGATGGGAAGGCATTGGGACGACACGATGAAGTTCGACTGGTATCTGGGCAAGCAGGGGCGGTAGCAAAATGACCGGGTTCCGTTCTTTCCAAACCGCAGTTGGCCATGGCGAACATGGCGGGCGATAAGCGCGCCAGAGGTATTTGGCGTAATTGCTGCTGGCCTTGGCCTCGCCCCGTGCCGTCGAGCCGGACACGGTCAAACGGCGCGCGTGGCGGCGGTACCGCAGCGTGATCAGCCGGGTGGGCCTGCCGATGTTTCGGCCACGTCCCCTCTGGTTTCTAGAGCCGCTTCTTCGCCGCGAGGTAGATCAGCCCTTTTTCCCGCTTGCCTACCGCGATCACGGTGACCACAAGCACTTTGTCATGCACCTGGTAGACGAGGCGGAAGCCTGATGCGCGCAGTTTGATCTTGTAGCAGTCCGGCAATCCATGCAGACGGGATGCCGGAACGTGCGGATGTGTCAGTCGCTCGGATAACTTGTTCTTCAGCTGATTGCGGATGTCGGCGGACAGCTTGCGCCATTCCTTCAGCGCGGACTCGACGAACTCCAGGCTATAGGTCATCGAGCTTGACCTTGACCCGCTTCTCGCCGCTGCGTGCGCGCACCAGTTCGGCCAGCTCCAGATCGTCCAGTCGATCCATCAGGCGCTTGTACGTTTCTGCAGGCACCAGGTAGGCGCTGGGCTTGTTATGCACCAACACGGCGACCGATTCGCCATCGGCGGCTTCGATCACGGCGCTGGGGTTGCGCTTGAGTTCGGTGATGCTGACACTCGCGCTGGCGTGGATGGTTTCCATGTTTGGCTCCGTATTTGGCGCCGAATATGGCACATCCATAAGGGCGACTCAACCGGCGTGGCTGCGCGGTCCGGTGTCGCGGAAACCCGTGTCAGGCGGAATGGCACTCGCCTGAGCGCACTTCCGAGCGACCCTGGTAGGTGGACGACGCGGAGTCGAGTGTCCCTAACCCCCCACGCTCCGCCGGAACGTCAAACTCACAAACCCCGGCGACCGCCGCCGCCTCCGCTCGATCTCCTCAAGTGGAACGATCGAACGCGGTCCGTCGTACTTCTCCCGCGTTTCCCTGAACCCGCGCCCGAACAGGTCGGTCGCCTCGGCGCGCATGCGCCAGTGCGTGCCCAGTTCGCGTTCGACGAACACGGTCCAGCCCATGCCTTCGGATTCGCGCTTGATCTCGTCGTAGCGGTATTCGGTCTTGCGTTCGGCGATGTGCTCCAGTTCGATGCCCCAGTGGGTGCGCAGGGTGGGGAGGTCCTGGGTGAGTTCGATGCTGCCTTCGACGGGCTTCTCTTCGGAGATGGGGCGGGGGCGGCCGGTGGTGGGGTCGGTGACGTGGCTGCGGCGCCACTGCATCGACGAGGTGAGGCGGCCGCCGTGGAAGCCGATACCGTCGAGCGGCAGCGAGATGTCCAGGGCCAGGGTGTCGCGGCGGCCGGCGCCGATGTTGCCGGGGGCGTCGAAGATGTCGTCGTCGGTGATCACCAGCACGCGGTCGACCACGTCGCTGATGCGCTCGTGGGTCCAGCTTGCGGTGAAGGCGGCGTCGCGCCACAGCTGGTGCTCCCAGGTGAGGGCGCTGCGCCAGGTGCGGTCGGGTTTGAGTTCGGCGTTGCCGGCGCTGATGCGGTCGTTTTCCAGCGAGGCGGAGGCGACGAAGTCCTCGAAGTCGAGCTGGCCGACTTCGCGCGAGAGCGCGAGGCGTAGCTGGTCGTTGGCGTCGACATCCCATTGCACGGAAAGCCGCGGTTTGGGGTAGGTGAAGTGGCGCTGGCGCGGCGAGTCGCCGGTTTGCGTGATGGTGGATTGCTCCAGCCGCAGGCCGGCGTCGAGCATCCAGCCGGGCGCGGGTTTCCAGGTGGCGCCCGCGGCGGCTTCGCTGCGGCGCTCGGCGATCTGCACGTCGGAGCCGGGCAGGGCGATGGCGACGCCGTCCTGCTGCAGGCGGGTGGTGCTGCGCAGGGTGTTGCGTGCGCCTTCGAACGAGCCGTTGAGGGTGAGCACATCGGACCAGGCGTGGGTGAGGTCGATGCGGCCGATGCTTTCGCCGGTGCGGGTGTGCTCGTCGAAGGTTTCGTCCTCATCGTCGTCGTGCGAACGCTCGCGATCGTCCAGCCAGGCCTGGTGGCGGGTGGCCATCAGTTCCAGCCGCGTGCGTTCGCCGAACTTGCGCACGTAGCGCGCGCCGGCTTCGGCTTCGTTGGTGTCCTCGTCTTCGTGCACGCGTTCGCTGCCTTCGGCCGGGGCCAGGGCATCGAGGCGGGTATCGGTGCGCGCGCGTTCGCCGCGGGCGGCAAGGTTGAGGCTGAGCTGGCCGCCGGCCAGCGGCTGGCGCCAGCTGGCGCTGGCTTCGCCTTTTTTCTTGATGGTGCGGGTGTCCCAGCGTTCGCGCTGCTGCAGTGTGCCGTCGGGCGCGAGCGTATCGATGTGGCCGCGGCCGGTGTCGTCGTCCAGTTCCGGGTCGAGTTTCGCGGCCAGCTCCAGCGCATGGCCGTCCCAACGCCGGCCGTATTCCCATTGGCCCTTCGGCGCCATCCAGCCGTCGGCGGCGGCGAGCACGCCTGCCTCGATGGCGGACTGGCTGGTGGCCTCGTGCCGGCGCACCACGTTGGCCAGCAGGGCGTAGCCGGCCATGTCGATGCCGGGCACGCCGCCACGGATCAGCTCGATGCGTTCCACCGCGCTGGCCGGGATGCGCTTGAGCAGGGTCTTGGTGTCCTCGTGCTTGCTGGTGGGGCGCGCGCCGTCGATCAGCACGTTGCCGCGGGCGCCGGCGTAGCCGCGCACGTCCTCGTCGGCATCCACGGTAACGAAGCCGGGCAGGCGCGAGAGCATGTCCCACGCGTTGGCCGGCGCATTGTCGGCGAAGTCGGCGGGTGAGTAGATGGTGACGTCGCCGCTGCGCGCGGCGGACGGCGGTTGCGCTTGCGCACCGATGGTGATCGACAGCCCGGCGATGGCGGCCAGGACGAACCAGCTTGCACGCGAAGCGATGGACATGGAGACTTCAATCCGCAGGAGTTCCCCGCAGTCTGTGCCCTCGTTGCTGACATCCGCGCCACGCCCGGTGTCAGCTTGTTGTCAGCGCGGTTGTCGCAGGATCGGCCCATGAACATGCATCTGATCCGCCGCATCGCCATCCCCTGCTCGCTCGCCGCGGTGTTGCTGGCCGCGTTCGCGCTGGGCCTTTCGCCGCGCGCGCAGGCCGGCAGCCATGACGACCACGTCGAAGCCCGTGCGTTGCTGCAGCGGGGCGAAATCCTGCCGCTCAGCCGCATCCTCGCCATCGTGCAGCAGCGCGTGCCCGGCGACGTGGTGGAGGTGGAGCTGGAACACGGCAAGCACCACGGCTGGGAGTACGAGGTGAAGGTGCTTACCGCGCAGGGCCGCGTGCGCGAGGTGAAACTCAACGCGCGCACCGGCGAAGTGCGCAAGGTCGAGGACGACTGATGCGCTGCCTCGTCGTCGAGGACAACCCCGATATCCAGGCCGATCTTGCCCGCGCGCTGGAAGCGGCCGGGTTCACCGTGGACGTCAGTGGCGACGGCGAAAGCGCCTGGTATCGCGGCGACGTGGAGGACTACGACGCGGCCGTGCTCGACCTCGGCCTGCCACGGCTCGACGGCCTGTCGGTGCTGCGCCGCTGGCGCGCGGCGGGGCGCGCGTTTCCGGTGATCGTGGTCTCCGCGCGCGGCGACTGGACCGAGAAGGTGGAGGGCATCGAGGCCGGCGCCGACGACTACATGGCCAAGCCGTTCGAGATGGGCGAGCTGATCGCGCGCGTGCGGGCGCTGATCCGGCGCGGCTCGGGGCGGCTGTCCAACGTGGTCGCCATCGGCCGCCTGCGGCTGGACACCGCGCGGATGAGCGCCTCGTTCGATGGCGCGCCGGCGCGGCTGTCGCCGCTGGAGTTCCGCCTGCTGGATTACCTCTCGCACCAAGACGGCCGCGCCGTCTCCGCCGGCGAGCTGGCCGACCATCTCTACGGCGCGGCCGAGGACGGCGACACCAATGCGATCGAGGCGATCGTGGCGCGGCTGCGGCGCAAGTTCGGCGCCGACATCATCGTCACCCGCCGCGGCTTCGGCTACCTGCTGGAAACCACCACGTGATCACCCGCTCGCTGCACTGGCGGCTGCTGGTGGGCGCCATGGCGGCGATCCTGCTGGCGCTGGCAGTGGCATGGCTGTTCATGACGCTGCTGTTCGAGCATCACCTGGAGCGGCGATTGCAGGCCGAGATGACGCGCGACGGCCTGCGCCTGGTGGCCGGCCTGGCGATCGGGCCGGACGGTGCGCCGCAGATCGAGCGGCCGCCGGTGGATTCGCGGCTGGAAACGCCGGCCGGCGGCTATTACTGGGAAGTGTCGACCGCGTCCGGCGCGCTGCGTTCGCGCTCGCTGTGGGATGCGGACCTGCGTCGCTCCGCCGCCGCGCCCAGCGATCACTGGCGCCTGCAGCGCGCGGCCGGACCATACGGCCAAGAGGTGTCGATCCTCGAACGCCGGGTGGAGCTGGGCGACGGACGGCTGGCCCTGGTGCAACTGGCGCTGGACGCCGCGCCGCTGGCCAGCGCGCGCGCCGAGTTCGGCCGCGAGCTGGGAGCGTTTCTGGCGGTGCTGTGGCTGGTGCTCTCCGCCGCCGCATGGCTGCAGGTGCGTCTGGGCCTGCGCCCGCTGGGGCGCGTGCGCAGCGAACTGGCGGCACTGCGCGAGAGCGCCAGCGCGCGCTTGCCGGAATCGCACCTGCGCGAGGTGCAGCCGCTGGTCGATTCGATCAACGCGCTGGCCGATGCGCGCGAGCGCGACCTGGCCGTGGCGCGCCAGCGCGCGGCGGATCTGGCGCACGGCCTGAAGACGCCGCTGGCGGCAATGGCCGCGCAAAGCCGGCGCGCGCGCGAGGCCGGCGCGCAGCAGGCGGCCGAAGGGCTGGATCGCGCCATCGCGGCGATCCGTCGCGCGATCGAGGCCGAGTTGGCGCGCGCGCGCATCGCCGTGATCCGTCGCCAGCCCGGCGGCAGCGCCGCGGTGCGCGACACGGTGGAGCGCCTGCTCACCGTGCTGGAACAGACCGACCGCGGCGGCGAACTGGCCTTCACCCTGGACATCCCCGCCGGCCTGCAACTGGCGCTGCAGCCGGACGACCTCTCCGAGATCCTCGGCGCGGTGCTGGAAAACGCCGTGCGCTACGCGCGCCGCCAGGTGCGCGTCAGCGCAACCGCCGGACCGCAGTGGGCGCGCGTGAGCATCGAGGACGACGGCCCCGGCATCGCCGCCGAACATGCGCGCGATGCGCTGGCGCGCGGCGGCCGGTTGGACGAGGCGAACGAAGGCAGCGGGCTGGGCCTGGCGATCGCCCGCGAACTGACCGAGGCCACCGGCGGCACGATCACGATGTCGCGCGCCGCGCTGGGCGGATTGAAGGTGGAGTTCTGCTGGGGGCCGAGCGGGGATTGAGGCGCCGTACACGGGCTTCGACTTCGCCGCTGCGCGGCTACGCTCAGCCCGAACGGGGGCGATTTCCGATTCCCTCGGAAATCAAGACAACGCGGCGGTATGGATTGACGCCTGCATGCGCTCCTTACCATTGATGCCTGAAACCGATCACGCTGAGCGTGGTTCGCGCCAGCGAACCAAGTCGAAGCGCCGCCCGAACCCCACTACCGCCATATTCAATGCCCGCGCCCGTGGAAATTGCCGGTACCCGCGCCGACCGAGATGCTGATGCCGCCGCCGGGATCGTCGCAGCTGCCGAAGGCCTTGGTGACGTTCACCGTGCCGGTCTGGTAGTTGCCGCTGAAGCGGCTGCCGCCGACCACGCCCATGCCCACGCTGCCGTGGACTTGCGGCTGGTTGTAGGTGGAGTCGTCGCACTCGGGCCGCTGGTCGCGGGCGACCTCGGTGTCGCCCATGCGCCCGCTGGTGTCGCCGTAATAGACGCCCGGCGGGTCACGCCGCTGGTTGATGGTCGCGCTGCCTGCCGTGGCCGTGCTGGCGGCGTGCGCGGCGCCGGTCGCGGTGGCCGCCGCATCGTGCGCGGGCGCTGCCACCGAGCTGGCGGCCGGCAGTTCACCGGGCGGCAGTTTCAGGTTCAGCGGCTGGGTGGTGCTCTGCGCCCATGCCGGCGCGGCCAGCAGGGTGGCCAGCAAGGCGGGGAGGAGGCGGGGGACGTTCATGCGGACTCCGGGGTGATCACGTATTCAACGCGCGAGGCGGCGTTGGCGTGTACATCCCTGTTGGAACAGCAGCGCATCGACAAGTTCCGGGCGTAGGGCGGGCACTGCCCGCCATCGTCATATCCCGGAACAACGGGTCGGCGGGCATTGCCCGCCCTGCGATCGCCTCGTTTCCTGCGATTGCTCAGCCGGTGGTTTCGATCCGCTCGACGCGGCGCAGGCCGCGCGGCAGCAGGCCGCCGCGGGTAGCGCGGTTGCCGCCGTACTCGACCAGGTCGGCCCACTTCAGGGTGAGCTTGCGCGCGCCGGCGTACAGGGTGACCTCGCCCTTGCCTTCGGCGACGACCGCCACGCCGGCCACGCGCTCGCCCTCGGCCAGCTGCTTCTTGGGAATCTCGATCAGCTTG
>DASTNI010000012.1:0-2453 GCA_035720985.1 Rhodanobacteraceae bacterium | reverse complement strand
GCCAACTGATTTCCGACCAGTTCGAACTGATCGAGGATGGCCGCCACATCGAAGCGGTCCTGCGTCGTAAAGAAGGGCGGGCGCAGGCCGGCGCCACCGGCAAGGGTCAGGCCAAAACGGCGGACGATTGAAACCGCAGCGGCGTTTCAGTCCGCGGAATCCTGCGTGACGGTGGCGATTTCACCGCCGCCGAGGCAGTCCTGGCCGTCGTACAGCACCACGTATTGACCGACCGCAGCCGCGCGTTGCGGGCTCGCGAAGTCGACGAGCACACTACCATCCGGTTGCGGATCGGCGATCGCCCGCTGCAACGGCTGGCGGTGACGGATACGCGCCAGGACCGTCACCGCGGCGGCGGGTGCCGGTTGGATCCAGTGGAAGGCCGTGGTGGTCAGCCGCCGGCACATCAGGCGCGGATCGTCGTGATCCTGCGAGACGATCAACGCATTGCGCGCCTTGTCCTTGCCGACGACGTACCACGGGGCTTCACGCGCGTCGCGGCGGCCGCCGATCGCCAAGCCGCGGCGTTGGCCCAAGGTGTAGCTGGCCAGGCCCCGATGTTCGCCGAGGAGAATCCCGTCGGTCGCGACAATCGGCCCAGGGTTTGCGGTGAGGTAGCGGGCCAGGAAGGGCTGCAGCTGTCGTTCACCGATGAAGCAGATGCCCGTCGAGTCGGGCCGCGCGTGGTTGGGCAGGCCGGCGCGGCGCGCCACTTCGCGCACTTCGGGCTTGGTCAGATCGCCGATCGGAAACAGCACGTTGGCGAAGCGCGCGCGATCCACGGTGGCGAGGAAATAGGTCTGGTCCTTGTTTGCGTCCACGGCGCGCAGGAGGTGCGGTCCGTCGGCGCGCTGCGCGATCCGCGCGTAGTGGCCAGTGGCGACGAATTCCGCGCCGAGGCGGCGCGCATAGTCGATGAAGGGCCCGAACTTGACCGCCCGGTTGCACAGCACGTCCGGGTTCGGTGTCTTGCCGGCCGCGTAGTCGGCGAGAAAGTGGTCGAACACTTCACGCCGGTATTCGGCCGAGAAGTCGACCCGGTGCAGGGTGATGCCGAGTTCCTCGCATACTGCCCGGGCTGATTGGTAGTCTTCCGCCGAGGTGCAGTAACCGGCCTCGTCTTCCGTCCAGTTGACCATGAACAGGGCCGAGACGTGATAACCGGCCTGCTGCAGACGCCAGGCCGACACCGTGGAGTCGACGCCGCCGGACAGTCCGACGACCACGTGGCCGCCGCGCCCGGCGGGTAGGGGGCCGGGGTTCATGGATGCCGCGTCGCCGGCCGCAACACTCCCCACAAGAGCGTGAGGAGCGCGGGAATCAGCAGCGTCTTGGCGGCATCGATCATCGCCAGGTGCTTTGCCGCGGCCGGCAGGGAAAAACCCATGCGGGATACCAGCCATAGGTTCGCGAGCAGGGTCAGCGTGGCCGGTACGGCGACTGCCAATCCACACACCGCGGCGCGTCGCCCGTAGACGCGGCAAAGAACGTAGGCCAAGGGGATGCTGACGATCACCAGGCCGAGGCCGTCGAGCGCCGATAACAAATAGGGCCATCTGTTGCGTTCCAGGCTCCACTGGGTGGCGTGTGTGGCGATCCACGCATGCCCGGGGCCAGAGGCCAGTCCGGCACAAAACCAGGCGGCGAAGTAATAGGCGGCTGCAAGCGCGATGCCGATCAGGACACGCACGCCGCGATCGACTGTGCGCGGCGGTAGCGTCGACGGGTTCGTGCGCCGCGCTGGCGGGGTCGCGCGTGAGGACGGACGGGGCATGGCCGGCGTCAGGCCCGCGTGCGGGCGGGGTGCGGCCACGGCAGCTGGCCGTGCAGGTGGATCGCGTAGTGGCCGCCGGCGTCCGGGTGGCCGAGGCCTTGCAGCAATTGGCGCAGCGCCGGGGACGCGCTGGCCTGTGGCTTGAGCTTCATGTCGAATGCGTAGTGGCCTTGCGCGTCGAGGCTGGCGCGCCCCGTGGCCTCCAGCGGGCCGTTGGGTGCGCTTGCCAGCTCGATGTCGACGCCGCCCTTGTCGGTACGTACCGCGTGCGCGGTGAAGTCGCCGAGTTCGACGCGCTGGGGGCCGAGCGTCCAGCGTAGGCCGTGCAGGGTGGCGTCGGCGTTGAGCGCGTCGATGGTGGTTTGCGACAGTGCCGCGTGGTGGACCTGGATCTGCAGCAGGCCATCGATCGGCAGAAAGGCATAACCGGCGCGCGCCAGCAGCGTCTTCAGTTGTGCGTCGAGATCGAGGCGCGAAGCGCGCAGCGTGCTGAAGGACACCTGGACTTCACCGTGGACTACCGGATCGCCACGGCCGGCGTGCACTTGCAGCGCGACGCGACCCAGCAGCAGCCACCACGGCTTGAGTTGCCAGTGGACGTCGCCCACGAGCGGCCGGTTGCGGTAGCGCAGGCCAGCGACGGTGCCGTCGTGCAGCGTGCCCTGTACGCCATAGGCGC
>DASTNI010000011.1:0-9549 GCA_035720985.1 Rhodanobacteraceae bacterium | reverse complement strand
GCGCGTCACGGAACGGCCAGTTGGATCGCCGATCAGGCTGGTGAAGTCGCCGATCAGAAAGATGACCGTGTGGCCGAGGTCCTGAAAATGTTTCAGCTTGCGGATGAGAACCGTGTGGCCCAGGTGCAGATCGGGCGCGGTGGGATCGAAGCCCGCCTTGACCCGCAGCGGCCGGCCGTTCGCCAGTCGCACGGCCAGCTCATCCTCCTTCAAGACGTCCACCGCGCCACGATGGATGATCCGTAGCGCCGCTTCCACATTCGATGGCATGGTGTGTTCCAGGCAAAACAGCGGGGTCGCGCCGACGAGCGGCGACCTTTCATTGCACAACTGTGATATGCGCGTTAATTATGTGTTAGATAGAAAACCCAGCGCAAGCCTTTGTGAATCAAGGGATTGACGCACGGTTTCCACGGGGGATATGGTACCGCCACCGCGCGTCTCAGCCTCGTTTCGGAAGCTCCTCGATGGATCAGCGTCTCCGTCGCGTCACCCCGCATGTTGCCATCCGCCAAGCCATCCGCCGCAAGACGCGGCAATGTCATCCGGGGTTCTACGAACGCTGGTCGCACTGGTCATTTCGCGCCGAGGTCCCCGCCAGCCGGTTCCGCTGGGCGCGCGAACGCTGGATCCTGACGGGCGGCGCGGTCCTGCTGGCGGTGCTGACCGGCCTTGGCATTCCGGCCTGGGCCAGCGTCATCCGGCACGACATCATCCATCCCATTTCACGCCAGACGCTGGCGCTGAGGCTCCCGCCGGCACCGGTGGAACCCGCGACGCCTGCCCCCGCCACGTGGCAAACGGTCGAGGTCCAGCCCGGCCAGACGCTGTCCACGATCTTCCAGAACGAGGGGCTTTCGGGCACCGATCTGGCCAACGTGATGGCCAGCGGCAAGGAAACCGGCGCACTGAAAGCCCTGCATCCGGGCGATGAGCTCGGCTTCAAGATCGGCGCCAAGGGCAACCTCGAGGGCTTCCGCTACAGCCCGGATTCCGCCTCGCAGGTGACCTTGACGGCCGACGCCGGCGGCGGCCTGCATCCCAACGTGACCACGCTGCCGACCGAGCGCCACCTGCATTTCGCGCATGGCGTGGTCAACGGCTCGCTGTTCGCCGCCGGCGACAAGGCGGGGCTGTCCGAGGTGATGGTCCTGAAGCTGGCCGACGTGTTCAAGTATGACATCGACTTCATCAAGGATCTGAAGGCGGGCGCCCACTTCACGGTGGTCTACGACGACATCTACCGCAACGGCAAGTACGCCCACGCGGGCGACATCATCGCGGCCGAATTCGTCAACAACGGCCACCGCTATACCGCGTATCGGTTCAAGCAGCCGGACGGCGAAGTGGCCTATTACAGCCAGGACGGTCGTCCGCTGCGCAAGGGCCTGCTGCGCACGCCGCTGTCCTTCACGCGGATTTCCTCCTCGTTCGGCATGCGCAAGGATCCGGTGCTGGGCTTCACGCGCCTGCACGCGGGCGTCGACTACGCGGCGCCGATCGGCACGCCGATCCACGCGGCGGGTGACGGCGTGATCAAGGTGCGCGGCTGGGTGCGCGGGTTCGGCAATTTCATTGCCATCAAGAACACCCCGGCCTACACCACGGAATACGGCCACATGTCACGCTTCGCCAAGGGCCTGCACGTGGGTTCGCACGTCACCCAGGGCGAAGTGATCGGCTACGTCGGCGAGACCGGCTACGCCACGGGCCCGCACCTGCACTACCAGGTGATGGTCGACGGCAAGCCCGAAAATCCGCTGACGGTCACGATGCCCAAGCCGCAGCCGCTGTCGGGCCGGCTGATGGCCGAGTTCAGGTCGCAGACCGCGCCGATGGTCGCGCGCATCGAGCTCATCGACAACACCACGCGGCGCCTGGCGCGCGCCGATTCGCGCGGCATCGACACCAGCACGACCGACTGACGCCGCGGTGCCGGCCGGCGTGACCGTGCCAGCGCTGTACCTGGGGCTGATGTCGGGCACCAGTGCGGATGGCATCGACGCCGCGCTGGTCCGGTTCGAGCCCGCGCTCACCGTTGTCGCGGCCCGCACCTATCCCCATCCCGAACCCCTGCGGGCGCGTATCCTGGCGCTGGCCCGCGCCCGGGCGACGATCACACTCGAGGCCTTGGGCACGCTCGACGTCGAACTTGGCGAGCACTTTGCCGCCGCCGCACTGGCGCTGCTGGAGTCGGCCGGCGTCGCCGCCGGCGCGGTGGCCGCGATCGGCTCGCACGGGCAAACGGTGTGCCACGGCCCGGACGGACCGCATCCTTTCACGCTGCAGATCGGCGATCCCAACGTGATCGCCGAGCGTACGCGCATCGCGACGGTGGCTGACTTCCGGCGCGCCGACATGGCGGCCGGCGGTGAAGGCGCGCCCCTGCTGCCGGCCCTGCACGCGGCGCTGCTGGCCGACCCGGCACGCGCGCGCGCGGTACTGAACCTGGGCGGCATCGCCAACCTGACGCTGCTGGTTCCCGGCCAGGCGGTGCGCGGCTTCGATACCGGCCCGGCCAACTGCCTGCTGGACGCCTGGGCACGGCGCCACCTGGGGGCGCCACGCGACGAGGATGGCGCCTGGGCGCGCGCGGGTCGCTGCGATGCGGTACTGCTCGCGCGCCTGCTGGACGATCCCTATTTCAGCCGTCCGCCGCCCAAGAGCACGGGCCGCGAGTACTTCAATCTCGAGTGGCTGGCCACGCGCCTGCCGGCCGACCGCGAGCCGGCCGACGTGCAGGCGACGTTATTGCAGCTCTCGGCCCGCAGTATCGCCAATGCCCTCGTAGCCCACGCGCCGCAAGTCACCGAGCTCTACGCCTGCGGCGGCGGCGTGCACAACGGCGCGCTGATGGAGACGCTCTCCAGCGCCCTGCCGGGCATCGCGGTCGCCACCACCGTCGCGCGTGGGCTCGACCCGGATTTCCTCGAAGCCATCGGCTTCGCGTGGCTCGCGCGGGCGCGCCTCGCGGGCGCGCCGGGCAACCTGCCGAGCGTCACCGGGGCGCGCGGGCCGCGGGTGCTGGGCGCCCTCTACGCCGCGCCGCCCGCCTGATCCGCGACGCGCGTCCCGGGACGGCGCAGCAGCCAGAGGATCAGCAACAGCGCGGGCAGGCCCACCAGCGCCGTGTACACATAGAACGTCGGGTAGCCCACGACATCGACGACGCGCCCCCACTGGCTGGCGATGGTCTTGGCGGGCAGGCTCCACAACGTTCCGAACAGGGCGTATTGGGTCGCCGTGTAGTCCTTGCTGGTCAGCGACGACATCCAGGCGATGAACGCGGTGCCGGCGATGCCGTTGGCGACGTTGTCGAGGCTGATGCCGCCCGCCAGCCAATGGAGCGGCGGCGGACGCCCCGCCATGCCGGCCAGGTGCGCATAGAAAAGATTGGCGGCCGTGAGCAGCACAAGGCCCAGCAGCATGGTCTGCAGCGCACCCGCGCGCTTCACCATCCAGCCGGCCAGCAACGCGCCCGTCAACGTCAGCACCACGCCGTACACCTTGCTGACCACGGCGATCTGGTCGAGCGTGTAGTGCATGTCGAGGTAGAACGTGTTCGCGGCCATGCCCATGGTCATGTAGTTCAGGCGATAGGTCACGATGAGAAGCAGCATCGGCACCGCGAGCTTCGGGCCGAACCGACCCAGAAAATCCGTCAGCGGCAGCACCACCGACCCCGTCAGGCGCTCCAGCGCGGGCCGCAGCAGGCGCACCTTCAACACCGCCAGCAGCACGAGCTCGAACAGCGCGATGGCGCCGAAGCTCGCATCGATCACGGTGGCGGACGAGCCCGCCGGCAGCGCGAAGTGCAGCACGGCCCACGCCGCCGCCGTCGCGCCCAGCGCGGCCACCAGCGAAGGTGCGTGCATGCGCGCGATCGTTTTCGCGATGAGCGCCGGGTCAACCTTGACCGCGCGCTCGCGCAGGGCCACCGGCTCCGGCACGATGAGGCAGGTCACGGGCGCGACCAGCATGCAGCCCGCCATGATGAGATAGGCCACCATCCAGCCGTAACCGCTGGCCGCAATCAGGGCGCCGGCGCCGCCGCAGATGAGCGCCAGCTGGTAGCCCACCTGGTAGCTGGCCGCGGTCGCGCCCTGCCAGCTCGCATCGGCCGACTCGATGCGGTACGCGTCGATGACGATGTCCTGCGTCGCACCGCAGAATGCGGTGAACGTCGCCAGCAGCGCAAACCGCAACGGCGCCTGCGCCGGGTGGTGGAGGGCCAGCAACACGATGCCGGCCAGCACGCCCGTCTGCGCCAGCAGCATCCAGCTCCGCCGCTGACCCAGCGCGCGCCCGAGCAGCGGCAGGCGCAGGCGATCGACCACCGGCGACCAGAAGAACTTCAGCGAATAGGCCAAGCCCACCAGGCTGAACGTGCCGATGGTCGCGCGATTGATGCCCGCCTGCTGCAGCCGCGCCGACAGGGTCATCAGCACCAGGGGAAACGGCAGGCCCGAGGCGAAGCCCAGAAACAGCATCCGCCGGACCGCCGGATGGGCATAGCTCGCGAGGTGCCGCTGGAACCACGTTGCAACCGACGTCATCCAGCGTAATCCACGACGTAGGGCGCGTGGTCGGAAAACCGTGGCTCGCGGGCGATCGCGCAGGCGCCTGCGCGCCGGCCGAGCGCGGGCGTCGCGATCTGGTAGTCGATCCGCCACCCGACGTTGTTGGCCCGCGCGCCACCGCGGTTGGACCACCACGAATATTCCTCGGCCTCGGGTTTCACCACGCGGAAGGTGTCGAGCCAGCCATGCGTGGGCGCGGGCGCGCCGTCACCGTGGGTGTCGGCGATCAATGCATTCAGCCACGCGCGTTCCTCCGGCAGGCAGCCGGAATTCTTCTGGTTGGATTTCCAGTTCCTGATGTCGCGCTCGCTGCGCACGATGTTCCAGTCGCCGCACAGCACGTAGTCGCGGCCGCTGGCGAGCCAGCCGTCGAAGAAGGCCCGCAGCTTTTGCATCGCCTTGAACTTGAAGGCCTGGCGTTCTTCGCCGGAGGTGCCCGAAGGCACGTACAGCGAGACCACGGACAGCTTGCCAAATCGCGCCTCGAGGTAACGCCCCTCATCGTCGAACGGCTTCCAGCCGATGCGTGTCAAGACCTCGTCCGGCTCACGACGCGCGTACACGGCCACCCCGCTGTAGCCCTTCTTGGTGATCGCCGACTGGTAAAAGCTGTGGCAGCCCGCCGGATGAAACAGCGGATCGGCCAGCTGGTCTTCCTGGGCCTTGGTTTCCTGGATGCAGGTGACGTCGGCCTGCTGCGCAGCGAGCCAGTCAAAGAAGCCCTTGCGGGCCGCCGAGCGGATGCCGTTGGCATTGAAAGTGATGATTCTCATGGAGCAGGGAGCAGGGCCGAGGAAGTAGGAGAAAAGCGTAGCGGATGCGCGCGGATCGGACCATCGGCGTGCGATCCACCCGAAGCGCCCCTTATCATGCGGCTTTCCATTCCCCGTTGGCGGTTCCCGTTCGCTGCTCCCTGCCGCTCCCTGCTCCCCGCTCCCTACCGTTCCCCGCCCCCATGCTGCAACCCCACCAGCAAGCCTTCCTCGACCTCGCACTCGCCCGCGGCGCGCTCCGCTTCGGCGACTTCACGCTCAAATCCGGACGGCAGAGTCCGTACTTCTTCAACATGGGCCGGATCGACTCGGGTGCGGCGCTGGCGGCGGTCGGCGAGGCGTACGCCGCCGCAGCCGCGGCCAACGGCCTCGCTTTCGACATGCTGTTCGGGCCGGCCTACAAGGGCATCGCGCTGGCTGCCGCAGTCGCGATCGCGCTGGCGCGCGCCCACGCTCGCGACGTGCCGTGGGCGTACAACCGCAAGGAAGCCAAGGACCACGGCGAAGGCGGCACGCTGGTCGGTGCGCCGCCCGCGGGCCAGGTGCTGATCATCGATGACGTCATCACCGCCGGCACCGCGGTGCGCGAATCGCTGGCGCTGATCCGCGCGCGGGGCGCGAGCGTCGCCGGCGTGCTGGTCGCCCTGGATCGCGAAGAGCGGGGTCAGGGCCACCGCTCGACAACCCAGGAACTGGCCCACGACGAAGGCGTCAGGGTGATCGCCATCGTCGGACTGCACGAGCTCATGGAATACACCGCCGACCGCCCGGAACTGGCGGTCCAGCGTCCTCGCCTCGAGGCCTATCGCGAGCGCTACGGGAGCGCCTGAAGGCGGGGCCGGCGCGCATTTTGCATGTCCCGGAAGCCTATACTGCCCTTCCTGGTCGGAGAACCCGATGCGCGCCTGCGTCGTGCCGCTGCTGATTGCTGCCGCCCTTGCCACCACGGCGGCGCTGGGCGCGCCGCCCACGACCCACTACCGCTGGAAGGACGCCGCGGGCGTCGTGCACTTCGGTGACACGATCCCGGCCTCCGCGCTCGCCAACGGTTATGAGGTGGTCAACGACCAGGGCCGGGTGGTGCGCCGCGTGGATCGGGTGCTGACACCCAGCGAGCGCCGCGCCGTCGCCGCCGCGCAGGCCCGGCGCGAAGCCGCGGCCCGCGCCAGCCAGCAGCAATCCCTGAGCGATGCCCAGCTGCTGGCCGCATACCCCACCGAGAGGGATCTCGCGACGGCGCAGCACGCCCAGATCGCGCAGATCAACACCGACATCACGGCGTTGCAGGGCAATCTCGACAGCCAGGAAAGCGCGTTGTCGGACCTGCTCGCGCACGCCGCCGACCTCGAACACACCAAGCAGCCCATTCCCGTGACGTTGCACCAGCGCATCGGCCAGCAGCGCGGCATCGTCAATTCGGAGCGCAGTGCGCTGGTGCGCCGCCGCGCCGATCTGGCCAACGCCGAACTGACCTTCGCTGCCCAGCTGCAGCACTACCGCACGCTGCGCGCAAAATTCAGCGGCGCGGCCGACGACGATCCGGGCGCGGCGCCGCCCGATCCCTCAAGCCGCCGCCCTTGATCGGCGGATGTATTCCGCCAGCGCGCGCAGCGAACCGAACACCCGGCGGTTGTCCGGATTGTCCGAGCGCAGCTGCACGCCGTAACGCTTGGAGACGGCCAGCGCAAGTTCCAGCGCGTCGATGGAATCCAGCCCCAGGTCGCCGCCGAACAGCGGGGCGTCAGGATCCAGGTTGGCCGGTTCCACGTGCTCCAGGTTCAGGCTGTCCACGATCAACTGCGCAAGTTCCCGTTCCGCAGGGGTCTGCTGGGTCATGCCGCCGAACTCCGAAACCGTGTCGAGTCAGCCGCCCAGTGTACCATGGCCGGTTTCGACGATGAGTTTGGAAGGCATGGAGACTTCGGCGCCCGCGCGGCCCGGGCACGACGTCCAGCGCGTGCCGGGCCCACCACCCTTTCGCGTTCGCTACGTCGACGCCGATTGGCCGGGTACCGATCCCGCGGGCAACGTGCTGGCGGAATTTGATTTCGGCGTCGACGGCCCGGCAACCGGCACGCCGCGCCACGTCCAGGTGCCGCTACCAGTGCTGCGCGGGCGCGCCACGCGCGAGGTCTGGACCGTGTCGGCGCCGATCGCGACCGGCCAGGAGGATGCGCTCCGCTGGTCCGCGGGCGGCGGCTGGCGCCTTGTCGTCCTCGAGCTCGACGCGTCGCAGGCAGGCGGCATCGGCGCGGCGAGCGAGTTCGCGTACCGCCGCTTGCTGGCGCACGTGGCGGCCAGTCCCGAACGCCACGTGCTGCGCATCTGGAATTACCTTGCGGCCATCAACGAGGGCGCAGGCGACGCCGAGCGCTACCGCCAATTCTGCAGCGGGCGCGCGCGCGGCATGGCAGCACAGCCCGGCTTCCGCTACCCCGCCGCGACGGCAATCGGCCACCAAGGCCGGCGCCAGCTGCTGCAGGTCTATGCGCTGTGCGCGCGCCAGCCTGGACGGACCCTGGAAAATCCCCACCAGGTCAGCGCGTGGAACTATCCCCGCCAATACGGCCCCACCGCGCCGAGCTTTGCCCGCGCGATGCAGATGGCTTCCGGCCTGCTGGCGATTTCCGGCACGGCCGCGGTGATCGGCCACGCCTCGCGTCATCGCGACGACATCGGCGCCCAGGCCGATGCCGCGTTCGCGAACCTGCGCGCGCTGCTGGGCGAGGCCGGCCTCGCGAGCTTCAACGCCGAATCCCCGCTCAAGGTCTACGTGCGCCGACCCGCCGACGCCGACGCGGTCGAGGCCGCGCTGGCGCGGCATCTCGACGGCGCCGTGCCGCGCCTGCTGTTGCAGGGCGACATTTGCCGCCGCGAGCTGCTGGTCGAAATCGACGGCTGGTGCAGCCCCGGGGCGTGCAACGGCGTTACTTGGGGTCGCGCTTCGGCCGCTTCCAGTTGCTGACGGTCGTTTGGCGGCTGCGCGCGAGGGTTAGTTTGTCGGCCGGCACATCGCCCGTGACGGTCGAGCCTGCGCCGACGGTGGCGTTGTCGCCCACCGTGACCGGAGCGACCAGCGAGGCGTTCGAGCCGATGAACGCACCGTTGCCGATTTCGGTCACGAACTTGTTGACGCCATCGTAGTTGCAGGTGATGGTGCCGGCGCCGATGTTGACCCCGGCGCCGACGCGCGCGTCACCCAGATAGGTGAGGTGATTGGCCTTGCTGCCTTCCCCCAGCCGGGCCTTCTTGGTCTCGACGAAGTTGCCGACGTGCGTTCCGGCCGCGAGTTCGGTGCCGGGCCGCAGGCGGGCGAACGGGCCGATCCGGCACGCGCCGAAGGTCGTCACCCCCTCGAGATCGCAGTGCGCCAACACTTCGGTGCCGGCCGCGAGGTTGACGTCCCGCAGCCGGCAGAACGGTCCCACCTTGACTTCATCCCCGAAGGTCACGCCGCCCTCGAGCACCACGTCGACGTCGATCTCGACGTCACGCCCGTGGCTGAAATGTCCCCGCAGGTCGAAGCGCGCAGGATCGGCGATGCGCACGCCGGCCAGCATCAGGCGCCGGGCATCGCGCCGGCGCAGGTAACCCGTGAGCTCGGCGAGCTGCGCGGCATCATTGGCGCCGAACGCCTCGATCGGATCGGTCGTCGCGACCACGTCCGCGGGCGCACCGTCGGCCGCCGCGTGGGCGAACACGTCCGTGAGATAGAGCTCGCCCTGGGCATTGTCCGCACCCAGTTGCGCCACCCAGCGGCGCAGCGGGCGCGACTCGGCGAACGTGACGCCGGTGTTGACGGTGTGCACGGCGCGCTGGTCACCGTCGGCATCCTTGTCCTCGACGATCGCGCGTACACGCCCCAGGCCGTCGCGCAGCACGCGACCGTAGCCCGCGGGGTCGGCCAGATCGGCCGTCAGCACGGCGAGCTCGGCGTGGGTGTCGACCAGCTCTTCCAGCGTTTCCGCGCGCAACAGCGGCACGTCGCCGTAGAGCACCAGCACGCGCGCCGGGTCGGGGATGTCGCCCAGCGCGAGCCGCACGGCATCGCCGGTGCCGCGCTGCTCGGCCTGGTGCACCCAGTGGATGTCGCCGTCCAGCGCGAACGCTGCGCGCACCTCGGCGCCGCGGTGCCCATATACGACGTGCAGGCCAGCCGGGTGCAGCGCACGCGCCGTTTCCAGGACGTGCGCCAG
>DASTNI010000010.1:0-6240 GCA_035720985.1 Rhodanobacteraceae bacterium | reverse complement strand
TTTTTGAACAACCCGCAACCGGTCATCCGCGTCCCTGACAAGACCGAGCGAGCTAGCCGGCGCGCCTATTGTGCCGCATCCCGAGGAGAGGAGGATGAACATCAAATGAACGACGCAGCTATTTGATTCGGTGGATACACGCTCATCCATATGTCCGCCCGCGATGGCGTCTTGACGTCGCGTCAGGCGACAGCTGGAGGAGCGCACCCCCGGGTGCCGAGAAGGCGTTCATACAGGCGTGCGTTTTCTACGTCAAAACAGCAGAAGACGACCGCTTCGGGGAGAGGGTGTTCGCCGAGGAAACGGCACACCGTTTCCACCGCGATCGGGGCAGCGGCGGCCTTCGGGTAGCCGTACACGCCGGTGCTGATGTTCGGGAACGCGATGCGGCGGAGCTGGTGGCTCCCGGCCAGCTCGAGGCTGCGCCGATAGGCGCTGGCGAGCAGCCGCGCTTCGTGCTGCTGTCCGCCGTGCCATACGGGGCCGACGGCGTGGATGACGTAGCGCATTGGCAGCCGGCCCGCGCCGGTGATGACGGCGTCGCCGGACCGGCAGCGTCCGCGAGCGGTGACAAGGGCGCGGCATTCCTTGACGAGCTCGGGCCCGGCGGCGGCGTGAATGGCGCCGTCCACGCCTCCGCCGCCCAGCAGACCCGGATTGGCGGCGTTCACGATCGCGTCGACGTCGAGCGTCGTGATGTCGGCTTCGACGACGGTGACGCGAGCGCGTGCGTCGCCGATCGGTCGATTGGATTCCGCCGCCTTGTTCATGGCGTGAGTGGGCGGTTCGGGCTGCGGGGTGTGGCGTGCGCAGACGTGGCAATCAGGGGGCGGCGGACGACGAAGCCGGCGGCACCTCGCCTTCGCGGCGCCGACAGGCCTCGAGCGTGTTGCGCATCAGCATGGCAACCGTCATGGGGCCCACGCCGCCAGGCACCGGCGTGATCCACGCCGCCTGGTCCACGTCGAGATCGTAGGCAATGTCGCCGCACAGATGGCCGTCCGCCTGCCTCGTGATGCCCACGTCGATGGCGGTGGCGCCCGGCCGGATCCAAGCGCCGGGGATCAGGCCCGGCTTGCCGACCGCGGATACGAGGATCTCCGCCATCGCCACGTGCTGCTTCAGGTCGCGCGTGAAGCGGTGGCATACCGTGACGGTTGCCCCGGCAAGAAGCAGCTCCATGGCCATCGGCCGACCGACGTGGTTGGAGGCGCCGATCACACAGGCGTTGCGGCCGTAGAAGGTCTCGCCGGTGTGATGCAGCAGCTCGATAATGCCGGCCGGCGTGCAGGGCCGCAGCGCGGGGATGCGCTGCGCGAGCCGACCGATGTTGTAGGGATGGAAGCCATCCACGTCCTTGTCGGGCCGGATGCGCTCGATGACCACGCTCGTGTCGATATGCCCGGGCAACGGCAGTTGCACTAGGATGGCGTCGACAAGAGGGTCTGCGTTGCAGCGATCGATGTGCGACAGGAGCGTGGCCTGATCGGTGTCGTCCGGCAGGTTCACGGGCCGCGAGGAGATGCCGGTTTCTGCGCAAGCCTCGTGTTTCTTGCGGACGTAGATGGTCGACGCCGGGTCGTGTCCCACCAGCATCGTGACGAGCAGCGGTGCCCGGAGGCCGTGCAAGCGGCGCGCCGCCACCCCCTCGGCGACGTGCGACAAGACTTGCGCGGCAATGGCCCTGCCGTCGATGAGGCGAGTTTTCATGCACGACCCGGGAGTGGGCGGGCGCACCTGCGCCGGCCGCGAAAGCGAGCCCATTCTAGCGCAGCCGTTTTTCGATTCGCGTTGTCGTGCCGCATCCGCAATCGAGCATCCGGTGGCAGGGCAACGCGACGAATTTCACTAAACTTCGCGTCCTTTGTTTCCTGATGCGGTGGGGGTTGCACGCGTGGATCGCTTGCAGGTCGCGGGGCTGTGCGTGACGCGGGGTGATCGGGAAGTGCTGGCGCACCTCGCCTTCAGCGTCGGCGCGGGGGAAGCGCTGCACCTGATCGGCCGCAACGGTGTTGGAAAGACGTCGCTGCTGGAGGTGTTGTGCGGGCTGCGTGCGCCCGCCGGCGGAACCATTCGCGGGCAACCGCAAGCCGACGAGCTGTACTGGGTCGGGCACCGCAACGGTGTTCACGCCGCGCTGTCTCCGTTCGAGAACCTGCGCTTCTGGTGCCGGCTCGCGGCGATGCCTACGGCGGGCGTCGGCGACGCGTTGCGGCGCGTGGGCCTGTGGGGCCTGCGACACCGTGCCTGTGGGCGGCTGTCGACGGGCCAGCGGCGCCGCGCCGCGCTTGCGCGCCTGCTCGTGGTGCCGCGCCCGTGGTGGTTTCTGGATGAACCCCTGGCAGGCCTGGACGTGGCGGGAATCGCGCTGACCTGCGACCTGGTGGCAGAGCACGTGAAGCGTGGTGGAGCGGTCGTGTTGAGCAGCCATCAGGCGCTGCCGCGCACGTTGCCCGGGCTGCGGGAACTGGTGCTTGCGGCGTGATCGGCGCGATCTGGGCAGTGTTCGTGCGGGAGCTGCAGCTCGCGGCGCGGCGCCGCGCGGAGTGGGTCCAGCCGCTGGCCTTCTACGTGCTCGTCGTACTCCTGTTTGGCCTGGGCGTGGCGCCCCGCGATCCGACGCTGCGACAATTTGCCCCTGCGATCATCTGGGTCGGCGCGCTGCTCGCTGCGATGCTGGGCCTGGACCGCATATTCCGCGAGGATCGCGACGACGGCAGCCTCGAACTGATGGTCTTGTCGGGAATGCCGCTGCCGCCGCTCGTCGGTTCCAAGATCGCCGCGCAATGGCTGT
Organism: Rhodanobacteraceae bacterium; assembly: GCA_035720985.1. Classification (GTDB taxonomy): domain Bacteria; phylum Pseudomonadota; class Gammaproteobacteria; order Xanthomonadales; family Rhodanobacteraceae; genus 66-474. The sequence continues at coordinate 3,446 of DASTNI010000010.1, read as the reverse complement.
TCAATGCAGCGCCGCTGGCGTTTGCAGGGCCGCTGCTCGCGTTGGTTCTCGGGCTGCGCGGGGATCCGGTGTGGGTACTGTTCATCGGTCTCCTGCTGGGAACGCCGACGCTGATGCTGGTGGGCGCCTTCGCGGCGGCGTTGACGGTGGCCGTGCCGCGCGCCGGGGTACTGTTGCCGGTGCTGGTCTTGCCCTTGATGGCGCCGGTCGTTATTTTTGGCGCCGGCGCGGTGCGTGCTGCCAGTCAAGGGTTGCCGGCCACCGCTCCGCTATACTTCCTCGCCGCGGAAATGGTGCTGGCCGTCGTATTCATCCCTTGGGTTTCTGCGGCAGCACTCCGCAATACTCTCGACTAGGCTCGAGGGCGGCATATCGATGTGGATCTGGTTTCATCGCCTCGCCTCACCGCCCAGCTTCTATCGCACGGCTGGCCGCTTCGCTCCGTGGTTTCTCGTCGCCTCGCTCCTGCTCCTCGCGATCGGTGTGTGGGGTGGGCTGGTGATGGCGCCACCGGACTATCAGCAGGGTGATGCCTTTCGCATCATCTATGTCCACGTGCCCGCCGCTTGGCTAAGCCTGCTGGTCTACACCGTGATGGCGGTTGCGGCCTTCGTGGCGCTGGTCTGGCACATGAAGGTGGCGGAAGTGGCTGTGGTTGCCGCGGCGCCGGTCGGGGCCAGCTTCACGGCACTCGCTCTCGTCAGCGGGATGCTCTGGGGCAAGCCGATGTGGGGCGCGTGGTGGGTGTGGGATCCGCGGCTGACGTCCGAGCTCGTGCTGCTGTTCCTCTATCTCGGCGTGGTGGCGCTCAATAACGCGATCGAGGATCCGCGCAGCGCGGCGCGCGCGTGCTCGCTGCTGGCGCTGGTCGGCTGGGTGAACGTGCCGATCGTCCATTACTCCGTGGTGTGGTGGAACAGCCTGCACCAGGGATCGATCTTCCGTTTGAGCGGTCCGACCATCACGTGGGACATGCTCTGGCCGCTGCTGGTGTGCTGGATCGCGTTCACGCTGTTCTTTGCGTACGTGCAGTGCGTGCGGATGCGCAACGAGCTGCTGTTCCGTGAGCGCAACAGCCGTTGGGTCCAGACTTTGATGGTGGAGGCGTGATGGACGCGGAGTTCTGGCACATGGGTGGCTTCGCGTTCTACGTGTGGGGCGCCTACGGAGCGGCGGTCGCGGTGTTCGCGTGGAACCTCGTGATGCCGAGGCTGCGGCGCCGCGCGCTGCGCCGCGCGCTGTCCGAGTCGACGACGCCACCTGCACGCGCGCATGCTCATGGCCTGCCGGAGCCGCAGCCATGATGACAAAGCGCAGACGCCGGCTCGTGGCGGTCTCGTCGCTCCTGATCGGCGTGGCGATCGCGACCACCTTCGCGTTGACGGCGTTCAGGAACAACGTGACCTTCTTCTACACGCCGAGCGACATCCACGATCACGATGTTCCGCGCAACGCGACGATGGACCTCGGCGGACTGGTGGAGAACGGCAGCATCGTGCGCGGCCAGGGCATGAACATCTCGTTCGTGGTGACGGACTGCCTGAGCACGATCCCCGTGCATTACGACGGCGTGCTCCCCGACCTGTTCCGCGACGGGCAGGGCGTTGTGGCGACGGGCAGGCTGGACGCCAACGGCACCTTCGTCGCCAGCCGCATCCTTGCGAAGCATGACTCCCGGTACATGCCCGAAAGCGTGGCAAAGAAGCTGAAGGAGGCGGACGCGCAGGGGCGACGTGACTGCGCGGCCTACAAGTCATTCCCGCAGAAGGCGCCGGCGATCGACGCCGCGCGCGCGGGGGTGCAGATCGGAGAACGCGGTTGATTCCTGAACTCGGTCATTTCGCCCTGATGCTGGCATTCGGCATTGCGCTGGTGCAGCTGTTTGCGCCCGCGATCGGCTGGGTGCGGCACGACGATCGCCTGATGGCGACCGCCACCTCCGCGGCGCGCGCGCAGTTCCTCGTCGTCGGCGTCGCGTTCCTGTGCCTGCTGTGGTCCTTCATCGTCAACGACTTTTCCGTGGCGTACGTGGCGGAGAACAGCACGACGGATCTCCCGCTCATCTACCGGATGACCGCGGTATGGGGTTCGCACGCGGGGTCGATGCTGCTGTGGATGATGATTCTGGCTACGTGGACCTTCGCGGTGTCGGTATTCAACCGGCGGCTGCCAGAAGATATGCGTGCCTTGGTGCTGTCGGTGCTCGGCTTCGTGTCCGCCATGTTCCTGCTGTTCATCCTCCTGACGTCGGATCCGTTCACCCGGGTGTTTCCGGTGCCCACGCAGGGCTTCGGGCTCAATCCGCTGCTGCAGGATCCGGGGATGATCTCGCACCCGCCGATGCTGTACATGGGTTACGTCGGCTTCTCGGTGGCCTTTGCCTTCGCCATTGCGGCGTTGGTCACGGGGCGCCTGGATGCCGCCTGGGCGCGCTGGGCGCGGCCGTGGACGACGGCGGCGTGGATGTTTCTTACCATCGGCATCACGATCGGTTCATGGTGGGCGTATCACGACCTGGGGTGGGGCGGTTGGTGGTTCTGGGATCCGGTGGAGAACGCGAGCTTCATGCCGTGGCTCGCGGGCACGGCGCTGATCCACTCGCTGGCGGTCACCGAGAAGCGCGGCATGTTCAAGAGCTGGACGGTGCTGCTGGCGCTGCTGACTTTCTCGCTGTCGTTGTTGGGCACCTTCCTGGTGCGCTCCGGAGTGCTGGTCTCGGTACACGCCTTTGCCTCGGATCCGTCGCAGGGGCTGTTCCTGCTCGCGGTCATCGGTGCGGTCATCGCGCTGGCCCTCGCGCTGTACGCGTGGCGCGCGCCGGTGCTCAAGTCGAGCGGCGAGCTGCGCCTGTGGTCGCGTGAAGGCCTGCTGCTGCTCAACAACGTGTTTCTGGTTGCGGCGTGCGCGGCGGTGCTGCTCGGCGAGCTGTACCCGCTGATCGTCAACGCGATGACGCCGTCGAAGATCTCGGTCGGCGCGCCCTACTTCAACACGGTGTTCTTCCCGCTCTTCGGGCCGCTCCTGCTGCTGGTCGGCTTCGCGGCAGTCATGCCGTGGAAGCGCGGTCACTGGCGCAAGATTGCTCGGCGCCTTGCCGTTCCAGCCGTGATTGCCGTCCTGGCTGCGGTGGCGCTGCCGTTCGTGCTGGAAGGCCGCAGCACGGTGGAGGCGGGGGCTGGCGCGCTGTTTGCGGCGTGGATCGTGGTGAGCACCGTGGCCGAGATCTGGCGCCGGGTACGGGCACGTGGCGCGCTGCTTCCGGGACTGCATTCCATCCCCAGGGCGACCTGGGGGATGATGCTTGGGCACGTCGGATTGGGCGTGTGGATTCTGGGCGTGGCGTTCACTACCAACTTCAGCGTCGAACGCGACGTGCGGATGAATCCCGACACGCCGGTCACGATGGCGGGATACCAGTTCACGCTGTCCGGCGTGCACCACGCGGA
>DASTNI010000009.1:0-14712 GCA_035720985.1 Rhodanobacteraceae bacterium | reverse complement strand
CGACCACCGCGGCATCGGAGCCCGTCCTGGCGATTCCGGTCGGGCCTTCCAGCGCTCCTATACGGTTGCGTCGTGGGCGGATCGCAGCAGGGAATGGCGATAGGGACGGCGTGGCAAGGCCGTCGACCCACGAATGAAATCGGGAAATTCGACGCATTGACAATAGTGGCTGAATAGGCGGATCGAATGAGCGTCTTTTTCAGCTTGAAGCAGGGTTATTTCCTGCTGCGTTAACACGGTAATCATTTCCGCTCGGTACGCTCGATGGAGACCATCAAGTGGAGAGCGCCCATGCAAGCGGCCACGGCTTCAGCCAGCGTATTGCTCGTCGATGACGATCCGGGCTTCGGGCGGGTCATGGGTGAAATGGCGCGGCTGTGCGGCTGCAAGCTTGCGTGTGCCCACGCACTGGTGGGCGCACGCGCATCGATGGCGACCCAGAATTTCGACCTGATCCTGGTCGATATCCGGCTGCGCGATGGCAGCGGGCTCGACCTTTTGGATGACGTCGAGCTCGACCGCCACGGCCGCATCGTGATCGTGACCGCCACGCCCAGCGTGGAGAGCGCGCTGCGGGTGTTGCGGTCTCCGGTGGTCGATTACCTCGTGAAGCCGATCCTGGCCGACACGTTGCGCCAGCTGCTGATGGACGCGCGCGAACATGCCGGCGCGCGCGCGGCCGTGGCGCGCAGCGCGGGCATCGTCGGCAATGCGCCGTGCATGCACGCGTTGCTCGGCGACGTTGCGCAGGTCGGGCCAAGTGACGTCTCGGTCCTGGTGCACGGCGAGAGTGGCACCGGCAAGGAGCTGGTGGCGCGGGCGCTGCACGCGGCGAGTGGTCGCGGCGGGGCGTTTGTCGCGGTCAATTGCGGGGCGCTCGGCCAGGATCTGCTGGGCAGCCTGTTGTTCGGCCACGAGCGCGGCGCCTTCACGGGTGCCGTACAGCCGCACGCGGGTTATTTCGAGCAGGCCGAGGGCGGCACGCTGTTCCTGGATGAGATCACCGAGATGCCGCACGCGCTGCAGGTGTATCTGTTGCGGATCATCGAGACCCATGCGTTGACGCGCGTCGGCGGCACGCACGAGACGCCGGTCGATGTGCGGGTGGTGGCGGCGACCAACCGTGATCCGGAGGAATGCGTGGCGGCCGGTACCCTGCGCCAGGATCTCTATTACCGCCTGAGTGGATTTCGGCTGCACACCCCGGCATTGCGCGAGCGCCGCGAAGACATTCCGCTGCTGGCGCGGCACTTCCTGGACGGTCTCAATCGCCGCTACGACACCGCCAAGCGCTTCGCGCGGGACGTCCCCGTGCGGCTCGCCGAAGCGGACTGGCCGGGCAACGTGCGCGAGCTGCGCCACGCGGTGCAGCGCAGCTATCTGCTGGCGCGCGCTGGCAGCCAGATCGAGTTCCACGCGGAAGCACCCCCGCGCGTGTCGACGTCGAAGTCCTCCGGCGATATCCGGTTCACGGTCGGCATGTCTTTCGAGGACGTCGAACGCGAAATGCTGCTGAAGACGCTGCGGTGCTGCGACAACAACAAGTCGCGGGCGGCGCGCATCCTCGGCATCACCTCGAAGACCATCTACAACCGCCTCATCCGTTATCGCGCGCTGGGGCTGGTCGACGATGCCGTGCTGCGGGGCGTGGCCGCGAGCCCGGGTCCGGCCTGAAGATGGGCGCGCGTCGCGTGGCGATCGCCTGGCGTGCCGCGTCGCCGCTGGAGGGCCGGGAAATGCGTTCCGCGTGCAGGGTAATCGTTTCCACATCGCTCACGCGACGGAAGCGCTCCCGTCGCGCGCGGGGTTGCATGGCGGCGCCTGCGATCGGCGTACCGTCGCGGCTTCCGACCACGCGTTCAGGCCCCGGCCGGTTGCCGCGTGCGCCCGGCACGCATCTTGCTCCCACGGGGCTGGCGCGAATGGACCGCGGAGGATGGATCCCAAGGAGCTCGCGGGGTCAGGCCACCCGACCATGAAGCGAGGGATCCACCGGCAGGGATGACAGAGGCCACCAGAGCCCTGCCGTCACCGAACGCACACTGCCGAGGCCGGGACCCGGGCTGCGGCGATCGACGCCCCAATCGATCGCGCGGCGCTGCTCCTCCGCGGCCCAGTCGCGCCCCAACTGTGGAGCCTTGGCATGCCCGAAACGATTTCGATGCGACTCAATGGCAGTGCGGACCGCCTGGAAACGCTGGTGACCACGCTGCGTGGTCTGCCCGAGGTTGACGCGGTGGTCGAGCTGGACCTGGACCTGCCCGGCGCGGACCTTGACGACCAGGATCTGGATTTCGACGTGGAGGCTACCGCGGGCGTACCGCGCCACCGGGATGTCCAGTTGGACGTGGAAGGCGAACGCGAGTACGCACATGTCTGCGGTCTGCTCGAAGTACTTGCCGCGGAGTCGGACGTCGTTTTGGAGTGGCTGGACGACGACTGACGCCGCGGACGCGCCTCGGCCGGCCATCATCGCCTTGCTCGACGAAGCCATGCGGCGCCTCGGCGGCACCGAACGAATGCCCTGACGAGGGCCCCGTCAGCGGATGGGTCAGGCAGGATGCCGCGCCATGGATGGTCCACGCCGGGCTGCGTGCCGCCCCCTGACGAACAGCCGGCAGGGCTGGACGCTGGCCGGTGCGTGCGGCCCGCTCCCGGCGTCCAGCCGGCGGACGCCGGGAGCCCATCTGCCGGCGCACGCCGCGGTCACGCTACGATGGTTTCCGGTGCCACGCGGCCGTGACGGCGCACGACGGTTCCCATCGGCTTCGGGACGGTGACGATGATTGCAGGCGTCGACCAGGTGCTGCGCCTTTTCCCGGCGCCGGTTTCCGGCGTGCCGTTGCGTGGGTTGTACCTGCAGGACGCGCTGCGTCCACAGGGCGCGCCCGGGCGGCCTTGCGTGTATGCGAGCTTCATCGCCAGTCTCGATGGCCGCATCGCGCTGCCGCGTCCCGACGCGGGCACGCGCGGTCCGCCGCCGGAGATCACCAACCCGCGCGACTGGCGCCTGTTCCAGGAACTCGCCGCGTCGGCGGACGCCGTGGTGACCTCCGGGCGCTACCTGCGTGACCTCGCGGCCGGTACCGTCCAGGACACGCTTCCGGTCAGCGGCCGACCGGAGTTTGCCGACCTCCACGCGTGGCGCGCGGCGCGTGGACTCGTCCCGCAGCCCGCCGTCGTCATCCTGACGCGGCGGCTGGAGGTACCGATTCCAGGGTCGGTGCTGCGTTCGGGGCGCCGGGTGTACCTCGCGACCGGCGTTGCGCCCGACCACGCGCGGGCCGCGCGGCTGGACGCGGCCGGCGTGCGCGTGCTGACCGTCGGCAACGCGACGGGCGTCGATGGCCGCGCGCTGGTCGAGGCGCTGGCCGACGAGGGGTTTCGCACCATCGACATGACCGCGGGCGGGGCGCTGCTGCATACGCTGTTGGCCGCGGGCGGGCTCGATCGCCTGTATCTGACACAGGCCTGCCGATTGCTGGGCGGTGAACTGTTCGACACGCTGCTGAAGGGCCCTCAGCTGGTGCCCCCCGTTTCATTCAAGCTGCACGCGTTGCACTACGACCCCGCGCGGCCAGGCGGGATCGAGCAGTTGTTCCTCATGCTGCAGCGCGAGGTCGCCGCGTCCGGCCGGTGACCACCGCGCCGAGCGGCAGACGCCGACAGGGCGACACCCCGCGCGCCGATGGCGGGCATCAGGTTTGGCGTTGACCCTCCGTGATCCCGTGTGGGCGGAGGAACGGCGATGCGTGGAGTCCTGCTGGCGCTGATGCTGGCGTTTGGATGTGCCGCATCACTGCATGCGGTGCCGCCACCGCTCGAATTGGTGGACGTCTATCGGGGCGACGTCGACCTCGCGCGCTATTGGGCCAGCGAAAAGTTCGATGGCGTGCGCGGATACTGGGATGGGCGCAGGCTGTGGACGCGGGCCGGCAGCGAGATCGCCGCACCGGCCTGGTTCACTTCGAACTGGCCGAACGTGCCGATGGACGGCGAGCTGTGGGCCGGCTACGGCCGCTTCGAGTGGGCCTCGGCCACCGTACGCCGCGCCGACGCCGGCGATGCCGCGTGGCGCGGCATGACGTTCCGGGTATTCGACCTGCCGGGCCACGGGGGGAGCTTCGATGCGCGCGTGCCGGCCATCCGCGCCACCGTGGCGGCGATCGGCGCGGCGTGGGTGGTGGTCGTGCCGCAGTTTCGGGTGCGCAATGCCGCGATGCTGGAAACCGCGCTCGCGGAGGTGCTGGCGCGCGGCGGCGAGGGGCTGGTCCTGCATCGCGGCGATGCGCCCTACCGCGCCGGTCGCGGCGCCGGATTGCTGAAGGTGAAGCCCTGCGACGATGCCGAGGCGCGGGTGATCGCCATTCACCCGGGGCGCGGCCGACTGGCGGGGGCGATGGGTGCATTGGCGGTACGTACGCCCGACGGCAGGCAGTTTGCGCTCGGTTCGGGATTTTCCGATGCCGAGCGCGCGCAACCGCCTCCGGTCGGATCGTGGGTGACCTATCGCTTCAGCGGCGTGACGGCGACCGGCTTGCCTCGCTTCGCGCGCTTTTTGCGCCGCCGGCCCGAAGGACCGCCGCCGGAGTCCGCCGGATCGCTCGCCGAATCACCCGTTGCGCCGCCTGGCGCCGCGTGGGTACGACAACGCCGTACCTCACTGTGCCGCTAAGCCGATGGCGTCGTGCCGCGCCCCGCGGCCGGCACGTGGCACTTTCCGCGGCGGGCAGGGTCACATGAACTGGTGGTACGCGGTGCACGTGCCACCGGCGCACCGGCGCGGATCGTGTGAAGATTCCGCCGCCAGGTGCCCGGCGTGACGGATCGGCGTACCTTGGCGTCCATGCTGTCCTGGCGGAGGAGAGCGATCATGCAATCTCGTCACGTTGTTCTGCTGCTGATGGCGGTGGGGTTTCTGGGGTTTGGCGCGCCCTGCGTGGCGACGTCGGCCCACGCGGAGGTGGCGCCGGCGGCGCGGGTGTCGGTGCACTACCAGGATCCGCACGAGTTCACCGAGAGCCGCGAAGCCGGTTTTACCCACGAGTACAACCATGGCGACTATCTGCAGCGGCTGCAGAAGTTCCTGATCGCGCGCGCGACGCCCATGGTGGCGCCGGGCGATCACCTGGCGATCACCTTCACCAACATCAAGTTGGCCGGCGGGTACGAGCCGTGGCTCGGTCCGCGCTGGAACGACGTGCGCTTCATGCGCAACCGGTATCCGCCGCGGTTCGACCTGAACTTCAAGCTGACCGCCGCGGATGGCCAGGTGATTCGCGAGGGCACGCGCAAGCTCGTCGACTATTCCTACCTTATGAACTCGGGTGCGACCGGCAGCAGCGATGCCCTGCGGTACGACAAGGCGTTGCTGGCACGCTGGCTGAGCCGCGGGCCCGCGAACTGGTAGGTGCCGGCGTGTATCACGGCGGATGTGGGTGACCAACGTCGAGCCAATGTGCCGCGAATGGCGCCGAGTACTTCGTGTAACATTTTGTGTACTGTGTTGTTAATGCCGACGCGTAAAACGCCATTGTTGACGTGCCGTCCAACCGCTTGCGTGCGCGTTCAATACTGCCTTTTCGCCACCTGATTATCGCCCGCGCTCAGCCGGCGGCTCGCTGGCGGACCAGGCACGCTCGGTCGCATGCGTCGCCGCTCCCGCCGCTCCCGCGGTTGTGCTGCGGCCAGATCGTGGCCGAGCGGCGGGATGATCGGGTTCCGGCAGCAGAATGGCGGGGCGCGGCGGGTGCGCTACCCGCCTGTGCGCTCGGTGCGCCCGAAAGGCCCCGGTCGAGTGCACCGCGGCATGGCCGCGTCGCGTGCGGCGATGGCGCTACGCGCCTCGCTGCAGCCACACGCGCCAATGGTCCACGCGTCTCATCTTTCCCGCGCGGGATCCACCCGCGTCGTGCGGGACCGCGTGAACTGTGAAGTGCGTTGCGATACGCCCGCAGCGCTCCCGCTAGATTTTGCCGCGTGCGAGGGAAATGGTGGACGGCCATCGGATACGCGATCGAGCCACGGCAAGTGGGCACCGTTCGCGAACGGCAAGCGTCCGTGCGACATTCGGGTGCGCGCGCAATGGGCAAGGTGAGGAATGCGCATGCGGCGACACGAATGCCGGTGATTTGAAAATGCGTCGAAAACCCGGGGAGCTTGTGTATTTCAGGGTACTGACGTGTACGATACAGGGGTTGCTGCAAGGGACGAATCCGTTGGCGAGCGGGTGACGGTCGAGGGACCGTGGCTCGCGGCGCGCAAGGAGCTTCCGGCGCGCGATGACTCGCGCCATATGGTGGGCGAGTCGCCCACCATGCGACGGCTTCACAGCCTCGTTCGGCGGGTCGCGCCGTTCGATTCGACGGTGCTGGTGACGGGTGAATCCGGCGCCGGCAAAGAGCTCGTCGCGCGGCTCATCCACGAGTGCTCGCCGCGCCGCGGCAGGCCGTTCGTGGCCATCAATTGCGGGGCCATTCCGGCCGACCTTCTGGAAAGCGAGCTTTTCGGACACGAAAAGGGCGCGTTCACGGGGGCCATCGCGGCGCGCAAGGGCCGCTTCGAAATGGCCGAGGGCGGCACGCTGCTGCTCGACGAGATCGGCGACATGGGTTTCGCGATGCAGGTCAAGCTGCTGCGCGTGCTGCAGGAGCGCTGCTTCGAGCGCGTGGGGGGCACCCGGTCGATCCCGTGCGACGTGCGCATCATCGCGGCCACCCATTGCGACCTGGAACAGGCCATCGCCGACGGCAAGTTCCGGGAAGACCTGTACTACCGCTTGAACGTGTTTCCCGTGCGGCTGCCGCCGTTGCGCGAGCGCCCCGGTGACGTCCCGCTGCTGATCGGCGAGATCAACCGCCGCCTGGGTGCGCGGGGCATGCACGGGGCGCAGTTCAGCGCCGACGCGCTGCGGGCCCTGTCGGCCTATCCGTGGCCCGGCAACGTGCGTGAGCTTTCCAACCTCGTGGAGCGCATGGCCATCCTGTACGGCGGCCAGCCGGTCACGCTGGATGAGCTGCCGCAGAAGTACCGGACGTCGGGTCGGGCTGCAGTGCCAGCTCCCTTGCCGACGCCGGTGCCCGCCGCGACGGTGCCGGTCCGTGGTCCGGAAGCCGCAGCGTCGCCGGCGGCCGAGCCCACCGGCGAAACGGTGATCGACCTGCACGGTTATCTGGCCGGCATCGAGCAGGACCTGATCCGCCACGCCATGGATGCAACCGGCGGGGTGGTTGCCCAGGCCGCGCGGCAGCTTGGGATACGACGCACCACGCTGGTCGAGAAGCTGCGCCGCTACGGGATGTAGCGGCGCGTGCGACCGCGCATCAATCCGCATGGCGTCCGTAGGAGCGGAGGAAGCCGCGACCGACGGCGCGCTCACGCGTCCATCGTCGCGGGGGTCGGGCCTCCCGGCCCTCCCGCGGGCAGGAGCCGCCCCTGGCGGCGGCGGGCCGATCGGTGGGCAGGCCCCATCCCATAGGCGTATGGTGCGCCTGCAAACGCCCGCGCCGAAGGGACGAAGTCGCGGGCCGTTCAAGTTTGTCGCGATGTTGCCGATATGTGGATACAGGCAATCCGATGAGCCTATGAGCGTTCCACCCATACATCTGGTCCCGGACAGCTTCGCCGTCGCCATGGAAGCCGGTTTGGCGCCGGCGCCGTGGCGCGCTGGCGAAATGGTGCGCGGCGAAATCGTGGGCACGGAAGGCGCCGTCACGGTGTTGCGGGTCGATGGCGTTGCCGTGGCGGCCAACGCTGTGGTGTCGCCCGCCATCCCGGCGCGCTTCGAGGCGCTCGTCGTCAGCGGTGGTCCGCGCCCCGTGCTGGAGATCATCGCCGACGGCGTGCACGGACAATCGCCGTACGCCGAGGTGCTCCACTCGCGGTTGGCGCAACAGGACGGCATCCAGCCGCTGCTCGCGGATTTGCAGGCGGTGGCCACGTTTTCGGGTCTCGGCGCGTTGACCGAGCCGTTGCGCATCGCGCTGTCCCGACTGGAAGGCAGTGTTGCCAGCCGCGATGACCTCCTCGATCCGGATCTCATCCACGATGCGCTGCAGCGTTCGGGCGTGCAGCTGGAACACCTCCTGGCAAACCTCGCCGGGTCGGCAGGCGGCGTCGCCAAGACCACCATCGAATACGACTTCAAGGGCGCGCTGGAACGCCTGATTGCGGTGCTGCCGCAGCCGACGGATACCGGTGACTTGCCGCCCGGCGCGCTGCCGGCGCTGACCGACCTGCCGCTGCAGGCCCAGCCGCGCGCGGCCGTATCGACGCCGAACGCGGATCTGGCGGTGGTGCTGGCCGGAATGGCGACCCACGCGCGTGCGGCGCACGCGAGGATCGAGTTGATGCAGGCGGACGCGGCCAGTACGCATCCGCCGTTTGCGTGCATGGGCGAGATTCCGGTGCGTGGCCGCGGCGGCTTCGATGTCCTGCAGGTCCGCGTCCAGCCGAATGGCACGAACGAAGAGGCGCTGCCGCCGGAGCTTCGCGAATGGGTGCTGGAGTTCACGTTTGCGCCACCCGAGCTCGGTACCGTGCAGGGCCAGATCACGCTGTGCAACGTGCACGCGGCGATCGACCTGTGGGCCGAGCGCGACCGCACGCTGGTCGCGCTGGAGGAGCAGGCCGATGCGCTGCTGGAACTGCTGCGGGTGTCGGGCGTGATCGGACCGGAGGTGCGGGTGCACCACGGCCTGCCGGCGCGCCACACCGGCTTCGAGCGGCGCATCGTGGACACGACCATATGAGGTCCGTGCCGAGCCAGTGGGTCACGCTGCGCGTGCGCGCCCCGACCAGTGCGCACGCCCCGACCCTGCGCGCGGACCTGGACGCCGAGGGCGTCGAGGCGATGCTGCGTCAGGCCGAAAGGCTCGGGTTGCCGCCCAGCGACGATCCGTCGGCGCGTGCATTGCTGGCCGCGGTGCGGCTGCGGGACGACGTGCCGCCGTTGTTGTATGCAGCGCTGGCTGCGGTGTTGTCCCGTGTGCTGGCGGCGGCGGACGTGTGTGCGGGAGACGCCGCGACCAGGCGCCGCTAGGCGTCATTTCGCACACGGCGAACGCGTATTTCCTCATTCCGGACGCGGCGCAGCCGTGATCCGGGATCCGCCTGGGGCCCCCGCAGGCACCTCGAAGCAGGTGGGTTCCGTCGGGACGGAGCCGCGACGGCCTTCGGCATGACGGGCTCGGTGTTACGTGCGCGCGAAGTATTGCTGCCGGTGCCCGGCCGCGAGCCCGCCGGCGGGGCCGTACAGTTCGGGCGCGGCTTCGCCGACGCCGCGCAGGATCGCCAGCGCGTGGCGTACGTCCGAGATCCTCTGCTGGAGGATCGCGCCGTTGGTGACGTTGAAGCGCTTGCATGCGCCGAGTTCGATGCCGATGGCCTGCCACGCCTGGGCCGGACGATGGCTGTTGCTCGCCTGTTGCAATTGCGCGCGCTCGGCGTCGAGTGCCTGGACCCGGTCCAGGGCCACGAGCTTGGCTTCGGTGGAGGCATCCAGCAGCGCGACGTCGGAGGTCTCCAGCGCCTGGCGTTCCTGCTCCAGCGCATGCCGAAGCTGGGTGACGGCGGCGCCGGCTTCCGCGGTCAGCGTCTGCCAGGCGACCGCAAGCTCGGTTTCGAGGTCATGGCTGGCCAAGGGCGTGCTCCATGTTCAGCAGGTTCTTGGCGGTGCGTTGGGCATCGACGTGGTAGCTGCCCGTCGCGATGGCGTTGCGCAGGCGCGCGACCTTGGCCGCGTCCACGCCGGGGCTGGCCTGGGTGGCGGACTGCGAACTCAGGGTGGCTTCCACGTCGACCGAAGGCGCCGCGGGGCCGTTGGCCGCCTGTGCGGCCTGGTTCGCGGAATCGCCGCTGGTCTTGGCGCTGCCTGCCTTGTCGGGCGTGGCGCCAAGCGCCGCGGAGCCAATCGACTGCGTGATGGTGTTCATGTTCGCTTCCACCGTAAATGGGCCGGACGCTTCCCTATCGGCCGGTCCCGCGAAAGTTTCAATCGGGCGTGGCTCACGGTACCGCCGCCACGGTGTCGTCGGGCTGGATGGTGCCCTGGACCAGGCAGTCGCAGCCGGTGCTTTTCACGCGGATCACGTCGCCGGGGCCGCCGCCGGCCAGGGCCACGCCGTCCGCCCGCACCTCGACGGTGCCGACGTGCGCGACGATGCTGACCGTCTGTCCGCTGCGGATGGTGTGCTCGGGGGCCAGCATCGAGGGCGTGATCACCGTACCGGCGACGATGGCCATCCGGATGCGGCGCCCGGCCAGCCGGCCGGCGTCGACCAGATAGCCGTAGCCGAGCGTGGCCACGTTGCGGGATACCGCGGTGAATTCACCCGGTTGCAGCTCGCTGCCGCGGCCGATGGCCTGCGTGGCCACCAGCACCTTGCGAAAAAGCTGGATTGCGACCGGAACACGCACCGTCCAGTCCGCACCGGCGGTGCAGGTGACGGGCACCATGACGACCGAGGTCGCGGCCAGCAGGTTGGGTGTTTCGGCACGCAGGGGGCCGCGACATGCGGGCAGCCGCAGCCGTGGATCCAGCCGGTCCGCGTTGGCCACCAGGGTGGCGTCCGGCGGTGTGCCCGCGCGCACCGTCTGCACCGCGAACACGCGCAAGGCCTGCAGCGGTTGCACCGCGATCGGCGTCGCCAGGCCAGCGGCAGGTGCGCACGCCAGCGCGGCCGGCGGGACCAGGCGCCAAAAATCTGCCGCCCGGCGCAGGGGGATCGCCAATCGCTTGGCGAACCGGCGGTGCCATGACGCTTTATCGGCCGATTCGCGGGCCATTCCAGGCATCGTGTTGTGCATGCGGAGTACCGCAAGCAAACGCTGTGCCAGTACGTGCAGGCCCAGTCGTGACGCGGGTTTGCGACATGCGCGCGATCCGCCGTTGGGCTGCGTGGTGACGGCTTCCGATGCGCTGGCATGCATGATGCTGATTCGGGTCTGCAAAGCCCACACGGGAATTTTCGTGAGCGGACCCTTCCAGTCGATTTTCGGGATTCACCAGCAGGCGCTCGAAGTCTGGCAGCAGCGTGCGAATGTGCTGGCGAGCAACCTCGCCAATGCCGACACGCCGAACTACCAGGCGCGCGATGTCGACTTTCGCGCCGTGCTGGCCGGCGCCACGGACGATCAACTGCCGCTGGCCACGACGACGCCCGGACAGATTGGCGGTGCGTCGGCAGAGGGTATTCCGGTGGTGTGGCAGGCGCCGATGCAGCCCAGCATGGACGGCAACACGGTGGACACGCAGGTCAACCAGAGCGCGTTTGCCGCCAACACCGTGCACTACCAGGCCAGCCTCACCTTCATCAACGCCGAGATCAGCCGCCTGCGGCTGGCGATCGGCACGGACTCGTCCTCATGAATCTCTTCGGGATCTTCCAGGTGGCGGGTTCGGGCATGGCGGCCGAAACCCTGCGCCTCAACACCACCGCCAGCAATCTCGCCAACGCCGGCAGCGTCAGCAGCAGTTCCAACGGCGCCTACCGCGCGCGCGAGCCGGTGTTCACGACGGTGGATGACAGCCAGCTCGAGGCCCGGACCGATGGCCGGTTCGACGTGTCGCCCACGTCGACCGAAGACGCCGCGGTGGCCGGCGTGCGACTCGATGGCGTCACCGAAAGCCAGGCCCCGATCCAGGCCCG
Organism: Rhodanobacteraceae bacterium; assembly: GCA_035720985.1. Classification (GTDB taxonomy): domain Bacteria; phylum Pseudomonadota; class Gammaproteobacteria; order Xanthomonadales; family Rhodanobacteraceae; genus 66-474. The sequence continues at coordinate 3,064 of DASTNI010000009.1, read as the reverse complement.
CTACGAACCCGGAAATCCGATGGCCGACGCCAACGGTGACGTTTACACCAGCAACGTCAATCCCATCGACGAGCTGGTCAACATGATTTCGGCGTCGCGTTCGTACCAGGACGACGTCGATGTGATCGGCAGTACCAAGCAGTTGATGCTGCAAACCCTCAACCTCGGGAACACCCAATGATCGACAACCTTCCAGGCGTCTCGACGGCAACGCTGCCGCCGCCCGCGGCCGCGGCCACCAACGCCACCGATCCGCTCAACGAACAGGACTTCATGCAGCTCATGACCCAGGAGCTGCAGGATCAGGACCCGACCAATCCGACCGACCCGACCCAGTTCATCGGCCAGCTCGCGCAGTTCAGCCAGGTCGACGCCACCGAAACCATGCAGCAGTCGGTCAGCCAGCTGGCGGCCTCGCTGGCCACCAGCCAGGCGATGAACGCGGCAAGCCTCATCGGCAAGCAGGTGATGGCGCCGTCCTCGACGCTGACGCTGGGCAGTTCCGGCGGCGTGAGCGGCGCGGTGGACGTGCCGACGACCGCGACCGACGTCAAGGTTGCCATCACCGATGCCGCCGGCAATCCGGTGCAGGTGCTGGACCTTGGCCCGCAGCCGGCCGGCACTACGAGCTTTACCTGGAACGGCACCAACGCCGCCGGCGCCCAGGTGGCGGCCGGCACGTACGGGGTCGCGGCGACCAACGGCGCGCAGGCGCTGACGACCTACGCCGGCGGCACGGTGACCAGCGTCGGCGCGTCCAGCAGCGGCGCGAGCGTCAACGTCGCCGGCCTCGGCAGCGTCCCGCTCAACCAGATCAGCCAGATCTTCTGACCCCATCCTCTCGTACCAATGGAGTAGCCCATGGCACTCAGCATCGCACTCAGCGGCCTCAACGCGGCCAATTCCGACCTCAGCGTCATCGCCAACAACATCGCCAACGCGAGCACCGTGGGCTTCAAGGGCTCGCAGGCCGAGTTCGCCGACGTGTATTCCAGCACCGGCGCGGGCCAGAGCAACACCGCGATCGGCGAGGGCGTCAACCTCGCGGACGTGGCGCAGCAGTTCCAGCAGGGCGACGTCCAGAACACCCAGAACGCGCTGGACATGGCGATCACCGGCAACGGCTTTTTCACCGTCGATGGTTCCAACGGCATCGCCTATACGCGCGCGGGCGATTTCCAGCAGGACGCCAACGGCTTCGTGGTGACGCCCGGCGGGCAGAACCTGCAGGTGTTCCCGCCGACCGCCAACGGCGGCTTCAATACGGGCACGCTGCAGAACCTGCAGATTCTCAACACCCAGGGCACCGCCAATCCGACGTCGAACGTGCAACTGGCGTTCAACCTGCCGGCCGACGCGACGCCGCCCACGACCGCGCCGTTCAATCCCGCCGATCCAAGCACCTTCAACGAGGCCATCCCGTTCACGGTGTACGACTCGCAGGGCGTGCAGCACAGCGCGACGGCCTATTTCGTGGCCGGTGCCGCCGGCAGCAACCAGTGGACCGTGAACTTGACGCTGGATGGGCAAGCGACTCCGGTTGAGACCGGCACCATCGCGTTCAACAGCGACGGTGCCCTTTCCACCAGCCCGCCGACGCTGACTTTCTCCGGTGTCGCCACCAGCAACGCCGGTGCCGCGCCGTTGAACCTCACACTGAACCTGGCGCAGGCCACCCAGACCGGTATCGCGTTTTCGACCGGCGCCATCAACCAAGACGGCTACGCGCCGGGGCAGGTTACCGGCGTCAGCGTATCGTCCAGCGGCGTGGTCGCGGCGCAGTACTCGAACGGGCAGTCGAAGGCGCTGGGCCAGCTGGCGCTCGCCAACTTTGCCAATCCGCAGGGCTTGAGCCAGCTCAACAACACCGACTGGGCGGCCAGCGCGGAATCGGGCGAGCCCGTCTACGGAGCGGCCGGCAGCAACGGCGTGGGCCAGGTGCAGTCGAGCGCGCTGGAATCGTCCAACACCTCGGACGTGACGTCGCAACTCGTCAACATGATCACGGCGCAAAGCAACTACGAAGCCAACGCCAAGGTCATCACCACCAACCAGCAGACCATGAATGCGCTGATGAGCGCGGTGACCTGAGCATGGATCGGTCGATCTACGTTGCCATGACCGGCGCCGCGCAGATCCTGCGCGCGCAGACGGCGGTGGCCAACAACATCGCCAATGCATCCACGGTCGGTTACAAGGCCACCGTGGATGCGTTCGAGGACGCGCCGGTCGCGGGGCCGGGTGCGCCCACGCGCATCAACGCAGTGAGCGAAGGCGTCGGGTACGACTTCACGCAGGGCCCGCTGGTCCGCACCGGACGCGCGCTCGATGTCGCGGTGCAGGGTTCGGGCTGGATCGCGGTGCAGAGTCCGGATGGTGGCGTCGGCTACACGCGCGCGGGCGACCTGCAGATGACGCCCGCCGGGCTCCTGACCGATGCGCAAGGCAACCCGGTGCTGGGTGACAACGGACCGATCAGCATTCCGCAGGCGGCCAGCATCCACATCGGCACCGACGGCACGATCTCGGTGGTGCCGCTGGGCCAGCAGGCGCGCTCGCTCGCGACCGTCGGGCGCATCGACCTGGTCAACCCGCCGTCGAACGCGCTTCAGCTGGGCGGCGACGGGCTCATGCATCTGGCCGACGGCGCGACCGCGCCGCCGGATGCGTCGGTGCATCTCGCATCGGGCGTGCTGGAGCAAAGCAACGTCGACGCCGCGGCCTCGCTGGTCGACGTGATCTCGCTGGCCCGTCGCTTCGATCTGCAGGTCAAGGCGATCCAGAGTGCGGACCAGAACGCGCAGACCGCTTCACAACTCATCCAGCCCAGCTAGCGAGGCTTTGATTTTGCCGTCATTCCGGGGCCGTCGCGGCTCCATCGCGACGGAACCCGGAATCCAGTGTCTTCGCTTTTCCATGCATCGCGTTGAAGTCGCTGGATTCCCGCTTTCGCGGGAATGACAAAGATGGGATTCGATCCTCGCCTTCCAGCCAAACCTCAGGAATAGGCCATCACCATGCTTGCACCGCTTTGGATTGCCAAGACCGGCCTCGATGCGCAGCA
>DASTNI010000008.1:0-2652 GCA_035720985.1 Rhodanobacteraceae bacterium | reverse complement strand
TTGAGGTGCATCCAGGTCGCGGCTCCAGGACAAGCCGTTGACGTAGATGCCGAGGGGGTTGCGGCGCACCTGCTGCTCGGTGCGCGGGGTCTGCATGACCAGCGTGAGCATCGCGGTCCAGTGCTCGCTGCCCGTGGGCGTGCCTTCGTGGTAGTGCTGCTCGGTCCAGCGCACTTGGAACGAGGTGTCGCTCACGCGCACCACGCTGGTCACGTCCACCGATACGGAGTCCTGCCCGACGTGGGCAAACGGGTCATGGGCGCGGGCGTAGGCGTTCAGCGTCGCCGCGCCCTTGTCGGTGGTGTAGCCGTAAGCTTCGAGCCAGTGCTGCCGCACCACGATCGGGTCAATGGAGAGCGAACGCACGTCGGTGATGAAGCGCGCGAGGTACCAGGCGATCTGCGCGTCGGTGGGTTTGTACGGCGTCACCGCCGCGCCGACCGCACGCACCTGCCCGGCGTGATCGACCTCGACCACGTAGGGCGTGACGCGTGACTCGCCGGCCTGCCAGACGAGGCCGGCGGCCATCAGCAGTGCAAGCCCAAGGCAGCCGAAAGCCATCAACCGCCAGTTTCTGGCTTGTACGCGGGCACTGCCAAGGCGTTCGTCCCACACCTGCGCGGCCGCCTGATAAGGCGTCGCGGGCGCTGGAGTATGGCTGTAACGCACGCCGGGGCGCTTGAAGCGCATGATGAATCTCCGTCAATCGTTCGAGGGATCGCGCAACTCGGGCGCGGCACCGCCGCCACCGTGATCGCCCGAGCGCACGACGTGCGCGGCGGTCGATGCACCCTGCGAGAAGCGCTGTCGGCGTTGCAGGCGTTGCGCCCAATCCGGTGCGCTGTTGCGGGAGGCGGTGGACGCACCACCCGCGCCGGCGGCGGACGCCACGCGGCCACGCGCGGCACGGGCAACGCTCGCCATGCCCGCGCCGAATGCCCTCGCTCCGGTCGCCCCCGATGCAGCCGATCCCGCGCGATAGGCGGAGGCAGCGCCACGGGTGGCACGCGCGGTACCCACTGCGCCACGAGCGGCCAGGCGCGTCCCGGCCGCGACTGCGGCACCGCCGGTCGCCACGGCAGCACCGCCCGCGACGGCAAGACCCGCCGCACCGAGCGCCGTACCAGCGGCTGCGCCAGCGCCAAGCTGCGGCGCCCCGGACACCAGGCCGGTCGCGATGCCCGGGCCGAAGATTCCCAGGCCCAGCATCGTGAGCGAGGCCAGCATGAGGGCGAGTGCGTGATTCAGCGTTGGATCGGCGCCGGCCGGTGTCTGGAACTGCCCGAAGATCGTCGAGCCGATGCCGACGATCACGGCGAGCACCAGCACCTTGACGCCCGAGGACACCACGTTGCCGAGCACCTTCTCGGCCAGGAACGCGGTCTTGTTCCAGAGTGCGAACGGCACCAGCACGAACCCGGCAAGCGTGGTCAGCTTGAACTCCACCAGCGTCACAAAGAGCTGTATCGCCAGGATGAAAAAGCTGATGACCACGACCGCCCAGGCGAACAGCAGCACCACGATCATGTCGAAGTTGCTGAAGACGGCCGTGATGCCGTGTGACATCGTGCCGACCTGCTGCAGGATCGGCGCGCCGGCGGTGACGCCGATCGCCGCGAGCCGTCCCGGCTGCAGGAAGTCGCCCACGCTCACGGTCGAACCCGACGCAAGCAGGCCCAGGCCCACGAACGAGCGGAACACAATGCCGGCGAGCAGGTTGAAGTTGCCGATGATGTAGGCGAACGCCCCGACGTAGAGCGTCTTGCGGATCAGTTTCGCGAGCACTTCTTCGCCGCCCATCGCCCAGAACAGGCCGGCGAGCGTCATGTCGATGACGATCAGCGTCGCCGAGAGATACATGACCTCACCGTGCAGCAACCCGAAGCCCGAGTCGATGTAGCGCGAGAAGACGGCCAGGAACTGGTCGATGACGGACAGGTCGTTCACGGCCGTTTCCCGGTGTCGTCCGACTCGAAACTTTCCGGGATCGGTGGGAGTGAGCGCAACGTCTGGTATTCATTAGGACCGCCCAACCCCAGGAAGAAACGCTTTGCGTACGCGGCCTCGACCATCCGGCACGTCGCACGGTTCACGTCCGCGGATCGGCGCGCGCAGCGACGGCGCATTGCGTAGAGTTGTCGCGGAGCGTGCGCGAGGGCATCGACCGTAAGCGCCGGCGTGTGCTGGCCGCAGGCGGTCAGCAACACCGTGGCAAACAGGAGGGACGCGCGACACATGCCGTCAGTTCCCGTAGAAGTCGACCGGCTGCGGCGTGTACTGCGGGCCATTGCCGATGAAGCGCGTGCGCACCTGCTCGGCCTGCGCCTCGTCGGCTGCCGCGCGCGCCTGGTCCAGGGCCGTCGCTCGGTTCTGCGACACCGCGAGCTGCTGGGCCTGGATCGCCTGGCGCGAAATCAGCGCGAGCAACTGGTTGGTGGCCTGGCTGGCCTGCAGGGCACCGACCGCGCCCTGGCTCTGCGTGACGAGACCGCTCAACACGCCTTGGTCCGCCAGCAGGTTCTGCGCCGCCTGCGATTGCATCTGCGTTGCGGTCTGCAGCGCCTGCACCGAGGTCTGCCAGCGCGTCTGCGCGTCCTGCACCATCTGAGCATTGGAAGTGCCGGCACCGTAGGCCGAGGGATACAGCCGATT
>DASTNI010000007.1:0-28072 GCA_035720985.1 Rhodanobacteraceae bacterium | reverse complement strand
AGATCATGTCGAGTCCTTCGTGCGGGCCGCCGATGCCATCGGCCACCCGGCCGCTGAAGAAATAGGGATTGCGATCGCTCCACACGAGCTGGCGCGTGGCGCGGTAGCGCGCGTCGGTGCGCGGCATGCAGCCGAGGTACGGCAAGCCGAGCAGGCTCGGCACGTTGGCGTCATCCATGCACGCCTGATCGCCGTAGCCGTTGACTTCGTAGGCCCACGCGCCGGCACCGTGACCGCCGTGCAGCGTGCCGTACTTGCCGAGTGCCGCCTGCACTTCGTCGGCCAGCGCGATGCACTCCGCGGCGAAGGCCTGGTCGGCAAACAGCGCGTTCACCATGGTCGCAAGCTGGCGCAGCGACACCACCGCAAACCAGTTGCCGGGGACGAACAGCGAATAGCGGCAGGCATCGTCGGAGGGCCGGAACATCGAATGGATCAGGCCCACGGGGCGCGCCGGCCAGCCGTAGCCGCCGAGCGCCAACGTATCGGTCGGCGACACCGCGGCGCGCTGGAAGTGATACGGCCCCGGACCGTCCTTCCGTTGCTGCACGCGGAAGGTGTCCACGACGCGGCGCATCGCTTCGCGCCAGGCATCATCGAAGGGCGCGCGGTCGCCCGTCGCGCGCCAGTAGCCGTGCGCCAGGCGGATCGTCCAGCACGGCGAGTCGATCTCCCATTTGCGCTCGGCAACGCCCGGCAGCATGTCGGTGTCATCGTGCTGCGCCCACGGGAGCGTGGTGTGCGCGTGCGGGTCGGCCATGAACGCATTGGCGTACGGGTCGATCAGGATCGAATGCGCGTGGCGGTGGATGAGTCCGCGATACAACCGGCGCAGGGCTTCGTCGCGCGCGGCCAGCGGCAGATAAGGCCAGACCTGGGCCGAAGAATCGCGCAGCCACATCGCGTCGATGTCGCCGGTCACGATGAAGGTGTCGGGCTTGCCCTCCAGCGTACCGACGTTGACGGTCGTATCCAGCGTGTTCGGGTAGCAGTTCCCGAACAGCCACGCGAGCTTGGGATTGTCGATGTGAGCCTGGATGCGCACCAGTTCCTGCTCGACGGCAAGGCTGGTGAACTTGCGCTGGGCCGGCGGCGGACGGCGGCTCATGAAGGGCATGGCTGCACCCGCGACGGCGGGTGTCGCGGCCGGTGTTGCGCTGGGCCAGCCCGGCAACACCGCGCCCGCGGCCACGCCGCCCATGAGTTTCAGGAAATCGCGCCGGTCCGGCATCGTTGCCTCTCCTCTTCATCGCGAACGCCACCGCGGCGCGTGTCGCACTTCCCGCACAGCCGCGTCATGGCTGCATGCCGCGAAGCGCGGTGGCAACGCCGAGCCCCGCACGCCGCGCACAGCGCGTGTTCGTGATGCGCCGAGCGTGCCGATTCCGTTCATGGTTCCACCAGCCCACCACGAACGGAATCGATGCGTTCTCCGTTCGTCCTGGGCTGGTCGAGGGACGAGCGAAAGGTTTGACCGGAGCGTCCTGCGCCGAAGCGTGATCCATGACGCTCACTTGACGATGATCTGGTCGGCAAAAATGAAAGGCTGCATGGTACCCACCGGCTGGTGGTAGCCCGTCGCCACCACGCGGATGTAGCGCGCGGTCACGGGCGCGGTGCCGGTCCACGCGACCGATCGCGACTCGACCCGGGTATCGGTCGGGTCGACCTTGACGTTGGCGGATTCGAGCGTGGTCCAGGTCTGATCGTCATTCGACACCTCGAAGGTCACGCTGGGCGGCAGCAGGACCCTCACCTGCGCATCCTGCAGGAACGGCACCGTGATCGAGTGGACCGGCGTCGGCTGGCCCATGTCGATGGTCGCGTCCATGTCGGCGTTCTGCCAGCCCGCCCACGCACCATCGTCATAGCTGCCGCCGAGGATGCCGTCGGTCAGGCTGCCTGCGTAGCGCCCGAACGGCGGCATCGCGTAGGTCACGGGTTTGCCCAGCGCCAGGTTGGCGACGATCCGGAACGTGCGCGGCATCTCGTAGGCCACGTCCCCGCGGAACGGCACGACGGTGACCGTCGCCGGGTGGTAGAGGTCGAGCACGTCGCCAAAGGATGGCGAGTCGACGGTCGGCACGGTGCCATCGGTGGTGTAGTGCACGCGCAGGCTGTCGAATCCGCGCCGCGCGGCAATGCGCCAGCGCTGGTACGTCGGATTGAAACTGACGCGGTACGTGACGACGTCGCGGTCCTCGGGCCCGTACGCCACGCCGCGCGCGTCCAGCCAGGCTTCCTGCGCACGCGCGCGGCGGTGGAAATCGCTCCAATCGTGGGCAGCGGGATTCCAGAAATGCTCGGCGATCGCGAGCAGGCGCGGATAGAGCTTGGCCGCGGCATTGACCGGCGTCGCGCGTTCGCTCCACAACGGGGCCTCGCCGCCCAGCACCTGGCTCGTGTGGTCGAGGTAGAGCGGCTGGTCGAGCGGATCGGCGCGATAGAGGTCTTCCAGCGTCATGTCGCTGATCGGCCTGTCGAGATAGAACGGCCCGGCCAGAATGATCCGGTTGCCGTTGGCAAACGCCTTCTTCGCCTCGTCCTCGCCACGCCACACCTCGACCACCGCGCCGGGGTTGAGCTTGCCCTCCAGGATTTCATCCCAGCCCACCAGCATCTTGCCACGGCCAGCGAGGTATTTGCGGATGCGGTTGACGAAGTAGCCATGCAGACCCGGCTCGCCCTGCAGGCCGTGTTCCTGCGCCAGCTGATTGCAGGCCGCGCAGTTGGCCCACACACCAGGCGGCACCTCGTCGCCGCCGATGTGCACGTACGGCGAGGGGAACAGGTTGATCACTTCATCCAGCACGTTCTCCAGGAAGCGGTACGTCGAGTCCTTGGCGACGCAGTCGGCGTGGTCGAAGACGCCCCAGGTCGTCGGCACCTTGATCTTTTCATCGTTGCAGGACAGTTCGGGATACGCCGCGATGGCAGCGCTGCTGTGCCCGGGCATCTCGATTTCCGGCACCACCATGACGCCCCGCTGGCGCGCATAGTCCACGACGTCCCGGATTTCCTTCTGCGTGTAGAAGCCGCCGTAGCGCTGGCCGTCGGCGTCCGTGCGCCACGCGCCCACGCTGGTCAATTTGGGATACCGCTTGATCTGGATGCGCCAGCCCTGGTCGTCGGTCAGATGCCAGTGGAACACGTCGAGCTTGTAGTACGACGCCAGCGCGATCTGCTGCTTGACGAACGCCACCGGATAGAAATGCCGCGCGACGTCCAGCATCACCCCGCGCCACGGATAGCGCGGCGCATCCTGGATGCCCACCGCGGGAATCGTCGTCGGCGTCTCGTGCTGCAGCGGCAGCAACTGGCGCAGCGTCTGCACACCCCACAGCAGGCCGCGGTTGTCGTGCGCCGCGATGATGATGCGATCGGGCGTCACGTCGAGGTGGTAGGCCTCGTCGCCCGTGATGGCGGGATCGATCCTGAGCGTGATCCGCCCGAACGCCGGCGCCTTGACCACTGGCAGGACATGGCCCGTCTGCGCGGCGATCTTGTCGGCCAGGAAATGGGCGATCCACTGCGCGCGGGCATCGGTCGGCGCCTCGATGCGCGTGTGCGAGGTGAACGTGAACGCACCCTGCCCCGCCACCAGGTGCGCCGGCTCCGGCACGATGTTGAACAACGCCTGGGCGCCCGTCACCGAAGACGCCACCAGCATGCACAGCGCGGCCGCGGCCACCAAATATCGCATCGTCTAGCTCCCCATGCCTGCGTCCACACCATAAACCCGCGCCGCGTTGGCGCCCAGGATCCGTGCCCGGGATGCCGCATCGCGCGGCAACAATTCGTCGGTCGCCGCCAACCAGCGCGCGTAGCCGCCCGCAAGGTTCACGACCGGCCAGTCGCTGCCCCACAGCAGCCGCGACGCACCAAAGGCCGCCAGCAGATGGTCGACGCAGGGCGCCAGCTGCGCGACCCGCCACCCGGGCCCAGCCTCGGTCACCAGGCCCGACAGCTTGCAGTAGACGTTGGGCAGCGCTGCCAGCCCATCGATGAGCGAACGCCAGGGATCGAGCCTGCCGCAGGCCAGCTCGGGCTTGGCGGCATGGTCGATGACGATGCGCAGGTCGGGATGGCGATCCGCCAGGCGCAGCAGTGTCGTCAGCTGATCCGGGCGCACCAGCGCATCGAAACACAGCCCCCACGCGACGAGCGCGGCAAACGCGGGCCGCAGTGCCGACGCGAGGATCCAGTCGATGTCGGGCTGGTCCTGCAGCATCGGCCGCACGCCGCGCAGCTTGGGGGACGCCGCCAGCTGCGCGATGCCGGCGGACGCCCCCGGCGCCGCGAGGTCGATCCAGCCGACCACGCCCGCGACGCGTGAATCGTCGCGCGCGAGTTCCAGCAGCCAGTCGGTATCACGGGCACTCGCCTGCGACTGCACCAGGATCGCGCGGGTGGCGCCAAGCGGCGCGGCTTCGGCCTGCCAGTCGCCCAGCCCGAAATCGCGGTGGATGGCGCCAAGCCCGGGCGGCGGCCACGTGCAGGCGTGGTGCCCGAGTTGCCAGCAGTGAACGTGCGCATCAATCAACGCAACCATCCCCATTGCCAAGCCAGCCATGGGTGCGACTGTAGGAGGGCCGGAAGGCCCGACCGCTGCCGCGGGAAGGGTCTGCGTTCGTAGGAGCAGTCGCGGCTTCCGCCGCTCCTACGGTTGCGTCACCACCCGATCGCGTCAGGGGAACACGGTTCATCAGGTCGACCTTGGTGGATTCGCGGCGAGGGCCCGCGCGCGCGGCGCCAGCCTGGGAAAAACCGAGAAAGGCCCCGGCGGACGCCGGGGCAAGCTCTCGGCGTGCAGACATCAATCCAGCTTGTAGTTGATCGTGAGGAACACCTGGCGGCCGGTGTAGTCGTCGCCCTGCGCGCCCGAGACGAACTCGAACCCGCCCGAGTAAAAGGGAATACTGCCAATCTTGTTGAAGAGGTTGGCCACGTTCAACGTCATGCGCACGCGCTTGTCGAACTGATAGCTGACCGCGGTGCTGAAGATGTACCAGGGTGCGATATTGCCCTGGAAGATCCGGCACTGCGAATCGCCAAGCTGGGGCTGGATGCCGTTGGGCAACACCTGGCAACCGTTGTAGTTGTTGGCTTCGACGCCGCCCCAGCGCAGGCCGTAGAGCGTGACGTTCCAGGGGCCCCTCAGCCAGTTGAGCTGCGCCGTGATGCGGCTCTCGACGTGCTGGTTGCGCGTGTTGATGAGCGGGTCGGACGCCAGCGTGCGCGAGAACCACGTCAGGTTGTCCGTGTAGTTCAACGTGAAGCGGAACGCGCCCAGGTTCTCGGTCGTCCAGTTGTAGTGGATGGCGCCATCGACGCCGCTGATGGACTGGTAGGCCTCGTTGATCGGGCCGGTGCGGACCTGCGTGATGTTGCCGGCGGCGTCACGCGTCACGTTGGCGATGGCCTCCTGGCAATACGCCGAGCCCAGCGGATGCGCGGTATAGGGCGCGCCCGAGACCTGCAGTCCCGTCCGGCAGCCCGCTTCATCGGTGAGCGCCTGGTCAAGGCCGATCCATTCGATCTCGTTGTCGATCACCAGCCGCCAGTAGTCGGCCTGCACCGACAGGCCCTGGACGTGCGGGATGTCCCACACGAACCCGTAGGTCCACGAGCGGCCCGTCATCGGCAACAGGTTGGTATTGCCACCGGACAGGTTGTCGAAGTATTCGCTCGCCGGGTGCTGGAAATCGTTGCATGCGGTGTTGTGGGTCTGGATGCACTGCAGCGGGTCGGCAAAATCGCCCACCGTCGCCACCGAATCCTTCAGGTAAATGTCATCCAGCCCAGGCGCGCGGAAGTTGGTGCCGTAGGTACCGCGCAGCAACAGGCCGCGGTACGGCCGCCACTCCAGCCCGGTCTTCCAGGTGCGGGCGATGTCGGCGATGCTGTGATCGTGGTACTTGTCGACGCGGCCGGCGATGTCCCAGGTGAGCGTCTTCACGATCGGCACGCGAAACTCGGTGCCCAGCGCATAGTGCATGCGCGTGCCGCCGCCCTCGTTGTCGCTGCCGAACGGGTTCTGGAAGGTGGCGCTCAGCGCGGGATCGGGATTCAGGCCAAACTCCTCGTGGTCGGCCTCCAGCACCGCGCCCCAGCCGACCGACTGATCGGCCCAGGGGACGTTGAACAGATCGCCATTGATGTTGAAGGTGGCGTCGTCGCGCAAGGAATAGGCCTTGTCCTCGCCGCTGGCGCCGAAGGTGGCGTACTGGCCGGGCGTGATCGGGAACCACAGCGCCTGCTGGTTCAAGTCGTAGACGGGTACCTCGCAACTCGCGATGCCCTTGCCACACACGTTCGGCGCGTCCGCGCCCGTCACCGTATGCGCGCCCAGCTGCTGCCCCAGGAAGAAGTTCTGGTACGCGGTCGTATCGAACGCCGTGTAGTCCTCGTGCACGATGTACTTCTGGCTGGCGAGCTGCAGGTTCCAGTTGAAGCGGTTGTCCAGGAAGCCGCCCTTGAGGCCCGCGCGGACATCCCAGTACTTCTCGTTGTCGTAGGTGGCGGCCATGTTGCCGATCTCGGCCACCGTGAACTGCCGCGCGAAGCCGCTGATCACCTGGCCGCTGCCGGCGTCGTAGAACGGCGTGCCGAAGCCATAGCCGGGCAGCTGCGTCTGCGACCAGCCGTGCGTGAGGTACAGCGCCGCCGAAGCGTACGCGTCGACGTTGGGCGTCAGCTCATAGTCGCCGCCAACGTAAAAGCTGTTGTTGCGGATGCCGGGCTCCAGCACCCAGTCCTGGAACACGGCCGGCTGCGCGCAAAAGCTGCCGTTGTTGGTCACCGCGCCGACCTGATCACCCTTGGTCGCGACGGTGTGCGACTGCGCGCGGATGAAGCTCGGGAACGATTCGCACGAACCCGGCGGCGGCGTGATGTAGGTGCCGGCCCCGTTGCGCAGGTACGACCCGACCGCTCCGGCTACGTCGTACTGGTAGCCGAACATGCGGTCGGCGGCGTTCCACGAACCGAAGCCCGCGTCGTCGGCCGCGTCGTAACCCGGACGATCCATGCCCCACAGCGGCGAGCGGTTCTCGTGTTCGAAGTTGTACACGATGTGCCACTTGTTGCCGGCGTGGCCACCGGTCCAGGTGAAATTGCCGTAGTTCTGGCCGCCGCGCGTATCGCCGCCCATCTTCAGCGACAGGTCGTCGCCCTGGTACTGCTTCTTCAGGATGATGTTGATGACGCCGGCCATCGCGTCCGAGCCGTAGATGGCCGATGCACCGGTGGCCAGTATCTCGATGCGATCGATCATGCCGAGCGGGATGTTGGCCGCGTTCTGGATGTCGAAGTGGCCGAAGGTGGCGTTCTCGGGCATCGGGTAATCCACCACCGGGATGCCATCGACCATCAGCAGCGTGAACTGTGGCCCGATGCCGCGCAGATCGACCGTACGCGCATTGACCGCCGTGTTGCCCCAGGTCGACGGACGATTGTAGAAATCGGAGTCGCCCGAAGTCTGCGGCAGTGACTGGATGAACTGGAACAGCGTGGTGTAGCCCTGCGCCTTGATCTGCGCGCCGGTCACCACCTGCACTGGCGCCGCGCCCTCGATCTGCGCGCGCGGAATCAGTGAACCCAGCACCGTGATTTCCTTCAGCGTCTTCGGCTGTGCGGAAGCCGGGTTGCTGGAGGACGTGGACTGCGCCATCGCGGACAACGGCAGCAGCAGCGCGCCGGCCATGGCCAGCGCAAGCGCATTGCGGCGAAAACGAACGTGATGCATGAACGGCCCTCCCTTGAGCGGCGTTACCGGTTGGTTCATTTTTGATTCGCAGATGTACTGGTAAAACACATAACAAGGGATGTTAGAACCTTGCTAAGGGGTTGGGAAGCCCCCGAAACGATGACAACGTTGTCGTGGCTGCGCCGCCCTGATCGCGGCCGCGCGCGGCCGACGCGTCAGCGCCTCGCGCGCTGCGGCAGGGGCGTGCAGCCCGGTGCGCTGCCCTCCGCGGCGGCGGCGACCGCCAACGCGGCCACCGCAAATTCGGGGGACAGCGGGCACAGCGGGAGCCATTCATCGCCCAGCCGCAGCGTCGTTCCCCGCGTCAGCCCTTCGCCCGCGACGAATACGCGCCCATCCGCCACGTGCACGTAATAGACGTGGGCCGGCAGCGCCTCCACAAGCGCGCGGTAGCGTCCCTGCAGTCCTGCGCGACGCAGCACCGCAAACGGCAGGTCGGCCGCGCCGGGCGTCGCCGGGATCGACCGGTTCGTCCCCAGTCCTGGGCTGCCCGGCGTGTCGTCGGGATTCGCGAACCAGTTGCCCTGCGTCCAGGTGTGGACCGCCGACGGCGCCTTCGGCCAGTGGCTCGACATGGAATATTGCCGTCCCTTGGCGGGTGCGTTCCATTCGACGTTGCCGGTCACCGTGAGCCACTGGGAACCGACGTCCGGCGCGACGAAATACTGCTGGTGGGGCGAATCGTTGTCGCTGACGTTGCCACGCACGGCGAGGCCATTGGCGTAGGACGCCGGGTAGTCGATCGCGCCATCGCGCCGGTAGCGGGTCGGTCCCTGATGACCCTCGGTGTAGATGGCGCCGCCATCACCGTAGCGCTGCATGACCTGATGAAACACGTTGTCGACGATCCCGTTGTCGGCATCGATGTTGACCGTCGTGGCGTAGTAGCGATCGACCGGCTCGCCGCTGCGCGGCACGTCGGGATGCCCCTGCCAGGCGCCGAAGGCGATGGCGTCGTAGGGCAGGTCGAACAGCACGTTGTGGGCAATCGTGGTGTGCCGCGTGAACAGCACCGTGATGCCCGCCGCACCGGCATAGCCATACCCGACGTGGTGGATCAAATTGTCGTCGACGACATTGCCGCGCATGATTTCCGAGTCGGGCGCGAGGGATCGATCATCACGTTCTGCCGCGACGGGATCCGCCGCGCACGCATCGGCGATGGCGGGCAGTCGATCGTCCGGCGTGCCGGGATGGGGATCCGCGCTGCAACCCAACCAGATGGCGCTGCTGGCAATGCGGGTAAACGTGTTGCCGTGGATCCGGTTGGCACTGCTGCCATACGCCAGCTTGAGCCCGATGGCGCCGAGGTCCCGGAACGCGTCGTCACGAAAGACCACGTGCCGCGCGGCGGACAGCACCACCGCCGCCGCGGGCTCGCCAAAGGCCGCCCAGGGACAGCTGCCGGCAACCGGCACGGCAAACCGACACTCGCCCTGCGTTGCCGGTTGCAGCACCCCATGTCGTCGGAGCGCGGGCTGCGTGACGTCAAGGTTCGCCTGCACCTGTGCGAAACCAACGTCGGTGGCGGGCTGGGTCCAAGTGGTGCCTTGAAAGGCCAGTCCGCGGAACACGAGGTTGGAAACGGGATGCGCCAGCGTCCCCGCCAGCACCATCAGCGACTGGAGCCTCGGCACTTCCACGTCGAGCGCCGCCATGCGCTGGCCTGGCGCCGGCACGTAATACAGCCTTGCAGTGGACCGGTCGAGATACCACTGGCCGGGCGCAGGCGGATGCGCGCCGGTCGCCGGAACGTACGTGTTTTGAATGCTGGTGGGCGCGCTCCCAGGTTTGAGGTTGAACGGCGTGACGTTCGACGCGTTGCCACCGTAGACGGTCCTGGACTTATTGGTCAGATTGTTCCAGCAGGGCTCGGCCATGCGAAGGCGGGACCCCGTGAACGCCGCGACGGGGCACTCCGACTCGGCCCAGTCGGTCGGTGGCATCGGATCCCACACCAGCCGCACCTCGCGCAACGCCGCGGCGGTTGCACCCGTCGCGAGCCCGCGAAAGAATTCTGCGGTTGGTCCGGACACGGCAAAGCCGTCGGCGATGCGCCAATGGCGAAGGTCCAGCCCGAGCGCACGCACTGGCTGCTGGTCGATGGGTGCCGGTCTGCCGTCGACGTAGACCTGGGTGGCGACGATCCCCGGCGGCACCTTGGCCACCCATACGTTGGCGGCGCGATCGGCCAGCCGCCACCCGGTGACGCGGACGCTGCCCGCAATGACGGGGTGCGCGCCACGCGCCGCGGCCCACACCACGGGACTGCCATGCCGACCCGAATCGGCGGCATCGAATCGCAACGGCGCCGCCAGGCGATAGGTTCCATCCGCGATTTCGACGACGATCCGATGCGGGTGTTGCGCGCGCATGCCAGCGCGACGCCCATCGGCAAGCAGGGCACGCACCACGCGCTGCGCGCGCTCGAGCGAGCACGGCGCGCGACGCGTGCATGACGCGCCGCTTCCAACCGGCGAAACATGGACGCGCGTGACGGGCGCCTGTCCCCCCGCCGGAGCAGCCGGCGCGCCCACGGGGAACGCGAGCGCCGCGAGCACGACCGCGAGCCTCGCGCGACACAGCGCAAGGCGCGCCGCGGCCTGCGCCCCGCCGGCATGGGTTGCCGCCTCGCTCCGCCGGGTCGCTCCAGCACGCATCATCAGTACGCGTCGATCGGCTTGCCCTGCGCGCGGAAGAGCTTGATCGGCCCATCGAGCTCCAGCGCGATCACGGTGACATCCGGGTCCAGCGCATAGTGTGGCACCTGGACGGTGAGGATCGCTGGCGCACCGCCCAGCGTGGCGCCGAGGCGATGCGCGGTCAGCACTGTGCCGTTGCCGACCACGCGTGCACCCTCGACGTGGTTGACCAGCCCTTTCAGCATGACCGGGCCGTTGGGCCGCCCGTCGATGAACAGGTACAGCGTCTTGCGGTCCGGCGACAGCGTGCTGTCGCCGAGGTAATAGTCGTGTGGAATGCCGGCGCGGCTGCCGTAGACGGCCTCCTGGTTTTTCCGCACCCAGCGCCCGACCTGTTTCAGCGTGTCGACTTCGATCCGTGGAATCGTGCCGTCCGCGCGTGGACCGATGTCGAGCAGCAGGTTGCCGCCCATGTCCAGCGTGTCCGACAGGATCCGGATGATTTCATACGGCGTCTTGAAATGATGATCGTTGGGCTGCCAGCCCCACGAATCGTTCATCGTCAGGCACAGCTCCCAATACTTGTCGGGTGGGCGCGCGATCGGCACGCCCTGCTCAGGCGTCGCGTAGTCGCCATAGCCCGCCAGCCGGCCATTGATGATGGCGGTCGGGTTGTGCTGAAGGATCCACTCGCGCAGTTGCCTGGCATGCCATTCGGCGGCGGTGTGCTCCCAGTCGCCGTCGAACCAGTAAAGATCGGGGTGGTAGCGGCGCGTCAGGTCGTGCACCTGGTCCTGGTAATAGGTGACGAAGCGCTGCCAGCGCGCGGGATCATCCTTGATCTGGTAGCGCGACTCATCCTTGGTGAACCCCGGATAGTCGGGATCGGACCAGTCGATCAACGAAAAGTACAGGCCGACCTTCAGCCCGTCCTCGCGCAGCGCGGCCACAAACGGTGCCACCAGATCACGCTTCGCCGGCGTGTCCTTGACCACATTCAGGCCGTGGCGCGTATCCCACAGCGCCACGCCATCGTGGTGCTTGGTGGTCATCACCGCGTATTTCGCGCCACTCGCCCTGATGAGGTCCGCCCAGGCCTGCGGGTCGTAGCGGCTCGCCGTGAAGCCTTTCTCCTGCGCCATGTAATGCGCGTAGGAAACGTGGCCGTCGTAGAAGGACCACGACTCGGCGATGCCATCGACCGAATAGATGCCCCAGTGGATGAAGATGCCGAACTTGGCGTTTTCGAACCATTGCATGCGCGCCGCCGTCGCAGCGTCGGCGGTCGCACCGCCCGTCGCAGGCGCGGGCGCCGGCGTGGCCTGGGGAACGGCGGCGCTCGCGTTGGCCCCCGCCACCAGCGCGGCGCACAGGGCCCATTCACCGAGGGTTTTCATGCAGCGCTCACGCCGTCAGCTCTTTCGAGATCGCCTCCACGGTCGCCTTGAGGCTGGCGACGGCCTGCTTCATGGCGCTCCTGCCGGGATGGCGTTCCACGTACGGAATCGTCAGCGCGCCCGCGGCCGCGCCATGGCGCATGATCGGCGCCGACAGGTCCGTCACCGCGTCCACGTCGTTGCTGGGCAGCGCCGCATGGCCCTGCGCACGGATCGCATCGGCCTGCGCCAGGAATTGCCGGCGCCGATACAGCGTGCCCGCCGCGTCCATCTGCGCCAGCCAGTGCTCGCGCACGTCCTCGGCCTGAAACGCGAACAGCACCGCTCCGGAGGTGGAACGCGACAGCGGCAGGCGATGGCCCACGCGCACCACGAAGCCGAGATCGCCCGGCGGATCGATGCGCGCGATCACCACGATCTGGTCACCCGATGCCACCGCCAGATGGCACGGCTGCCCGATTTCCCGACCCAGCCGGTGCATGGCCGGCAGCGCCGCCTCGACCAGCGATTTCACCCGCGGCCGCTCCATGCCCAGCAGGAACAGGCGGTTGGTCAGTTCGTAGCCGGAGTCGTTGGCGCGCGTAATGTAGCCGCGCTCCTCCAGCACCTGCAGCATGCGGAAGATCTCGCCCTTGGAATAACCGATCGCGGCCGCCACCGCGGTCATGGTCAACGGCTCGGCCGCACGCGACAGCAGCTCGAGGATGTCCAGACCCTTGTCGAGCGCCGGAGCGCGATACTTCGATGGCTTGCCTGGCACTTCCCCCTCCTTTGCGATGGCGTTCCCGTACGTGCGGGAACCTCATCAGCGAAGCTAAATTTTATATTTACAACGGCGAAAACGACACGCTACCATCACCCGGGGCCCGGGGCAACGCGACCGCGTTGCCGGCGCCCGCCGACCCGAAGGTCCGTCTCCCCCAGGAATGCCGTGGACCACGTCGATCCCATCGCCGCGTCGCCGACGCTTGAGCACCGTGCGCCACGGCTCGCGCTGGCCGCGATCGTCGGCCTGTTTTTCCTGTGGGGCATCGCCAACAACCTCAACGACATCCTGATCAAGCAGTTCAAGAACGCGTTCACGCTCACCGATCTCCAGGCGGGACTGGTGCAAAGCGCGTTCTACCTTGGCTATTTCCTCCTGGCGTTGCCGGCGGGCGCGTGGATGCGGCGCTTCGGCTTCAAGAGCGCCATCCTGGTGGGCCTGCTCCTGTACGCCGTGGGCGCCCTCCTGTTCTACCCCGCGGCCATGCTGCACCTCTACGCCGTGTTCCTGTGCGGGCTGTTCGTCATCGCGAGCGGCCTGTCGTTCCTCGAAACCTCGGCCAACCCGCTGGTCACGGTCCTGGGCCCTGCCAGCGGCGCCGCCCGGCGCCTGAACTTCGCGCAGTCCTTCAATCCGCTCGGTTCGATCGCGGGCATCGTGATCGGGCGCGAGTTCATCTTCAACGGCGTCGAGCATACGCCCGCGCAACTGGCGGCCATGGCGCCGGCCGCGCGCGAGGGGTATCTCGCCAGCCAGTCCGCCACGGTCGCGGCCCCCTACCTCGTCATTGCCTGCGTGGTCGTGGTATTCGCGCTGGTGATCGCGACGGTGCGCTTCCCCACGCGCGCGGTGCGCGCGGAAGGCAACGCCGGCGGCGCCCGCCAGCTTGCAAGGCTGCTGCGCAACCGGAACCTGCTCGCGGCCGTCGCCGCCCAGTTCTTTTATGTCGGCGCGCAGGTCGGCGTCTGGAGCTTCACGATCCGCTACGCGCAGGGCACCGTGCCGGGCACGCCCGAGCGCCGCGCGGCCGATTTCCTGATGGCCTCGCTGGTGCTGTTCACGCTGGGGCGATTCGCGGGCACCGCGCTGATGCGGCGCGTCGCCCCGCAACACCTGCTGGCGGGGTTCGCGCTGGCCAACGTCCTCTTGTGCGCGCTCGGCGTCGGCGCGCCCGGCATGGTGGGGCTGCTGGCGCTGGTCGCCGTGAGCTTCTTCATGTCGGTGATGTATCCCACGATCTTTGCGCTGGGCGTCGACGGACTCGGCGACGCCGAGCGCAAATTTGCCGCCTCGCTGCTGGTCATGGCGATCGTCGGCGGCGCCCTCCCGACCGCGCTCATGGGTGCGTTGTCCGATGCGTTCGGCATCGCGCACGCGATGCTCGTGCCGCTGGGCTGCTTTGCCATCGTCGCGCTGTTTGCGTGGCGCCAACGCCGCACCGGATGAGGACCCGCCATGCGCCTGTATTACGCACTCGATCTCAAGGACGATCCAGCGCTGATCGCCGAATACGAATCCTGGCATCGGCCAGACCGGATCCGGCCCGCAATCACCGCGTCGATCCGCGCGGCGGGGATCCGCGACCTGGAAATCTTCCGCGTCGGCAACCGGCTGGTGATGGTGCTGGACGTGGCGGACGATTATTCACCCGCGGCCAAGGCCGCGGCCGACGCCGCCAATCCCGAAGTGCAGGCCTGGGAGCGGCTCATGTGGCGCTTCCAGCAGCCCCTGCCCTTTGCCGCACCGGGCGCCAAGTGGATGCGCATGGAACGGATGTTTGCGCTGCACGAGATTCCGCGTCAGAGCGATGACGCCTGACGCGGCGCGCGCCGCCACGCGGGTCCATCGGGAAAGGCAAACTCGCGCAGCGACTCCTCGCGCATGCGGGCCGAGAACCCCGGCGCGGCCGGCGCAACGTAGCGCCCGCCGCGCACCTGCACCGGATCGGTGAAGTGTTCATGCAGGTGTTCGACATACTCGATCGCGCGATCTTCCATCCGGCCGCTGATGGCGACGAAATCCGCCATCGCGAGGTGCTGCACCATTTCGCACAGACCCACTCCACCCGCGTGCGGAAACACCGGCACGCTGAACTTCGCCGCCAGCAGCAGGATCGCCAGGTTTTCGTTGACGCCACCGACGCGCGCCGCGTCGATCTGCACCAGGTCCACCGCGTGCGCCGCGAACAGCTGCTTGAACACGACCCGATTGGCGGCATGCTCGCCCGTCGACACCCGGACCGGCGCGACGCTGGCGCGGATGACCGCGTGTCCCAGCACGTCGTCCGGACTGGTCGGCTCTTCCACCCAGGCCGGGCGATACGGTGCCAGGCGCCGGATCCATTCGATCGCACACGCCACGTCCCAGCGCTGGTTGGCGTCGACGGCAATGGCAACATCGGTGCCCACGGTGGCGCGCGCGATCCGCAGGCGGCGCAGGTCGTCGTCGACGTTCTGGCCCACCTTGAGCTTGATCGTGCGAAAACCGTCGGCGACAGCCTGTCGCGCCAGCGCCATCAGCTTGTCGTCGGCGTAGCCCAACCACCCGGGCGACGTGGTGTAGGCGGGATAACCGCGGTCCAGCAGCTCGGCGATGCGCGCGGTCCGCGACGGCTGCGCGCGCCGCAGGAGCTCGAGCGCGTCGGCGGGCGTCAGCGCGTCGGTCAAGTACCGGAAATCGATCGCGGCGACGATCCGCTCGGGCGACATTTCCGCGATGAAGCGCCACAACGGCAGGCCCGCACGCCGTGCCGCCAGGTCCCATGCGGCATTGATCACGCCGCCGATCGCCATCTGCATCACGCCTTTTTCGGGACCGAGCCAGCGCAATTGCGAATCGCCATTCAGGCTGCGCGCGAAGCCGCCAAGATCGTCGACGAGCGCCGCGACCTCGCGCCCGACGACGCTCGGCGCCAGCGCCCGTACGGCGGTGGCCTCGACGTCGTTGCCACGGCCGATGGTGAAGATGAGCGCATGGCCGGCAACCTCCGGTACGGCATCCGTGCGCAGCGTGATGTAGACCGCCGAATAGTCCGGATCGCGATTCATCGCATCCGAGCCGATCCGTCCGCGCGAGGTGGGAAAGCGGACGTCCTTCGCCTCGAGCCCCACGATCCGGCTGACTCCACCGCCCTCGCCGGTGGCCGCGTCCGCTCCGTCGATGCCGGTCAAGCCGCCACCACGCGCTGGCGCTGCCGGCCCAGGCCCGCGACACCAAGCTCCATGACATCACCCGCGCGCAGGTACACCGGCGGCTGCTGGCCGAGACCAACACCCGGCGGCGTGCCCGTCGAAATCACGTCGCCCGGGGCCAGCGTCATGTAGCGGCTGATGTGGCTGACGAGGGTGGCCACGTCGAAGATCATCGTGCGCGTGGTGCCGTCCTGGTACCGATGGCCGTTGACCTCGAGCCACAGGCCGAGGTCCTGCGGATCCCGCACCTCATCGCGCGTGACCAGCCACGGCCCCAGCGGCGCAAACGTGTCGCAACCCTTGCCCTTGACCCACTGGCCGCCGTGGTCGAACTGGAACGCGCGCTCGGACACGTCGTTCACGACGAGGTATCCCGCCACGTGCGCGAACGCATCCGCCGGCGCGACGCTGCGCGCGGTATCACCAATGACCACGCCGAGCTCGACCTCCCAATCGGTCTTCCGGGAACCCGCCGGAATCACGACATCGTCGAACGCGCCTACGATCGCGGTGGTCGACTTCATGAAAATGACGGGTTGCGTCGGCACCGGCTGGCCCGATTCGCGCGCGTGATCGGCGTAGTTGAGGCCCACGCAGACGATCTTGCCGACCCGCGCCACCGGTGGTCCCAGCCGCGGCGAACCGGCGACCCGCGGCAGGTCCGCAGGCCGCAGCGCCTGCAGTCGCGCGAGCCCGGCGGCCGTCAAGGCATCATCGGCAACATCGTCCAGCACGCCGGACAGATCACGCAGCGCGCCTTGCGCGTCCAGCAAACCCGGCTTCTCCGCGCCGGCCGTTCCGTAGCGCACCAGCTTCATCGACGTCTCCTAGTTGGTCCAGCCACCATCGATCACGTGGATGGCACCGGTGGTGAAGGCGGACTCGTCGGACGCAAGGTATACCGCGAGCGCGGCGATCTCCTCTGGCCGTCCGAGGCGGCCCATCGGCTGGCGATCCACGAAGCTTTTCCACACCGCGGCCTGGTCGCCGCCCAGCGCGGCCGCGCGCTGCTCCAGCGAAGGCGACCTGACGGTCCCGGGACAGATCGCGTTGCAGCGCACGCCCGTCTTGACGTAATCCGCGGCGATGGACCTGG
Source organism: Rhodanobacteraceae bacterium (assembly GCA_035720985.1). Lineage (GTDB taxonomy): Bacteria > Pseudomonadota > Gammaproteobacteria > Xanthomonadales > Rhodanobacteraceae > 66-474. The sequence continues at coordinate 11,212 of DASTNI010000007.1, read as the reverse complement.
TCAGCCCGATCACGGCGGCCTTGGTCGCGCCGTAGGCGAAGCGGTTCGGAACACCCTTGATGCTGGACGCCGCTGAAGCCATGTTGACGATGCTGCCGCGCCCGCGCGCCAACATCCCCGGCAATACCGCGCGGCACAGGTGGAACATCGAGTCGACGTTGACGGCAAACGAGCGTCGCCACGCGGCATCGTCGGTATCGAGCAGCGTCCCGGCATGCACGTAGCCCGCACAGTTGAACAGCACGTCGACCTCGGGCGTGGCGGCGACCAGCGCCGTGATCGCGCCATCGTCAGTCACGTCGAGCGGCGCAATGCGCAGGCCGCTCTTGGTCCGGGCCAGTGCGTCGAGCGCCGCGGCATCGATGTCGGTCGCCAGGACCTCGCCGCCCTCGCGGGCGAACGCGATCGCCGTTGCGCGACCGATCCCGGCTCCGGCCGCCGTGACCAGGCAACGCTTCCCGGCAAGCCGCCCTCCGCTCACGCGCCTGCTCCATCGACGGGCACAGGGGCGGCCGCGGCGATGATCCCCGCCACCTGGAGATTTCCCCACAGCGCCGCCGGCAGGCGCTGGCTGCTGCGGGCCAGCGCCCCTTCGACCTCCGCGACGCTGCGCAAGCCGGCGACGACCGCGCACACGGCGGGGTGCGCCGACGGAAACTGCAGCGCGGCAGCGCCGACGTCGACGCCATCCGCCGCGCAGGTCGCGTAGATCCGCTCCGCGCGTGCCAGCACGTCCGGACCGGCCTCGGCGTAGTCGTAGGTGCGGCCGGGCCCGTGGGGATCGCCCAGCAGACCCGAGTTGTACGGACCCGCGACGATCACCCGCACATGGCGCCGCGCGGCCGCGTCCAGCAACGCCAGCGCGCCCTGCTGCTCGAACAGCGTGTAGCGCCCGGCCAGCATGATGCAGTCGAGCCGAAAACGCGGCAGGAGTTCCTCGCACACCGCGACCTCATTGACACCCACGCCGATCGCGTCGACCGCGCCCGCGTCACGCAATGCGGCCATGGCAGGCAGCGCTTCATCCAGCGCCTGCCGCAGCATTTCCCGATGGCGCGCGCCGTGCGTCAGCTGACCGACGTCGTGCAGGAACAGCATGTCGACGTGGTCCAGGCCGAGCCTTCGCAGGCTTGCCTCGAACGAACGCTGCACACCGTCGCGGCTGTAGTCGAACACCGCGCGGCTGCCGTGGATCGCAAAACCGTCGATGGTGGCTTCATCGCGCTCCGGGGCGTCCTCGATGACACGGCCCACCTTGGTCGAAACGACGAAGCCGTCGCGCGCACGCCCCGCCAGTGCACGCCCCAGGCGCCGTTCGGCCAGGCCATGACCGTAGTACGGCGCGGTGTCGAAGTAGCGGATGCCAAGGTGCAGCGCACGCGCGAGCGTGGCCTGCGCATCGGCCTCGTCGACCGCGGCGTACAGATTGCCAATGGGCGCCGTCCCAAATCCAAGTCCCGCCGCGCGCACCCTCGGGTTTGCGGGCGCCCGCGCCAAGGGTTCGGCCCGTTCTGCCAACCCACGCCGTGGCGCACCGACCGGCCTTGAGGCCGGCGACGAAGACGCGATGGGCAGGCGGGTTTGTTTCATACGTGGAGTATATATCCATATACGCAACAGATGTCGGGTGACCCAACGCTTCCGGGATGCTCCGGGGCCCCGACGTTCACGACCCATCCGCGATGCCCCGCCTGCCCCGATCACGTCGATCGCCACCGTGGCGCTTCGACATCGCGGGAGGGCCTTGCGCGCAACCGAACGGTATCCCGGCACCAGGCTCGACCCCCGCGGGCTGCGCAAGGACGGCCGCTAGAATCGACTCCTTTCGACCGCTGGTGCCCGCGTGATGCCTTCCATCCCATGTCGCTTCGTGCTGCTCACCCTCGTATGCCTGCTGGCTGGAACGCAATCCGCGATCGCCGTGGCGCCCTCCGCGGAATCGGTCGGCCAGCAGCGCGAGGGTGTGTTGTTCTGGTCCCAGGCCAAGCGCGACGCCGACTTCCGGCGCATGTTCCGGATGTTTCCCAGCGACCTCGTGGCGCATGGGCAACGCGTGCACGCGCTGCCGGGGGGCGCCCCCCTGGTACTGCCCGACCATCGCGATACGCAAGCCTGGCTCGCGGACTACATGCAGCGCTATCACATCGCCGGCGTCATGATCGTGCAGGACGGTCACGTGCGGATGCAGCGCTACGCGCTGGGATTCGGCCCGGACCAGCACTGGACCTCGTTCTCGATGGCGAAGTCGGTGACCTCGATCCTGCTCGGCGTCGCGCTGCAGCAGGGGTACATCCATTCGATGGCCGACCCACTCGATCGCTACATCCCCGAACTCAGGGGCACCGCCTACGCCAAGGTCACGGTGCGCGAACTGTTGACCATGACCACCGGCGTGCGCTGGAACGAGGACTACGCCGACGCGCATTCCGACGTCGCGCAGATGTATCTCGGCGCCTGCGTCGATCATCGCGCGCACGTGCTGTCCTATCTGATGCGCCTGCCGCGCGAATGGCCGGCCGGCACGCACTGGAACTACAACACCGGCGAAATCGACCTGCTGGGCATTCTGGTGCAGCGGGCCACGCATCGCTCGCTCGCCGCCTACCTGTCGCAGACGATCTGGAAGCCCTACGGCATGGCCGCCGACGGCCACTGGCTGAAAGACGAGTGCGACGGCAGCGACACGGGCGGCAGCGGCCTGTCGGCAACGCTGGCCGATTACGCGCGGCTGGGCGAGTTCATGCTGGGTGGCACGCGCATCGACGGGCGTCCCATTGCCGCCAAGGCCTGGCTGGCGCGCGCGACCCGGCGCGAGGCAGCCACCGACGCGCCTGACCGGGGCTATGGCTATCTGTGGTGGACGGACGCAGACGGCAGCTACGCCGCGATCGGCATCTTTGGGCAGATGATCTACATCGACCCCGCGCGCAGGCTGGTGATCGCGCAGGTGGCCTCGTGGCCGGCGGCCACTTCCGACGCGCTGGTCGCGGGACGACAGGCGTTCGTCGCCACGATCAAACACGCCATCGATGCCGGGACCACGCGCGCCGCCCGCTGAGCGGGCGCGGCCGCGGAACGCCGTGAGCACCTCACCCGCCCGCGCGCACGGCCTGGCCGGCGAACTCGCGCGCGCCGACTGGCCCGCGCTGGAGCTCCCCGAAGTCGAGCGCCTGTTGCAGGCATATCCCGACGTCGGCCGGCCTGCGCGCATCGCCTGGTACAGCCAGCGGCCGCTGTCGGCCGCGGCGCTGGTCAAGTGCGCGCGCGGCGTGGTTTTTGTGAAGCGCCACCACACGACCGTGCGCAGCGCGCAAACACTGGCCGAAGAGCACCGCTTCATCGCACACCTGCGCCAGCACGGCGTGCCGATTCCAGCCGTGCTGCAAACCTCCGCGGGCGCAACCACCACCGCCATGGGCGATTGGGTGTACGAAGTGCACGCCCGTGCCATCGGCAACGACCTGTATCGCGAACGCATGTCGTGGGTACCGCCGGACGAGGCTGCCCACGCGCGCGCCGCGGGGCGGGCGCTGGCGCGCCTGCACCGGGCCGCCCTGGATTACCGCGCGCCGCAGCGCAGGACCCACGTGCTGGTGGCGCGCAGCGAAATCCTGGCCGCGGTCGAGCCGGTCGCCGCGCTGGATGCGCAGCTGCCGGAGCGACCGGGCCTCGCGGAATACCTGTCCACGCGCGACTGGCGGCGCGACCTTGCCCAGGCGATCGCGCCCTGGCACGCGTCCGTGCAACCCAGGCTTGCGCGGCAGGCGGCGCTGTGGACGCACGGCGACTGGCACGTCTCGAACCTGTGCTGGAACGGGTCCGGCGCCAACGCGCAGGTGAGCGCGATCCTGGATTTCGGGCTCTGCGCACGCAACTTTGCGTTGTTCGACCTCGCCACCGCGATCGAACGCAACGCGATCGCATGGCTGGAGCCCGAGGCCGAGCGCGGGCGTCCGCACATCGCACAAGCGCTCATCGAAGGCTATCGGTCGGAGCGTGTGTCGGGTACGGATGACGCCACGCTGCTCGCCAACCTGCTGCCGATCGTGCACGTCGATTTCGCGCTGTCCGAAGTCGAGTACTACCACGCGGTCACCCGCTCCGACGCCAATGCCGACGTCGCCTACGACGCGTTTCTGCGCGGCCACGCCGCCTGGTTCCGCACGGCACCTGGACGCGCACTGCTCGCCGCGATCGGCGCGCTGATTTGAATGCCGCGCGCGCGTTCGTGCTTTAATACGCGGACTTGAAGCGGGGGTGCCCGGCGACGCCGGGCTGAGAGAGACCCTTCGAACCTGACCCGGTTAGCACCGGCGTAGGGAGCTTGGAAATGCAGCGCATCCCATCCGATCGCAGCGTCGCCGTCGCTTCGCCCACCCACCGAGGCGATGACGATGCCCTCTGTACCCACTTCACTTGGCCTGGCACTGCTCGCTGGACTGGCCGTGTCCGCACCGCCCGCACACGCTGCAACCATCGCGGCCGCGGCGGCTGAATCCACGCCGGACTCCGCCACGCCACCCCCACGCAAGGTCACGCAGCTCGCACCGGTCGAGGTCAAGGCCAAAAAGGCGCGCGACACCCGTGCCAGCGAGCTCGCCAGTTACGGCAACGCGTCGCTGCACGACACGCCGGCAGCCGTGACCGTCGTCGACCGGCGACAGCTGGATGACAGCCAGATCCATTCGCTGATCGGCCTCGCCGCGCAGGACCCTTCGCTGGGCGATGGCTACGCGCCGATCGGCTACATCCAGAACCTGACCATCCGGGGCTACCCGCTGGACCTCGCGACGGGCTATCGCATCAACAACCTGCCCGTCACCGGCGAGCAGTACATCCCCTTCGAGGACAAGCGCGAGGTGCAGATCCTGCAGGGGCTGGCGGGCATCCAGGCGGGCGTGATGGAACCCGGCGGCGTCGTGAATTACGTCAGCAAGCCACCCGCCGACGTGCGCACGCTGACCCTCGGCACCGATTCGCACGGTTCGCGCTATACCGCGCTCGACGTGGGCGGCTGGCTGACGCCGAACTTCGGGCTGCGCGCCAACGTCGCGTGGGAGGAAATGCACGCCTACGTCGACCACGCGCATGGCCATCGCCGCCTGTATTCGATCGCCGCCGACTGGCGCCTTGCGCCCGGCACCACGCTGCAGCTAAACAGTGATTATCAGGTGTACGCGCAGCGCTCGGTATCGGCCTATCAATTGCTGGGCGGCGGGGTGATACCGCGCGTCACGTACCGCTCGCAGATGCTGGCGTGGGAGCCCTGGCAGCAGCCGACCACCGCGCGCGCCAGCAACACCAGCGCACACCTGCGCAGCGCGCTCGGCGCGGGCTGGCAGTTCGAATTCGCCGCGGGCCACAGCCGCAGCGTCGTCGATGACAACGCCGCCTTCGCCTATGGCTGCACGGGCGCACCCGGCTGCGTCGACGGACCCACGCCCTCGGCGTGGTTCGCGCCCAACGGTGATTACGACGTGTGGGACTTCCGCAGCCCGGGCGAAACCTACGTCGATGACGAAGCACGCGCCACGCTGACGGGCACGGTCGATACCGGCGTCATCCGCCAGGACCTGACGTTCGGTGCGCAGGCGTTCCACCATACGGTCGCGCTGCCCAACGAGGTGTTCGACTTCGCCGGCATCGCCAACATCGACCAACGCACGCCGCCGTTCTTCCCCCCCTCGCCCGACATGCCCGGCCCGGTGATCCCGCGGCTGGACAGCTGGCAGCGCAGTGCGTTTGCGCTCGACCGGATCCACCTGGGCGCCCACTGGCAGCTCGTCGGCGGCGCGCATTTCGTGCGCCTCGCCGAGCAGGCGTGGAACAGCGATGGCACGCCGGCGCGCACGACCCGGCTCGCAAAAGCCCTCCCGCAAGCGGCGCTGCTCTGGCAGCCCACGACCGCGTTGACGACGTATCTCAGCTACGCCAAGGGGCTTTCGCTCGGCGTGCAGGCGCCGTACTGGACCACCAACGCCGGCGACACGCTCGCCCCGCGGCTGTCGCGTCAGATCGAAGCCGGCGCGAAGTACCAGTGGAGCCCGATGCTCGACCTCGAGGCGGCCGTCTACCGGATCCACCAGCCGTACCCATTCGCGGCACCCGACGCAGCGGATTCCGGATTCACCTTCATCCAGCGCGGCCAGGAGGTGCACACCGGACTGGAACTGAGTGCCCACGGCGATCTCACGGCCAACCTCCACGCGGATGCCGGCATCGCGTGGATCCGCGCGCTGGCGCAGGACACCGGCGTGCCGGCCTATGAAGGCCACCAGGTCGCCAACGTCCCGCGCGCCCGCGCGACGTTTTCCCTGGCGTATCGGCTGCCGACGGTGCCGAAGCTCGCGGTGCTCGGCGGCTGGCAATACGCCGCGCCCAACGCCGCCACCGCCGACGGCAGCGTGCGCGTACCGGCGTTCAACGTGTTCAACGCCGGCCTGCGCTACACCTCGACGTGGAACGGGCGCCGGGTCGTCTGGCGCCTCATGGTCGACAACGTGTTCGATCGCTTCTACTGGCGCTACACGGGAAGCGACGGCAACGACAGCTACCTGCTGCCTGGCGCACCACGGCTGGCACGGCTCACCGTCGAGGTGGCCCTGTGAGCATGTGGATCGAAGCCATCGGCGCGCTCCTCAGCATCGTCGCGGTATGGCTCACCGCAGTCCGGCACGGCTGGTGCTGGCCGATCGGCCTCGCGTCGGTGATCGTGTATGCGTGGGTGTTCGTGAACGCACGGTTGTATTCCGATGCGCTGCTGCAGGGCTTTTTCGGCACGATGATCGCGTATGGCTGGATCAACTGGTCACGCCATCTGGGCGACGACGGGCGCGTGCGCATTGCGCGCCTGCCACGCCGGCAGGCGGCGCTGCACCTGCTGCTGGGCGCAGTCGGCGCGCTGCTGCTGGGCGCGGTCATGCACCGCTGGACCAACGCCGCCCTGCCGTGGCTGGATTCCGCGCTGACGGCTTTCAGCGTCGTCGGACAGTGGTGGGAAGACCGCCGCCACATCGCCGCGTGGTGGATGTGGATCGCGGTCGACGTCATCTACGTCGGCGAATACGTCTACAAGCAACTGCTCATCACCTCGGTGCTGTACGCGGTGTTCGTGGTCCTGGCGGTCATCGGCCTGCGGAAGTGGCAACGCGTGCGCGCGGACGCGGTGGCCGGCCCCGCCCCAGCGATACCCGCACGTGCCCAGCATTGACACCGAATGGGCGCGCCGTATCTCGGCGTGCCCCAACCGTCGAAAACACTTACATCCCCGGTTGGTCGCATGTCGTGCTTATTTGCAAATCGCGCGTTTCCCGCGTGGGGATTCGGCAAAAACATTCTTGAGCATCAATATCCCATGTACTCGGAACACGTCATGCCATCACTCTGTCAAATCCGGGGAGTATGCCACCCGGAGACGTACCCATGAACCCAATGAAGCTCCTTGGCCTGGCCGGCCTCGCGGCAGCAGGATTGTTCGCGGGACAGGCCATGGCAATGACCTGCCCGATGAACACCAGCGGCACGCCGACCCGTATCGCCGGCAACTCGCCATTACAGGGCGAACTCAACGCGATCACCACCAGCGGCACCAACGCCGATATCAACATCTTCAACGGCCAGTACACGCCATCCGCCACGTAGTCGATCGGCGCTACCAGCAACAGCGAAAACACGCTGATGGTGGCGTACCAAGGCAACAACAGCGCCAACATCTGCATCACCAGCAGCGCCTGCGGTACCTTCCCGAGCAACGAGTTCATCGTGGCGTGGTCCGGATCGCCCTTCGGCAATTCCAACCTCGACTACAACGATTTCGCTGCCATGGCCGAATCGGTCCGCCCGGTCCCGGAACCGGATGATCTCGCCCTGTTCGGCCCGGGCGTGCCGTTGCAGGGCGGGGTGATCGCGATCGAGAAATGCCGCGCCAGGCGCGTAAGCCTCGTGCAACCGTTGCGTGCGCGGCCACGCAACAACGACTCATCGGCCGGTCGGCAACGACGGGGCGACTGGTTTCCGGCCTCACGCGGCTCCGCGCGGGCCGATTTCGGTGCGACTCGGCGCCGACGGCGGCTCGGTACCCAGCCGGCGTTCCATTTCGCCGATCGCGTTCCATAGCGCGTCGCGGGCGATCGCCTCGAACCGCGCCTCACCCGCATCGCCGGTCATGCGTGCGACGCGCGTCAGACGCTCGATCTGATCGCCGATCTGCACCGGCAGGCGCATCGAACCAAATTCATCGCGGTGCCAGAAGAACCTTTCGGCGCCCGCCGGCGCCGCGTCGCCCACGTACACGACGACGTGCCCGCGGTAGCCGGCCTTGCGGACCCACCGCAACAGGTCGTCCAGGCTCGACCACCAGCGTGCGCAAGCCAGGTCGCGCACGCGCGCCGGGGGCAGGTCGATCACCCGCAATCCCTCCCCCGCGGCGCCCCTGACCCACGCGAACGCGTTCCACGCGAATCCCGAGCGCGGTGCCGCTTCGCGATGCGGCGCCCACGCCAACACGCTGGCGATGTCTCCGCTCCGGCACAACTGCACGAACTGCTCTCGGATCATGCAAGGCCTCGGCGATGCCGTGCCTCCCCGGATGGTTGATCCTGCTGCGTGTCATCGAGATGGGCATCCGGCGAACACCGCCCGCCGAATCCGGTGGATGACGCTTCTGCCGCGCTGGCTGCCATCCTGTGCACGGCGCGGCCACAAGTCAACCACCAGCGAGACCTCCGGAGTCGAGGAAAAACGCGTCGCAACTATCGGCTCGTGTCGCCTGTCGAACTTGCCGATTGCGGGCCTCGGGCAACGCAGCTGCAAGACCGGAAGCCGCGCGCGAGGCCCCTGAAGGGCGATCACTCACTCCCGCACCCGTGCGGCCACCGCGGCGTTCCGCGCCATCACCAGGATTCCACGCCATGACCCGACGCATTTCAACCGCCGCATTCATCCTGCTCGCGACCGTCGTCTTGTGTCTACCCGCCGCGGCGGCCGCCCCCGCCGCGTCACCGGCGCTGGCAACCGGGGACCGGCTCGCCAACGACGGCAACTTCAAGGCCGCCGCGCAGGCCTTCGCGCAGGCGCTGAAGCAGGCACCGCGCAACGCGGAAATCACCGCCCGACTCGCGCGCGCCGAGTTGCTGCTCGGCCACGCCAAGCACGCCGTCGATCTTGCCGAACAGGCCATCGCGATCGAACCCGCCAACGCGAAATACCAGTTGTTGCTCGGTGATGTTCTGTCGACCTACATCAACGACGTCGGCATGTTCTCGAAACTTGGCGTTGCGCACCGCATACGCGATGCCTACCTGAAGGCCGTGCAATTGGCGCCCGGCAATGCCGATGCGCATTTCTCACTGGCCATGTACTACATCATGGCGCCCGGATTCGCCGGCGGCAGCAACAGCGGCGCCGAACAGCAAATCCAGGCGCTGGCCAAACTTGACGCGGCCTCGGCAGATCTTGCGCGGGCCCAGCGCGCCACCAAGGCCAAGCAGGACGCCAAGGCAAAAGCCTGGCTGGAACAGGCGGCGCGGGCGGCGAGCGACAGCAGCGGCTACGTGGCGCTCGGCGGATTCCTGACGACGCACCAGCAGCCGGCGGAGGCGCTCGCGGTATTCCGCATGGCCATCCAACGCCACCCCGCGGATCCTGCCCCCTACTACCAGATCGGCAAACTTGCCGCGGCCGGCAGGGCCGACGCCAGCGCGGGCATCCAGGCACTCAAGACCTACCTCCGCATGCCCATCGACTGGCGGAAGGACGACGCGCCGTACGCTTGGGCGCACTATCGGTTGGCGCAGATCTACGCCCGCACCAACGACGCTGCGCAGGCCGAAGCCGAATACCGGCAAGCCCTGCGGCTGAACCCCGACTTCCAGCAAGCGCGGCAGGCCCTGCACGCGCCGCCTGGCGCAAGTGGCAGCCAGGACCCGACCGATGCGCAGGGCGCGCCCGGCAAGTAGCGCATTTATCGGCCCGGCCGCATGCCCCCAATGGTCCTTTACGCGTTGCTGCCCCCGTGTGACTGTTATTGGCGACGACCCGGAACTAAACCACGCAGCGGGACACAATCAAGGCCGCGCGCTGCGACACCCAGCGCTGGATAGGGCGCAACAGCCCGTGGTTCGATTTTCGGGCGCGCCATCGGCGGGCAGAAGCCGAGTCAGGACGTGGAAAGTGGAGGCCAGGGTCGGAATCGAACCGGCGTACGCGGATTTGCAGTCCGCTGCATGACCACTCTGCCACCTGGCCACGTTCCAGCGGAACCGCGTTGCGCGGTCCCGACACAGCAGACCCCGGCGAACCGGGGTCTCGAAGGATTGGAGCGGGAAACGAGACTCGAACAAGCCTTCCAGGCCCTGATCCTAGGCTGACATTGAGTCGACATGCGACCCATGTATCCCCTCCCGACTCCCTTCGTGTACCTCTGGATCGCCCGCCACAAACACTTACATGTGAGTTGGCCAGTATACCTGACAGCGTGGATTACACAATCTGCCGCTCCACCTGACATCGGGGCCCTGGGACGGATAGCAGATGTCAATCACCCGCAGATGGTCTTGGCCCCAATCGGTCGGCCAGCCGTATGCTCCACCCTGAAGCCATAGGATGGGTTACTGCTCTCCCGCCGGAACTCTCTGTTATCGGCGGGAACCCATGCGGTGCCGGCAGTAACACCGCCAGCCGGCCCGGCCGATCTCGCCGAGAATGGCATGTGGGAGGCACGGCGCCGCGAAGCCAAACACCAGACCGGCGATCGAGACGTCCACCATGCCGACCAGTAGCCGGCCGGCAAAGATGAAGAGCAGTCGAGCAGCACGAACAGGACGTGCCCCAGACCAGTCCACGCGCCGCCATCGAAGTCGGTTCACCCGCTCCGATCACCAAGTGATCCCGTACCAGAGGGCTTCAAGCGAGCTGGACCGCCCCGGGTTCTCCGGAGGCTTGTTGGTGTGAGTCACGTTGCCGCGGGCAACGCAGCTGTTGCCGATAGTAGTTGGCTTCGGCTTCCGCTGGCGGGATGTTCCCGATCGGCTCCAGCAGTCGCTTGTGATTGAACCAGTCCACCCAGGTGAGTGTGGCCAGTTCGACGGCTTCGCGGTTCTTCCAGGATTGCCGATGGATCACTTCGGCCTTGTACAGGCCGTTGATCGATTCGGCCAGCGCGTTGTCGTAGGAATCGCCGACGCTGCCGACCGACGGCTCGATGCCAGCGTCG
>DASTNI010000006.1:0-11689 GCA_035720985.1 Rhodanobacteraceae bacterium | reverse complement strand
CACCTGTTCTGGGGCAACGACCGGCTGGAGCTGCTCGAAGCCTGCCTCACTGGCAGGATTTCCCCCTGAGCCTTAACCGTCCAGCGGTGGCCGATGCCTCCGAAGCAACTGACGCATGTAGGGTGGAACCCGGCCGGCCTTGTGGAATTCCGATTCTCGCGACTGATTTGCTGCCGTCCGGTTTCCGCCGTGTTCCGCCAGAGCAAAACTCTCCACCACGGATCTGCACGGATGACCACGGATCAGAAGCCTGAAATCCTTGTAGATCCGTGTCAATCCGTGGCAAAGCTTTTGTCCCGATAAAAGAGAATTTTTGTTTCCGTTTCTTTGGAGCCCGCGCCGGGACAGCGGCCTCCGTACCCAATCTTCTGCACCTCGGCATCGTAAACTGCAGGGGACTCGACGCACGGGAAATCCGCATGGATCAGATCCTTGCCAACGCAGGTGCCGTGGCCATCGACGCGATGCCGCGCCAGCGGCTCGACGCGGCGCTCGCACAGGTGGGCGACGTGTTGGTCGGCAAGCACCGGGCCATCCGCATGGCGTTCGCGTGCCTGCTGGCCGGCGGGCATCTTCTGGTCGAGGACGTTCCCGGCGTCGGCAAGACCACCTTGGCGCACGCGCTGGCGGTGACCCTGGGCCTGAGTTTCCGTCGCATCCAGTTCACCTCGGACCTGCTGCCGAGCGACATCGTCGGCGTAAGCGTGTTCGACCGCGACGCCGGTGCGTTCCGCTTCCAGCCCGGGCCGATCTTCGCGCAGTTGCTGCTCGCGGACGAAATCAACCGCGCCACGCCGAAGACCCAGAGCGCGCTGCTGGAAGCGATGGCCGAGGCCCAGGTGACCGTGGATGGCGCGAGCCGCGCGTTGCCGCAGCCATTCTTCGTGGTCGCCACGCAGAACCCGCTCGACATGGCCGGGACCTACCCGTTGCCCGACTCGCAGCTCGACCGGTTCATGCTGCGCATCTCGCTCGACTACCCCGATCCGGAAGCCGAACGCGGACTGCTGACCGGCGAGGATCGCTCCGCCCTCCTCGAGCGGCTGGCAGCGCGCCTGTCGGGCGCCGACATCCTGGCGCTGCGCCGCCACGCGCACAGCGCCACCGTCAGCGCAGCGCTGCTCGATTACGTGCAAGCGCTGGTGACCGCCAGCCGCAAGCACCACGACATCCGCACCGGACTTTCTCCGCGTGCCGGGCTTGCGCTGCTCGCCTGCGCCCGCGCGTGGGCGCTGCTGGGCAACCGCGACTACGTATTGCCAGAGGACGTCCAGGCGGTATTCGTCGCGGTCGCCGGCCATCGCCTGATCCCGGCGCGCAGCGCAACGCGCAAGGCGCTTGCGCAGGCGCTGCTCGAATCCGTTCCGGTCGAATGACGCCATGGACGCCCGACCGCGCGGCGCGGGTCGCACGCTGGCGGCACGCATCCGGCGCCGGCTGCCGGGTCTCCTGCGGGGACGCACGCCGGAACCGTTGCCTGTGCGGCTGGACCGCCGCCGCGTCTACATAGCGCCGACCCGCGCGGGATGCGGTTTCGCGGTTTTGCTGATCGCGATGCTGGCCGGCGCGCTCAACTACCAGAACAACGCCGCGCTGCTGCTGACGTGCCTGCTCGGGGCCGTCCTCGCCTGCAGCATGCTGCTGACGTGGCGCGAACTGCACGATCTGACCCTGCGTGCACTTCACGCGGAACACGGTTTCTGTGGCGCGCGCTTGCCGCTCCACCTCGCCTTTGCCGACGATGGCCGTGCCCGGCCCGGATTGAACATCGCGGTCGACGGCCTGCTGCAGCCCTGCCCGCTGCGCCGCGGTACCAGTCGCGCAACCGTGACCGCGCCCACGCGCACGCGCGGCTGGGTCGCCCTGCCGCGGATGCGGCTGTCGAGCACGCTGCCATTCGGCGTGTTCCGGGCGTGGAGCTGGATCACGCCGGACCAGCAGGTGCTGGTCTATCCCCGCATCCTGCACGATGCACCACCGCCGGCGTCCAGCGACGACCCCAACGACCGCATCGCCGGCGGCGACGAATTCGCCGCACTCCGCGACTATCACGCCGGCGACCCGATCCGGCACGTCGCGTGGAAAGCGAGCGCGCGCCACGACCACCTGCTGGTGCGCGAGTTCGACCGGGCGGCACCGGGACAACCCCTGCGATTCGACTGGAATGCACTTTCCGACATCGATCGCGAAACGCGCATTTCCCGCCTGACCGGCTGGGTGTGCGACGCCTACGCCGCTGCGCATCCGTGGATCCTGATCCTGGAGGACCGCCGCCCGTTCGGACCCGCCAACGATGCGGCGCACTACCACCGCTGCCTGACCGCGCTGGCGGAACTCCCGTGAAGCGTCCGCCCGGAGCCCGGACCCAGGCGCCGCCGCTCACCCCGCTCGCGTTCAACCTGCTGTGCGTCACCGTCGCGTGCGTCGTGGCCGCGCACGCGCCGCACATGCCCGCGTGGTACACGGCCGCGCTCGCGGCGATCGTCGCGGCGCGCTGGTGGCAGCGCCGACGCCAACCCCGTCGTGTGCCGGCATGGCTGCGGGTGCTGATGTTGCTGGCGGTTCCCGGCGCCATGATCGCGTACTACGGCACACCGCTCGGGCGAGAGCCGGGTGCAGCGATCGTGTGCGGGCTGCTGGTGGTCAAGCTGCTGGAAAGCGAGCGTCCGCGCGACGCGCGCATGACCGTCGCGTTCGCCTGTTTCATCCTGATGAGCGCCCTGCTGTTCGACCAGTCGCTTGCATCCACGATCCTCGTCGGCCTGATGCTGCTGCCTGCGCTGGCGACCTTGCGCGCGCTGGAACCCGGACTGCCCACGGCGGGATGGCGACCTGCCTTCAAGACAGGCACGCTGCTGCTCGCGGCCAGCCTGCCGCTTGCATTGCTGGGTTTCCTGCTGATCCCGCGGCTGGCGACGCCGCTGTGGGGCGCTCCCGACGCGGGTGCGGCGCGCACGGGCATCAGCGATCGCATGGCGCCGGGCGACCTGCACGCGCTCCTGACCGACGACGCGGTCGCGATGCGGATCGGCTTCGACGGTGCGCCACCGCCTGCAGCCCGGCGCTACTTCCGCGGGATGGTGCTGTGGCATTTCGATGGACGTGCGTGGACGCCCGGCGCGGCAGCCAGCCGCCCGTGGCGGCCCGCACCCCTCGCGACCCTCGGCCCCACCACCCGTTACGAGGTGACCCTGCTGGCGACCCGGCAGCACTGGATGTTCGCGTTGGATGCACCGGTCGATGCGCCGGAAGGTGCGGTGATGGGTCCGGACCGCACCCTGATGTCGGTCCGGCCGATCGACCACGCGATCCGCTATCGCGTCACGTCCGCGACAGACTACCGCCTGGGTCCGGAACGGCTCGACCGGCGCGTGCGCGCGGCGGCATTGCAACTTCCCGCGGGCTACGACCCGGAGGCCCGCGCACTCGCCGCGCGCTGGCGCGCCGCAGCGGGTGCCAATAACGGCGCGATCATACGCGACGCACTCCGGCTGTTCCACGACGGCGGCTTCGTGTACGACCTCGACGCTCCGCCGCTCGGACGCAACAGCATCGACGACTTCCTGTTCCACACGAAAACGGGCTTCTGCGAACACTATGCCGGCGCCTTCACCTTCCTGATGCGCGCCGCCGGCATCCCGGCACGGGTCGTGATCGGCTATCAGGGCGGCTACTGGAACCGGTTTGCGCACTACCTCCTGATACGCCAGGCCGATGCGCATGCGTGGTCGGAGGTCTGGCTGGCCGGGCGCGGGTGGGTTCGGGTCGATCCAACCGCCGCGGTCAGCCGCGTCATCCTCGCCAGTACCGGCGGCGCCGCGGGCGACGTGGCGGGCGGTAGCCGCGACTCGTGGATGCCGTGGCGCGACCGACTGGACGTGGTCAACCGCTGGTGGGGCCAGACGGTGGTTGGCTTCGACGCGCTGCGGCAAACCCGACTGCTGCGTTCGTTCGGAATCCAGCACGCGACTGCACAAATGCTGGGCGTCGCGCTTGCCGTGGTCGTATTCCTGGCCCTCGGCATTGGCGGACTCGTCGCCTCGCTGCGCCCGCGCGACAGGCCGCGCGACCGGTTGGCGGCGGCGCAGGGGCGGCTGCAACGACGGCTGGCGCGACACGGCGTCGTGCGTGGCACCAGCGAAGGGCCGCGCGATTTCTACCGGCGCGCGACGGTGGCGCTCCCCGACGCGGCCCCGCTGCTGCGCGAGCTCGCGAGCGAATACCTCACCCTGCGTTACGCGACCGCGAGCCCGCCACCCGACCGGACGCGCGCGTTCGCGCAAAACGTGCGGCGTTTCCGGGTGCGACACCACGCCACGCCGGACGCGTAGCGCGGCGCCGCAGTCAACGGCCTGGCTCCATTGCGCGTTACCGGACCGACTCGACCCTGCGCACCTGACTCGCAGCCGCACCATCCGGCGGATATCAGAACCGTTACCTGAACACGCTTTCAGGTTGCCAGGCGACGCGCGGAGCTATCAGGCGCCGTGTGTGGTCAAATAGGCGGCATAAAGGTGGTATCTGGAGGCCAGTCATGTCACGTCGTGTGTTGCTCCTGTCCGTCGTGGGTGTACTGGCCCTCGGCGGGTGCGCGACCATTCCGAAACCGCTGCAAGGCAATTTTGCCCCGGTGTCGCTCGCGTCGGCCCGCAGCAGCGCTTCCGGTACGCCTGTGCGCTGGGGCGGCCAGATCATCGAGACGGAACCCGAACCGCAGCAAACCTGTTTCTTCGTACTTGCGCAACCGCTGGACTCGCAGGCCCGACCGGAACGCGGCGGAACGAGCGAAGGCCGTTTCGTCGCCTGCCATTCGGGATTCTATGATCCGGAGGTCTTCAGCAAGGGTCGGGAAATCACCGTCACCGGCACGCTCGACGGCACGGTGCAGCACAAGATCGGCGACTTCGACTACACGTACGCGAAGGTTGCGGCCGACAACATCTACCTATGGAAGCCGCGGCCGCTGTACGCAGCGGCACCGTACGGCCCGTGGGGCCCATGGGGTCCTTGGGGCGACCCGTTCTGGGGGCCCGGTTGGGGCCCCTGGGGCTACGGTCCGTGGGGCTGGGGCGGGTTCTACTACGCGCCGCGCGTGATCGTGGTGCCGCGCAGGGCACCGATGCCGCCACCGCACAAATGACCCGCCAGGGCGCCCGCTGATGCGGGCGCCTCGTCGTCGGGAGCCGCGGATCAGGCCATCCGCTCCGGCATCTGCCGACCGGCCATCACGTGCAGGTGCAGGTAAAACACGGTTTGTCCGCCGCCGCGGTTGCAGTTGATCACGCAGCGATAACCCGCCTCGGCAAAGCCTTCGCGTTTGGCGTACGCCGATGCCGCCAGCAGCAGCTTGCCAAGCAGCAACGCGTCCGCATCCGTGCAGTCGTTCAGGGTCGGCAGCGATTTGTGCTTCGGAACGAACAGCACGTGGACCGGCGCCTGCGGATGGATGTCGCGGAACGCCATGAAGTCGTCGTCCTCATAGACGACGTCGGCGGGCAGTTCGCGGCGGACGATCTTGTCGAAGATGGTATCGGGCATGGCGGGCGCAGGGGATGGGGACCGGGGACAGGGCAACGGAGAACGGAAAAGCCGGCACAGGATAGAGCATTCGCTGCCGTTTCCGAAGGCGATGCGCGCCGATGGCGTGGCGCGATGCGTTCAGTCCTCGAACGCCTGCCGGCTGCCGAATGCGTGCGCGAGCGTTCCGCGGTCGATGTATTCGAGTTCACCGCCAATCGGCACGCCGTGCGCCAGGCGGGTGGCGCGCACGCCCGCCGCGCGCGCAAGCTGACCCACCCAGTGGGCCGTGGCCTCGCCTTCCACGGTGGGGTTGGTTGCGATGACCAGTTCGCGCACGTCGCCTTCGGCGAGCCTGCGGGTCAGCAGATCGACCCCGAGTTCCTGCGGCCCGAGGCCATCCAGCGGCGAAAGCCGCCCCATCAGCACGAAATAGCGGCCGCGATAGCCGGTGGCCTGTTCGACCGCGAGCAGGTCGGCGGGTGTTTCGACCACACACAGAACGGACACGTCGCGCGACGGACTGGCGCAGATCGCGCATTCGTCGGACTCGCTGAAATTCCGGCAGGACTTGCAGTGGCCGATGCGCTGCATCGCTTGCCGCAGCGCGTCGGCAAGCCGCAGGCCACCGTCGCGATCACGTTCGAGCAGTTGGAATGCCATGCGCTGCGCGCTTTTGGCGCCGACGCCCGGCAGGCAGCGGAGCGCTTCGATCAATTCGGACAGCAGACTGGATGATTCGCTCATGCTTCAGCGGATGCACGCGCGGTAGATGGGTCGGACACTCGGACCGGGATGAGGCATCGCGCAGCAGGTACGCCGCCCACCCCGCTCATAAGCAATCGCAACAGCCAAGCCGTTGTCGCACGAAAGAAGAGCATTGGACACGGATAAAGGCGGATAAACGCGGATTTGATCTTTTGATCCGTGGTCACCCGCTCCGATCCGTGTCAAAAAGGCTTTCGTTCGAATGTATCGACTGCTTCGGGCGCACCGGCCATCGCAGAGTGCTCGAAAGTGTGCCGAGTCCCGAATTTCAAAACGGCAGCTTGAACCCCGGCGGCAGACCCATGCCGGCGCCCAGTCCCCCGAGTTTCTGCTGGCTGGCCTCGGCCACCTTGTTGACCGCGTCGTTGGCCGCGGCCGTGACCATGTCCTCGGCCATGTCCGGGTCCTCGGCCATCAGCTTGCGGTCGATCCGCACGCGGCGCACTTCGTGGCGACCCGTCATGACGACCTCCGCCATGCCGCCGCCGGCACTGCCGGTCACTTCGAGCCTGGCGATCTCTTCCTGCGCGCGCTTGATCTCCTCCTGCATGCGCTGCGCCTGCTGCATCAACTGTCCGATTTGTCCTTTCATGCCTGTTTGCCTGCGGGTCGAATGCTTTCGGGAATGATCCGGGCGCCGAGTTCGCGCTGCATGTCCTGGATGATCGGATCGTCGGCCAGCGCCTGTGCGGCCGCGGTCTGCTCGTCGGCGCGGACCTTCGCCGCGCGGGTGGCCGGCGTCTCCATGACGGCGCCGTGGATGACGCGCACGCGCAGCTTGCGTCCGATCGCCGCGCCCAGTTCGTCCTGCAACTGCCGTGATACGGCCTCGTTGTAGAAGATCATGTGTTCGGGCTTCAGCGCCAGCGTCAGCACGTCGCCCTCCAACGATTGCGGCACTGCGTGCTGCGCGAGCAGGCCGACCGGGCCGCCCAGCGCGGCCCGCTGGATCCACGCTTCCCAATCGGCGAGGCCTTCGATGCGCGGCGCCGCGGACGCGGGCGGTGCGGGCGGATCCGGTGGATGCGCTTCTGCTGCCGCGCGAGCCGGGACCGGATCCTCAGGCAGTACGCGTGCGGCGTGCGTGGGTGCCGTGCGGCGCGTCGAGATCGGTGCGTTGGCCGCCACAGTTGCCGCCACCGGCTCGCGATCCGCCGCGCCAGGACGGAACGCCAGCATCCGCAGCAGGGTCATCTCGAACCCCGACCGCGCATCCGGCGCGAGCGACAGGTCGCGCCGCCCGTCCACCGCAAACTGGTACCAGACCTGCACGTCTTCGGCGGCGACCTGGCCCGCGAGCGCGTCCAGCGTTTCGCGTTCTGCTTCATCGCCTTCGAAGCCCGGCACGAGTTGGCGAAGCTGGATGCGGTGCAGGGCGGTCGCCAGTTGTTCGAGCACCACCGCGAAATCCGGCGACAGGCCGGCCACCCGGTCGGCCTCGTCGATCAGCACCTTGCCGTCGCCGTCCGCCAGCGCGCGCAGCAGCGCATCCACTTCGTCGTCGGCGATGGTGCCCAGCATCGCGCGCACGTCGTCGGCGCGCAGCGTGCCGCCGCCGTGCGCGATGGCCTGGTCGAGCAGCGACAGGCCGTCGCGCAACGAGCCGTCGGCGCCGCGCGCCAGTGCATCGATCGCGCCGTCATCGAAACCGATGCCTTCCTTGTCCAGGATCATCCGCATCTGCCCCGCGATCTGCGCGGGCAGCAAGCGCTTCAGGCCGAACTTCAGGCAGCGCGACAGCACCGTCACGGGCAACTTTTGCGGATCGGTGGTCGCAAGCAGGAACTTCACGTGTTCCGGCGGCTCCTCGAGCGTCTTCAGCAACGCGTTGAACGCGCTTTTCGAGAGCATGTGCACCTCGTCCACGAGATACACCTTGTAGCGGCCCTGTGCGGGTGCGTACTGCGCGTTCTCGATCACTTCGCGAACGTCGTCGACGCCCGTGTTGCTGGCCGCGTCGATCTCGATCAAATCAACGAACCGTCCCGCGTCCACCGCCTGGCAGATCGCGCATTCACCGCACGGGTGCGCCGACATGCCGCGCTCGCAGTTGAGCGCCTTGGCGAAGATGCGGGCGATCGTGGTCTTGCCGACCCCGCGAGTGCCGGTGAACAGGTACGCGTGGTGCACGCGGCCGGAATCGAGCGCGTGCGTCAATGCCTTGACGACGTGTTCCTGGCCGACCAGCTCGTCGAACTGCCGCGGACGCCATTTGCGGGCGAGAACCTGATAACTCATGGAGGCGATCTGGAGGCAATCCTGCATTCTGCCAAGACATGGCGCCGAGACCAAGCCATCGCCGTTTGCCTTGTGCGACCATGGCGTGCCCGGTATTCTGCGCAGTCCGCCGCGAACCCCGCTTCGCTCCGGAGAGGTGTCCGAGCGGTCGAAGGAGCACGCCTGGAAAGTGTGTAAGCGGCTAAACCCCGCTTCAAGGGTTCGAATCCCTTCCTCTCCGCCAGTTTCAGCCGTCCATGGTGGCCCCGTTGGCGCCTTCGCGACGATAAGTCGAAAACCCCGCCAGATCCGGAAGGAAGCAACGGTATCGATCGACTCGTGCGCCGGAGTCTACGCTGGCGGGGCCGCCGCCATGACCGCACACAGCAGCAACCATCCCCACAGGGCACCCGCGGGTACGCGCGCTGCCCTGACAAGGCATCGGCGAACTGATCACTGGCGTAGGGCGGAACCCGCGCAGCCCGGTATCTTCAATCGCGAGGAACCCACCGCGCGGTTTCCGCCGACCCCGCGCAGCAGGGCGCCCACAACTCGCGAGACTCGCCGCGCGGTTTCCGCCGGATGATGCGGCGGAACACGGCGGAAACCGGACGGCGGCAAATCAGTCGCGAGGATCGGAATGCCACAAGGCCGTCCGGGTTCGGCGGAAACCGGACGGCGGCAAGTCAGTGGCGAGAATCGGAATGCCATAAGGCCGTCCGGGTTCCACCCTACCTGGCTGTTCCGCCGCGGGGCGCGCGGCGCACGTCCGGCGAACCCGAACCCGATTCCACCGACACGACGACGAGGCTTTCCCCGGCACCGCAATCCCAACCTCTTGTTAGCATGTCCGGCATGCCAGATGCGCACGACATCCTGCGCCGGATTTTCGGCTATGCCGACTTCCGTGCGGGCCAGCAGGCCATCATCGAACACGTGGCGGCGGGCGGCGATGCGTTGGTGCTGATGCCCACCGGCGGCGGCAAGTCGCTGTGCTACCAGATTCCCGCGTTGCTGCGCGCAGGCACGGCGGTGGTGGTATCGCCGCTGATCGCGCTGATGCAGGACCAGGTCGAGGCGCTGCGTCAGCTTGGCGTCAACGCGGCATTCCTCAACTCCAGCCAGGACGGCGCCGCCCGCACCGCAGTCGAGCGACGCTTCGCGCGCGGCGAACTGGATCTCCTCTACGTGGCGCCCGAACGGCTCGTGACCGAACGCTGCCTCGACTTGCTCGGCAGCGTGCCGCTGGCGCTGTTCGCCATCGACGAGGCCCACTGCGTGTCCGAGTGGGGCCACGATTTCCGCCCCGAATACCGCGAGCTGACGATCCTGCACCAGCGCTTTCCCGACGTACCGCGGATCGCGCTGACCGCCACGGCCGACGCGCGGACACGTGCCGAGATCGTCGAGCGCCTCGCATTGGGCGGCGCGCACCGGTTCGTCGCCAGTTTCGACCGCCCCAACATCCGCTATCGCGTCGTCTACAAGGACAATCCGCGCCGGCAGCTTCAGCGGTTTCTGGCGGGACACCAGGGCGACTCCGGCATCGTCTATTGCCTCTCGCGCGCGAAGGCGGAGGCCACCGCCGAGTGGCTGGCGGAGCAGGATATCCGTGCACTGCCCTATCACGCCGGCATGGATGCGTCCGCGCGCGAGGCCAACCAGGGGCGGTTCCTGCGCGAAGACGGCGTGGTGATGTGCGCCACCATCGCGTTCAGCATGGGCATCGACAAGCCCGACGTGCGCTTCGTCGCGCACCTGGATCTTCCGAAAAGCCTGGAAGGCTATTACCAGGAAACCGGCCGCGCCGGTCGCGACGGGCTGCCGGCGGACGCGTGGATGGCCTACGGCATGAGCGATCTCGTGATGCAGAGCCAGTTCATCACGCGCTCCGAGGCGGCGCCTGAGCGCAAACGGATCGAGCGCGCGAAGCTCGATGCGCTGGTCGGCTACGCCGAGACGGTCGCCTGCCGACGCCAGCGCCTGCTCGCGTACTTTGGCGAAACGCTCGAAGCGCCGTGCGGCAATTGCGACAACTGCCTCGAACCGCCGCAAACCTGGGACGCCACCGAAGCCGCGCGCAAGGCGCTGTCGTGCGTGTACCGCACCGGCCAGCGCTTCGGCGTCGGCTATCTCGTGGACGTGCTGACGGGCAGCGACAACGAGCGGATTCGCGCCCGCGGCCACGACCGGCTGGGCGTGTTCGGCATCGGCACCGAGCTGGATCCGCACCAATGGCGCGGCGTGTTCCGGCAGCTCGTCGCGGGCGGCCTGCTGGAAGCCGATGACCAAGGCTACGGCACGCTGCACCTGGCCGCGGCGGCTCACCCGATCCTGCGCGGCACCGCGAAACTGCCGCTGCGCCACGTCGCCGATCGCGCCGAGCGCAGGGAAGCGCGGCGCACCCAGCGCGGCGAGCGCAAGCGCGGCAGCCTCGAGATCGCGCCGCACGAAGAATCCTTGTGGGCGGCACTTCGCAGCGTCCGCACACAGCTCGCGCGCGAGCAGGGCGTACCGGCCTACGTCATCTTCCACGACGCCACGCTGCTCGCAATGCTGCGCGAGCGGCCGGCCACGCGCGCGGCGCTCGCCGCCATCAGCGGCGTGGGCGAGCGCAAGCTCGCGCAATACGGCGATGCGTTCCTGGCGGTCCTGACGCATTCCGCGATCGGCGAGGACGCCGCGCGGCCGCAGGCCGCCACGCACGTGCAGGATTGAACCGGTCGCGCGAAAAGAAGAAGCAGGCGCTGCGCGCCGGCGGCCTCCTCCATTGCGCCTGACGTTTCCAATGCTCTTGTAGGAGCGCGCCGGCGCGCAGCGCCTGCTCGTTCTTTTCCGGCGACCGTTGATGCGAATGACGTCAAGGCGAGTCGACGACGATCTGGTTCGAGTCGATCCTGTCTTGACCGTATCGCGACGCCCATGCCGCTTCTGGCTGGTCCGCACCGCAACCTTCAGCCCGCTTCCGCGCGCACGGGTGCCGGTGCGTGCAAGGGGTAGCGACCATCGGGCGTGGCAACCCTGAAGCCACGCTCCCGGAATACCCGTGCGGCCGCCCGCCCGCTGTAGTGGTACAGCAGCAGGCGCGCTTGAAGCTCGGCCGGATATTCGCGCTCCAGGTCCTCGACGCCGGTATGCGAGGGATTGCCGACCAGCGTGCAATCGTGTGCGATCAACGTATCTTCGT
>DASTNI010000005.1:0-8659 GCA_035720985.1 Rhodanobacteraceae bacterium | reverse complement strand
GCGCGCCATCGACGTAAAACCCCAGCTCCCGCCGCCCCGGCGGCAACACCCGGCCGTGGTCAGCGGCGTGGACGACTGCATTCATGTTCATCTCCATCCATTCCTGTCAAAAATTGCCCGCCGCGCACTCACGGCGCCTTGGACCCCACCGCCCGCTCGCCGTTCCGACCGCCGCCGCTAACGACACAACGGCAACGTGGACGCCCGACCCATGCAAACGCGGCGTGCACAAGGCAGCGCTCCAACGGCGCAATGAAAGGTGCCGCGGGGCTCTCCAATGCACCGTCTCCGATCACAGGCGTGCCAACCCGACGGCACATTCCGAATCGTGGTGCCCCTCATGCGCGTGCCCGTCTGCACGCCACATGTCCGATTCTGGTCATTGCAGTCAGCGCTGTCAATTTGCGCTGCAGCACGGCTTGGCGACCAGCCGCCGCCGGCCGGGTTGGCCATTCGCGCCCCGTGGCGCTGCCCTGCAGGAGGGCCGGAAGGCCCGACCCATCAGATCATCATCGATAATTTCGTCGCGGCTCCCGCCGCTCCTACCCTGTCTGCCGCGGGTCGAAGGCGCCGGTTCGCGTTCGCCTCGCCTTTTTCACCCCAACCACCTCTACCGCCGTCACCATGCCACACGATTCGACACGCGATGCATCGTATGCCCGGCAGCTTCAGGCCGCGGCCCAGGCGCTGGAGCGCGCCGACGCCGCGCGCGCGGTCGAGAGCCTCGCGGCGTTGCGCAGGGCGTACCCGGATGATCCCGAGGTCCTCCGCCTGACCGCGATCTGGAGCGACCTGCGCGGCAGGCACGACGACGCGCTGCAGGCGATGCGCGCGGCGCTCGCGAGCCGGCCACGCGATGCCCTCTACTACAACACGTTCGCAACCGTGCTCGCCAACGCGGGCCACACGGATGATGCGATTTCCGCGTTGCGGGCCGCTGGCGAGATCGATCCGGGCCTGAGCACCACGTGGTACAACCTCGGCGTCCTGCTCTACCGCGCGGTGCGCCCCGACGATGCGATCGCAGCGCTGCAGCGCGCGCTCGCGATCGATCCCAACCACACCGCGGCGCGCACCCAGCTCGCCATGGCGCTGCGCGATGGCGGCAGATCGCACGAGGCCGAGCACGAATATCGCGCGGTGCTCGAGCGGGAACCCGCATCGGGCGCCGCCTGGCAGGGCCTGTCCGACCTGAAAACCGTAGCGCTGACGCGTGCCGACGTGGAGGCCATGCGCCACGTGCTGCGCACCCCGGAGCTCTCCGCTAACGACCAGGTCGAAATCCATTTCGCGCTCGCCAAGGCGCTTGACGATACCGGGGCCTACGCCGAATCGCTGGCCGCGCTCGCCGCCGGCAAGCGCGTGTTGCAGCGGAACGCGCCTTGGCAAAGGGCGCGGTTCTCGGCCATGGTGTCCCACGTGCTCGAAGTCTGCACGCGGCCGTTCGGGCCCGCCCCGGCCCGGACGCAGGGCCGCGAAGTGGTATTCATCGTCGGGATTCCACGGTCGGGGACGACGCTGGTCGAGCAGATCCTGGCATCCCACCCGGACGTCAACGGCAGCGGCGAACTGCAGGACCTCCGGGCGGTCATCGACGCCGCGTCACGGGAGCTCGGCAAGCCGTTTCCCGGGTTCGCCCCCGGCGCCACGCCGGAAGACTGGGAGCGCATGGGCGCGGAGTACCTGCGAAGGACGCGCCGCTGGCGGCAGGGCGCGCCGATGTTCACCGACAAATTCACCGGGAATTGGCTGTTCGTGGGCGCGATCATGGCGATGCTGCCGGCGGCGCGCGTGGTGTGCTGCCGCCGCGATCCGGTGGAAACCTGTTTCGCGTGCTACCGCCAATACCGCAACCAGCCGGACTACACCAACACCTTCGACGACCTCGCCGGGTTCTGGTCCGACTACGATCGGGCGGTCAAGCAGTGGCGTCGCCTGTACCCCGATCGCGTCTACGAGCACAGCTACGAAGGCCTGCTGCAGGACACCGAGGCCAGCGTAGCGCGGCTGCTGCAATTCTGCGGACTGCCCTGGGCGCCCGCCTGTGTCCGGTTTTTCGAGAACGCGCGTCCCGTCCGCTCGCCCAGCGCGAACCAGGTCCGCGAACCGTTGCGGCCCGTCTTCCGCGCCGCACGCTACGGACGCCTGCTGGATCCGTTGCGCGCGGCGCTCGCGGCCGCCGCGAACGGCACGCGATCGGCGCCGGTCGACGACGAACGCCCCTGACGCCACGCGCTGCCTTTGCGCCGCAGGGCAGCGTCACGACACCCCGCATGCGAAGCCCAAACCCGCGCCGGCCCATGGCGCCCAACCGCACCGCGCTCAGTCAAGCGCAATGCCGGCGTCGCGCAGCACGTTCCCCACGCCGGCGAGCTCGTCGGCATAGTGCTTCCAGCGGCCGATCGCATCGCGATGGATCGGCCGCCGCACCTGGACCGCGCTCGCCGTGGCCACCGCCGCCGGGTTGGCTTCAAAGCGCAGGCAATCGGAATCCCATGGCAATCCGCAGAACGCCAGCATCTGGCGCGTCACCGCTTCAGGATCCGCGGTCAGTTGCTCGTAGCGCACGACGAGCATGCGGCCCCCGAACAACGCGTGCCAGCGCGCCATGAGCCGCGCGTACATGACGTAGTATCTGGCGATATCGGGAAGGTTTGACGCGTAGGCGTGAAAGCCCGAATCGCTGGCAAATTCCTCCCGGAAATTGCCAAGACAGGTGTCCATCGCGCCGCGTTGGACGCAGACGATCCGGGCGCGGGGCAGCGCCGCCGACAGGTACGGCACGTACAGGAAATTGTGCGGAAACTTGTCGGTGAAACGCGCGGCCTGTGCGCCGACGGGACGTGCCTCGCGTAGGTAGTGCTCGCCCAGCGCGCGCCAGTCGAGCCCGCGCGCCCGTTCGATGGTCTCGGCATCGAGCAGGCTCCGGGTCAGGCTGCCGCTCATGCACTTCACCAGCAGCGGGAACTGCTTGAGCTCGCCGGCGGCCGCGACGTCGCGGTGCGCCGACAGGATGCGCTCGACCAGCGTAGTGCCGGAGCGCGGCATCCCGATGATGAAAATCGGGGCGTCATCCTGGCAGCCGACGCTGGCATCGATCTTGGGCACGCGGTCTTCCAGGGCCTCGAAGATCTTCGCGTCGTCATGCGTGTCGTAGGCCGTACCTTCGCGCTGGGCGGCGTTCCCGGCCCGGAAATGCTCAAACGCGGCCGGATAATCGCTCCGCCCTTCGCAATCGACGGCCATGGCCATGTGCAGGCGCTGGCGCGCCATGCGCTCGGGGCCGTGCCGCTGGAGCAGCTCGCCCAGGGTAGCAAGGCGATCGGTCGGGATGCCGCCGTGGCCGCGCAATTTCGTCTGCAGCGCGTAGGCGTCCCAGAACGCAGCATCACACGCGAGGCAGCGCTGGATTTCCTGCGCGGCCTCGTCCAGCTCGCCGACGAACATCAGCGACGTGCCCAGGTTGTAGTGCGCCCGCGCGCTGTCCGACCACTCGCGCGCCGTGCGGCGATACACCTCGGCCGCGCGTCCATACGCGTTGTTCATCACATAGACCGCTCCCATGGCTTCGAGCACCCACGGTTCCGCCGGCAGCGGCCGCAGCAGCTCATCGGCCGCGGGTACCGCGCGCCGCGCGGCAGCGGTCACCGCCAGGGCCAGCGCGGCGATCGGCCTGCTGTCGACTTCCGCAAGCCCAAGTTCGATGGCGCGACCCAGCCGCGTATGCGCTCCCCAGAATTCCCGGAGCGGCGCGACACGGGACTCATCCGGGTGCGCGCGGGCACCCCGCGCGTACACCGACTCGAACGCAACCGCGGGCACGCGCGGCGCGGGAAAGCCGGCCGCCCGGATCAACCCGACGGCAAGCTCGATCGCGCCGGCGAACAAGGCCTCGGAGCAGGCCACGTTCAGGACACGCCTGCGGGCCTCGTCGGCAAGCCCCGTCGCCAGTGCGAACAGGCACGCGCGGCTGACGCGGGCCCGGTAGACGCCGTGGCCGTTCCACGTGCCGGTCAGCGTCGTCTCGAGCGTCACCTCGAAGGTGTCGCCCTCGATGTGCAGGGTGCGGTTGGAAAGGCTGAGGTCCACGCGTGGCTCGAGCCGCGCTGCCGCATCCTGTCCCAGCAGCGGCCACAGGTCGGGCGTTTCGATCGACGCCGCGCGAACGTACGCGCTCCGCAGGGCGTGAAAGACCACCAACGATTCACTCACAAAGCACCTGTTCGTCATGTCGAGGTTGAGAGTCGCGTGCGAACGTTTCACTCACGCACGAGCGTGGTTGTGCGGCGCGCGATCAGCTGCGCGGCCGGTCGGACCTATGGCTGCTGCATACAGAAACCAGGTCGATTGTGGCAGCGACTGTTCCATGTGGCGCCAACTATCCGGAACGGCTTGAAAGCCCCCGGAGCGATAGTGCGGTTCGTATCCGATGCCGCGGCCGCTGGCGGTGACACCCGCAATGCCGTTGTTGATGCCGCCCGCCTGCGGCAGGAACTGCCAGGTGCCGTCGGCGTCGTAGTACTCCGGGTTGTTCAATCCCACGCCGTTGAGCATGCACGAGGCGTACGGGTTGAGCCCGCAGATCCAGTTGAGCTGGTCGGTCGCGTACTGCTCGAGCTGCCGCGTGAAGTCGTCCGCCGCGTCGCCCGCGATCATGCTCTGCAACGACACCAGCCGCGCCGCCGTCGCCAGCGAGGCGATCCGCGCGTTCTCGCCCTGCCACCAGCCCCCCGACTGCGTCGAGGGCGTCACGTCGTGCGGGTAGAAGAAGTTCGTGTACCGCTTGCCTTTGACGTCCTGCACGAACTCCCGCGCGTACCCAAACGGGTTGGCCCCTTCGCCGGTGATCTGCAGTGCAAACTGCATCGCCTGGCGCAGGACCGTCACCGCCTGCGCCCGCTCGGCCGGGTCAGCAATGTCGAGGTAGTTCGCCAAGTACACCGCCGGCAGGCCTTCGCTCGTCGCGTTGAAGAACGGCCGATCGTCCGCGCCCGCACGCCAGTAGTTGTGGTACTGGTGCCAACTCCCCAGCCGCCCCATCAGCTTGCCGGCCATCGTCCGCGCCACCGCGGCGTACTGGCGCTCGCCCGTCGCCTTGTACAGCTCGGTCGCCGCCACCAGCGTCTCGGCCTCGTCCAGGATGTTGTCCGGCGTGCCGCGGTTCAACGTCCGGTTGTGCTGCTGCAGATAACGGAAGGCCTCGACTGCGGTCGTGAGGTAGCGGCGGTTGTCGTACTCGCCGGAGACCTTGTAGGTGCTGGCCGCTGCCAGCGCCGCCACCGCCGAACCGCCGCCCAGCCGGAAGCTGACCAGCACCGGCCGGCCTTGTTCGGCCTCCAGGTAGCGGACGTTGTACGGCTCGTATTCGCCGTCTGGGGTGGGCTTGTCCAGTTCCGGCTGGGCGATGGAGCTGTAGAACGAACCCTCCTTTGGGTGCATGCGCACCAGGAAGTCGGCGCCGTACATGGCTTCGTCCAGCATCCACGCGCTGGCCACCGCCAACTGCCCGTCCCGCCGCCGCTGCAACTGCCCATACGCCGCAAACAACACCCACGCCAACAGCGGCACTTGGGTCGAGGTCAAAAATTGCTGCGCGTGCGGAAAGGCTTGGCCAAAGTGGATGCCGAAGTCGCCGGCTGCGTCGTACCAGCCGCCGTGCACGTCCACGAACTCGGTGCCACCCTTGCCTATGGGCAGGTGGCTGTCCCGCTTCGCGTACTGGCCGGAACTGCGTGAACCCTTGAAGTAATGCAGTATCGGACTCAGCGTCTTCCGCGCGTAGATATCCGCCTGGATCAAAAAGGGATACGACACGCTGTCGGCGGTCCCCGCGCGGCTGCCCACGACCACCACGTATTGCCCTTCCGTGGCCAGCGCCGAAAGATCGCCCGCCCAATACACCTTGGGTACCGCCGGTGACGCATCCTGGGCCCAGCGTTCCACTGCACCCACGAACGTCGCCTGGCCTCGGTGCACCACCGCGCCCGAGCTCGTGTCCACCACGTCGAACGCCAAGGGGCCTGATCCCGACTCACCGCCGATCACGATCCGCTTCGGGCCCCGGGGCTCGTAGCCCACGTTGTTCACGAAAATCCGCACCTGCGCCCGACGCGATTCCGCCGCGCCCGTACCCGCCTGGACCGCCGCCAGCGCTGGCGCCCCGCCGACGAGCATGCCCGCTCCGGCCGTGGCGCTCATACCCAGGAATCTGCGACGCGAAAGACTTTTATCGTTCAAGGGACCTCCTATAGAAAATCACTTGCGAACCGATTCGGCTGCAATCTCCACCATGCCGTCCAGCCATCGTTCGATGGTCCAGTGGCAGCGCCAAAGGCCATCTGCGGGCGTCAGCCCTGAAAAAAGCCATTGCCGTCCGCTCCGCACCGCGGCGCGATCCGCCATGGCGACCACGCTCGACCGATTCCGGCGGCCCCGGCGCCGAAAATGGCTCGCCCAGTCCGATGAGCCGTTGGGTCACTCCGGCGACGTCTGGCTGGTGCCCACGCGCAATTTGGGTTGGCACTGCCATCGCCGCCACGTTCCACTCACTGAGCCGCACCGTCGGCGCCGCGCTAAGTCGGGCATCAGCGCCACCAATAGCCACCGCTCGCGTCGCCACCCACCGTGCTTCATGTCGATCGCTATCACGTCATCCTCCCGAAGTGGACCGAAGGCCCACCGCTACCCCGCAGGCCAGCGCATCCTGCGCGACGTTGCACCTATCTGTTCGTCTGAGCGGTATAGCAGGGCTCGGAACCCACCACGCCGATCCGGGATGGCGCCCGCAGACTCAGTCCAGCCCGATCCGCCCCATCACTCCAACGCCACCTCTACTACGACTACATCCACCCAATCAACCGCCTTAACTACGCTGCTGCATCCGAGCCCGCATCCCCGGGAAATTCCACGTTCGCGCCCGCCACCACACGCGCGAGATACCAGTTCGCCGCGCCCAGCACGCCATACCGGCCGTGTTCCACGACGCGGATCGGAACCGGGAGCAACAACGTTCGTGCGCTGCGCCCGTGCAGGAACCGCTCCACGAACGCACTCCGTTCCAGCAGCCCAAACATCGATGAGAGGAACCCGCCTGCGAGATACACGCCGCCGAACGCCATGTGCGCCAGCACAATGTCCCCGACGAAACTTCCCAACGCCGCGCAAAATACCTGCACGGCCTCGGACGCCCGGATGTCGGTTGCCGTCATCGCCGCTGCGGTGACCGCTTCGGGTGTCGCCAGCCGCGGCGATACGCCATCAAGTCCGCACAAGGTGGTGTACAGCGTCAGCAGGCCTGGTCCCGACACGATTTGCTCATACGCGACGTAACCGCCGTCTGGCGCCAGATGCGCAGCGATCGCCCGCTCGCGCGGGCTGCACGGCGAGAAATCCATTTGCCCGGCTTCCGTCGTCAGCACGCGGCCTCCGACTGCCGGCAAGCACACGGCCGCGCCCAGCCCCGTACCAGGGCCCACCACCAGTGTGGGTGCCCCTTTGGAGCCCGTATCCGCGCCCCAAAGCAACCGAGCCCCGCGCTTCATATCACTCTCACGCGCGTAGCCCAAAGCCTCGAAATCGTTGAGCGCCACCACCTCGTCGAACGCCAGCGCTTGGCGCACCTGCCACAACCGAATCGGCCAAGCAAGATTGTCATTGATGACCGACCCGCCCAGCACTTGGCCACCCACCGCAAGCACGCCATTCCGGATCGACGCTCCGTTGGCGGCTTCTGCGACGAAGATCTGGAGCAACGTCGCGAGGCTCGGAAAATCAGCGCACTCGAACTCCCGATAGGCCACGAGTTCGACGCCGTCCTCGCGGTCGTGCGCGGCTCGCACCAACGCGACGCGGGCGTGGGTCCCACCGATGTCGGCGGCAAGAAACGGCGGCCGCGCGAGCCGGGAGCTGGAGCCGAGTGAATTCACCAGCAAGCCCATTGATCGCCGACAACCCAAGGCGCCCACGTGCGCCAACCGGTCATAGCCGCAACCACTTCACGGCGCCGTGGCTGCATCGAAATCAACGCGTGGCCATGCAGCGGCGCGAACCTCGTCCGGCCGCCGCAAACTCTCGACCACGCCACACCCACTGCGACGCTCGACCCTGCATCGTCTGCCCCGACCGCAACCGGGTGCAGAGCCAATCCCGCACACCCGAGCCCACAAGACTCTTCAAGGAACCAAGGCCTCAGGTAGATGACACGCGACACACCGATCCAACGCCGGCTGCCGAAGCGCGCGCGAAAACGCAACGTCGCCTTCTCGCGTTTCCCAAGTAGCAAGCCCGCGCACAAAGCCGCTAAATCACTCATACGTGACCGCAGGCCTTGCGCCTCCTCTCTTGCCAATACACGAGACAGCGCTGCGAGACCGGGCATTTCAGCGATCCCGCGGTAGCTGGCGAACCCAACAAAACCAACGCACCGCACAGACCAGTCAGTCCTCCATGGAGTCATGCACCATCCGCCATCGCCGCCATTGTCGCTCTCGAAAGTCGATGCCGCGAAACTCGCTAAGCAGCTAGTGTAGTGCTTCGTAAATAAAGGAACTTGTGATGGTGCGTGCTGTCCGACAATGGAACACGGAGGACAGTGCATGCGAGTTGCGGCGAAGATCACCTTGAGCGCAGACGAACATCGGCAATTGACGCGCCTGGCGCG
>DASTNI010000004.1:0-16028 GCA_035720985.1 Rhodanobacteraceae bacterium | reverse complement strand
AGAAGATGCAGGCCAACGTCGCCATCATGCGCAAGCTCCTCACCGTCGCCTGGGCCATGATGAAAGACCCGCAGCCCTACGACGGCGCGCGCCTCTACGCCGACCTCAAAACCGCTTGACTTCGAACAGAGTGTCTACGGTGGTATTGCCGAAGGGTCACACACCCGACGGGTCGTGACGCCACCGTAGGAGGGCCGGAAGGCCCGACCGAAATCGCGACAAAGGTTGGCCGCCGCACGGGCGGTCAC
Organism: Rhodanobacteraceae bacterium; assembly: GCA_035720985.1. Taxonomy (GTDB): domain Bacteria; phylum Pseudomonadota; class Gammaproteobacteria; order Xanthomonadales; family Rhodanobacteraceae; genus 66-474. The sequence goes on along the minus strand of DASTNI010000004.1, from coordinate 15,780 downwards.
GGCTTCCGCCGCTCCTACGGTGGCAGTACCGATGAATTACACGCCGCCGCGCGGGATATCGATGGCCCAGCGGCGGGTGGCGAGTTCCCGATCACCCTCGAATGCGACGAGCATGCCCGTGAAGCGGAAGCTGTCCACAGTTGCGGTGAGCCGCGTGGCGCAGGTGACGCGGATCTGCCAACCCGTTCGGCGCAACACGGCGGATTGCTCGATTTCGGTGCTGGCCGTCAGCGGATCGGACGCACGGATCCGATAGCGTCGCGTGTAGCCCGTGCCGAGTTCGAGGCCGATCGCCGGCAGGTGCGCGAGCGGAGGCTCGGCAAGCTCGCCTCCCGCGTCCAGAAGCGATACCAGCTCGTCGTGTGCGAGGTCGAGCGTCACGTTTCGCGTGACGGAGGGTTCACCGACGGGTATCGCCGCGTCTATCGGCGCCGCTTCCGGCGGCCCGAACGCGCGCAACGCCGCGTCGCTGGCCCGGAGTGCGCGCACCGGCAGCGTCAGTCGGCTCGCACCGGTGCGCACCGACAGCCTCACGGGCCGCGGCGACGGCCATGCGATCGGCCAGTAACCCGTGGACAGTGCGAGCCGCAGGCGATGGCCCGCCGGAATCGCGGACGCGAGATCATTCAACTGCAGCCGGATCGGCACCCACGTGCCGGGCGGCATCGGCGTCGGCGCGCTGCGGCTATCGCGGTAGGCAAGGTTCAACAATCCGTAGCTGATCCTGGTGGAGGTGTCATCCGGCGCGACGTCGCACAGCCGCGCGCAGAGGGCCGCCCAAGGCTGGTCGGCACACACTTCGAGCTCGAGCACCGGCGCGCCCAGGAGTTCGATGCGCGCATCGAGCCGCGTGCTGTCGAACCGGAGCGACCCGCCATCATCGAGCCGCTGGTCGCGCGGCAGGTCGCCGTCCGCGCCGAAGCCGCACCAATCGCCGGCGCAGAGCCCCACCGTCTGCGGCGATGAGATCGCCACGACGTCGGCTGCCGTGGCCGTGGGCGAAAGCCGGTCGCGGGCCAGGAACCACGTCCGCGGTTCGATGTTCGCGCTGGGCCACGCCGGCTCCGCCACCCAGCGGCCGGGCCAGCTTCGTGGTTGCGGTCGTGGCGCGACCGGTTCCTGCATCCAGACCCGGTAGCGCGGCTCGGCCATGATCCCGGTATCGCGCCCTTTGAGCCACTGGTCCCACCAGCGCACTGCTTCCTGCAGAAAGCCGATCGACGGCCCCGGCACCGCGTCGTGCGGGAACGCGTGCGGCCACGGTCCAACGAGTCCCTTGCAGGGCACCGCAAGGTTGGCGAGGAGGCGCGGTACCGCGTTGCTGTAGCCATCCGCCCAGCCGCCGATCGCGTAGACCGGGCACTGGATCGCCGCGTAGTTCTCGCAGACCGAACCCTGGCGCCAGTAGGCATCACGGGCAGGATGCTGCATCCAGCGCGTGGGGAAGGCCGCGACCGTCGCGATGCGCTGGCGCCACAGGTCCCGCCAGCGCGGCCCGACGATCGCGGGATCCGGGGGCAGGGCCGCCTCCAGCATCAGGACCGCGCCCCATTGCATGTTCTCGTTGAGAAGGCACCCGCCCATGTAGTGGGCGTCGTCCGCGTAGCGATCGTCCGACGCGCACAGTGACATGATGGCCTTCAGCGCGGGCGGTCGACGCGCGGCCACCTGCAGTGCGTTGAAGCCGCCCCACGAAATCCCGAACATCCCGACCGCCCCGGTGCACCAGGGCTGCGCCGCGATCCAGGCGATGAGCTCGCAGGCGTCGAGCTGCTCGCGCGGCGTGTACTCGTCGACGAGGACCCCGTCGCTGTCGCCGGTGCCGCGCACGTCCGCGCGGATCACCGCGTAGCCGTGCGCCGCGACGTAACGATGGAGCGCCTCGTCCCGGCTGCGCATGAAGTCGCGCTTGCGATAGGGGATGAATTCGAGAATCGCAGGCACGCGGACGCGATCCGCGTCCTTCGGCAACCACACCCGCGCCGCGATCCGGCAGCCGTCCGCAAGCGAAATGAAGACGTTCTCGATTTCGTCGACGGTGCTGCGGAAGGCGTCATCGAGGCGCATGAAGGGCGTGCCGGACGCGCTGCTGCACGCGATGCCGCGGCAGCAGCTGTTGCGCGGACCAGAAGCTCAGCGCCAGTTTTTCGCGCACGCGCCGGCCAACGTCCAGGTCCCAGCAGTTGATCACGGCCAGGCGAAACCCACCCGGCGGCATCGAGTGCCGCGCGGGTGGCCAGTCTTCGTGGAACGTGACCTGCACCGAGGTCACGCCCGGCGTCCGCCGGACCTCGTCGACCAGCGCCTCCGGTGGATGGCGGTACTGGATGCCGTGCGCGCCGAACAGCACCACCGAATAGCCATCGCGCCGGTCGCGTTCAGTGAATGCCCAGCGCCCGTCCGTGTACAGGCCGACCACGGCCTCGACCCAGGGCGCGCCGCCGTACAGGTCGGGAAACTGATCGGAGAACCGCAGATGCACTTCGATGATCCGGCCGCCGATGGTTTCGCAGTTGACCATGCCGGTGTAGCCCGCAAGGTTCCGGCGGACCCACTCGCCGCAGTAACCTTCGATCATGGGATTGTCCGCGGCGTGCACCGTCCAGTAGTCGAACACGCCGCCGCCGAGTTCGAGCCCGGTCGTGTGCCGCCACCAGCAGGGCTCGCCGTCCACCACGGCGATGTCGGTCGAGACGTGCTCGCCCTCGAGCAGCGTCATCCAGAAATGTCCGGGCCGCTGCAGGCGCCGGTACTCCTGCTCGCTGCGCAGCGCGTGGCTTCCGGCGCCCATGCCGCGCATGTTGTAGATCGGCTTGGAGAACACCGGAAACCCCGGCGGATCGATCCCGTGCGGCGCGCAGGCAAGCCCCTGCGATTGCGCCACCCTGAGTTTGTTGTAGACCCACTGATACTTCGGGTACCAGGCCCAAGACTGCCCGTCCTCGGTGGGCACCCGGACGTCGTCCGGGCACGGCACGCCATCGAAATACTGCATTCGCCACGGATCCGATTCGACGATCGGCATGACCCACCTTCTTTGGCCCTTGTGTGGCCAGCGTTACCCACTGCGGTTGTACGCCGCTGCCGCCAACGCGGCGGGCGGCTCGGAAAGATTGCGCGGAACGGGCTGCGCGTGATCGCCGAATGCTCTGGCTGCAGCGGCCCCGGACTTGCAGTCCACACGCGCCCACTGCGCGTCATCTCCCGTGATCGATCCCGGTTCGGGCGCCGCCGCTCAGCAACCGCTGGCTGGCGGCTTCGGCGTCGAGCGTGGCGGCCGACTCGGCCACGCACAGCCAGCAATGGCGCGCGTGCCGGCCGATGGCGAGGCGCTCGACGTCGGCAGCGGTCGGACCGCGCAGAACGTACTGCATCCGCTCGGTGGCGGCGCGCGCGGCTGCATCGACGTCCGGCTGGGCATCCCATGCGTCGGCGGACGCCGCCGGCTGCCGCGGGAGATGTTGCAACACCAGGATCGCGCAGTGGCTCGCGACGGCTACCCGCGCGAGCTGCTGCATCACGTGCCACGTGGACGCGCCCTCCGCGATGGCACCGTCGTGCAGGAACACCAGCTGGTCGATGACCACCAGCCGGTGGCCGGTGGCGAGTTCGCGCAAACGCGCGCGCCACGGACCCGGCACCATGCGATTCCCGCTCTGGCAGGCCACCCGCATGTCTTCGCCGCAGGTCGAATAGACGTACAGGCCCCGCTCGGAATCGGCGCGTGCGACCTCGCTGGGTCCAAGTCCCGCCCGGAGATTCGCCATCTGGCGACGTACCTCATCCGGTGGGTCGGTGCCCAAAACCACCGCCACCGAGCCCGACTGCGGGGCCAGCGTCGGGTGGCCGTCCTGCGCCCGCGTGATGGGTTTGCCGAGCACGACGCCCGCGCCGATCTGCAGCGCCAGCGCCGACATGTTGACGTCGCCCCAGCCGGCGACGATACCGACCGAGCCCACGTACAAGCCCGGCAGCACGCTGTCGGGCGCCGGCGGGTCGGCGCAATCCTTCAGGAGGATCCGTTGGGATTGCAGCACCGGAGCCGTGGCGAGCGCGGCGGCCGCCTCCGGGACTGGCGCCGGTTGCGGCACGACAGCCGAGCCTTGGGTGGAATGAGCACGGTTTTCTTCCATCGGAAACCTTCCCCGCACGACCGGCAGCGCTTGCGCGTCACTCGATAGTGTACCTTCCGGGGTGATCGGTGCCGCGGCGGAGCCGGGCGGGGCGATCGCGCTGCCGCGAGGAGCGCTTTTGCCGTGCCACATCGGCGGCCTGCGCCGCGCTTCGCCGGTCCACGCCGAAACCGATCATGGGCGAAGCCCGATCGCAAACCGGGTATCGTGCGGCGTGCACCTCGAGCATTGGGCAGCGGGCATCGACTTCCACCCTCCGCATTTTTCCGGCACCGGGCTGAGTGCACGGACCCCGACGCGCATTCGGGCCGCCTTGGCCGGACGCGGCGGTCCGTTTGCGTTCCTGCTGTTCCTGGGGCCGGCGGTCATCGCCTCGATCGCCTACGTCGATCCGGGCAACTACGCGACCAATATCCAGGCCGGCGCCCGGTACGGCTTTGGGTTGCTCTGGGTGGTGGTGGTGGCCAACCTCATCGCGATGCTGTTCCAGGCGCTGTCGGCGCGGCTGGGCATTGCGACCGGCCGGAATCTCGCCGAGGTCAGTCGCGATGCGTTCCCGCCGGCGCTGGTCTACGTGATGTGGGCGGTGTCCGAAGTCGCGGCCATGGCCACCGACCTCGCCGAGTTCCTGGGCGGCGCGATCGGTCTGTCCCTGCTGCTCCACGTGCCGCTGCTGTGGGGCATGGTCATCACGGCGCTCGTCACCTACGCGCTGCTGGTATTGGGCGGCCGCGGCTTCCGGCCGATGGAACTGGTGATCGGGAGCCTGGTCGTGGTGATCAGCCTGTGCTACCTCGTGGAACTCTTCATCGCCCCGGTGGACTGGTCCGCCGCGGGCCGTGGGCTCGTTGTACCGACCCTACCCGACACCGGGGCGCTGGTGATCGCGGTCGGCATCATTGGTGCGACCATCATGCCGCACGCCATCTTCCTGCATTCCGGCCTCACCGCCGAACGCATCCCGGATGCCACCCTGGCCGAACGCCGACGGCTGCTGCACTACTCGAACATCGAGGTGGTCGGTGCGCTGGGCGTAGCGGGCCTCGTCAACGTGGCCATGGTGATGATGGCGTCGGCCGCGTTCCATCATGGCCACGCCGACGTCGCCGAACTCGGAACGGCTTACCATTCCCTGGTTCCGCTCCTGGGCGGGCTGGCCGCGGGCGCGTTTCTCGCCTCGCTGATCGCCTCGGGGGTGTCCAGTTCGGTGGTCGGCACCATGGCGGGGCAGCTCATCATGCAGGGCTTCGTCCGCCGCCGCGTCCCGATCTGGGTGCGGCGGCTGGCAACGATGGCGCCGGCATTCGTGGTCGTGCTGCTGGGAGTCGACACCACGCAGGCGCTGGTACTGAGCCAGGTCGTGCTGTCGATCTCGCTGCCGGTACCGATGCTGCCCTTGCTGTGGTTCGTGTCGCGGCGCGACATCATGGGCGAGTTCGCGATCGGCTGGCCGCTGCGCCTTCTCGCGCTGGCCGGCGCCGCCATCATCCTGGCGCTGAACCTGGTGCTGCTGCTGAACCTGTTTGGCCTCCCGATTCCCGGGTTCGGGCGCTGAACGGACACGGGAGTCGAACGGCCGGAGATCCTGGACGCCCGCCGCGTGGTGCCACGGCGCCGCAATCAGCGTGGGCCGCCAACGGGTTGGGCTCCCTGCAGGATTTCAGCGTGTTTTTGCGGGCCGCCAAAAACCACCGTGGCAACGCTCTTGGCGGGCAGTTCGACGAGCGTCGCCTGCCCGGGGGCCACCACCTTCACCAACCGGCTGTCGGTGTTGCGGTTGGCGATCACGACGGTGAGCGCACGGCCGCCAGGACCGGCGAAGGCCACGTTCGTCAAGCCGTCCCCGGCGTCGTTCGAGGCAATGCGATGTGAGCCCGGTGGGACGAACTCGCTGAAGTGCGCGAGCGCGTAGTAGTCCCGCGTGAACGTCGCACTTTTGGTGGCGCCGTCGACGGTGACGACCGGCGTGCACACGCTGCAGCCACCGTTGTGCGGCCCACGCTGTGGATCGAGCGCCAGCCCCCACAGGATCACGCCCGAATCCCAGTGGCGCAGCGGCGTAATGAAGACTTCCTGCACGAACCCCGCGATCGTTTCGTGGTTGTTGGGCCACCAGTCGCCATCGGAACATTCCGTCAGCACCTGCACCATCGACGGGTACTGGCGATGAATCACGTCCTGTACCGCCGCGTGTCCGCCATAGCAGTGCCACGCGACACCCTTGATGTAACGCGCTGCGGTCCGGTCATCCAGCATCTGCGTCACGTGGCGCAGCCACAGCCAGTTGTCGTCCAGCGCGAAGATGTCGACCTCCAGGTGCTCGCGCGCCACCATCGGCCCCAGGAACCGGCCGATGATGTACGCGCCTTGATCGGCCCCCATCAGCATGCCCGGGTAGCTGGCCGTTTTCACGTTGGGTTCGTTCTGCAGCGTGATGCCGTAGATCGGGATGTCGAGGGCCTGCATCTGTTTCAGGTACTGGACGAGGTACTCGGCGAAGTGCTGGGCCTGCTCCGGTTGCAGCCGGCCGCCGATCAGGCTGTGGTTGGTCTTCATCCACGCCGGGGCGCTCCACGGCGAGGCGATGATGCGCAGGTCCGGATTGATGGCGACGATGTCCTTCAAGACGGGCAGCGTGTTGTCCTGCATCGGAGACAGGTCCAGCGTGGGCGGCTGGCCGGCGGGGGGCGGGTCGGGCGCCAGGCTGTAGCGTCCGCGCGACAGATCGGTCGAACCGATCGGGAGCCGCATCAGCGACAGCCCGATTCCGAGTGGCGGCGGCGCGAACAGTCGCCGCAGCACGTCGCGACGCCCGCGGGCATCGAGCCGGGCTTGCAGCAGCCACGCCGATGAGCCCGTCAACGCGGCCCCGAAACCGATGATCGGCTGCTGCCGTTGCGTCGGGTCGAGCGTGATCGTTGCATTGGGCGCACCAGGCGTCGTGCAGGCGGGAAGAGCGTTCTGCGATGTGACGTCCCCCGCCGCGGTGGTCTGCGTGATCCATATCAGCGGGGTGGAGCCGCGGCAGTTCGCGGGCGCCGACGGCGCAGGCGGAGGAGCGGGTGCGGCACCGACACTGACGGCGTGTGCCAGCATCAGCGCGACGATGGAACCCGCAAAACCTCGGGCGAGCGCAGGGTGCGGCATTATGGCGCCGCCCTTCCGCGGGCCTGCGGCCCGGGCGTACCGGCTGCGCCCAAGCGCGCGGTGGCGCCGCGGACGATCGACTCGGCCGTGAATGCTGCGTTGTACACGCCCCCGACTCCCCGTTCATTGCAACGAGCGCCTGCGTTGCGCCCACGACGATGATGCCATCGCGCTGCCGTGCACGGGCAATCGATGGCGACGCGCACGGTTGGACCGCATGGTCTTCGAACGCAGCAGTCGACGGAGCGCGGATGGCGCGAGCCGGCCGGGCGCGAGGCGTCGCCGCCGGGACACCGGCGATTTTGTCGTTGCCTCCAGGGATCGCCGTAGCCGCCGGCGGCACGACACCGGCGTGATTCAGCCATGCAGTTTAGCGCGCGGACGCATTTGGGGCTCGAAGCCGGTCAGGTGCCTCCGCCTGGGCGATGGTCGTGCAGCTGCAGGCGCAACCGCGCATGAACGCGGCCGGGTTTCACGAGCTCAGGGCCGGTGCGCCTGCCGCGCCGACCGCACAGTCGGCATCAGCGAGTCGGCGCTGCCGGCGGGAGAAAGAAAATGGGAACCGTCGATGGACACGATCGTGCGCGGCGGGTGGTTGGCGCCACCCGCGGCTTTCGGGCTGCCTGATCAATTGCCTGGCAGCGCTTCGGCTGGCTCAGCGCGAACGGGTGCTGCCCGAATCCCGTTCGTGATGGGCCGGTCGAACCATGAGCGGGATCGGCAGGATCAGTGGGGTCAGCAGATCCTCAGCGCGCCAGTCGACGCGGATCGAACCGCGCCATCAGGCGACCCTTGCGCGAGGGGTGGCTGTTCGACGGCGTCGGCGCGCTGGCCGTGGGGTCGACGACGTCCAGGCGCGCGGCCGCGTGGCACGCATTGACGTAGTCGATGGCCTCGGCGTGGGTGACGCCCGCGGCGCGTGCAATCTGGTCGATGTCCGCGGCGTCTTTCATCATCGCACGTGCGATCCTGAAGTGGCGCGGGAACTCGCGTTCGGTTTCGGGCCATTGCCGCAGCTTGTAGCGCTGGTCGCGTCGCAGTCGGCGCGCGAGGATCCCGGGCGTGGCAACGAGCCCCGCATACCAGCGCAGGCGTTCCAGCGGCTGGGCCGGGTAGGCGGCGCGCGTCGCATTGAGCGCTTCCGTATAGATCGGAACCCAGCGATCGGCCGGCTGCAGCAGCAGGGTGCCTAGCGGCTTCAGCGAAGTGGATTCCGCATAATAGGTTTTGAGCACCGGATCGACGATCAGCTCGGCGCCGTCGGCGCCCGCGAGCTTGCGCGGATTGGCAAAGGCCTCCAACGCCAGCGCCTCGGCGGCGTTGACGGGGTCGATCTCGAGCGCTGGCGTGGGCTCGTCGATCGTCGGCGCGACCATCGTCGTCTCGACCACCGACATGTCGGCCGCGTGCGGGGCGGTCGTCGTGCTGGCGTAGGTTCCGGACAGCCAGGCTTCAACGCCCACGGCGGTCGTGTGCGGGCCATCACCGGTCGCGGTGGATGTCGGCTCGGGGCTCGGGGTGTACGGATCGGGCATGGACGTTCCCTGGATGGGTTGGCGGACGCGCGCGGTCGGATCGACCAGCGCCGCAGGGACATGCAAAGTGTATGCAAGACAATCCGCACGGATCGTTACGTACGTGCGAAAAGCGGTGAACATTGGTTACGCCGCCCGAGCGGGGCCGATCAAGGCGAAGTCCGCCCTTCGACGGTCACGCAATAAAAGGAACCAATGCGTCAACGCATTCGTCTTGGAGCCGTCGGGGAACCGGCAGAGGGTTTGATCGGGTGTCCCTAGACCACGGCGGGCGTCTCGGTCAGCGGTTGTCGGGCCTGCAGCGCCCACAGCCCGGCGTAACGTCCCGCGCGCGCCAGCAGCTCGCCGTGGGTGCCGCTTTCGACCACCCGGCCGTGCTCGAGCACCAGGATGCGATCGGCGTCGACGATGGTCGACAACCGATGCGCGATGATGAGCGTGGTGCGTCCACGCGCGATGTCCGCGAGCTCTGACTGGATGATCTTCTCGGTGCGCGTGTCGAGCGCGCTGGTGGCTTCGTCGAACACCAGGATCGCCGGATTCTTCAACAGCGCGCGCGCGATGGCGACGCGCTGTTTCTCGCCACCCGACAGCTTGAGTCCACGTTCGCCGACCGTCGTGGCGTAACCTTGCGGCAGGCTCGTGACGAAGTCGTGGATGTGCGCGGCGCTCGCCGCGGCCTCGACCTCGTCGCGCCGGGCGCCGGTGCGGCCATAGGCGATGTTGTAATAGATGGTGTCGTTGAACAGCACGGTATCCTGCGGCACGATGCCGATCGCGGCACGCAGCGACGCCTGCGTGACGTCGCGGATGTCCTGCCCGTCGATCGTGATGCGCCCGCCGCTGATGTCGTAGAAGCGGAACAGCAGGCGCGACAGCGTGGATTTGCCGGCACCGGTTGCGCCCACCACCGCGAGCGTCTGGCCGGGAGGGATGGTGAAGTCGATGTCGTCCAGGATCGCGCGATCGGGGTTGTAGCGGAACGAGACATGTTCGAAACGGACCTCGCCGCCCCGCGTCTGCAGCGGCCGCGCGTCCGGTGCGTCGCGGATTTCGGCGTGCTCATCCAGCAGCGCGAACATGTTTTCCATGTCGATCACGCCCTGCTTGATCTGGCGCCAGGTGAAGCCGAGCATGTTGAGCGGAATGGCCAACTGCAGCAGCCAGCCGTTGACCATCACGATGTCGCCGACCGAAAGTTTGTGCGCCACTACGCCTGCCGCGGCCATGGCCATGAGGGCCGTCAGGCCCAGCGCGATCACCAGTGCCTGCGCGCCGTTCAGGACCGCGAGCGAGGATTCGGTTTTGACCGCGGCGTCTTCGTAGCGGCGCAGGTCGGCGTCGTAGCGGTTGGCCTCGAATTCCTCGTTGCCGAAGTACTTCACCGTCTCGTAGTTGAGCAGGCTGTCCACCGCCCGCGCATTGGCGAGGCTTTCGGCCTCGTTCATCGCGCGCACACCCTTGGTGCGCCACTCGGTGATCCAGATGGTGGCGGCGATGTAGAGCAGCATCGTCACCAGCGTGACCACGGCATAGCGCCAGTCGAAATGCCCCAGCAGCAGCGCGATCACGACGATGATCTCGAACAGCGTCGGGACGATGTTGAACACCACCCAGCCGAGCAGGTTGTAGACGCCGCGCGTGCCGCGCGAAATGTCACGCCCGATGCCGCCGGTGTGGCGGTCCAGGTGAAAGCGCAGCGAGAGCTGGTGCAGGTGGCGGAATGCGTCCAGGCCCGAGGCACGCATCGCGCGCTGGCTGACGCGCTCGAACACGGTGTCGCGCAATTGACCAAACAGCGAGCCGATCAGGCGCAGAACGCCGTACAGTGCGATCAGCGCGATCGGCACGGTGAGCACCGCGATGCGCGGGTCCAGCCGATCGACGATGTCCTTGAACGCGATCGGCACCCAGACCGTTGCAACCTTGGCAATGACCAGCAGCGCGGCCGCCGCGAGCATGCGACCGGGGTAGTGGCGCACGTAGGGCCACAACATCGTGAGGGCGCGGCGGTCGCGCGTGGAGGAGGTGGCGTTGGCCATCGCCGGATGATGGGGGCGACCCGCGGCCGCTTCCAGTGGAGCGCCGTGGAAAGGTGACTACGTACACCCGTCTACAATGAACGGCTTTCCAGGCCGCTTCCGCCCATGACCTTCCGTACGCGCTTCGCACCCAGTCCCACCGGATTCCTCCACATTGGGGGCGCGCGCACCGCGCTGTATTGCTGGCTGGAGGCGCGCCATCGCGGCGGCGAGTTCATCCTGCGCATCGAGGACACCGACCGCGAGCGCTCCACCGACGCCGCGGTGGCGGCGATCATCGATGGCCTGCACTGGCTGGGCCTCGACGCCGACGAGGGTCCCTTCTACCAAACGCAGCGCATGGATCGCTATCGCACGGTGGCACAGCAGCTCCTGGACGCCGACAAGGCGTATTGGGCGTATGAATCGAAGGCCGAACTCGATGCCATGCGCGCCGCCATGAAGGCGCGTGGCGAGAAGCCGCGCTACGACGGCAACGCGCGCAACGCGCACCTGCCGTATCGCGACGACCCCAACCGCGTGCTGCGCTTCAAGACCCCGCAGGCGGGCAGCGTGGTGTTCCACGATCGCGTGAAGGGACGCGTCGAGTGGGCCAACAGCGAGCTCGACGATTTCGTGATGGTGCGCTCGGACGGATTTCCGACGTACAACTTCGCTGTGGTCGTGGATGACCTCGACATGCGGATCACGCAGGTGATCCGCGGTGACGACCACGTCAACAATACGCCGCGGCAGATCAATCTGTATGAGGCGCTGGGCGCCGAGCCCCCCGAGTTTGCCCACCTGCCGATGATCCTTGGCCCCGATGGCCAGAAGCTGTCCAAGCGCCACGGTGCGGTCGGCATCATGCAGTATCGCGAGGACGGTTATCTGCCGCGTGCGCTCCTCAACTACCTCGTGCGTCTCGGCTGGTCGCACGGCGACCAGGAAATCTTCTCCATTCCGGAGATGATCGAGTCGTTCGACATTGCCAATGTGAATCACTCCGCGGCGCGGTTCGATTTTGCCAAGCTGGGCTGGCTCAACCAGCACTACATGAAGGAAGGTGACCCGCAGGAGCTCGCGACCGAACTTGCCTGGCACCTGGAGCGGCTCGGGCTGGACGTGTCCGCTGGCCCGGATCCCGCCAGCGTGGTGCTGGCGCTGCGCGAACGCACGCAGACCCTCAAGGCGATGGCCGAGCAGGCGCGGATCTGGTACGCGCCGATCGAATCCTGGGACGAGAAGGCCGTCCGGAAGCACCTGCAGGCCGAAGGCGCCGCCGACGTGCTGCGCGCCATGCGGGCGAAGCTCGCCGCTTTGCGCGAGTGGAATCCGGCAGGCATCCACGCGCTGGTCGGCGAATTGGCCGCCGAGCGCGGCATCGGCATGGGCAAGGTCGCGCAACCGTTGCGCGTCGCCATGACCGGCACCGCGGTGTCGCCCTCGATCGAGGACACGGTGTATCTGGTCGGACGCGATCGCGCACTTGAACGCGTCGACGACGCGCTTGCCAAGGTCGCGGCCTGAGGCGATGAACGCCCTGCTGCAAAAGGCTCTGCAGGGCGTCGATCCCGCCGCGCCGGGCGCGTTCTGGCAGATCCTGCATAACCTGTTCGCGCTGGTGCCGTGGTGGCCGCTCATCGGGTTCACCGTGGCCTGCGCGGTGATCGGCGCCGTGCTGGGCTGGTGGCGCGGGCGCATCGTCCTTGCGGTCGCGCTGGGCCTCGTCGTCGGGCCGCTGGCGTGGGCCACGCTGTGGGCGCTGCCGCCGGGGCGTTACGGCCCGGCGCGTCGACGGCTGGAGCGGCGTCAACAGGCCGTGCGCGCCCCGGTCTGAGCGGCGATCGGGGGCGCCGTGGCTTGCAATTGCGGGGGATGACGCCTATATCGTTGCTGTTCCACGTGCGAGCGTTGGCGTGTGGAGATCACGAGCATGGCGAGCGTACCCAAGGTTGCGCATCATCACCACCACGATGCCGCCGGCATCGTGCGCGAGGTCGAGCATGAATGCTCGGTTCGCGGCTTGCGCCTGACGCCCCTGCGGCGCGAGGTGTTGGTGCTGGTCGCGCGCGCCCGCAAGCCCGTCAAGGCTTACGATCTGCTCGAGATGCTGCGCGACACCCATCCCGGTGCGGCGCCGCCCACGGTGTATCGCGCGCTGGATTTCCTGCTCGAGAACGCGTTCATCCACAAACTCGAGTCGATCAACGCGTTCGTGTTTTGCCAGCATCCGGCCGAGGCCCACCAGGTTCCCTTCCTGATCTGCGATCGTTGCGAAAGCGCGACCGAAGTGTGCGACGACGGCGCGATTGCGCGGTTGATCGAGCAACAGGCGCGCGACTTCGGATTCCGCGCCAAGGCGCAGACACTGGAAGTGCATGGTGTCTGCAAGGCCTGCAGCCGGACCTGAACCCGTGCGGCGCCATGGTGACGTGTGTTCAGCAGGTGGCTGACGCGGCGATGCGAGCAACGTTATAATGTACGGGTGGCGGGTCCGGGTGGTTCGCGGACCCGTGCTCTCCCGACCCTCCGCAAGGGCGATGCGCATCGCCCGCCAGTCTTGGATGCCTGCCCAGATGGACGTGCGTGCACGCAATGCAGCTACCCCGCAATCGGACGGGACGCGTCGTGGCGCGACCCTCGTGGATCGGGTCGGCGCGACCGCGTCGTTTGCATGTGCGGTGCACTGTGTGGCGCTGCCGTTCGTGCTTGGGCTGTTGCCCCTCATCGGGCTGGGATTTCTGGCCAGCCACTCGTTCGAGCGCATATTTGTCGTGTGCGCGGTGCTGTTGGCAAGCGGCAGCATGCTGACGGCGTATCGGCACCACCATCGCCCGCAGGCGCTCATGCTGATGGTGCCGGGGATCGTGCTGCTGGTGTTTGGCGTTGGCGTCGACATCGACGCGCACGTCCTGCTGCATACCGCGAGCGTCGTCTGTGGCGGCGTGCTGGTCGCCAGCGCACACGTGACCAACCTTGCGTTGTCGCACCGCCATCACCGCCTGACCTGCACGCGCGCCGCCGCTTGAGCGGCGTCGTGATTGTGTAACGCCAGTCGCTTGCCTAGCCTTGTGCGCATGTCGCACGACGTCACACATGCAGTCCCGCATGAACACCAACACCCGGCCCACGGATCGCATGGACGGTTGGCGCTTGCGTTTGCACTGACCCTGACGATGTTGGTCGTGGAAGGCGTCGGCGGCTGGTGGTCGGGATCGCTGGCGCTCCTCGCCGATGCCGCGCACATGTTGGTGGATGCGGGGGCGCTGGCGTTGGCCTGGATAGCGGCGCTGCTGGCCATGAAACCGGCCGATGCACGCCGCAGCTATGGCTATGGCCGGATCGAGGTGCTGGCGGGTTTCGTCAACGCGCTGGTGCAGGTGTTGCTGGTCATCGCCATCGCGTACGAGGCCATCCGGCGGCTGCTGGCGCCGGAAGGCATCCACATCCAGTCGACCGTCATGCTCGTCGTCGCGGTGATTGGCCTGGTGGTCAATGGAGTCGTGCTGCGCAGCCTGCACGTGCACGACCACGCGCACGACGACCTCAACACCGCGGGCGCCCGGTTGCACGTCTTCGGGGATCTGCTGGGCTCGGTCGCGACGGTGCTGGCGGCGCTGCTCGTGCGTTACCTCGATTGGGCGTGGGCCGACCCGCTGCTGTCGCTGCTGGTGTCGGTGCTGATCCTGCGCGGAGCCTTCGTATTGTTGCGGCGCTCGTCGCACATTTTGCTGGAGGGCGTGCCCGAGGGGCTCGCGACGGACGAGGTCCGCGTGGCGCTCGAGCACGCCGACCCCGCGATTGCCGGAGTGCATCACCTGCACGTATGGCAGCTGGCGTCGGGTTCGCGGATGGCGACGCTGCATGCGCGTCTTGGCGATGGTGGCGATCCGCAGCGGGCGCTGCGCGTCATCCAGCGGGTGCTGTGCGAGCGCTTCGAGATCGGCCATGCCACCGTCCAGATCGAATCGGCCGAGTGCGTCGACCCGGGCGCGGAGTGCGTGGAGCCTGGCCTTGCGCACGGCGATGTGGCGGTGCATGGCGGCGGTGATGCCGGGCCTGGCGCTGCGGATACGCATGGTGATCGGCCGCACGGTCCCTGAGTTCGCGGCCGCGCGTTGCGTCGTTGCGGCTTGCTGTTACCATGCCGCAAGCCGCGCGCTGCGCAGCATTCATCACCACCAACGGGAACCGACATGGGCAAGGGCGACAAGAAGACACGCAAGGGCAAGATCTACGCGGCGAGCCATGGCAATACCCGGCCGCATTCGCCAAAGTCGAAGGCCGCCGTGAAGCAGACGGGGAACAAGGCCGCCCGGCCGGTGGCGCGCGCGCCTGCGAAGAAGGCAGCGGTGAAAAAAGCCGCGCCGAAGAAAACGGCATAGGCAGGGGTGGCACCAACAAAAGGCTCCCGCGAGGGGGCTTTTTGGTTTTTGGCTACGGCTGAAAAAGGGCGTTGCCGGGCGTCCGGTCAGCGATGAAGTTCCACGCCGCCAACGAAGATCCGTTGCGCCAAGCTGCCGCCGATCCAGTACGCGAGCTCGGCCGGTCGCCGTGCGGACCAGACGACGAGGTCGGCCCGCCGGCCCGTGGCGAGGACGCCGCGATCGGTGAGGCCCAACGCGCGCGCCGCGTTGACCGTGGCTCCCCGCAAGGCTTCCTCCGGAGTCAGGCGGAACAGTGTGCACGCCATCGACATTGCCAGACGCAGTGAACGCAGCGGGGACGTTCCTGGATTGAGGTCCGTGGCCAGTGCCATCGGCACGGCGTGTTCGCGCAGGGCGGCGATCGGCGGCAGGCGCGTTTCGCGCAGCGCGTAGAAGCTCCCCGGCAGCAACACTGCGGTGGTTCCCGCCTGCGCCATGGTCGCGGCGTTGCGCGCGTCGGCGCACTCGAGGTGGTCGGCCGACAGGCCGCCGAATTCGGCGACCAGCGCGGCAC
>DASTNI010000003.1:0-16735 GCA_035720985.1 Rhodanobacteraceae bacterium | reverse complement strand
CCAGGCGCGTCAATTGCCGATGTTCGTCTGCGCTCAAGGTGATCTTCGCCGCAACTCGCATGCACTGTCCTCCGTGTTCCATTGTCGGACAGCACGCACCATCACAAGTTCCTTTATTTACGAAGCACTACACTAGCAGCGTGGGCGCTGGTGGTGGTTGGCGTACCCGATCGCGGCGTACGCATTGGCCTCGCCGCCGCGGTTGCCGCGGCGGTCGGCATGCTGGCGTCACGCCACGGCAGCGGTCGCGATTCGGCGCGGCTTGTGACGTTGATCTTCGCCATGCTGATCCCGCTCTACGCCGCGCTGCGCGCAGTCTTCGCTGGCGGCGCAGGTGCCATGGCCGTCGCATGTTTGGCGGTGGCCGTTGCCGCTCTCACGGCTTCGCTTGGCAACGTCTGGCCCGACGGGTACGAACGCAAATTCACGGCCGCCGCTGGTATCGCGCTTTGCGCCGCTGCGGCGAACCTGCTGGTTCTGATCGTGGCCCACGTCTGAATCGAAGCCCGGCGCGTGGCGCCCGCCGCGCCTATTGGGTAGGACCACACAAAAACGAGGTTGCTGCAATGAACATTGACACCGCCGACCTTTCCCGTCGCGCCCGCGCCGCATTCGATCGCGTGCGTGAGATCTTCAAAAAGTACCCGCGTCACTACACCATCCCCGCCGTGATCGGCGGCGTAATCCTTGTGCTCGCGCTCGGCCACGCCATGCTTGCCGGCCAACCACGGGCTACCGCTACCCCAGTAGCGTCCGCCCCAGCAGCCAGCACGCCGATGGCGTCGGCGCCTGCGCCGCGGGCCGTGACCGCCACGGCTGCTGGTGCCGTCGCCCCCGTCATGGCGCTTATCCAACCGCCCGCGCTCGCGGCGCCGCAGCAGAAGCCCGCTGCGGCCTCGGCGTCGACGCTGCGGCCACCTGCGGGCGTTAAGCCTGGCCACGCTGAAGAGACCGTCGAAGCACAATCCGGCGACGCGTGGGCGCAGGTTTCACAGGCTGACGTAGTGAGCCCAGGCATGAGCTTTGAAAACCCGCCACAAGACTTCTCGGGCAATGCCCGCGTGGCGTGGACGGCGTGGGTTTACCTCGCGCACCCCACCAGCGTCGTGGTCATCACCGCCACGGGAAGCGGGTCCGCCTCCGTCGCGATGGACGGCGTGACGACTGTCGGCGTCACCGCCAACGTAGGGCAGCAGTATTCCAATGCTGCCGCAGCTCCGCTGGGGGCCGGTTGGCACAAAGTCGACCTGTCGGTGCAGCCCGGCTGGCGCCGAGCCCAGGTCGCCGCGCAGCTCGCCCTCGGTGACGGAACCGCCGCGCCCGTCGTGCCAGTGCCCTACGCGGTGCCGGTGGCGGCGGCGAGCACCGGCAATGTGCCGCCGTCTGCGGCAAGTTCCGGCAGCGTACCGCCAGCAGCGGCAGTTACCGGCAAGTTGCCGGCAACTGATGCGGCACATGGCGGCAATCTGCCGGCATCCGCGGCAAAGCGCGGCAGCGCAGCGGCCGGGGTCAGCAAATGAAGAACCATCCGAAGGCACGCGAGGCCGATCTTGCCGTTGCCGTTGGCCTGATCTACCTCGCCGTCGGCGTCGGGCTGCTCATCGCCGCCGTGCTGGCCCTGGCCAGCACGTGGTGGGGTGTCCTACCTCTCGCTGCGTCGCTTGTTGCAGCGAAGCGCAAATGGCGATCGACGCCACTCCTTGCCTACGCGCGCGGGGCCCGCCTGTCGCTGCCTGCGGCAGCGTACGCGGCGGGCGCTGGCGTGGAGGTAGCTTTCAACTCCGGGGTCGCCGGGGCGGCCGTGGGCGTCGTCGTAGCCGCCCTGGCTGCAGGTGTTGTCATCGCCATCCTCGATGGAGCCGTTATGAAATCAGTTTTCGAACTCGTGCCGAGCGACCAGCAGCCTGAGCTGCAGCAGTTCCTTGCCGGCACCCAGCCTGCGGCTGGTGCCGGCGGGCAGCGGGCCGACCTCTCGCACTTCGACCCGCTCACTGTCAAAGCGCAGCTCATGGAGCACGTGGTCGGGCAAGACTCCATCGTCGACGATGTCGTGCGCACTACGTTCCGACGAGCTGAGCTGACGCGACCGAACAAGCCATTGGCCACGTTCCTGTTCGTTGGACCGACCGGCTGCGGCAAGTCCGAGCTGGCCAAAGCGCTGGCCACCCAGCTCTTCTCGGGTCGCATCATCAACCTGCCGCTGAACCAGATGAAAGCGGCCGAGGACGTGTGGGCCGTGATCGGCCCACCGCCCGGCTACATCGGCAGCGAGCGCGGCGGGAAACTCTGCCGCGACATCGCGAAGCTCGGCACGGGCGTAATCGTGCTCGACGAGATCGAAAAGGCACATCCTGACGTCGTGCAAGCGCTCATGCGGTTGTTAGATGAAGGCCAGCTCACCGAGCAGTCGACCGGCGCCGTGTACAGCGCGCGGGGCTTCGTGATCATCGGCACCAGCAACGCAGCCGCCTCGCAAATCGGCGAGATCGCGAAGGCCGAACCCGACCTCGACACGCGCGCGGCCAAGGTCCGCGGCGCGCTCAACGAGGCAGGGTTCCCGCCTGAGATCGTTGCCCGCTTTGACGGCATCTATGCGTTCCCACCGCTCGACCGGGCGGCCGTCGCGCAAGTGGTCTGCCTCATGGCGCAGAAGCATGCCGCCGCCGCTGGCGTCGAGCTCGCAAGCATCGACGGCGGCCTACTGCGGGACCTGATCGTGCAGCAAGAGAAGGGCGCCGATGCGGGCATGCGCAATCTCGACCGCGCGGTCGAGCGCGCTGTGCTCGACGGCTTCCTCGCGCTGCGGAAGGCCGGCCACAAGCAGGCCGCGGTCACCATCACCAACGGCTGCGTAGAGGTGCTGCCGTGGGAAGAGATGCCTGCCGGTGCGGGTGGCGGCCGCCGCGCGTAATAGGTAGCACCACTGCGAATCACCAGACCAGGAGACGACCATGACGTTGAAAAAATCCAGGCACGCGCGTTACGTCGAGCGCATGACCCAGGATCCAAACGGCCCGCGCATGCGGAGGCTCGACGTGTTGATCGACCGTGGCATCTACGAGCGCCTCCATGTGCTGATCGACCAGCGCAGCAGCACGCGGCGGGACGTCATCCAGCAGCTCATCGAAGATGAGAGTCTGCGCGTTGAGCTTGCTGCGGTTGGGCAGTGTGAAGCGCCGAAGGCAAGCGTATGAACCAGCCCATTTCCACCGGCCGGCTGGTTTGGCTGTTTACGGTCTGCGCCGTGCTTTCGGCCACCGCAGCAGGTGCCGCCGGGTACACCGTCGGCGCGGGGCAGCACAGCTTGTTGCGCTCGCAAGTCACAGCGATCGTGACCGCCTGCGCGCACCTTGGCCAGCCCCACATCAAGGCGCAGCAGCAGCCGGCGCTGGCGCCGGCAAACGCAACGTACGCATCACTGTCACAGGAGATCGACCAATGAAATCAGCAGCACTCGAAAAGAAAATGGCCGAGCTGCAAAAGCAGCTTGAGGCTGCCCGCGCCGCGGAGCAGAAGAAGGCGGACGCCGACTTGCTCCGGCTTGTCCACCGCGCCGGCATCCAGCGCGACGTGATCGCGATGGCGGAGCGCGCGCTGGCGGCGCGCGGTGCCGCAGGCGGGGCTGTGTGAAAGTGCCAGCGGCACCAATGGCCAGGGCAAGCGGAGCCTTGGTGTTTGTTCGCTCGCGCCCGTGTGCTTTGCGGTTGATTGCCCGGCGCCCAATGCCGCGCAGCCACCGCCGAGTGTCAACGGGCTTTCGCGGCATAAACGGCCGCCACCCCGGCCGGTTCGGGCCGCGACGCGAGGGCGTCCCGACCGGCCGGGTCCCCGCCATTTATTCCACGTCCCGTTCCCCCTGCGGGTGACACTCAGCGGCGCCTGCGCCCAAGTCGCGCCGTAGCAATCCAGCCCGCAAACCACAGAGGTGATCCCCATGAACTACATCAAGACTCTCGCGCTCGCCCTGGCCATCGGCACCGCCGGCACCGGGGCCTTCGCGGTCATCTACGGCACCATCAAGCTCGCCACCGCGTTCTTCAACGGGATCTAGGCGAGTCGCCGTGGATGGCAGCCCGGCTCCTCGCGAGCCGGGCTTTTTTTGCGTCCGCCATGGTGACGGAGACGCACGCGCGGCGACGGTGGCGGCCGGCGCGCCTATGGACTAGGGACGTCCGTTGTGGACGCCCCCCCATGGAGACGTCTCATGCGTACTTTCAAACTTGCCGCGGCCGTTGCCGCAACCCTCGTTGCCTCCTCGCTGGTCTCGCCGGCCGTGTTCGCGCAGTCGGCTGGCGTGACCGGCACCCCAGTGTCCGGGGCCAGCGGTTTCTTCACCATTTGCGCCGTTCCGCGCCCAGGCCAGCCGGCAGGCGGTCCCGTGCCGGCGGACGCGCAGAATGTCACGGCAGAAGGTGTCGACATGGATCCGGACGCCAACACCTGCGCGCCCACGATGCAGGTCACTCCGACCGGGGAGTCTATGGCCGCCGGTGCCATCGGCACCGCGAGTATGGCTGCCGGAACCGACGCGATCGCGAGCGGAGATTCCACGATCGCCCTTGGCCAAAGTGCCCAGGCTTCTGGCACTGCGACCATCGCGGTGGGTGTCAATGCCGTGGCTTCAGGCGTGTTCGCAACGGCGCTGGGGCAGTCTTCGCTTGCGCAGGGAGGCTACTCGACTGCCCTGGGGCTTGTGGCGCAGTCCATCGGCCAGCAATCGACTGCCGCAGGAGCATATGCGGGGGCCTTGGGTGCGGATTCGTCCGCGTTCGGCTACCTAGCTGACGCCTACAACGACAACGCGACTGCCCTCGGTTCGGGCGCCTCTGCCTTCAGCTCAGGAACCGCCGTTGGCACGCAGGCGACAGCCTATGGCGACAGCTCGACGGCAGTCGGTGCCAACGCGTTCGCCCCCGGTGCAAACTCCGTGGCGCTTGGGTCCGGAAGTGTGGCCGACCGTGCGAACGCGGTAAGTGTTGGGGCCGACGGCCCCGGCGGGTTCACACGACAGATCACGGACGTCGCGGCGGGTACACAGCCGACGGATGCCACAAACGTCGCCCAAGTTGAAGCAGGCGATGCCAGCACGCTCAACGCGGCCGACCGCTACACGGATGCGAGCGGGGCCAAGGTGCTGAACTGGGCGAATGCGTACACTGATCTTCGAGTCGGCCAGCTCACGCAAACCGTTCGCCGCGTGCTGGCATCCGGGGCTGCGATGACGCAGATGGTCGCGAGCTTTTCGGGCGCTGATCCAAACGACGCGAACCGGCTGGCAGTGGGCACCGGATTCGCCCAAGGGCAGAACGCGTTGGCCGTGGGCTACCAGCACGTTTTCACCGGCACGCGGAACCGCTTCACCGTCAACTTTGGCGGCAGCGTGAGCGGCGGCACGTCCGCCGTGGGTGTCGGCGCAGGGATGAGCTGGTAGCCCCACCTTTAGTCCGCACTCTTCTGCCCGGCGCTTACCACGCCGGGCTTTTTTTGCCCGGCACGGCACCGTAGCTCGCGGCGGTCCTGCACATAGATACACGCGTACGGAATCATGACGCAGACCACGACGAGTGCCCCGATCGGCCACATGGTTTCAGCTGCGTACAGCCACGGACTCATGCTTCTACTCCTGCCGGATTCCTGCGCACAAGTTGTAAGGCTTCTCGCATCAACGCCAGACCTTTTTTTGCCCGGCGATAAGTCTGCCGGGCGCCCGTAAAGTCGTCCACTGCATGGACTTAGTCGTTCGCTGCGCTCACTCCCACACGCCATGCACGCCTGCGGCTGGTAAAGCCGGAGCAAAACACCGCGAAACGTAGTACCGGCGCGACTTTCCAAGCTTTTGGCCCGTGCCGTCGCGTGTGACGGCATTTGCGCCGTCAATGTGCCGTCACTGCCGCCTGAAAATGGCGCCGTTATGCGACTTCGAGCGCCGTCACTTTGTGCCGTCACTTTTGGCGGCTCGCGCGCCTATGGATTAGGACCGATATTTGGAGAATCCAATGGGGCGCGAAATGAAGAAACTCACGGTGCGGCTGACCTCTGCAGATTTGCAGAAAGTGATGGCCGCAGCTCACCGGCTCGGGCTGAGCACAAACAAGTACATCGTCACCGCCGCGCTCGCGTACGACGCCGACGCCGACGCAGCGGCGAGGCTTGAGACGCTGCTCGAAAGCAAGTTGCAGGAGCAGACGGACGCCTTCGCCGCGGGTCTTGCGAAGCTAGCGCAGTCGCACGACGAACAGGACACCGCGCTGCGCGACAGCCTGCGCGGCGCATTGCAAAAGGTGCTTGCCGCGGTGCGCGTTCCCGAAGTTGAGCGGGCGCTCGCGGGTGCGGCGAACAAGATCGCGGAGGTCACGAAATGACAGTCTCAGTTACCAAGTTGGGCAACGTGGGGGCGGCGTTCAGCTATTACAGCGAGCGCGACGACTACTACATGAGCGACCACACCAGCGCCGAGTGGTACGGCGCGGCCGCTGGTCGGCTCGGCCTCAAGGGGGACATCAAGCCGCAAGACTTCCACGATGTGCTGACGGGTTGGTACGGTGACGCGAGCGTAGGCCAACCCGATCGCCACACCCCAGGCTGGGACATAACCTTTTCCGCCCCGAAGAGCTTTAGCGTCGCCGCGCTGGTATACAAGGACGAGCGCCTGATCGCCGTCCACGACGCGGCGGTGCGGGTGACGCTCGATTGGGCACAGCAGCACGGGATCGTTACGCGACAGCGGGCGCCCGGCGGCACGTATCGCTGGCGAAGCACCGGCGAGATGTTATCCGCGATTGTGCGGCACTCGACATCGCGGAACCTCGATTCGCAGCTCCACTCTCACGCCGTGCTTGCAAACATGACCTACGACCCACTCAGCGCGAGGTGGCTGAGTGTCGATAGCCGCGCAGAGCTTTACCAGATGCAACGCGAGCTTGGAAACATCTACGCGAACGCGCTTGCCGGAGGTGCTCGGCGAGTCGGTTACACAGTCGACTGGACTGTAGACAACAAAGACAACGCGAGCTGCGAGCTCCGCGAGATTTCCCAGCAGGAGCGCGACCTTTTCTCGTCGCGGAGCATGGAGGGCGACGCGTGGCTGATTGCGAAAGGCATTGACCCCAAGACGGCCAGCGCCAAAGCACGCCAGGCGGCAACTTTAGCCACCCGGAGCCCTAAGAAGCACCTTCCAGCGAAGGAGCTGCACGCACGCTGGGCGGCTATGGCAAGAACCGCCGGGTTCGAGCCATGCATCCGGCCCGAAACCGCCGGCGCGTCAGCAGACGCCGCGACGCGCGCTGCTGCCGCGCGCGCTGCAGTTACGGCGGCTGTTGCCATGCTCGCCGAGCGCGAATCGCGCTTCACGCACCGCAAATTGCTGACCGCCGCGGTCACGTTCGCCCAGGGTAATGCGAGCCTGCCCGAGCTCGACGCCGCGATCGGCGCGCTGCACGCGGACGGGGTTCTGTTGGATCGTGACGTGCAGGTTCGCGGCCACTCTGGCGACCTCGAGCGGGTCGCTGGCTACACCACGGAGGCCGCGGTGGCGACCGAAAAATCCATGCTCGACCGTGCCAACCGGATCGCCAGCCGCGCCAGCAACTTTCAGCTCACCCGGGAAGAAATCGCGGCGCTCATCGCCGAGCGCGAGGTAGCCAGCGGCTACCCGTTCACGCCCGAGCAGCGCGAGGCGTCAGAGGCGATCCTCGCGGGCCACGGCGGGAGCTTCACGGTCCTGCAGGGCTACGCCGGTACGTCTAAGACGACGAGCATATTGGCCACCGTCGCGGCAGCGGCCAGGCGTGCGGACCTTCGCGTCCGCGCGCTGGCCCCGACGCACCACGCGGCGGACGTACTGCGCGAGGCGGTCGGCGGGGAGTCTGGCACGGTCGCGAGCATCATTGCGCGCCCGCTGGAGATCGGCGACGCACCCGAACTGTGGATCGTCGACGAGGCCGGCATGGTGTCAGCGGAGGACATGCGAGCGCTGCTCGAACGTGCCGACCAGGCGCGCGCGCAGGTGGTGCTGACGGGCGATGTCCAGCAGATCGGGAGCATCGGCGCGGGCTCGGCGTTCGCGCAGATGCAGGAGCGCATGCCTGACGCGACCCGTCGCCTGACCGACATCAAGCGGCAGCGTGTGGAGGCGTTGCGGGCGGCTGTGGTCGCCAGCCTGCACGGCGACTTCGACGCCGCGCTCGGCAACGTTGACACCCGCGAAGTTCAGGACCGCCGCGCCGCCGTTGAGCAACTGGCGGACACGTACATTCGCGAGGTCCACGACGGCCACCAGGCGCTTGTCGTCACGCTGTCCCGCGTGGACCGCGCCGACGTGAATGCCGCGGTGCAGGACCGGCGCGTCGCGCTGGGCGAGGTGTCGAACGTCCAAAAGGTTGCGACACTCGAAGCAAGGCAGTGGACCAAGGCCGAGCGCTGCGACGCCAGCCGCTACGCGCCCGGCGACACGATCGAAGTTCGGCGCGACTACCGCAACGGGCCCCAGCGCGGCGAGCTCGGGACCGTTGAGGCCGTGCGGGACGGTAGGGTGAGCGTGCGCTTCGAGGGCGGCCGTGAGTGGTCCTTCAAGCCTGCCAAGACCAAGGGCGTCGACGTCCTCGAGCGGGACCAGACGAAGATCGGCGTGGGCGACCGGATCGTCACCAAGGGCGGCCTGGACGTGACTGACGCCAGCGGCGAGGCTGTGCAGCTCATGGGCGGCACGGCCTTGACCGTCGAGCGGGTCGACCGCGGCGAACTGACGGCGCGGCTGGACGACGGCCGTAGCGTGCGAATCAACGCCACCCGGGGCGCCAAGGTCGGCCTGGCTTACGCAGAAACCGCGAACCAGGCGCAAGGGCGGACCGCCGACACGAGCGTCGCGTGGATGCGCAGCAACCAACGCAATCTTGCGGATCGCCAGCACGCGTACGTAGCGCTGTCGCGTGCTCGCGATCGGGCAGTCGTCGTCACCGACAGCAAGGAAAAACTGGCGCGGACGCTGGAGAAGTCCAGCCACGGGAAGGAGGTGGCCATGGACCACAGCGAGGTTCGGCGCGACGTGCCGCAGCGGACCCGGGAGCCGAGGCGGGTAGGGCCAGAGCACGAGGCCAGTACGTCCCCGCGGAACCCGCAGCGAGCGGCGGAGCGCGAGGTGTCACACGAGGCCGCACCGCAGCACCGCGAGCGCCACACGGCCCGCCACGCCCGCGAAGTCGCGCGAGCCGCCGCCGACGCGTCGGTTCGGGGCATCTCGGAGCCGATACGGCGCGCCGCGGCCGTGGAAGTGCGCGGCGTTGGCCGGGCCGTCGGGACCTTCGCGACGGATTCGCTGCGCTCATCCTGGCGCGCAACCGCGCAGTGGGGACGTGACATGGACGGGGCACTGCGCAGCCGGACCATCGCGCGCTTTGTAGGGCGGGCCACGCTTGCGACCGCCAAGGCCGCGGTGCGAGTGACCTACGGCTTGGGGCAGGCTGCGGTCAAAGCTGGTTGGACCGTCAGCCGCGAAACGATTCGCGCGGCCAGCATGACTGCCGCCGCAGTCGGCGCTGCCGCCGCGCGTGCCGCAGAGGCGGGCGCGCGTGCCTCGCACATAGGGACCGGCGAGCGCATCGTGGACGCCATCGAGCGTGGGCGCGCGCAGTCACGCGCTCGCCGTGAAGCAGCGCAGGCGAAGCAGGACCGCACCCTGTTGCGCAAGGCCCCGGCGCTGGCCGCCAAGATCGAGCGGACAAGCCTCGGCCGGCAGCGCGACCTGGCACGGAGGTTCGGGGTCGGCATGCGCAATGGTGGGGAGCGCGCCGAGCGGGGCGCCAAGCTGGTGCAGGGCGAGCGCGCCCGCCGCGACGGTGCGCTTGCCCGCCTCGATGCGGCGTTCAATCGCGCGCTTGAGCGCAGCTCGAAGCGGGAAGCTCAGCGCAGTGGTGTGTCCCTCGACCGCGCTCGCGCCCGCGTGTCCGAGCGCACCTTTGTTGAGCAAAACTTCCGGACGCAAGTGCGGGTGGCACAGGCGCTGGCGTGGATGCAGGGCAAGCGGTTCCGCTACGCCACGCAGGACGAACTGCGACTGCCCAAGGCGGAGCAGCGCCGAACGGCCGGGCCCCGGGGGGCCAAGCACACCCGAGGCAGGCATGGCCCCGAAATGGCCTGAGTGGCGGGCACCGCGCCTAGTGGATAGGACCACTAGACGCGGCCCGGAGGCCGCCTTGCTATGAACAACCCACTCATGAGCACCGTGTTCACAACGCAGACCCTCGCCGAGTTCGAGGTCGACCAAGCGTTTTGGACGCGACCGGGACGCGTCGTGCAGGGCAGTGGAGGCACTGCACGCACGCTACGGGTGCGCGAAGCCACCCTTGGAGACCCCAACGAAGGCCGTCCCCTCGATATCAGCATCGTCGACCTGGGACCGTGCCGATACGTTGTGTTCACCCAGACCCCTGTCGCCGAGTGCGGGAGGTCAGCATGAAGCCTTCGCGCGAACTCGCTACGCCTGGGATCAACGCAGTAGCCCTCGTCAACTGCAGGTTTCTGCTGGCTGTCCGGCAGACGTACAACCTCAACGACGAGCTCATCCGGCTTTGGGCGCGCCGCCAGGTGCGCTGGTGGCGTGCCTACCAGCACATCCTGCGCGACGACGACGCCTGCTCCTGGGCGTGCATGGTGCTGGCCACCGTTTCGCGCGGAATTGTCACCGCCGCTCTGGTAGCCCGGCCAGGCGTCGACATCACCCACGTTCTCAACGACGGCATTTCGCCCGCCCTGTGCAGCCTGCGCGCAGCCGGCTACCGGCCGTCGGCCAACTGCGTTCCGGGGTACTTCGAGGGGCCCGATCCGCCGGTCCGCGTCCCGCCGCGCACGCCGCCAGTTCTCCGCATCGTTCACTGACGCGGCCACGGATGGCACGACGCAGGCCGGCACTTTCAGTGCCGGCCTGCGCGCGGTGGCGGGGCGGCTCAGCCGCCGCCGCCAAACTTGCGTATGGCGAATGCGAGGGCCGCCGCCGCGGCGATCAGCTCCTGCGCGCCCTGCGGCGCCGTGTGGGGGCAGACGACATCGACGAGCGCGCACGAGCAGACCAGCGCAGCAACCAGGACGCGGCTAGCCGGTGCGTCCGTAGGCCTGCGGCGCGGGTGGCAATTGGTGTGGCCGCGGCGGCGGCGATGAGTGGACGTGTGCATGGTGACCTCCAGGTGTGTCGGTATGTCCGTCACCACGACGCCTGGAATCCCCGACCACGTCGTTGCATCGGGTATCCATGTCCCACGCTCGCCAGCCCGCGCCCAGTGTGGCTTTTGGCGGTGGTGCGCGTAACACGCACGTGGCGCCCCGCGCGCCTATAGAGCAGGGGCGTCCACTCCGGGCGCCTCTCCTTTGGAGGCGCACATGCATCGCACACTGAAACTCGCCGCGGCCATCGCCGTGGCCACCACCTTCGCCGGCTGCGCGTCGCTGCCGCCGGGTATGCAGGGCTACCTGCCCAACTCGGCCAACACGTACGCACCATCCGGCACGCAAAACGCGCAGACAGTGCGACTCGGCACGGTCATCGCGGTTCGCCAAGTCACCATCAACGCGGCCAGTACCGAAAAGATGCTGGCCAGCGGGGTCGGTGCGGCGGTCGGCGGTCTATTGGGCCACCAGGTCGGCGGCGGCAACGGCAAGACCCTGGCCACCGTGGCAGGCGCCCTTGGCGGCGCAGTTGGCGGGAATCTGGCCGGGAACCGTCTGTACCGACAGCCCGGCCTGCAGGTCACCGTCAAGCTGGACGCGGGCAACGGTAGTTCCCAGATCCTCAGCGTGACGCAAGCCGCTGACGTCGCGCTCAGGGCCGGCGAACGTGTGCAGGTCATCGGCAACCAGTACGGCGGCCAGCCGATTCGAGTCGAACCGCTGCAGTGAACCCAGATGCACCCAGCGCCACGCCGGCGCTGGGTGCATCCGCTTCGCCCCTGTGGGGCTTTAGATCTCGAGCACGTGCGGGTGCTCTAGCCGTTCCACGCGAGCCGTCGGTCTGTCGATCGCCGCCTGCCGCCACGCGTACACCTCGTACAGCTCGGCAGCCGTGCGCTTCGCCCTGGCGCCACGAAGCTCGACGGCCTGCGTCCGCCGCCGAAGGTCTTCAACGTCGCCGTGCAGTGTTCCCAGGCGGTCCGCAGATGCGTTGCCCACGACCTTGCCTCCCTCCTGTGTCGTCCCCGCATCGCACCCGCGGCGCCGCGCCACCTATGGCGGCCCCCGCGCCCAGTAGGTATCACCACTGCACGGGCAAGACCATGGCAACCCGCACCATGACCGATGAAGCCGCAATGAGCGCGACGCGCGCACTCCTCGTCGAATACGCCGCGGGCGCGATCACCGTGCCAACGCTCGCATGCGACTACCAACGCAAACGGATCGATGCTGAACTGCGCGAAGCGGGCACGCTGCTCACGAACCCGTCTGTGCGAGATGAGGCGTGGGCGGTCCAGTACGCCGCGCTGGTCACCGCCAACATTCGGGCCGGACTGCTGACGGGCGCCCTCGTCGCGGCACCGCAGCGCGCCGCGCGCGTCGCGCACCTCCTTGAGTTCCTCGCCAACAGCCGCGTCACTACCGACACCCCACCGAGCGTCTGGTTCGACGCCCCCGAAGTGTGGGCAGACGGACCCGCACAGCTCGAGCCCCGGCAACTGCCCGCTAACCAGCGGCTCTCATGAGCGCGCCGGTGGCGCCGGCGCTGACTATCGGCGACCTGCGTGCGGCGGCGTCCACGACCGCATGCTAGTGCTTCTGGACCCGGGCCAGGCGCGCGAGTGGATGGCGGGCAGCAGCGAGGATGCCATGGCGATGCTGATGCAACGCCGGTGCCGAAGCTGCGCTTCGTGCGCGTGGGGCGCGAGATCAACTCGTCGCGGCATCGCGGCGGGCCGGAGTCGATTGAGCCTGCGGAATAAGGGGTGTCTTGGCTTCGGCATGGATCGCCGGGACCACGAGCTTTCGGTCCACCGGACGCAAGCCGGCGCGGAGCCAGCCACGCACATTGACCCGGCCATGGTCATTTGCTAACATCAATGTCGTCATTTGGAGCAAAACGTATGAGCGCCGTTGCCGAAGATGTCAGCGCGTTCCTGTCCGCCAACCGCGGCAAACTCCGCACCCCGATCCCGACCTCGCCGATCGGATTCGATGCGTTCCTGCGCAACGGCGTGCCTGTCAGTGTGGCCGCTGGCATCGCCGACCGTTACGGACTGACGCGACAAGAACTCGGGGCATTGTTGCACGTCAGCCCATCCACCCTCGACCGGCGGTTCGAGAAGCAGGGCAAGTTCGTAGGCGCCGAGGCGGACGCCATGTATCGACTGCTCGGAACACTGGGTGTCGCGATGCGCGTTCTGAAGACGGACGAGAACGTCGTCTCATGGTTGCACCGCGGTCAACCGGCGCTACGCGGCGAGCAACCCATCAATCTGCTTCGCACCAACGCCGGCGCTGAGGCCATCAATTTGCTGCTGGAACAGATGTACCACGGCATCGTCCCGTGAATCCATTGTGGCGGGTCGTCCGCGCGGAGTTCGCCGGCGACCCTCTATCGACGATGGGCGCTTACCTGTTTCCAGGCAGGTGGCATTCGGCAGGGCAGCACGTTCTGTACGCCGCGAGCACGGAGTCGCTGGCGCGGAATGAACGCCTGGTCCACCTTGCTGGCGAGCACGACATCGACTTCGTCTTGCTCGAACTGGCGCTGCCAGAAGGTGCCAAGGTCGACGCGTACGAGGACTTGCCCATTCAGGCTCCCACCTGGCGCGCGATCGAGTCCACACAGGCGCGCGGGGTTGGAGACTGGTGGATCGAGCACTCGACCGCCTTGGGCTTGTCCGTGCCGAGCATGCTCAGCGCTACCGAGCGCAACGTGATCCTTGCACGGCGCTCTCCGCTATTCGCGCAGGTGCGTGTCGCAAGCGCCACGCCGTTTCGTTACGACCAGCGGTTTTACCCGTCAAAGGAGTGAGCCCGGCAGGTCTGCATGGCCGCGTCCGCGCGCTGAATAATGGCGAACTACGCCGCA
Source organism: Rhodanobacteraceae bacterium (assembly GCA_035720985.1). Lineage (GTDB taxonomy): Bacteria > Pseudomonadota > Gammaproteobacteria > Xanthomonadales > Rhodanobacteraceae > 66-474. Next base: position 2,703 of record DASTNI010000003.1, on the reverse strand, counting down.
CCCGCGAGGCGGAGGTGCTACCGTTCTCTGTCCTACCCCGTGAGACGGCGAACCCGGACAGTGCGCGCCATGCTCGACACCGCTCTCGAAACCATCGCCATCCCGATCGGCACCGCGCTCTGCGATGCGCCGGCGCACGCGCTGCCGATCGACGGCGTGCTGGCCCTGGCCGGATCCCTGTCGCCAGACTGACGGCCGGCTCGCGCCCGTCCCTGGGCGCTCGGGCTCCCTTCCCCGCCTAAGGGCGGGGCCCCGTCGCCCCGCCAGCGCGGCCGGCCTGCACCTGAAGAGCGGTCTTCGGGGGTGTTGATGTGCTGGTGAGCACTTGGCGGCGACGCCCCGCGGCGGCTTCGTGCCGCGGCGGGGCTGCCGGGGGACTGTTCGCGTGGTGCGAGGCAACGCGTGCGCTGCTCGTGGGATCAACCGCGCCCAGCCGGAGGCGCCGGCCGTGACGTGCCACGCGTCATGGCCTTGGGCCGCGGGGCGGTAGTGGCCACATCGGCTGCCAGGATCGCGGCGCGGATCGCATCGGCAACCCCTGATTCAGCCCATGGACGACGATGGGGCAGGCGGCGAGCTGTTCGGGTAGGTGGCTCAGCGTGGCGGTTCCCCGAACGATCAAGCGAACAGCCCGTGCTCGATTTGCGTGAGTCGTTCATCGACCCACTCGGCGCCCGGGTCGGTGTCCAGCATGGCGAACGGCGTGGTGCCGTCCGGCTGTGTCCGCACGGGGCGCTGCAACCACCGCACTGCCTTTTCCACCGAGCCGAAGACTTCGATCGCTCGACCCACGATCCGCCACATACGGGCCAGGCGATCGGACTCATCGCGCGTGAGCCGTGCCCGCTCCGTGATGCGACGCCGTAGGGTGCTGGGCGCACCGATCATGCGCAGTACCTGCTCACGATCGATGCCCAGGTCGGCGACAACGTTGATGCGTGACGCAAGCACGCCTCTGCGTACAGCTTCGGGCGTGATGGCCGCCAAACGGGGCACGGAACGTTGGGTGCTCATGTGGGCACAGAGTACACGCTCAGTGGGTGACTGCCGACGGCGAGGACGCTATGCCCGTGCTGATCCGCCACACGCGCGACGCGCTCGGAGTAGGCTCGCCGGATGGTCCGCGAGCGGCACGCCACGTTGCCGAAGCCTAACGATCCCGGCCCCTAAGGAGGTGCATGATGCGACCGATCGATGCCAAGGCCCCTCCCGAGCGCGCACGCGTGCTCACCAAGGCCGTGGTGCGTGCGTCGGGTCTGCTCGGCCTCAAGGACGCTGAACTCGCACAAGTCATCGGCGTGAGCCCGCCAACGGTATCGCGCTACAAGCGCGGCACCGCGGAGATCGACCCCGATCGCAAGACGGGGGAGCTGGCGCTGCTTCTGGTCCGCCTGTTCCGCTCGCTCGACCCACTGGTGGGCGCGGACGGTGAGAATCGCAAGGCGTGGATGCACTCGCAAAACGAGCAACTGGGCGGCGTGCCCGCAATGCTCATTCGGCGCCCGGAAGGGCTGGTGCAAACGCTGGCCTATCTGGGCGGTATCAGGGCCCCGGCGTGACGATCGAGTTGTGGCACGAGGAGTGGCGCTATTGCTCCCGTCCCGCCTCGTGAGACGGGGCACTCAGACAGTGCGCGCTATGCTCAATACGGACCTCGAAACCATCGAACCGGTGCCGAGGTTGCGTATCGTGTGGGTGGGTCGCGAAATCAACTCCTCTCTCCGTCAAAGGTACGCACCACTAGCCATTGCGCCAACGACGCGTCGAACCACCCGTCGACCGGTAGGCGTGTCCAAGAGTTCTTCCGGCCGGTGGCCGCCTAGGGCGGGCTGCGGAACCTTAATCCAGCCGGCAAACCACCGTGCAACATCGAAGTCGCGTTTGTCGTCTGGCAACAGGTCGCGCACGAACGCCAAGATATCCTCCACATCAGACACGGCGTAGCCGTAGCTGCCCTTCAGGGCGCTGCGGTTTAGTTTCTTCCTCTTGTAAGTCGCGAGCTTTATGCCAAGCACGCCGCTGAACTCGGACACTTCCATGCCGAGCTTTCGACGCACGGCCTCGGCGCACCCTATCGGCATGCCTGAGCGCTCCAAAGCGATACGCGCCATCAGGCCACGATCGGGCCGAGCTTTGCGTTGCGTAACGGATGTACTCATGGTTCGCACTCCACTGTAGCCTGTTGCAAGCTCATTCCCCGTTGGCGCGGCGCCAACTGGGAAGCCGGCTCAGAATACCCCGTGCGTGGTGCGCCTGATTCGTTCCTCGAGTAGCCTCGCCCCGGCCTCCGACGCCGCGAGTTCGGCCGGCGTGACCGGCGGTTGACCGGGCGCGAACTCGCCTGGCGTGTTCATCCAGACGCGTGCCGCCTCCTCGCTGCCGAACAGGGCGATCGCTTCGGCAAGCACGCGGGCCACGCGTTCCGCGCGCGCCACGTCTCGTTGATTCGCTCGATGCATCCACCAGACTACCGGGGCCGCGACCAGCGCCATCGCGATCGGCACAAGGAGTAGCGTCTCGACTGGGAGGCCTGGGTTACCCATCTTCATCCGCATCGACGTTGTGAACCGCCCCGGGTTCTCCGGAGGCTCGTTGGTGTGAGTCACGTTGCCGTGGGCAACGCAGCCTGTTGCCGATAGTAGTTGGCTTCGGCTTCCGCTGGCGGGATGTTCCCGATCGGCTCCAGCAGTCGCTTGTGATTGA
>DASTNI010000002.1:0-34124 GCA_035720985.1 Rhodanobacteraceae bacterium | reverse complement strand
TCGGGCCCGACTGCCGCATCGGCGCCCAGTCGCGCCTGGGCCCGCGCGTCACCCTCGTCACGCGGGTGACGCTGGGGCGCCGCGTCCTGGTCCATCCGGGCGTGGTGATCGGCGCGGATGGATTCGGCCTGGCGCGCGACGCGACAGGCTGGGTCAAGGTGCCGCAGCTGGGCGGAGTCCGCATCGGGGACGACTGCGAAATCGGTGCCAACACGACGATCGATCGCGGCGCGCTGGATGACACCGTGCTGGAAGACGACGTGCGCCTGGACAACCAGATCCAGATCGCCCACAACGTGCACATCGGCGCGCACAGCGCGCTGGCCGGCTGTGCGGCGGTTGCCGGCAGCGCGCGCATCGGGCGCGATTGCCTCATCGGCGGTGGTGCGGGCGTGCTCGGCCACCTCGAAATCACCGACGGCGTTACCATCACGGCGATGAGCCTCGTCACCCACTCGATCCACAAGCCCGGGGTGTATTCCTCGGGCAGCCCAATCGACACCAACGCCGCGTGGCGCCGCAACGCCGCGCGCATGCGCCACCTGGACGCAATGGCGCACAGGCTTGCTGCGCTCGAGCAGGCCATCCAGGCACTGACCAAGGACCGTATTTGATGAACGACACCGCTGTTTCCACGACGACGCTGGCCGATGCGGAACGCATCGCGGCCATCCTGCCGCACCGCTACCCGTTCCTGCTGGTCGACCGGGTGCTCGAGCTGGACACCGGCAAGCGCATCGTGGCGCTGAAGAACGTGTCGTTCAACGAACCGTTCTTCCAGGGCCACTTCCCGGGCCACCCGGTCATGCCGGGCGTGCTGATCGTCGAAGCGCTGGCCCAGGCCTCGGGCCTGCTGATGGGCCTCTCCGGCACCGTCCCCACGCGCGACGACCGCATCTTTTACCTGGCCAAGGTCGACAACGCGCGCTTCCTGAAGCCGGTGGTGCCGGGCGACCAGTTGCGCCTCGAAGTGCACCTCAAGCGGCTGATCCGCAGCATGGGCATCTTCACCGCGCGCGCGCTCGTGGACGGCGCCGAAGTGGCGACCTGCGAGCTCATGTGCGCGGAAGCGAGTCGGTGAGCCCAACCGGTCCCGCAGTCCATCCGACCGCGATCATCGACCCGCGTGCGCACCTCGCCGACGACGTCGCGATCGGACCGCTGACGATCATCGAAGGGGAAGTTGAAATCGGCGCAGGCAGCCGGGTCGGCGCGCACGCCTTGATCAAGGGGCCCACCCGCATCGGACGTCGCACGCGCATCGGTGCCTACGCCTCCATCGGCGGCGACCCGCAGGACAAGAAATATCGCGGCGAGCGCAGCGAGCTCGTGATCGGCGATGACAATACCATCCACGAATTCGTCACCCTGAACCGCGGCACCGCCGAAGGCGGCGGGGTCACCCGCATCGGCAACGACAACTGGATCATGGCCTACGTGCACGTCGCGCACGATTGCCAGGTTGGCAGCCACACGATCTTCGCCAACAACGCGACGCTGGCCGGCCACGTCGAAATCGGTGACTGGGTGGTGCTAGGCGGCTTTGCGGGCGTGCACCAGTTCTGCAAGGTGGGCGCCCACGCGTTTGCCGCCATGTATTCCGCGATCAATCGCGACGTCCCGCCGTTCATCTACGTGGCGGGCCAGTTCGCGATCCCGCGAGGCGTCAACGCCGAGGGCCTCAAACGCCGCGGGTTCGACGCCGCCCGCATCAGCGCCATCAAGCGCGCCTACCGTACGCTATACCTCTCGCACAAGACGCTCGGAGAGGCGCGCGCCGCGCTGGACCAGCAGGCGGGCGCCTGCGCGGACGTGCGCGCATTTTGCGATTTCATCGACCGCAGCGAGCGCTCGCTGGTGCGCTGACCTGCGCCGATCGTCCGCTGCCGCGGCGCGCGCCCTACAATCGCACGCATTACGGTTCACGGCACGCTCCCTGGTACCGGGCCCCCTGTCGGGGGAAATGACGCGAAGCCTATGCCCCCATCGCTTCCCGAGTCCGGCGCCCGTCCCCTGTTCGCGCTGGCCGCGGGTGAAGATTCCGGCGACCTGCTGGGTGCCGATCTCATCAAGGCGCTGCGCGCGAGGTATCCAGACGCGCGCTTCGGGGGCATCGGCGGGCCTCGCATGCGCGCGGTCGGGTTCGAAGCATGGCACGACGTTGCCGAATTGTCGGTAATGGGTCTCGCCGAGGTGCTGCGCCACCTGCCACGCCTGCTGCGCCTGCGCGCCGCACTGGCGCATCGCCTGGTTGCGCTGCGCCCGGACGCGTTCATCGGTATCGACGCCCCCGACTTCAACCTTGGACTCGAAGCCCGGCTGAAGCGCGCGGGCATCCCCACCGTTCATTACGTCAGTCCGGCGGTCTGGGCCTGGCGCGAAGGGCGGGCCGCCCGGATCGCGCGGTCCACCGACTGCGTGCTGTGCCTGTTTCCGATGGAGCCGGCGATCTATGCCAGGCACGGCGTCAGTGCGCGCTTCGTTGGTCACCCGCTGGCCGATCGGTTCCCGCTGGTCCCCGATCGGGATGCCGCGCGGCACGACCTCGCGCTGGCGCCCGACGCGCCGGTGCTGGCCGTGCTGCCGGGCAGCCGCGGGTCCGAGGTCCACCGCCTGGGCCGCATCTTCGTGCAGGCGGCCACGCGCGTCGCCGCCGCGATCCCGCGGCTCCAGATCGTGGTGCCGGTGGCCAATCCGTGTTGCCGCGCTGCGCTGGAAGGCGTGTCACTGCCGCCCGGAACGCGGCTCATCGATGGTCACGCGCAGCGTGCGATGATTGCCGCCGACGTGGTCCTGCTGGCATCCGGTACCGCCGCGCTGGAAGGCATGCTGGCCAAGCGGCCGTTGGTGGTCGGATACCGGATCGCACCGCTGACTTACGCCCTCGTCAAGGGGTTGGGGATGCTGAAAACCGGACTCTACTCGCTGCCGAACATCCTGGCCGGTGCCGCGCTCGTGCCCGAGCGGATGCAGCGTGACTGCACCCCCGACCGGCTCGCCGACGACGTCCTGGCCTGGTTCCACGACGCCGCACGGTGCGCCGCCCTGACCCGCGAATTCGAACGCCTGCACCTCGCACTGCACGCCGGCGGCGGCGCGGCCGCCGCCGCGGGGCGCGCGATCGGGCAGGTGCTGGCCACGCACGAGGGACCTTCGATCCGCCCATGAACCCTGCCCGCGCCCGCTTCCTTTCGTGGCACTGCCGACGGGAATGGCTGGCCGCCTTCGCCTTGACGGTGCTGGTGTTGACCCTGCGCGTCGGTCCGCTGGCCGAAGAAACCGCCATCGAAGCGCTGTTTGCCACGGCCATCCTGCTGGGCCTCGCGATCCTCCTCGTCGCCGTCACGGGACGCATCGCTTTTGGCACCGTCACCGCCTGTGTGCCCTTGCTGCTGCTGGCAACTGCCGGCAACCTCAAGTTCCAGTACCTGTCGACGCCGCTCCTGGCGCCCGACCTGCTTTATTACGCCAACGCCGAGATCGCCCGCACGCTGCTGCGCTACCCCTTCATCATCGCGGCGATCGTGGCGGCGGCGGTGCTGGTCCCGCTGATCCTGGTCTTCCTCTGGCGCGCCGAGGGCCACCCGCCACGTCGGCCGCGCGTGCGCGTCGCGCGGCTGGTCGGCGCGGCTGGTGCCATGGTGGCACTCGGGATCGTCCTCGCACCGCGCGGCCCCTTCGGACAGGTGTACGCGAAGGACGCGTGGGACGCGATGAACGACGAAAGCTTCATCACGGACTTCATCGTTTCGATCCGCAACACCCATATCACGACGCCCGCGTTCCGCACCGCAGACGCCAGCGCGGCCGACTGGCACGACCTTGCGTCCGCCACACCGGTGCGCTTTCGCAAGCCCGACATCGTCGCCGTGCTGGAGGAAAGCACGTTCGACCCGCGGATGATGACCGGCTGCATTTCACGCCTGTGCGATGCGCGCATGTTCCAGCCGGACGCCAACACGATCGCCCACGGCTGGCTCAATGTGCATACTTGGGGCGGCGGCACCTGGACCAGCGAATTCGCGTTCCTGACCGGCCTGCCACACACCCTCTTCGGCCCGGCAGGCACGTACGCGCCGTTCAATCTCGCGCCCCGCATGCGCTACACGCTGCCGCGGCTGCTGGACGCCGACGGCTACCGCACCGTCGGCATCTACCCGACCGACGGCGACTTCATGAACGGGCGCACCGCGTATACCGATTATGGCTTCAACGCGTTTTACGGCGGCACCGAACTGAAGCTCGACTGGGGCGCCACCGATGCCCAGGTGTTCGCGGCGCTGGAACGCGTGTTTGCCGCCGAAAAAGCCAAGGCCGACGGCAAGCCCTTGTTCGTGATGGTGCTGACGTTGTACCAGCATGGTCCGCACATGACGCCGTACCACGAGTTGCCCGCGCCCTACGACAAGGCGTTGTTTCCCGGCAGGCTTGCGCCCGGCCATGCGCCGCTCGACGCTTGGCTGAATCTCAACCTCACCAACTACCTGCAGCGCCTGTCGATGTCCGATGCCGCCATGACACGCCTCGAGGCGTTCCTGAAGCGCGACGACCGGCCCGCGCTCCTGGTGCACTTTGGCGACCACCAGCCCTCCTTCGACGGCGCGATCGACCATCTGGCGAGACGGGTACCCGCGGCCGTCCCCGACTCGCACTACGTCACCTATTACATGCTCAAGGGCTTCAACCTGCCGATCCGTCCCGAGCGCTACCCGGTGCTCGACATTGCATACCTGGGTTCGCTGCTGCTCGACGCCGCAGACCTGCCGCGCGATCCGTTCTTTGTCGCCAACACCCTGCTGCGCGATCGCTGCGCGGGCCAGGACCTCGACTGCCGCAACACGGCGCTGCGGGATTCCTACCGTGCCTGGGTCTTCGGGAAACTGGACGATCTGCAGTGACCCCGATCATCGCAGGCGTCGATGAAGCCGGACGCGGCCCACTGGCCGGGCCGGTCGTGGTGGCGGCGGTGATGCTGGATGCCGCGCGGCCAATCGCGGGGTTGGCCGATTCCAAGCAGCTGTCGGCGCGCCAGCGCGAACGCCTGTATGCGCTGATCGTCGAGCGCGCCGCGGCCTGGTCCGTAGTGCGCGTCGAGGCCGCCGAGATCGACCGCATCAACATCCTCAACGCGACGCTGGCCGGCATGGCGCGCGCGCTCGCGGGTCTGCCGGTGCCGCCTTCACTCGCGCTGATCGACGGCAACCGCCTGCCACGACGCCTCTGCTGCCCCGCACGCGCGATCGTGCATGGCGACGCGCTGGAACCCCCGATCAGTGCGGCGTCGATCATCGCCAAGGTCACCCGCGACCGCATCCTGGTCGAGTACGACGCGCGCTGGCCGGACTATGGGTTCGCTCGGCACAAGGGCTACGGCGTGCCGCAGCACCTCGACGCACTGCGGCGCCTGGGACCGTGCCCCGAACACCGACGCAGTTTCGCGCCGGTGCGCCACGCGTGTGCCCAGCGCGCCGCCGCACCGGCCGCCGAGGTGCCGTCGCACATCGCGGGCTGAAACCAGACCCTGCAGCCACACCGCGCGCCGCCAGCGCGCTCTCCTCCGACCGCTCATCGCGGGGGAAGAAGGTCGAGGGCGCGGGGTTGGCGTTCCAGGGATCGATGCCGTGACCCTGCGCGGAAAGCCGTCCATGCCGATGGACCGCACTCCGGCCGCGACGCGTTTTTCCACGTCGAAGGGAAGGCGCACCGCCGCGCGTGTCAACCTTGCCGCTGCCCCATGCCGACAATAGGCTTGCAGGATCGTCCAGACGCCCGCCATGCCGATCCGCTACATCCACCTGCGCGTCCACAGCGAGTACTCGCTGCGCGACTCCACCATCCGCATCCCCGAGAAGCCGGAATACGGTGATCCGGGCCACGCCAAGCACGCCAACCTGGTGAGTCGGGCGGTCGAGCTCGGACTGCCGGCGTTGGCGCTGACGGACGACTCCAATCTGTTCGCGCAGATCAAGCTTTATCGCGCTGCGGAAAAGGTCGGGATCAAGCCCATCATCGGCTGCGACGTGTGGATCGCCAACCCCGAGGACGCGCTGCGACCGGATCGACTCACCTTGCTCTGCCGCGACCGCGCGGGCTACCTCAACCTGACGCGTCTGATCTCGCACGCCTGGCTCGAAGGCCAGCACGCGGGCCGCGCGCAGCTCCAGCGCGAATGGCTGGATGGCGCCAGCGCGGGACTCATCGCGATCGCCGGCCGCGACAGCGCCTGCGGACGACTCATGACCGCACGGCGCGAACGCGACGCGGCGGAGTGTTTCGAATTCCTGCGCCGGGAATTCGACGAGGCCTTGTACCTGGAACTTGCGCGCACGCAGCGCGACGGCGAGGAGGCCTTCAACGCGCTGGCGCTGGATGCGGCCGCGCGCCTTGATCTGCCGGTCATCGCCACCAACGACGTGCGTTTCCTCAAGGCCGAGGATTTCGAGGCCCACGAGGCGCGCGTGTGCATCCAGCAGGGCCAGCAGCTTTCCGATCCACGGCGCCCGCACGAATACTCGCGGGAGCAGTGGCTGAAACCCGCCGACACCATGGCGGAGCTGTTCGCCGACCTTCCGGGAGCGCTGGAAAACACCGTCGAGCTCGCCAAACGCTGCAACGTCGAGCTGTCGTTCGGCAAGTACTACCTGCCGGCGTTTCCCGCCCCCAAGGGCCACACGCTGGATTCCTGGATCGGCGAACTGGCCCACGCCGGGCTCGAGGAGCGGCTCGCCGAATTCGGCGTGGCCCCCGGCCACACGCGCGAAGACTATGACCGCCGCCTCACGCACGAGCTCGACACCATCGTGAAGATGGGCTTTCCGGGCTACTTCCTCATCGTTTCCGACTTCATCCGCTGGGCCAAGTCGCAGGGTATCCCGGTCGGGCCAGGGCGCGGCTCGGGCGCGGGCTCGGTGGTCGCCTGGAGCATCAAGATCACCGATCTCGATCCGCTGCGGTTCAACCTGCTGTTCGAGCGCTTCCTGAACCCCGAACGCGTATCGATGCCCGACTTCGACGTCGACTTCTGCATGGAGCGGCGCGACGAGGTGATCGCCTACGTCGCCCAGAAATACGGCCGCGACCAGGTCAGCCAGATCATCACCTACGGCTCGATGGCCGCCAAGGCCGTGCTGCGCGACTGCGGGCGCGCGCTGGGCATGCCATACGGCCAGGTCGACAAGATCGCCAAGCTCATTCCACGCATGCCGCTGGACCTGACGCTGGGCGATGCGCTGGGCATCAGCGAGAAGGCGAAGAAGGAACCGGACCGCATTCAGCAGGAATTCGTCCAGCTCTACCAGCAGGACGAGGAGGCGCGCACGCTGATCGACCTCGCCCTGAAGCTCGAGGGCCTCGCGCGCAATGTCGGCAAGCACGCAGGCGGCGTCGTGATTGCGCCGAGCCCGCTCACCGACTTCTCTCCGCTCTACTGCGAACCCGGCGGCGCCGGCGTCGTCACGCAATACGACAAGAACGACGTGGAAGCGGTCGGGCTCGTCAAATTCGACTTCCTCGGCCTGCGCACGCTCACGATCATCGACTGGGCGGTCAAGGCCATCAATCGGCGCCGCCAGGCGGCACACGAGGCGACGCTCGACATCGCAAAGATTCCGCTGGACGATCCCGAAGTCTTCCGCATGTTCCGCGAAGCGCGCACGGTCGCGGTGTTCCAGTTCGAAGGCGGCGGCATGCAGCGCCTGCTGAAGGACGCCAAGCCCGACCGCTTCGAGGACCTGATCGCCCTCAACTCGCTGTTCCGCCCGGGGCCCATGGACCTGATCCCGAGCTACGTCGCGCGCAAGCACGGCAAGGAGAAGGTCACCTACCCCGATCCGCGCGTCGAGCCGGTGCTGAAGGAAACCTTCGGCATCATGGTGTACCAGGAACAGGTCATGCAGATGGCCCAGATCGTCGGCGGCTACTCGCTGGGCGGCGCCGACCTGCTGCGCCGCGCGATGGGCAAGAAGAAGATCGAGGAGATGGTGAAGCACCGCGCCATCTTCCGCGACGGCGCGGCAAAAAACGGCGTCGACGAGCAGCGCGCCGACGCCATCTTCGACCAGATGGAAAAATTCGCGGGCTACGGCTTCAACAAGTCGCACGCCGCCGCCTACTCGCTGGTCGCCTACCAGACCGCGTGGCTGAAGACGCACTATCCGGCCGAGTTCATGGCCGCGACCATGTCCTCGGACATGGATGCCACCGAAAAGCTGGTGCAGTTCATCGACGACTGCCGAGCCAACGGGCTCACGATCCTGCCGCCCGACGTCAACGCCTCCGACTACCACTTCGTCGCCATCCCCGCCGGCGGCGACGCCGGGCACGACGCGATCCGGTACGGCCTCGGCGCCATCAAGGGCGCCGGCCGCGCGGTGTGCGAGGCGATCATGGCCGCCCGCGCTGCCGGTGGCACCTTCAAGAGCCTGGCCGACTTCTGCGCGCGCATGGGCGCCGGCAAGTTGAACAAGCGCGTGTTCGAGGCGCTGATCCAGGCCGGCGCGCTGGACACGCTCGGACCCAACCGCGCCACGCTGACCGCGCAGCTTCCCGAGGCCGTGAAAGCGGCCGAGCAGAGCTCGCGCGACCGCGAGGCGGGCCAGAACGACATGTTCGGCGCAGCGCTGGCACCGGTCGCCAGCGTGGCCGTCACGACCGTGGCCCAACCTCCGTGGCCGCTGGAGCGGCGCCTCGCGGGTGAACGTGCCACCCTCGGCCACTACCTCACGGGTCACCCCACCGACCCCTGGCGCGACCTTTTGACGCAGCTTGCGACCTGCCCCATCGGCGACATCGCGCAGCGCTACGAACCGCCGCCTCCGCGCGCCAGCGCCGACGGCGAAGACAACCGCTTCCGGCGCGCACCCGAAACACCCTGGACCGTCGCCGGCATGGTGACCCGGGTCTTCCGCCATGGCGACACCGGCGCCGGCGTGCGGATCGAGGACTGGTCGGGCGCGATGACCACCAACTTCTTCCGCGACGCGTGGGAGCAATACGCCGACCTCGCCCAGCCCGACGCGATGCTCATCATCGAAGGCGGACTCGCCTTCGACGACTTCCGCGGCGAGCTGCGCGTGCGCGCACGGCGCGTATGGACGCTCGACCAGGCGTGCGAGGCGGGCGCGAGGATGCTGCGGATCGGCGTCAACGGCATCGACGCCGGCTTCGTCCCGGTGCTGAAGCGTGCGCTCGCGGGCTACTGTGGCGGGCGCACCCGCCTGCTGCTGACGGGTTATCACAACGGCGCGGGCAGCGCCGACCTGCGCCTGGGCGACGATTGGCGCGTCAAGGTCAGCACCGGTCTGCTGCGCAGCCTTGCCGACGTTCCCGGCATCAAGTCCGTACGCCCGTCGCTGGTGCGGCCGGACGCCGGTGAGTAGGCCGCCCGAGGCAGCCCAGTCGCTATAATTCAGCCTTTGTCCAAGCCAGTGGCGGGAATGAACCCCAACTTCCTGGATTTCGAGCAGCCCATCGCCGAACTTGAAGACAAGCTGCGCGAGCTCACCGCGGCCGGCCACGACAACGCGATCGACGTGGACGACGAGGTGGGCAAGCTGCGCGCCAAGCTCAGGGTGAAAACCGCGGAGATCTTTCGCGACCTGACGCCATGGCAGACGACCCAGTTGTCGCGCCATCCCGGCCGTCCCTACACCAAAGACTACGTTGCGGTCATGTGCGACGAGTTCCACGAGCTGGCCGGCGATCGCATGTATGCCGACGACCCGGCCATCGTCGGCGGTCCCGCGCGCATCCTTGGCCGCCCGATCATGGTGATCGGCCACCAGAAGGGCCGTGACATCAAGTCCAAGGTACGCCGCAACTTTGGCATGCCGCGCCCCGAGGGCTACCGCAAGGCGCTGCGGCTGATGCAGATGGCCGAGCGCTTTGACCTGCCGATCCTCACCTTCATCGACACGCCGGGCGCGTATCCGGGCGTGGGCGCCGAGGAGCGTGGCCAAAGCGAAGCCATCGCGCGCAACCTCGAAGTCATGGCCGAGCTCAAGGTGCCGATCATCTGCACCGTGATCGGTGAAGGCGGTTCCGGCGGCGCACTGGCAATCGGCATCGGCGACCGCGTCAACATGTTGCAGTACTCCACCTACTCGGTCATTTCACCCGAGGGCTGCGCGTCGATCCTGTGGAAGAACGCGGGTCGTGCGCACGACGCCGCCGACGCGCTCGGGCTCACCGCACCGCGCCTGAGGGAACTTGGCCTCATCGACAAGATCATCCGCGAGCCCACCGGCGGCGCGCATCGCAACCCGCGTTCGATGGCGATCCGGCTGAAGGCGGTGCTGCTGAACCAGCTCGACGCGTTGCGCGCCTTGCCGATCGACACCCTGCTGGAACAGCGTTACCAGCGGCTCCGTGGCTACGGCACCTGGCAGGAATAATGCGATGCCCGTGCGCGGCCTCAACCACGTCAACTTCCGCGCCCCCGCGAACACGATCGAGCGCCTGCGGCGCTTTTACGTCGACGTCGTGGGCCTCCACGAGGGTTCGCGCCCGCGATTCCACTCCGGCTCGCAAGGCTGCTGGCTCTATGCCGGCAGCGTCGGCGTGGTCCACCTGACGATCGCCGACGACGACACCGGAGGCGCGCACCAGGGTTGTTTCAACCACGTCGCCTTCAACTGCGACGACTTGGCTGCCGCCCAGGCACGCCTCAATTCCGCCGGCATCGCCTACACCACCGACGTGATCGACGAACTCCACCAGGTGCAACTGTTCCTGGTCGATCCGGTCGGCGTGGGCGTGGAACTCGACTTCATCGATCCGCGTGATGCCGGCTGCTGACGGCGGGCGCGCTACCATCGGCAGGTGCCCGCCGTGGAACCCGCCATGCCCAGCGAACCCACCACGCGTCTTGCGGTATTGATCGACGCCGACAACGCCCGGCCCGCCATCGTGGAAGGCCTGCTCGCCGAAGTCGCCAAATACGGCACCGCGCACGTCAAGCGCATCTTCGGCGACTGGACCAAGCCCGAGCTCAACGGCTGGAAGGAAACGCTGCTGCGCTACTCCATCCAGCCGATCCAGCAGTTCCGCTATACGGTCGGCAAGAACGCAACCGATTCGGCCATGATCATCGACGCCATGGATCTCCTGAATTCGGGCAAGCTCGACGGCTTCTGCATCGTGTCGAGCGACAGCGATTTCACGCGCCTGGCCTCGCGCATCCGCGAGTCCGGCCTCGTGGTGTACGGCTTTGGCGAACGCAAGACGCCCGAGCCGTTCCGCACCGCCTGCGACAAGTTCATCTACACCGAAGTGCTCACGGGCGCGACTGAAAGCGAGCCCGCCGGCGCGCCAAGGCAGCGCTCGGCCAAGGAACTGCGTGGTGATACACGGCTGGTGAACCTCCTGCGCAATGCGATCGACGCTGCCTCCGACGACAGCGGTTGGGCCGGCCTCGGCGCGGTGGGCAGCATCATCAACAAGCAGTCACCCGACTTCGATTCGCGCAACTACGGCTACGCCAAGCTCAGCGGGCTCATCAAGGGCCTTGGCCTGTTCGAGTCCGAAGAACGCCACATCGGCAACGGCAAGCACATCTACGTGCGGCTGCGCGCCGCGAAAAAATGAGCACGACGCTGACGGACCGGCTGCGCCGGCGCCTCGCCGCGGCCAAGCCGGGTGCACTGTGTGTCGGATTCAGCGGCGGCCCCGATTCGACCGCCCTGCTGCATGCTTTGTCGCAGCTGCCGGAAGCGCGCGCGCTGGCGCTGCGCGCGCTGCACGTCGACCACGGCCTGCACGCGCAGAGTCCCATCTGGGCCAGGCGCTGCGCGGACTTCTGCGCGGCCCTGGACGTGCCGATGACGATCGCCATCGTACAGGTCGACACCACGCGTGGCGAGGGCGTCGAGGCGGCGGCGAGACGGGCGCGCTACGTCGCGTTCGCGACGGCTCTGCGGGTGGGCGAGTGGCTGGTACTCGCCCACCATCGCGACGACCAGGTCGAGACGGTGCTGCTGAAGCTGCTGCGCGGCGCGGGTCCCGAAGGGCTCGCCGGCATGCGCGAGTTGCGACCCTTCGCCCGCGGCTGGCTGTGGCGCCCGCTGCTGGACACGCCGCGCGCGACCCTCGCCACGCACGTCGTGGCCCACCAGCTCGCGACCATCGATGATCCGGCCAACGCCGATCCGCGCTTCCGCCGCAACCGCATCCGCCACGCGCTCCTGCCCGCGTTGCGCGAGGCGTTTCCCGACGCCGATCGGGCGCTCGTACACGCGGCGCGACTGTGTCGTGCCGCGGCAGACTACCTCGGTACCGCCGCCCAATCCGCGGTAACGGCGCTGCAACGGGTCGCCGGAACCCTCGATGCGGCGGGCTGGCTCGAGCTGCCGGACGCCTTGCGCGCACCGGTGCTCGATGCCTGGTTGCGCGGCCACGGTCTGCCGGCGCCTCCCGACGCCGCGCGCGCCGAACTCGAGCGCCAGGCCGCCACCGCGGCGGACGACGGCGTACCGCGCGTCGATTGGGCGGGCGTCGAAGTCCGCGTATGGGGCGGCCGCCTGCACGCCATGCCGCCCCTTGCGCAACCCCCTGTCGACTGGCAGGCGCCTTGGGAGGGATCACCCCTCGCCCTGCCGGCCGGCGGCGGTACGCTCGAGCTCTGGCCCATCGCGGGTGCGACGCACCTGTTCCGCGGTCCGGGCTTGCCCGTAGCGACGGTACGCCTGCGCCGCGGTGGCGAGCGGCTCAAGCCCGCGGGCGACCTCCACACCCGCAGCCTGCGCGACCTGTTCCAGCGCGCCCGCATCCCGCCGTGGACGCGCGCGCGCTGCCCGCTCGTCTACATCGGCGACGAGCTTGTCGCCGTTGCCGATTTGTGGGCCAGCGACCGCGGTGCGGAATGGTTCGACGCGCGCGCGGGACGCCCGCGCTGGCACGACCACGCGTGACCCCGCCCACCCATCGCGCCTGCGCCGTCAGCGCTCCTCCGGCCGCGCGCCGACGATGATGCGCGCGTGCCGCTGGCGGGTCATGTACGACCACGCCCAGTTCCACATGACGGCCACTCGACTGCGGAACCCGATCAGAAAGAAGATGTGCGCCACCAGCCAGAACCACCAGCCGGCGACACTCGTCAGATGCATGCCGTGCAAATCCACCACCGCGCTGCGCCGGCTGATGCTGGCGAGGTTGCCGTAATCCCAATAGCGAAACGGGCGGTTGGTGTAACCGCTCAGGCGCGCCTGGACCATGCGCGCGGCGTAGGCGCCCATCTGCTTGGCGGCGGGAGCCACGCCGGGGACGCGACGCCCCTCGCGCTCGACACAGGCGAGATCACCGACCACGAACACCTCGGGATGCCCGGGCAGCGACAGGTCGGGAGCGACCCGCACGCGCCCGGCGCGGTCGCAGTCGACGCCAAGCTGTCGGCCAAGCGGCGACGCCGCCACCCCTGCCGCCCACACCACCGTGCGCGCCGCAATCCGCCACCGCGCGGTGTCTACGCCCGCGCCGTCGACCGCAGTCACCGCCGCATCGACGTGCACCGCAACTCCCAGTTGCTCGAGCCGACGCTGCGCCGCGGCCGACAATTCAGGCGGCATGCCCGGCAGGATGCGAGGCCCGGCCTCGATCAGGTGGATCTCGGCGTTTTGCGGCTGCGCGGTGCGGAACTCGCGCGGCAGCACGTGGCGGGCCATTTCGGCGAGCGTCCCCGCGAGTTCGACGCCGGTCGGCCCGGCGCCCACGATGGCGAAGGTCAGCCACACGCGGCGGCGTTCGGCGTCCGGTTCCGACTCGGCCCGTTCGAACGCGGTGAGGATGCGGCGGCGAATCAGGAAGGCGTCATCGAGCGTCTTGAGGCCCGGCGCGTCGTTCGCCCATTCGGGATGCCCGAAGTAGGTGTGCGTCGAACCTGTGGCCAGCACCAGGTAGTCGTAGGGAAGGTGGCGCCCACCGGCGCGGACGCGGCGCGCGGCGAGGTCGATGTGGTCGACCTCGGCCAGCCACACCTGCACGTTGGACTGCTGGCGCACGATGTAGCGCAGCGGCGCCGCGATGTCGGTGGCAGACAGGCTGGCGGCGGCAACCTGGTAGAGCAGCGGCTGGAACAGGTGATGGTTCACGCGATCGATCAGCGTGACCCGGACGGCGACGCCCGCGAGGTTGCGCGTGGCCCACAGGCCACCGAAACCGCCACCGACCACGACTACGTGGGGGCCCTCGTCCGCATCGTTCATGGTTGCATCGTGCCGCGTTGCCCCACACGCCACCTTGACGCCGACCAAAGCTGCCGTGGCCTCGGCAGACGAATGCCCTGCGTGCACCCGGAGCGCACTGCACTGGACGCTCTACGGCACAGCGTTCCCCGTCGTCGATTCCAGCACGCCGTCGTCCGCGGCCGAACGGCCGCGATGACGGCCTCTCTGCACGCTCAACGCGTGCCGAACTCGTCCACCATCTGGGTCATCGTGCGGCCCACGCACGCCGCGTCGCAGCGCCCGGCGAGATAACCCGATCCGCAGGTCATGAGTTCGGCGAGCACGTTCTGGAGCTCGCCCGCCTCGCGGCCCTGCGGGCTGCCGTCACCGCCGGCGGCACGCTCCTGCTCGACGTAGGTGCGCACCGCGCCCACCATGGCGTTGGCCATGTGATCGGCGTTGACTTCGCCCCGCAGGAACCCTGGGCCTACCGCGACCGCCTTGCCAATGGCGGTCCGCATCCGTTCAACCTGCGTTGCCGCTACCGCCGCAGCGCCGGTGGCCTGATTCGTAGTCATGACTTGCTCCTGTTACCACCATGCAATGCCGCCATTATGGCGCGCGCCGGTCGACCCGGCACGACCGCACGCAGGCGCGGTGGCCCTGCCCGCCACGCGTCCTCGGCCCGAGCGGATCATCGCCGCAGCAACGCCGTCAATTGGTCGAGCTGCGCACGATAACCATCCAGCACGCCCGCGGTAACAACGGCATATTTGCCGACGCGCGTCCAGTCACGCGCGTCCAGCGCCTCGTGCACCGCCGGCAGCGTTTTGGGCGCATAGCCCGTCAACGCACCCGGCGCCTGGATCATGTTCTTGTACCAGGGGCGCCCCGGCAATCCCTGCGGATCCAGCAGCCGCTGTTCCAGCGTACCCATCAACTGGTTGACCTTGGCAAGCTGCGCAGACGGGATATCCAGGCCTTTCGCTGCGCGCGCGTTATACGCATTTTCATAGGCTTGCGCGCTGGCCTTCAACCTCTTTGCCGCGGCATCAAGAGGCGCCAGATCGACCGCCGGCACGTCGGAGAGTCGCTCCGGCGGCGCCACCGGATGCAGGGGATCCGCCGCCAGCCGGTACGCGCCCGCGTCCAGCAGCCGGTGCTGGGCCACCGTGGCCTTGCGCTCGGCGTCGACTTCATCGTGCAGTTGCCTGACGTAGCGATCCAGCGTCGCGCTGAAATCGCCAAACCGCATGGGCAGCACTTCCGCATCCGCGGTGCGCAGCACGATGTGGCCCGCGACCTTGGCCAGCGCCACCTCGTATTCAAAACCGGGGTCGCCGAAGCGGATGAAATGGTCGAACGAGTCGTAGCGCGAGTGGTACACGCCGCCCTGATTGGCCTCGCCGCCAAAGCCGAGATCCAGCGTCGCAACCCCGAGATGTTCGAGGAACGCGCTGTAGTCCGAGCCGGAACCCAGGGGCGCGATCGGAATGTCGCCGTCAGCGCCCGCCAGCCTCGCGTCGGCCTTCAGCGTGGGGCTGGCGCCGGGCCGGTTGGCGTGCACGTCGAGAAACGCGCGTTGGCGCGCCCGCACGCTCGCCTTCGTTTCAGGATCGATGACCCCGATGGCGACCTGGTTGACCAGGTGCTGCAGTGAATGGCTGCCGCCCGCAAACAGGAAGCCGCGGCCATTGGTGTCTGAATTCACGTACAGCACGGCCTTCCGCTGCAGTTCCTTGGCGTGGGTTTCCGCCCATTCGGTGGAACCCAGCAGGCCTTCTTCCTCGCCGTCCCAGCTGGCGTACACGATGCTGCGCCTTGGCCGCCAGCCCTGCCGGTACAGTGCGCCCATGGCCTTGGCTTCGCCCAACAACGCGACCGTGCCGGCCAGCGGATCGAACGCGCCGAATACCCAGCCATCATGATGGTTGCCGCGCAGCACCCACTGGTTGGCATCCGTCGTGCCGGGCAGCTTGGCAATGACATCATAAATCGTCTTGAAGCCCCAGCTCGATTTGACCACCATGTGCACCTTGGCCGGACCCGCGCCGACGTGATACGTGAACGGCAGTCCGCCGCGCCAGCTCTTGGGTGCCAGCGGGCCACCGATCGCCTCGAGCAACGGCGTGGCGTCGGCGTAGGAAATCGGCAGCACCGGGATCTTGAGGATGGTCTTGGCATCCTGCACCGGCAGGTGCCTGGCGCCCGGCACCGAACCGTAGCCCGGCGTGGTCGGATCGCCTGGATAGAGCTGCATCTTCATCACCGAGCCGCGCTGCACGCCCTCGGCGGGTCGCGTCGGCCCCGCCGGATAGGTGTCGCCGGTGAAATAGCCATCCTGCTGTGGGTCGGAATAGATGAGGCAGCCGATCGCTCCGTGCTCGTAGGCCAGTTCGGGCTTGAGCCCGCGCCAGCCGCCGCCGTAGCGCACGATCACGATCTTGCCTTTGACGCTGACGCCGAGGCGTTCGAGTTCCTTGTAGTCCTCGGGCATTCCGTAGTTGACGTATACGAGTTCTCCCGTGACATCGCCATCGGCACCGTAGATGTTGTAGGGCGGCAGCGCGCCGGGAAGCGCCGAAGTGCGGTCGCCCTTGATCGGCGGCTCGTGCGGTGTTGCCGTGAAGGTCGTCGGCGCGACCAGTTCCACCAGTTCGTGCGTCGGCTCGGGATTCAACACGTTGAACGTCTCGATGTGCGCGTCCCAACCCCACTGCCTGAACTGCGCCAGCATCCATTCGGCGTTGGCCTTGTCGTGCGGCGAGCCGACCTGGTTGGGCTCGGAAGACAGGCGCTTCAGCCACGCGCGCATCTCGGTCGGGTCGAGCGCGGCATCGAAGCGCGCCTCGAGCGCGCGCTGCCGGGCAGCACCCGCGGCCGTGAAGCCCAGCATGTGACCAGTCTGGCCAGCCGGTACCGGCGCCGCGGCGCCAGCGGCCAGCGCAACACCGATACACGCAACGCTCACGCCTACCCGCTTGAAGATGGCTCGCCGCATCGTCTTCCCCTCTTCTGCGTGATCGTGGCACGATGAGGCGTCGCACCCCCTGCGGCGCCTCGAGCCGCTCGTTCTACTCTGCTCTGATCCGCCGCGCATGGGACGATCGTCACGGGTAGCCGACGGGGTCGTCGTGGGGAGCATGGGCGGCGGCATGTTCATCGTTGATCGCATCGTGCGCCGCGCCAGGTTGATGGAGCCCGGTGCGTTCGCGATGGTGATGGCAACCGGCATCGTGTCGATCGCGGTCACCGCGAACGGCATGCGGCCGCTGGGCGTCACGCTGTTCTGGCTCAACTGGATCGCCTACCTGTGGCTCATCGCGCTCACCGTGCTGAGACTTACGCTGTATCGCGGGCAGCTGGT
Source organism: Rhodanobacteraceae bacterium (assembly GCA_035720985.1). Taxonomy (GTDB): domain Bacteria; phylum Pseudomonadota; class Gammaproteobacteria; order Xanthomonadales; family Rhodanobacteraceae; genus 66-474. Next base: position 16,601 of record DASTNI010000002.1, on the reverse strand, counting down.
GCTGAACTTCCTGACGCCGGGGCGCGGCGCCGCCTTCCTCACGTTGCCCGCGGGCACCTGCGTGCTGGCCACCCAGTGCCTGCTGGTGGTGCGCCTTCCTGCGGCCGCGATCGCGATGACGCTCTGGGGCGGCATCGGCTGGGCCGCCCTCATCTACCTCTTCTTGTTCGCGACCATCGCCCGCCACCGCAAGGCATCCTTTGCACGCACGATCAACGGCAGCTGGCTGGTGGTGGTGGTCGCGACGCAAGCAGTTGCGGTGGCCATCGCCACCATGGCGGGTGACGGCTCCATCGTCGTCCGCGAACGGCTGTTCTTCACGGGCGTCTGCCTCTACCTCGTCGGTTGCGCCTGGTATCTCACGATCATCACGCTCATCACCTATCGCATGGTGGTACTGCCGCTGCGGGCCCAGGAATTCACGCCGCCCTACTGGATCAACATGGGCGCACTCGCGATCAGCGCGCTGGCCGGCAGCCTCATCGTGCTGCACGCGCCGGCCGCGGGTCCCTTGCACCACCTGTTGCCGTTCATCCGCGGCTTCACGCTGTTCTACTGGGCCAGCGCGACGTGGTGGATTCCCCTGCTCGTGATGCTGGAACTGTGGCGCCACCTCTGGAGCCGCGTCCCGGTCAATTACGAGGTCGATGACTGGAACATCGTGTTCCCGCTCGGGATGTACACCGTCTGCACGACCGCGCTCGTCCATGCGACCGGCGCGCGCTATCTGCAAGCCATTCCCGCGGTCGGCGTGTACGTGAGCCTGCTGGTGTGGCTTCCGGTGCTGGGCGGGCTTGGCGTTCGCATGCTGCGCGGGCGACACTCGTCGGCAGCCCATGGCGAGGAAGCCCAGGCATGATCGGTACCCAATGCAACATGGTGTCGGTGCTGGCCCTGCGCGGCGAGGGCGAAGCGGCGCGTGTGTTGATCGTGCGGCGCGCGGGCCATTACCTCGACGGCGTATGGAGCTACACGGCCGGCCACATCGAAGCCGGCGAGCCCGCCTGGCAGACGGCCCGGCGCGAGCTGGCCGAAGAAACCGCGCTGGTGCCGCTCGCGCTCTACGCCACCAGTTTCTGCGAAACCTTCTACGACGCCAGCGCCGGTTGCATCCAGGTGGTGCCGGCGTTCGTCGCGCGCATCGCCATCGACGCGCAGGTGCGCCTCAACCACGAGGCCTCGGCCTGGCGCTGGGTCAGCTTCGCCGAGGCCGCGCAGGTGCTGCCGTTTGGCAGCCAGCGCGATCTGCTGGCGCACGTCGAGCGTGAATTCATCCAGCGTCAACCGATGGACGTGCTGCGCATGCCGGTAGGCAGCTGGCCGCCGCGGCTTGCCCGCTAAGGACGTGCCGCGCTCGAGCGATCCAGCCAGACCTCCAGCCCCTGCGCGTTGAGTTCGGTATCGATCGCGAGCAAGGTGCGCACCGCCGCGCCCGACAGCGCGCAGCCATGCCGATGGGCCTGCTCGACGTAGAGCTCAGCCAGGGCCGCAACCAGCTTCGTGTGGCGCTCGCGGGCGTCGGCGAGCCGATGCGCCAGCGCCACCATTTCATCGATGGTCGCGTGCAGTTCGTCGGCCAGCCGTTCGACGTCAGTCACCGGCCCGAAGTGCGTCAGGCAAATCGCCGCCGGCTCGAGCGCGACCAGGCGCCGAATCGAGGCGTGCAATGCGTCCGGATCGAACTGCACCGGCGAGGTGGTCGGGATGATGAACGGCCCCTGGTCGGTGTCGAATTCGCGATAGGACAGCCCGAACGTGTCGCCGCTGAACACGCAGCCGCTTTGCGGATCATGGATCGCGTTGTGGTGGCGCGCGTGGCCGGGCGTATCCAGGCAGCGCAACACGCGCCCCGCAAGCTTCACCTCGAACCCGTCGGGCGCCTCCACGACGCGCGCGGCCGGGACCGGGCGCAGCTGGCCGTAGCTGCGCTGCATCTCGGCTTCGCCATACACCGCCGCGGCGCCGGCCCAGAGTTTCGAAGGATCGATCATGTGCCGCGCACCGCGCGGATGCACCACCAGGCGCGCGTTCGGGAGCTGGGCCATGAGCTCGCCCGCGCCGCCGGCGTGATCGAGGTGCACGTGGGTCAGGATCAGCCAGTCCACCCGCGCGGGTGTGAGCCCCTGAGCGTCCAGCACCGCGAGCAGGCGCGGTATCGAATGGTTCGTACCGCAATCGATGAACGCGGCGTGCGCACCTTCAACCACGAGATACGCCGCGTCGAAACGCGCGCGCTGGAAGCCGGTGTCGATGACGTGGATGCCCTGACGCGCCGCTGTGTCGATGCCCGGAATTGGATCGTACATGACCAGCATCATAGCCCGCGGCCGGCGCGTGGTCCGTGCAGGCCGCGTCGGTGCGCCGTTTGGCGCGCACGCACCGGCTTGCTATCGTGACTCGGCCCGCGTCGCCCGTTCGCCCACACCTGGCCCCGATGCTCTTCAGCCCGACCCAGCTCCTGCGCAACCGCATCCAGCAACTCCATCGACGGATCGGCGGCCGGCACTGGTTCCCCCACGTTCCGCTGGCGGTGCTGCTGGCGCTCGGCGGGTTCTGGTTGCTCGAGGTCGACCTCGGGCGACACTGGCGCACCATCCTCGATCAGTTCCTGAGCGGTGCGCAGGGACTGCATCCCACGTTGCTGCCACCGCTTTTGATCGGCCTCGGCATGCTGATCATGGCGGTGGGGCTGCTGTTCCGATCGCGGCTCGCGTGGCTGATGGCGCTGGTGCTGGCCGCGACCGCGGCGATCAGCATGTACTTCGGCCATCAGGGGCACGCCCACCTGCTGCTCGGCTACTTCATCCTGATGATCGCGTTGCTGGCGTTCGCTTGGCGCCAGTTCGACCGCTCGAGCATCGCGGCCAGCACGCTGTTTGCGCTGAGTTCGGTGGTGATGCTGCTGGTCTACGCGACCTTTGGCACGTTCTATCTCGGTGACGAATTCCATCCGCACGTGACCGACCTGGTCACCGCGCTGTATTACGCGATGGTTACGATGAGCACGGTAGGCTACGGCGACATCACGCCGCAGACCTCCGACGCCAAACTGTTCGCGGTGTCGATCATCGTGCTGGGCGTTGCGGTGTTTGCCACGTCGCTGACCGCCGTGATCGCGCCGCTCGTCAACCGCAGCCTGCAACGCATCGTCAATCGCAAGGGCCCGCGCATGCAACGCGAAAACCACTTCGTCGTGATCGGCGATACCCCGCTCGCCATCAACACCTGGCGCGAACTTGCGCGTCGCGGCCATCCCGTCACGCGCGTCCTGCGCCAGGAACCGGAATCGCCGCTGGCGGCCGACGTGGATCACGTCATCGGCGACCCCAGCGATGGCGACGTGCTGCGCAGCGCCGGCGCCCACAAGGCCCAGGCAGTGCTGGCCATGCTGGGCGATGATTCCGAAAACGCGTTCGTGGTGCTGGCCGTGCGCGAACTCGCGGGCAAGGCGCGCACCGTGGCCGCCGTCAACGACGCCCACAACATGGGCCGCGTACAGTTGGCGCAACCCGACGTCGTCATCGCGCCGCAGATCCTCGGCGGCGAACTGGCGGCGATGCTTCTGACCGGCGAGGAAGTCACTGCCGACTTCGTCATGCAGCGCGTGTTCCAGCAGCCGGCCGGCACGCCGCCGCACGCGCCGGTCCGCGGGGGCCCTTGACGTGACCCAGCGCGCGCCGCCCGCACGAGTGCCGGTGTGATGCACGACTGGCTGCTGCACGGCCAGTGGCTCGGCAACTCCGCGCTGGCGTGGGTGATCGCCGGCGTGTGTGCCCTGGCGGGCTACCTCGTCGCGCACAGCGCCGCGCTGTTCCTGCGCTCGCGCCTCAACCGCTTGGCCACACGCACCCATCGCGTCGGCCTGCACGTCGCCGCGGGCGTCGCCGGCGCGACGCGCGGCTGGCTGCTGCTGTTGATCGCGATCGCCGTCGCGCTGGATTTCCTGCGCTTTCCCAAACCCTTCCCGCACTGGCACGAACAGCTCACCTTCGTGCTCATCGGCATCCAGGTGGCGTTCTGGGTGGTCGCGCTGCTGATCGGCTGGCTGGACCGCACCACCGCGGGCGACAACGCGAGGAATCCGAATCCCGTGATGGTCGGGGTGTTGCGGTGGGCAGTCCAGTTTGCGATCTGGGTGACCCTGCTGCTGGCGATCCTGGCCAACAGCGGCGTGCAGATCACGGCGTTCGTCGCCAGCCTCGGCGTGGGCGGCGTCGCGGTAGCGCTGGCGCTGCAGAACGTCCTCACCGACCTTTTTTCTTCCATCGCGATCGGGCTGGACAAGCCGTTCGTCGTCGGCGAGTTCATCGCGTTCGGCAGTGACCTCGGCACGGTCACGCGGGTCGGCATCAAGTCGACGCGTATCCAGTCGCTGTCCGGCGAGGAACTGGCGATTTCCAACTCGGCGCTCCTGAAGAACCTGATCCACAACTATTCGCGCATGCGCGAACGCCGCGTCGTGTTCCACTTCCGGCTGCCGTTCGACACCGCGCGCGACAAGATTCCCGAAGCCATCGCCCGCATCAGCGGCTTCATCAAGGAGGAGCCCCAGACCCGCTTCGATCGCGGCAACCTCGCGAGCTTCGGGGACAACGGGCTGGAATTCGAATTCGTGTACTACGTGCTCGACCCGAGCTACAACACCTACATGGACATCCAGCAGCGGGTCGACCTGAAAATGCTGGAAGCCTTCGATGAGCTCGACATCCGCCCCGCGGTCCCCGCGCGCACCCTGCACATCGCCAGCGTGAGCCCGGCGGCGGCCTCTCCGCCCGCGGGCTGAGTCCCGCCATGCAGTTACGGTTTCGTGCACAAGCGCGACGCGGCCTGTGACACGCCCTGCACGCTGCCTGCCGACAATGGGAACTGACCTCCAACCCGGGCGGGAGTCCACCCGACGCTGAGTCGCGTTCATGTAGACGGAGGTTGCCATGAACAAGACCGCAAATGCATCCACGCTGGGTTATGCGGCGTTCGCGCTGACGCTGTGGATGGTCAGCATGATCCACGCCGGCTGGTTCGATGCTTCGGAAGGATCCATCAACCTGATGCTCGCCGTTACCCTCGGCGGCACCGCAATGGCGATTGCCGGAATCCTCGAGTACTTCCGAGGGCGCACGGCCGACATGCTGCTGTTCCTCGGCTTCGGCGCGTTCTGGTGGGCCTGGGCGCTGAACCGTCAAGCGATCGCCGGCGGCGGCGCGACACCGACCGCGGGCTACGAGGCGTGGTACTTCATCGTCTGGGCGGTGCTGGCGTTTGGCATCTGGTTCGCCGATTTCCGCGAGGGCACCGCCAAAACCCTGTTCACGCTTGGCTTGTGGCTGACGCTGCTGTCACTCGCGCTGGCCGGCTGGACGGGACTCGGCTGGTTCACCACGCTCGGTGGCTACCTCGGCCTCATCACCGCCGTGATCGCGATGTACACCGCGTGGGCCGATGTCATCAATGAAAGCCGCGGACGCGGTGTGCTGCCGACCGGCGAACACGCCGCGGGCGAACCCATCCTGCACGGTTGAACCGCAGCCAAGTGAAATGGAGCGTGTACGCCGGGCGCCGCAATGTGCGCCCGGCGTACGTCGTGACCATTCCTACACGCCGCGTGGAGATAATCGAACTCAAACGCGACCGGTACATTTCTGCAACGCCGGCGCGTCCTTCACCGGAGTCGGCATGAACAAGGCCACCAGCGCGTGTGTCGTGGGCTACGCAGCATTCGCGCTTGCGCTGTGGTTGTCCAGCATGGTTCCGGCGGGCTGGTTCGGGGCGGCAAGCGCACCGTCATCGCCGTGGATGGCGGCGATCCTCGGCGGCGGCGTCATGGCGCTGGCGGGCATCGTGCAAACGCTGCGCGGCCGTACCCTGGACGCGGTGCTGTTCCTGGCGTTCGCGGCATATTGGTGGATCAACCTCGTGAGCGGACACTTGGCCGCCGCCGGATACGAGTCGTCGGCCGGGTTCCTCGGCTGGTACGACATGGTCTGGGCGTTTCTCGCGTTTTGCGTGTGGCTGGCGGCGCGTCGTGATTGCATCGCGCGGATGCTGTTTGCGCTGGGGCTGTGCGTGACGCTGTTCGTGCTGGCGCTCGCCCATTGGCTGCAGGTCGGGGCACTGACCATCCTGGGCGGCTACCTTGGACTCGTCACGGCCATCGTCGGCATCTACGTTGCGGCCGCCGCGCTCATCAACGCAACCCACGGCCACACGGTGCTTCCGCTCGGTGAAAGCACCGACCGGACCCCGCCACCGGCCTATCCACCGCAACCCTGAAGACCGTCCGATCCGCACGCGCCGGACGCTGGTGGTTGGCTGGTGCGGCGCCGCAACCCGTGCTAGCTTTGCGGCATGGCACCACCGCACATCATCAAGAAATACCCCAACCGCCGGCTGTACGACACGCGGGTATCGAGCTACATCACGCTGGAGGAAGTACGCCAGCTCGTGCTGTCCGGCGAAGTGTTCGAGGTGCGCGACGCCAAGACGGCCGAGGACCTGACGCGCTCGGTGCTGCTGCAGATCATCGCCGAACACGAACAGCACGGCCAGCCGATCTTTTCCACCGCCCTGCTCTCGCAGATCATCCGCTTTTACGGCGACGCCATGCAGGGCTTCGTGGGCGGCTATCTCGAGAACAGCCTCAAGATCTTCCTCGACCAGCAACACAAGTTCCGCGCCCAGCTCGACAACCTCCTGGGGCAGTCGCCCTGGTCGATGTTGAACGAGCTCACCGAGCGCAACCTCGAGCTTTGGAAGTCGCTGCAGACGGGTGAGCACCCCGCCGCCAAGCCTTCCCGTGACCCCGATCCCGATCCGGAAAAGTCGGCACGCAAGCGCCGTTGACACCCCTTCCGCGGCTCCGTACGATGGCACGAATGTTGCAGCGCAGCACATGTCGCTGCGCGACAAGACCACGGAGTGAGTATGACCGAGCGTGTAGCCATCGTGACCGGTGGAATTGGCGGATTGGGCACCGAAATCTGCAAGCACCTGGCCAAGGCGGGGCGCCAGGTCGTGGCCGCCGACCTTGGCAGCCGTACCGAACGCTTGGCCGCGTTCCGGGCGGAAACCCGTGAATTCGACGGCGGCATCGTGTTCGAACCGGCCGATGTCTCCAGCTTTGACGATTGTGCGGGCCTGGCGCAGCGCATCACCGCCAAATACGGCAGCATCGACATCGTGGTCAACGCCGCCGGCATCACGCGCGACGCCTCGCTCAAGAAAATGAGCCCGGCACAGTGGACCGATCTCATGCACGTCAATCTCGATGGCGTGTTCAACATGTGCCGCAACACGATCGAGGGCATGACCGGCCACGGCTTCGGGCGCATCGTCAACATCTCGTCGGTGAACGGCCAGACGGGCCAGTTCGGCCAGACCAATTACTCGGCGGCCAAGGCCGGCATGCACGGCTTCACGATGGCGCTGGCGCGCGAAGTCGCCAAAAAGGGCGTGACCGTGAACAGCATTTCGCCCGGCTACTGCAAGACCGAGATGGTGATGAAAGTGCCCGATGACATCCGCGCGCAAATCGTCGCGCAGATCCCGGTCGGCCGCCTGGGCGAGCCTTCGGAAATCGCGCGCACCGTCGCCTTCCTGACCGCCGATGAAGCCGGCTTCATCACCGGCGCGAACATCCCGGTCAACGGCGGCTACTTCATGAGCTTCTGAAAAGCCGTGCCGGCGACGTGGCCCTTCAGCGCGCGTTGCTGGAGCGCCGCCGCGTCGCGCCCTAGAATCCGCAGCGCCCGCTGCCGCTTGCCTTGACAGCGGCTTTCGCAGCCTGGCCCCGAACCACGACTCCGCCAAGCAACCGGCGGTGCCTGCGGCACACGGGGCGCGGGTTGTACCGGGCCACGCGCGCACCACGCGGTCCACTTCAGCGTGAGCGTGCAATTCCCCCATGTCGATCACTCCGCCGGACGGCCCCGCAGCTCCTGAACCTGCGCCCGGAGCGTCCGCCAATCCACATCACGACACGCGGGCGCTGCGGCGCCTCCTGAAGCGCCTGCGGAAACGGCCGCACCTGTCGTGGCGCTACGTCCTGGTGTCGATCGTCCCGACCGTGGCCATCCTGGGCGCGCTGGTGTTCCTGGGATTCCACCTGATGAGCCCGCCGCCGCGCACGCTCACCATCAGCGCCGGGCCAGTCGGCAGCGTCTTCTACACGACCGCGGAAAAATACCGCCCGATCCTCGCGCACAACGGCATCACGCTCCGGGTGCTGCCCTCGCAAGGTTCCCTGCAAAATCTCCAGCGCCTCCTGGCACCCCGCTCCGGAATCGACCTGGCGCTCGTCCAGGCAGGCGTGACGGCGCCCGGGAACGATGCCGACGTCGTGTCGCTCGGCAGCCTCTTCTACGAGCCACTCGCGCTGTTCTATCGCGGCAAGCAGCCGCTGGAACGCCTGTCGCAGCTGCAGGGGCGCTACATTGGCATCGGTACGGCCGGCAGCGGTACGCGCTTCCTCGCTGCGGCCCTGTTGCAGGCCAATGGCGTCGCGCCCGACGCGCAAACCCACTTCGAACCGATCGAAGGCAGCACCGCCATGAACGCGCTGCTGGACGGCCGCGTAGGCGCCATTTTTCTTTCGGGCGACTCGGCCACCGGCGCCAACTTCAAGACCCTGCTGCTGGCGCCCGGCATCCACATGTTCAATTTTGTCCAGGCCGACGCCTACATCCGGCACTTCCGCTACCTCGACAAGCTGAGCATCCCGGCCGGCACCTTCGACCTTGGCCACGACCTGCCGCGCCAATCCATCAACCTCCTGGCGCCTACCGTCGAGCTGCTCGCGCACTCCGATCTCCATCCGGCGCTGGTCGACCTGCTGGTGCGCGCGGCGCGCGAGGTCAACGGCCGCGGCAACGTGCTGCAGAAGCCGGGCGAATTTCCAGCTCCGCTGGAGCGCGGCTGGCCCGTCGACACCGAGGCGCAGCGCTACTACAAATCGGGCGACTCGGTCCTGTACCGCTTCCTGCCCTTCTGGCTGGCGAGCGTGCTCAACCGGACCTGGCTGGTGCTGGTACCGCTGATCGTGCTGCTGATACCGGTCCTCGAGTTCACTCCGACGCTCTACGGCTGGCTCATCCGCAACCGCATCTACCGGCGCTATGGCGCGCTCATGGCGCTGGAACGCGCGGCGCTGGAGCCATTGACGCCGGAGGCGCACGATCTGTTGATCAGGCGTCTCGCCGACATCGAGAGCGACATCATCCGGCTGAAGCTGCCGGGCGCCTACGCCAACGAGTTGTACGTACTGCGCCAGCACCTGAAATTCGTGCAGACGCGGCTCACGGCGGCCTGACCGGGAGGCGGGGGCGCCAATCCCGCGCCGCGGGCGCGCAGCGACTGTCGGCACATTTTACAGTCTGATCTCTCTGACGCCATTCATACACAATTTAATCGCGTACGATCAGCATGTTAGCTTCAGGCACGGATTTTGCTTATCGTTACTCACGTTGATTGACCAACAGGGTGAGTACGATGTTGTACGACAAGGCGGTGAAGCTTGCGGGGTTGGCGTTGGCCGTGGTATTGGCGGGTGTGTTGCTGGCACCTGCGGCGCAGGCGACGCCAATCGCGTTCTACAACAGCACCAGCAACGTGCAGGGCACACCGCGGTTCACGATCGGCTGCGGCAGTGTAAACGGCAGCTGCGTGGCGCAGCTCGAAGCGGCCACCAGCACCAGCCCGCTCGCCTGGAGCTCGAGCCTGGGCCTGGTGCTGAGCGACCTGCCGAACGCCAACCCGACGACTGAGACGAACTTCGTGAATGCGCTGCTCGGTACCAGTTTCGCCATCGGCAGCAACATCAGTCCAACCGGCAGCAATCCGTTCGAGTTTCAGACCGACGGCGCCTATCTCCTCGTCAAGGTCGGAAGCGGTCCAACGGGGCAGTCATACGCCTTGTTGCAGAACATCGGCGGCGGCGCGCTCGACCTGTGGTTCAATGCGACGGGGCAAGCAGGCGGCCTGAGCCACTACATCGCATTCGGCACCGCCACGCCGACGCCTGTCCCGGAACCCGGAGCGCTGGGTGTATTCGGGCTGGGTCTTCTGATCCTTGGTGGCGGCTATGCCTTGCGGCGGCGGATGCCGGCCTGAGCGGATAGCCAACGCAGGATGCACGTGCAAAGCCCCGCGCCCGTCGCGGGGCTTTGCTATCGGCGCTGCGACAAGCCGTGAACCCGTAAGCCCCCCCCGCTTCGGCGACGAGCGATACCGTGCCCGCACCAAAGCTGGATCGGCGCCACCCTGCGCGCGATCATTGACGGCAACGCCGCCAAGGCCAATCCTGCAACCCCGGGTACGCGCGACGCACACCGTGCGTTCGACTGCAGCGTCCGCCAAATCGCTGGAGTTGCCATGTCCCTCACGTTCGCAAGCGGCCCGCTGGCCGAGCACCCCGCCGCGTCCAATTACCGGATCGAAGGTCCTGCGCATCGACTTTTTTTCGATGATTTTCCACGGCGCGTCCGGGCGACGTTCGCTGGCGAAGTGGTGCTCGATTCCACGCACGGCAAACTGCTGCACGAAACCGGCCTGCTGCCGCAGCTCTACGTGCCCCGCGAGGACGTGCGCATGGCGCGGTTCGGCGCGAGCGCGCACACCAGCCGGTGCCCGTGGAAGGGCGTCGCGCACTATTGGGATCTCGTGGTTGGCCAACGAACCGTCCGCAATGCGATGTGGGCCTATCCCGAACCGTTATCCACGGCGCCGTGGCTGGCCGACTACGTCGCGTTGTACTGGGACAAGCTCGACGAATGGCGCGACGAGGACGAGGTCGTGCACGGCCACCTGCGTGACCCCTACCACCGCGTCGACATCCGCACCGCCACGCGCCACGTCGAAGCCGTGATCGGCGCGCAGATCGTTGCGCTCAGCGAGCACCCGAAGATGCTGTCGGAAACCGGCCTGCCCAACCGCTGGTATTTCGCCTCCGACGAGGTCAGGCGCGACCTGCTGCGGCCCAGCACCACGCACACCACCTGTCCATACAAGGGCGCGGCCAGCTACTACGACCTTTGGCTCGGTACGCACCAGATCACCGACGTCGCGTGGTGCTACGCCGACCCGCTGCCGGAATCGCGCGCGATCGCCGGATATTTCTGCTTCGCGGACGAGTACGTCAGCGTGGCGCCTCCCGCGAAAAGCGCGACGCGCTAATCCACCGCGCCGACGCGGCTCTGCGGATGCCGCACCTCGCCGTGGCCGTGCAGCACGAAGCGTTCGATGGTAAGCGCATCGGCACCCATGGGGCCGTACCAGTGCAGGCGCGTGGTCGAGATGCCAATCTCTGCGCCCAGGCCCAGCTCGCCGCCGTCGCTGAACCGCGATGATGCGTTGACCATCACCACCGCGGCGCGCAGCGCATGGACGAAGCGCTCGGCGATCGCCGCATCCTCGGTCGCGATGACTTCGGTATGGTCGGAGCCGAACCGCCGGATATGCGCGATCGCGGCGTCGACGTCGTCCACCACGCGGACCGCAAGGATGGGCGCCAGATATTCGGTGGCGTAATCGTCATCGGTCGCCGGCGCCATGTCCGGCACGAGCTCGCGCGAACGCGCATCGCCGCGCAGCTCGACGCCGCGTTCACGCAGCGCTCTCGCAACCTGCGGCAGGAACGCACCCGCGACGTCCCGGTGCACCAGCAGGTTCTCGATCGCGTTGCAGGCCGCCGGACGCGAGCACTTCCCGTCGATCGCGAGATCGATCGCGCGGGCGAGATCGGCGGCGCGGTCGACGTACAGATGGCAAACGCCCTTGTAGTGCTTGATGACCGGCACGCGCGCGTTCTCGGTCACGAAGCGGATGAGGCCCTCGCCACCGCGCGGGATCACCAGGTCGATCACGTCGGAAAGCTGGATCAGCTCACGGATCGCCTCATGGCGAAGATCGTCCAGCAGTACCAGCGCGTCCCCCGGCAGGCCGGTGGCGCGTAGCGCGCCACGCAGGCATTCGGCAATCGCGCGGTTCGAATGAATGGCCTCGGAGCCTCCACGCAGAATCACGCCGTTGCCCGCCTTGATGCACAGCGCGGCAGCGTCGGCGGTGACGTTGGGACGCGCCTCGTAGATCATCGCGATCACGCCGAGCGGCACGCGCACGCGCTCGATCGTGAAGCCCTTGGGCGACTCGCGGTGCTCCGTCACGCGGCCGACCGGATCGGGCAGCGCCGCGACCTCGCGCAACGCGCGCGCAACGCCCGCGACGCGGTCGCCATCGAGCCGCAGTCGGTCGAGCATCGCAGCGCCAATGCCCTTGGCGCGCGCCGCGGCCATGTCCTCGGCGTTCGCCGCAAGGATCGCTTCAGCGTCGCGTTCCAGCGCCGTAGCCATCGATTCCAGCAGCGCATTCTTGGTCGCGGTGTCGAGTTCGGCCATCGCGGTCGACGCGGCCTTGCAGCGCAGCGCGGCATCGCGCACGGCGCTCATGGGCACACCGCCGCTTCGAGCGGCACCAGATCGTCGCGGTGCATCACGGTTTCCCCATAGCTGTAGCCCAGCCTCTGCTTGATGTCGCGGGTGTGCGCGCCGGCAATGCGGTTGATCTCGGCGGCACTGTACTGCACGATCCCGCGCGCCACGCGATGCCGCGCGCCGCCCTCGCCGGCCACCACCTCGACCACGTCGCCGCGATGGAAATCGCCTTCGGCAGCGAGCACGCCGCGCGGCAGCAGCGAGGCCCCGCCCTCGCGGATTGCCCGCTCGGCGCCGGCATCGACGCGTACGCTGCCGGCGACGCCCGGCACCTGACGCAGCCAGTATTTGCGCTCCTTCAAGCGCGCATTGCTGGTGTGCAGGCGGGTGCCGCGGAAATGGTCGCGCGCGAGCAGCGTCAGCACCTCGCCGTCGCGGCCGTTGAACAGCAGCGTGTCGATCCCCGCGGCCGCCGCCTTGGCCGCAGCCTCGAGCTTGGTGCGCATGCCGCCGGTGCCATGCGGGCTGCCCGCGCGGCCGGCCATCGCCATGAATTCCGGCGTCAGGGCGTTGATCTCATCGACCGGGGTGGCCTCGGGATGGTGTCGCGGATCGGCGGTGTAGAGCCCGTCGATGTCGGTCGCGATCAGCAGCACGTCGGCATCGATGAGCGCCGCGATGATCGCGGCCAGGTTGTCGTTGTCGCCCAGGGTCATCTCGCCGATCGCGACCGCGTCGTTCTCGTTGACGACCGGCAGCACGCGATACGCCAGCAGCTCGCGCAGCGTCGAACGCGCATTGATATAGCGCCGGCGGTTGCGCAGGTCATCGTGGGTCAGCAGCACCTGCGCCAGCGGCAGGTCGAGCAGACGTTGCCATAGCGCGATCGTCTGGGTCTGCCCCAGCGCGGCCATGGCCTGGCGCGGCGCCGAGGCCGAGTCCTGGTTCGAGTATTCGCGCAGCATCAGCCGGCCGGCGGCGACCGCGCCCGAGGACACCAGCACCAGCTCGCGGCCCTCGCGATGACAGGTCGCCATGAACTGCGCAAGGCCCAGCGCATAGCGCGTACTCAGACGACCGCCGCTGGCCGCCAGCAGGCTGCTGCCGACCTTGAGCACGGCGCGGCGCCAGGGCTGGATCGCCTGGTCGCGGAACGGATTGCGGGCGGGCGCGGTGGTGTCCATGGGCCCGCTACTCCGCAGGCGTGGCGGCGAGTGCGTCGAGCCGCGCGCGCAGCGCGTCCAGCCGTGGATCGGCGGCGGCGCCGGGCGAAGTGCGCGCCGCCAGGCTTTGCTCCGGATTGCGACCCTCGCCTGCGGATTCCAGATGCCTGGCGGCGGCACGGTACGCCTCGCGGAACGGTACGCCCGCCACCGCATGCTCCACGGCGACATCGGTCGCATACATCGCGGGCTCAATGGCCGCGCGCATCGCTTCGGCGTTCCACTTGAGGCCTGTCAAGAGGTCGGGCATCAGCTCCAGCGCCAGCAACCCGCGATGGACACCATGGAAGATGCCGCCCTTGCTGAACTGCAGGTCGCGCTGGTAGCCCGAGGGCAGCGACAGCAGTTGCTCCACTTCGGTGCGCGCGGCGGCGACGCTCGCATAACTCGCGCGCAGCAGCTCGACCACGTCGGGGTTGCGCTTGTTCGGCATGATCGAAGAGCCCGTCGTGTATTCATCGGGCAGGCGCACGAAGCCGAACTCGCGCGTGGTGAACAGCGACAGGTCCCACGCGAGCCGCCGCACGTCCAGCAATGCGCTGCCAATCGCCTCCAGCACGGCCAGTTCGAACTTGCCGCGCGAGAGCTGCGCGTAGGTCGCGCTGACCTGCATCCGCGCGAAACCCAGCGCGCGCGTCGTGTAGTCACGATCCAACGCGACGTTGACGCCATAGCCAGCGGCGCTGCCCAGCGGGTTGGCGTCAATCCACTCCCGCGTCTGCCGCGCGCGCCAGGCATCGTCGATGAAGGCTTCGGCAAATCCCGCCCACCACATCGCGGTCGAGGACACCACCGCGCGCTGCAGGTGCGTGTAGCCCGGCATCGGCAGGACTTCGCTGCCCGCACGCGTAAGGCACACCTCGGCACTGAGCGCGCAGTGCCGCTCCGCCTCGTGCAACTTGTCCTTCAGCCAGAGGCGCGTCGCGACCAGCACCTGGTCGTTGCGCGAGCGCCCGGTGTGCACCTTGCGGCCCACGTCGCCGAGCCGCTCGGTCAGGCGCGCTTCGATCGCCGAATGCCCATCCTCGAAGCGTTCGTCCAGCACGAAGTCGCCACCGGCGAAGTCGTGCGCCAGCGCCTCGAGCTCGCGCTTCAGCGCCGCGACTTCCTCGCGCGTCAACACGCCGACGTTGCCGAGCCCCTCGACGTGCGCCTGGCTGGCGCGGATGTCGTACAGGAAGAACTCGCGGTCGAGCAGCACGTCGTCGCCGGCCATGAAACGCATGATCCGCGCGTCGATCCTGCTGTCGGGTTTCTGCCACAACGGTGCCGCCATGCCGCTCTCCTCGTCGATCGCTTGCGGGTGCGGCTCAGGCCGCGGCCGCCCCGCGCGGAATCCCGGTCAGCTCGTCCAGCCCCAGCGCGCGGTTGATGTTCTGGATGGCCTGGGTCGCGGCGCCCTTCAGAAGATTGTCGAGCGTCGCGACCACCACCACGCGCCGGCCGTCCGCGCTCATCGTGAACGCGCCGATTTCCGCCCAGTGCTTGCCGGCGACGCGGCTGACCCACGGCGCGTCGTCGCCGACGTGCACCAGTTCATCGCCCGCGTACGCGTCACGGAAGCGCTTCAGCACCTCTTCGCGCTGCATCGCGTGCGACAGATAGAGGTTCACGGTCACCGTGAGGCCGCGGAAATGCGACGCCACGTGCGGCATGAACTCCACCGGCAGGCCCAGCTGGAACGACGCCTCGCGCTCGTGCAGGTGCCCCGTCAGCGCGTAGGGCATGAGGTTGTCGTGCAGCTTCTCGGGGTCGTTCTTGTCCGAAGGCGTGGTGCCTGCGCCGGAATAGCCCGACACGCCAAAGCACACCGGCGGGGCCGCAAGCGACCCCTTGAGCGGCGCCACCGACAGCTCGATCGCGGTTGCGTAGCATCCCGGATTGCTGATGCGGTGACCACCGCGCCACTTGCCGCGCGTGAGCTCCGGCAGGCCGTAGTACCAGCCGTCGTCGAAGCGATGGTCGGCCGACAGGTCCACGATCAGGGTGTCGGGCGCGCCCGCGTCCAGGGCCTCGACGAACGGCAGCGACTTGCCGTTGGGCAGCGCCAGCACGACGACGTCCGCGCGCTTGGCCGCGACGGCCGCCGGGTCGAGGCTCTCGTAGCGCAGGTCGCTGGTGTAGACATCGTTGTGGTCGCGTACCGGCTCGCCCGCGAGCGCACGCGAGGACACGAACGCGAGCTCCAGCGCCGGGTGCGCGACGATCAGCCGGATCAGCTCGGCGCCGGTGTGACCGCGCGCGCCGACGATGCCTATCGATTTCTTGTCAGTGGCCATCTGGATTGTCGATCAGGGTGGGTTGATGGTCGGCGCAGTAGTCCACGCAGCGCGCAATGGCGGCGAAGTCCTTGCCGAGTCCATACCAGAATACGCGCCAGCGCGCTTCGCGAAAGCAGCCGTCGGCCTGCTCCTGGTAAAACGCGTTGACGCGGTTGCCATGACGCGAGCGCCAGAAGAGCCGTGGGTTCTCGGCGCGCATCACCTGCCAGACTGCACGGCCCAGGCCTTCGCCCTGCGCATCCTCGAGCACCGCGAACTTGTCGAGATAGACGAGCCCGGCCTCGACCGTGAGGATCATCGCCGCGCGGTAGTTTTCGCTGACGTATACGCGACACGGCCGGGTGCGCGCGAAGTAATCGGGCACCAATCTGCGCCCAAAGCTCGACTCGACCAGCTCGCGCATGCGCCCGGTATCGACGCCGTCCCAGCCCTCGAAGCGCAGCACCTTTTCGCCACGCCGCACCAGCGTGCCCGAGCCCTGGTGGGTGAAAAGCTCCTTCGCCAGTTCCGACGGACGCGTGATCGACACCGAGGACGAAGGCGGCAGGTCGCGCAGCACGTCGGCGATCTGCTCGAGCTTCAGCCGCATGCCGCCGGTGACCCACGGTTCGGCCATCAATTGCGCGTACTCGGTCGACAGGTTGATCGAATCGATCACCTTGCCACGCGCGTCG
>DASTNI010000001.1:0-2144 GCA_035720985.1 Rhodanobacteraceae bacterium | reverse complement strand
TGCCGGCGCCAGGCGCCAGCACGCGACCGCGGCCAAGGCGGGCGCCGAGGCGGTGCGCGAAGCGGACGGCGGCGGGACTGGTGAAGATCGCAACGTCGCAGGCGAGCGCCGTCCGCAGCGCCGTTCGCGCCACGGAGGCATCCAATGGCGTGCGCAGGCTCGATCCCGGCAGCAGCAACGGCGTTCCGCCCAGCGCGCGGACGCGGCGCGCCAGTGCGCCGCCTGTTCCGGCGGGCCGGGTGATCGCGACGAAGATGCCGGCGAGTGGGCGCGGTGCAGCCATGTGCGGATGATAGGCGGGCGCTCGCCAGCCTTGTCGCGCCGGGCGCGGCACGGCAGACTCGCGACGATGAATCCGAACGATTCCGCCGCCGCGGGGCTGGAAGCCCACATCCTGCAGGCGATGCCGCTGGCTGACGCGATGGACCTGAGGGTGCGGCGCTACACCGGCGACACGCTCGAGATGACCGCGCCGCTCGCACCCAATGTCAACGACAAGGGCTGCGCGTTCGGCGGCAGCATGGCCGCGCTGCTGACCCTTGCGGGCTGGGGGCTGGTCGTGCTGAACCTGCGGGCACGTGGCTTCGACTGCGACATCTACGTCGGCAGTTCAACCATGCGCTACCACGAGCCCGTATGGGGCGAGCTGCGGGCCACGGCGCGCTTCGTGGAAGCCGGTGGACTCGCCGCGATGGTCGCGGCGCTGCGCGAGCGCGGCAAGGGACACGCCGGGGTCGCCTGCGAAATGGCGGGCGCGCGCCGTGCGGCGGCCACGCTGACCGCGCGGTTCTTCGCGCAGCTGCGCCCGGGTTCCTGATCAGGCACAATCGTTGCGGTCGCTGTGGGGAGAACGGGCATGCGCCGGATCGTATGGGTAGTGGGCGCGCTGGCACTGCTGGCGGGCTGCGCCACCATCGAGAACAGGAGCGAGTTGCGGGACGAAACCCTGGACCACTACGCGGCGGCGCTGCGCTGGGGTGGCATCGAAAGCGCATGGGCTTACGTCGATCCGGTCGTGCGCGCGGCCCATCCGCTCACCGCCCAACAGAAGGCGCTGTATGCCACCGTGCAGGTGGCGGGCTACGAGCCGGCCGGCACGACCGTGACCGGCCCCGACAGTGTCGAGCGGACGGCCATCATCAGCCTGGTCGTCAACACCAGCCAGCGCGTCTACAGCGTGCGCGCCCACGAGGTCTGGCGCTGGGACCCGCAGGCGAAAAAGTGGTGGCTGGAATCGGGGTTGCCCCAGGTCCAATAGTGGTGCGATCGTCCCTGATCGCTGCTCGTCCGAACGCTGCGTCAAGCTCATACTCGACCGGCGACAGGGGATCGGAACGTCCGTCCATGGACTGATTGTCACGCGATGCGATCGTCCCTGATCGCTGCTCGTCCGAACGCTGCGTCAAGCTCATACTCGACCGGCGATAGGGGATCAGAACGGCCGTCCATGGCCTGACTGTCAACAAAAGCCGCTTCGACGGAGATATTGGGTGCAGGATGACGCACGTTCTCCGATAATGGGCGGTTGAACCTGGATCAAGGCCCCCGATGCACGAGTTCCTGACCCGCCTGCCTCAGTTCATCGGCAATCACGTGCTGTTGGTGATCGCCCTCATCGTGATCATCCTGGCGCTGATCGGCCTCGAGATATCGCGCAAGTTCCGCGGTTTCCGCGAGCTGACGCCGGGTGCGCTGGTACAGATGATCAACCGCTCGACGCCGCTGGTGATCGACCTGTCGCCGATGGCCGACTTCGAGAAGGGCCACATCACGGGTTCCAAGCACGTGGCGACCAGCCAGTTCGACCCGGAGAACAAGGAGCTTGCCAAGGCCAAGGCCCTGCAGGTCGTGACCGTGTGCAAGAACGGCACGGAATCCAGCAAGGCCGCGCGCCGGCTGGTCAAGGCCGGTTTTTCGAACGTGGCGACGCTCGCGGGCGGGATCGGCGCGTGGAAACGCGCGGACCTGCCGCTGGCAAAAGGCAGGAAGTAGGAGCGCGCCGGCGCGAAGCGCCTGCTCCTTCTTTTTGCGCGCGACCGGCGCTTCAGACCTCCTCGACGTCGGTCACCTTCGCCCGCCGCATCAGCCACGCGACGCCGCGGAGGTCGGCGAGGCCGACCCACAACCGGTCGAGCATCCCGTAC